>RAYB01000006.1 GCA_003669055.1 bacterium 1XD21-70
GTTGGCTTCCTCAGCAGCAACTCGTTTATCTTATCATACCTTGCGAAGTTTGTCAACAACTTTTTTCAACTTTTTTTATTTTTCTTTCATACCGCTTGGTATGAGGAAAAAAAGAGTCATGTGGAATAAAGAACGGAGAAAGAGGGATTTGAACCCTCGCGCCGGTTGCCCGACCTACACCCTTAGCAGGGGCGCCTCTTCGGCCTCTTGAGTATTTCTCCGAATTGACTTATTCCATATGATTGCGTTTCTAAACAACTTTGTTCCGAAACGCATGGCCTATTATAAGTGAAAATCAACGGCTTGTCAAGCCATATTTTTCATCATTTTTCACTTTTTTTCTGAACTACCAAATGTAGATTTTATGTTCTGTTTTTTCCTATATATAGCTAATTTCTCTTCATAATATCTACTGAAATACTGGAAGATTTTATCTTTGGTATTCTAATATGGCAGTCTCATAAAGATTATTACCTTCTGAATCAATCACCACCACTACCGGGAAATCTTCCACCTCAAGCTTACGGATTGCTTCTGTTCCCAAATCCTCATAAGCAATTACTTCTGAGGAGAGTATCCTTTTGGAAAGCAGGGCGCCTGCTCCACCGACAGCAGCAAAATAAACAGATCCGTTCCGGATGATACCGTCGATTACTGCCTGGCTCCTTTTCCCTTTTCCGATCATTGCCCCCATCCCCAGATCCAAAAGCTGTGGGGTATACTTGTCCATCCGGCTGGCTGTAGTTGGACCAGCCGATCCGATCGGCCTTCCTTCCCTTGCCGGAGACGGCCCCATATAATAGATAATATTGGACCGGATATCAAAAGGCAAAGCTTCCCCCTTGTCTAATGCTTCCTGCATTCTTTTATGCGCGGCATCCCTGGCTGTATAGATAGTTCCGCTTAACAATACATAATCACCGGCTTTTAGTAAGGCTGCTTCCTCTCTGCTGATCGGTGCCTTTATTCTTTTATTCATATGCAATCTCCTCTACAGGACCCGATGTGCATGGCGGTTTACATGGCAACAGATATTTACTGCCACCGGGAGGCCTGCAATATGCGTCGGATAGGTTTCTATATTAACAGCAAACGCTGTGACAGTACCGCCTAATCCGCCGGGGCCTATCCCTAAGCAGTTGATTTCTTTTAACAATTCTTTTTCTAATTCCCTTACATAAGGTATTGGAGATTCCTCTTCTAGGTTTCTGGTCAAGGCATGCTTTGCCATAAGGGCACATTTTTCAAAAGTACCGCCTATCCCTACTCCTACCACCATCGGCGGGCAGGCATTCGGGCCTGCATCTTTTACTGCCGTAAGAACTGCATTCCTGACACCGTCTATCCCGTCTGCCGGTTTTAACATAAAAACCCGGCTCATATTTTCACTGCCAAATCCTTTCGGTGCTACCATAATATCGATCCGGTCTCCGGGAACGATGTCATAATGGATCACAGCCGGGGTATTGTCCCGGGTATTTTCTCTCTCAATCGGATCCCTGACCACGGATTTGCGCAAATATCCATTGGCATACCCCTCACGGACTCCCTGGTTAATAGCATCTGCCAGGGAACCTCCCTCTATGGACACCTCCTGGCCAATCTTCATAAAAACAACTGCCATGCCGGTATCCTGGCAGATCGGAATCCTGTCCGTTCCTGCAATTACAAGATTTTCCTCCAGCTGCCCTAGTATCTGTTTTCCCAGGGGAGAGCATTCTTTTTCTATGGAACTGTCAAATACCTTTTTCATATCCGGGGACAAAAAATGATTTGCCTCTATGCACATTTCACTGATCTGTTTTGTAATCTCTGATACGGAAATGGATCTCAATACAGAACCTCCTTTTATTGCTCATCATGGATTGTTTGTTTATAATCATTCAAAAGGTATTCCGGAAAGCAAATTCCAGGGAGGCTCCTGGTGAGAAACCTCCCTGGGTTTTTCCTTCTTTACGGTAGAATTTATCCGTTATTCTTTATCCTCTGTAGGTTCTTCTGTTTCTGAATCTTCAAAATCTAATTCCTCGATTCCGTCCCCCTCTGACTTTTTGCCGTCATCCCTTACTTTTGCAATGCTGGCAACCTGTACATTGGAATCCGAATCAATATCCATCAGTTTTACCCCGGATGTATTGCGCCCTATAATAGAAATGTCATCTACAGAAATACGGATCACAACACCTTCCGTGGTGATAATCATGATATCATGGTCATCATGTACTAGCTTTGCACCTACGATATCACCGGTCTTTTCTGTGATCTTATAGCATAAGATCCCTTTACCGCCCCTGTTTTGTCTGGTAAATTCTTCGATAGGCGTCCGTTTCCCTATTCCGTTTGCCGAAACTACCAGCATACATTCACCTTGGGTATGCATCTGCATTGCCACTACCTGGTCACCTTCATTCAGCTTCATGCCGATTACGCCGATTGATACCCGTCCGGTGATCCTTACATCCGTTTCATGGAAACGGATACACTGCCCCTTCTTTGTCACCAGGAAGATATCTTTCTCGTTGTTGGTCGCCTTAACCTCAATCAACTCGTCATTATCCCGCAGGACAATTGCCTGAAGGCCGTTCTTACGGACATTTTCATATTCCCGGATCGGGGTTTTCTTGACCATCCCGTTTCTGGTAGCCATAAGGAGGAACTCTGTCTCATCATATTTCTTAACCGGGATAATGGCGCTGATTTTTTCTTCCGGCTGCAGCTGGATCAGGTTCACAATGGCAGTCCCCCTCGCTGTACGGCTCCCTTCCGGGATTGCATATGCTTTGAGGCGGTATACTCTTCCTTTGTTGGTAAAGAACATAATATAATTGTGGTTATGGGTCAGGATCAGGTCTTCAATATAGTCTTCATCAATGATCTGCATCCCTTTAATCCCTTTTCCGCCGCGGTTCTGGTTTTTAAAATTATCGATGCTCATGCGCTTGATATAACCTAGCTTTGTCATCGCCACAATCGTTTTTTCGTTGGGAATCAGATCCTCCATTGACATATCATATTCATCGAAACCAATAGAAGTTTTTCTGTCATCTCCGTATTTCCCGGATATCACCAGGATCTCTTCCCTGATCACGCCTAACAGCTTCTTTTCATCTGCAAGGATTGCTTTTAACTGCTCGATCTTTGCCATCAGTTCCCGGTACTCGTTCTCTAACCGGTCCCGTTCCAAACCGGTCAGTGCCCTCAGGCGCATATCAACAATCGCCTGGGACTGGGCATCACTTAATCCGAAACGTTCCATTAACTGGGCTTTGGCAGCCTGCACGGTATCAGATCCGCGGATAATCCTTATTACCTCGTCAATGTGGTCTAAAGCAATCAGCAAACCCTGTAATATATGGGCACGTTCTTCTGCTTTGTTCAGGTCATATTTAGTACGGCGCGTCACCACGTCTTCCTGATGCCTTAAATAGTGCCTTAACATGTCCAAAAGGTTCAATACTTTCGGCTCATTATTTACCAAGGCAAGCATGTTGACACCGAAAGTGTCCTGGAGCTGGGTATGCTTATATAGCTGGTTTAAGACCACATTGGCATTGACATCGCGGCGCAGTTCAATCACGACCCGCATTCCCTGCCTGTCTGACTCATCCCGCAGGTCCGTAATGCCGTCGATCCTTTTGTCCTTTACCAGTTCGGCAATTTTTTCAATCAGCCTGGCTTTATTTACCAGATAGGGAAGTTCTGTCACAATAATACGGCTTTTCCCGTTTGGCAATGCCTCAATATCGGAGACTGCACGCACGCGCAGTTTTCCCCGTCCTGTACGGTATGCCTCCTCAATACCGGCCTTCCCAAGTATCGTTGCCCCTGTCGGGAAATCCGGTCCTTTGACAATCTCTAAAATCTCCTCCATTGAGGTATCCCTGTCCTCCTGGACGCGGTTATCAATGATCTTGACTACCGCCGAGATCACTTCCCTGAGATTATGGGGAGGGATATTGGTTGCCATGCCTACCGCTATTCCCGTAGTGCCATTGACCAAAAGATTCGGATAACGGGATGGAAGTACAACCGGCTCTTTCTCGGTCTCATCAAAGTTCGGTACAAAATCCACGGTATCTTTATTGATGTCTGCCAGCATTTCCATGGAAATCTTGCTTAAACGCGCTTCTGTATAACGCATGGCAGCTGCTCCGTCGCCATCTACAGAACCGAAATTGCCATGGCCGTCAACCAATGGATAGCGGGTAGACCATTCCTGGGCCATATTTACCAATGCCCCATAAATGGAACTGTCGCCATGGGGATGGTACTTACCCATGGTATCACCGACGATACGGGCACACTTACGGTGAGGCTTGTCCGGACCATTATTCAATTCTATCATGGAAAAAAGAACCCGCCGCTGAACCGGCTTTAAGCCGTCCCTCACATCCGGGAGGGCACGGGCTGCGATCACGCTCATTGCATAATCAATATAGGATTTCTCCATGGTTGATTTTAAGTCTATATCATGCACTTTATCAAAAACATTTGGTTCCATACTATCCTCCTTACCTCCGCGTTAAATATCCAGGTTCTGTACGAATTTTGCATTTGCTTCGATAAATTCACGCCTTGGCTCCACCTGGTCTCCCATTAAGGTGGTAAAGGTCAGATCCAATTCCGAGATTACATCGTCATCCATATTCACCCGCAAAAGGATTCTTCTCTCCGGATCCATGGTCGTCTCCCACAGCTGTTCGGCATCCATCTCCCCAAGTCCTTTATAGCGTTGGATTTTATTATTGCTGTCCCGTCCAACCTCTTTTAGAATCTGGTTTAATTCTTCATCACTGTAGGCATACCAGATCCTTTTGTTCTTTTCCAGCTTATAGAGCGGAGGCTGTGCCAGGTATACATGTCCCTGGCGGATCAGTTCCGGCATAAAACGGTATAAAAATGTCAGCATCAGGGTACTGATATGGGCACCGTCCACATCCGCATCCGTCATTATGATAATCTTATGGTACCGCAGTTTCGAGATGTCAAAATCATCATGGATCCCTGTGCCAAAGGCTGTGATCATTGCCTTAATCTCCGCGTTTGCATAGATCTTATCCAGCCTGGCCTTCTCCACATTCAGGATTTTCCCACGCAGCGGGAGTATTGCCTGGTTATCCCGGGAACGGGCGGTTTTGGCCGAACCACCTGCCGAATCTCCCTCTACAATAAAAATCTCGCATTTTTCCGGGTCTTTGTTGGAACAGTCTGCCAGCTTACCCGGCAAAGCCATCCCCTCTAAAGCGGTCTTCCTTCTCGTCAAGTCCCTTGCTTTTCTGGCTGCAGCACGGGCTCTCTGTGCCAGCACCGATTTTTCACAGATTGTTTTGGCTGCATTGGGGTTCTGTTCCAAAAAGTAAGTAAGCTGTTCACTGACTATATTATCTACTGCCCCCCTCGCCTCGCTGTTGCCAAGTTTTTGTTTCGTCTGGCCTTCAAATTGGGGTTCTTCAATCTTGACACTGATAATAGCCGTCAGGCCTTCCCTGATGTCCTCACCGCTTAAATTATCTTCATTTTCTTTCAGAAGCTTGTTTTTGCGGGCATATTCATTGATCGTTTTCGTCAATGCATTTTTAAAGCCCGCAAGATGGGTTCCGCCTTCCGGGGTATTGACATTATTGACAAAACTATAAATATTTTCTGTGTAGGAGTCGTTGTGCTGCATGGCGACTTCCACATAAATATTATCCCTGCTCCCCTCACAATAGACAACTTTATCATAGATCGTCGTCTTGCTCTTATTCAGGTAGGTAACAAATTCCTGGATTCCCCCTTCATAGTGGAAAGTCTTTTCCCTTTTTTCCTCCCTGCCGTCCCTCAGCACAATCTTGAGGTTCTTTGTCAAAAAGGCAGTTTCCTGTAACCTGACCCGCAAAATATCAAAATCAAAAACCGTATCCTCAAAAATCTCGGGATCCGGAAGGAACCGGACTTCTGTACCATGCTGATTATCCGGGCATTCCCCCACCACCTTTAACGGGTATATCACCTTGCCCCGCTCATAACGCTGCTGATAGACCTTCCCATCCTGGTATATCCGTACCTCCAGCCATACGGAAAGAGCATTCACTACCGAAGCGCCTACTCCATGCAGGCCGCCAGATACCTTATATCCACCGCCGCCGAACTTGCCTCCGGCATGGAGGATGGTAAAAACCACCTCTACCGCCGGGATGCCGGCCTTCTTTTGGATCCCAACCGGGATTCCGCGGCCATTATCAACGACAGTGACAGAATTGTCCATATTGATTGTCACTTCGATCTTATCACAAAATCCTGCCAGCGCTTCGTCAACAGAATTGTCCACGATCTCATATACCAGGTGATGCAATCCCCTTGATGAAGTACTTCCAATATACATACCGGGACGTTTCCGGACCGCTTCCAACCCTTCCAGAATCTGAATCTGGTCCGCTCCGTATTCTGCACTCATGCTTTTTCCTCCTATAATTGATGGTTGATAAAACTAGTTTTCCTGTGTCACCACCCCGTCCACCACTTTGAACAGACGGTCAATCGGAAAACGGTTATTTACAAAATCTTCCAGCCCTGTACAGGTAATCATGGTCTGGATCTGGTCGATGGCAGAGAGGAGATGGTTCTGCCTCTCCCCATCCAATTCCGATAATACATCATCCAGCAAAAGGATCGGATAATCTTTCACTATCTTCTTCACCAGTTCAATCTCTGCCAGCTTCAAGGACAAGGCGGCTGTCCGCTGCTGTCCCTGGGACCCAAATCTCCGGATATCAATTTTATCCATATAAAAGCCTATATCATCCCGGTGCGGGCCAACTAAGCTTGTTTTCTGTTTTATATCAGAAAACCTGCTCCTTTTAATCTCTTCCTCCAGCCGGTCTGGCAAGGCACAAGGGTCATAGATGATCTTAAGATTTTCCCGGTTTCCGGAAAGCTTATTGTGTATCTTCCCGATAATGCCATTGAGCTGGGAAATAAAATCTTCCCGGTACTGGATAATCTCTCTCCCATATTGCGCTAATTGTAAATCCCATACATCCAATGTCTCTTCGTATTCCGGCCGAAAGGCAAGATCTTTCAGCAAACGATTTCTCTGCATTAAAATATGGTTATAAGAAACCAGGGAATGGACATATAGCTTATTCAGCTGGCATAGTTCCAAATCAATGAATTTTCTCCGCTCCGAAGGGCCGTTTTTTATCAGGTTGAGATCTTCCGGTGAAAAAAAGACTACATTAATGACCCCAAACAATTCACTTGCCTTACGGATCGGGATACCATTAATGGCAATCCCTTTCGCCTTGTTTTTTTTCAGATGCATATCAATCCGATAAGGAACCTGGTCCTTACAGAGACGGATCTTTAAATGGGATTCTTCTGCCTGAAACCGGATCATTTCCCGGTCTTTGCTTCCTCTATGGGATTTTGTTGTAGAACATACATAAATGGCTTCTAATAAATTAGTTTTTCCTTGTGCATTATTACCAAATAAGATATTGGTTTTCGGGCTGAACTGTATATGTAAGGTATCATAATTACGGTAGTTTTTTAATTCAATCGATTCAATAATCATATTCTGTCCCCAGAACGGAAAATAACTTACCCGCTGATTTGGACGGATTTGCCGTCACAGGCAAACACATCGCCATGCCGAAGCTTCTTCCCACGCTGCAACTCCACCTTTCCATTCACAGTCACAGCACCATTCTCTATCAGGTGCTTGGCATCTACACCAGAACTGCAAATGCCTGCCAGCTTCAATGCCTGGCCAAGTTTGATAAATTCATCTCTTATTTTTATAATTTCCATTATTTTCCCTTTCAAACACCTTTGCCTGAAATTTTAATCTTCATCAATAAAATTCACCGGTAAAATCAAATAAATATAGTTCCCGGCATCATCCTTAATAAAGCATGGGGATTTGGGGTTCATCATATAGATATCAGCCTCCTCGTCGTCAATCACCCGCAAAGCATCCAGCAAAAACTTCGGATTGAATGCAATTGTGATATCATCCCCTGTTTTCTGGGCAGCCACATTTGCATTCATGGAGCCGAAGGAGGAACGTATTTTCATATTGACATTATTTTCTTCTATTTTCAGTATGATAGGTTTGCGGTCATTATCCCGGATCATAATCATTGCACGGTCTATATGATCCATAAATATTTTTTTGTTGACCTTGATATGCGTTTTATAATCGTTGGACAGCATATGGTCAATCTTAAAGTATTCCCCCTCAATCAAGCGGGAAATAACTTTTGTATCTTCAAATTCAAACAAGATATGGTTCTTGCTGAAATATATCTGTACCTCTTTTTCATTGTCACCACTCAGGATCTTACTGATTTCAGAGAGGGTTTTACCGGGAATGATGATTTTCTGGTTTTCATAATTATGCTTTAACAAGATATTGCGTATAGATATCCTGTGCCCGTCTAAAGAGACTACCTTTAAAACATTATCTTTGACTTCCACCAGTTCCCCACCCATCATCTTATTGCTGTCATTGGGCGCAGTGGAAAATATGGTCTGCCGTACTGCTTCCTTTAAAGAAAACTGGGAAATGCAAATATATTCGTTTTTTTCAATAAAGGGAAGATAGCTGAATTCCTGCGGGTCGCGTCCCTGGATTCTGAATATGGCGCCGTCACATTCAATAGTAGTATTATACCTTTCATCGGAGGCAATCGTTACATCCGCATCGCTGTCCGGAAGTTTGCGGATGATGTCGGAAAAAATCTTAGCTTCCAGGGCAAGCTTCCCTTTTTCTAAAATAGATCCTTCGACTTTCGTTTCAATACCCAGTTCCATATCATTCCCTGTCAGCCGGATTTCATTGGAGGAAGCATCGATGAGGATACATTCCAATATGTTCATCGTAGTTTTGGATGGGATTGCCTTTGATACAATATTGATTCCGTTTACTAAGGTTTCTTTCTGAAAAGCCAGCTTCATGTTGATAAGTTCCTTTCTGTTTGATGGTCGGTCTGCGAAAGAGAATGAATAAATAAATTTCGCCGTAATCGTAGTAGGGGATGTTAATTTGTGTAAAAGCCTGTTTACCCTTGATAATTAGGACAAACCTGATGTTAAAAAGCATGTTGAAAACTATTCTCAGGCTCTGGCAAAATCAGCAAGTTTTCCACAAGGGTAAGAATTATCCAAAAATACAAAGGGCAAGGAAATAGTTATCCACAAAAATATGCCGCTTTTCCACAAAAAAATGTGAATAACTTTTTTTCCTGTAATCCCTTATATTTCCTTGGTTTTTAGCCGTTTTGGGCTAATTTGGGCTTAGTTTTTTCTTTAAGATATTCACAGTGTTTTGCAGCGTTGGTGATTTCTCTATATCCTTGGATATTTTTTCAATTCCGTGAATAATGGTAGTATGGTCCCTGCCGCCCATGGCTTTTCCGATCTCCTGTAAAGGGACCTCTGTCATGTTGCGGCAAAGATACATGGCAATCTGCCTGGGATAGACAATATCCTTGCTTCTTCTCTGGGATAAAAGATCTAAGGTGGTAAGGTTATAGTGTTCTGCCACCACCTGGATAATCAGTTCAGGGGTGATTTTTTGGGATCCTCCGGGTGAGATGATGTCCTTTAAGGCCTCTTCTGCCATGGAAATGGTGATCTCCTTGCGGTGGTCAAGTTTTGAGAATGCTACAATTTTTGTGAGTGCCCCTTCCAGTTCACGGATATTTGATTTGATGTTCGTGGCAATATATTTAATTACTTCATTGTCAATGTTGTAGCCTTCTAGTTCTTCCTTTTTGCGCAGGATTGCCATACGCGTCTCATAATCCGGGGACTGGATATCGACTGTAAGCCCCCATTCAAACCTTGAACGCAGCCGTTCTTCTAATGTTTCAATATCCTTAGGAGGTTTATCCGAGGATATGATAATCTGTTTTTTGGATTCATATAGTGCGTTGAAGGTATGGAAAAATTCTTCCTGCGTACTTTCTTTTCCTATAATGAACTGGATATCATCGATCAGCAGTACATCGTTGTTGCGGTATTTTTCCCGAAATTCTGTTGTGGAAATGTTGTTTTTGTTGCGGATGGCATCAATCAGTTCATTGGTGAACTTTTCTGATGTTACATAAAGAATCTTTGCCTTGTGGTTGTTTTTGAGAATAAAATTAGCTATGGAGTGCATCAGATGGGTTTTTCCAAGTCCTACGCCGCCGTATATGAACAAGGGGTTGTAAATCTCCCCGGGGGATTCGGCTACGGCGAGTGATGCTGCATGGGCTAAATTGTTGTTGGCGCCAACCACGAAGGTGTCAAATGTATACTTGGGGTTCAAATTGGCATTTTGAAGTGCTTCCTGGCTGATCTTAGCAGTATTGGTGCGGATCAGCTGCTTATCCTTGGAAGGGTCTTCCTTAATCTGGTTTTCAACAATAAAGTCAATCTCGCATTTGAGGCTGGTAATCTCCTCAATGGCGACTTTCAGAAGAAAACTGTATTTTTTCTTGATATAGCCAAGAAAATTGGCGTCCGGAACAATGATCCGGACGGTGTTTCCTGGTTCCAGGGAATACAGACGCAGAGGAACCAGCCATGTGTTGAAGGAGACATCTGATATATCGTGTTCTTCTTTTAAATAATGTAAGATATCATCCCACTTACCTTTTAGTGTGTCCAGCATGTCTTATTCTCCTGATTTTATAGTAAAATGGCATGTATAGTTTTGGGTTTGTGGATATCCTGGCATGTTATGTGGATACGCAAACTAACCCAATCTAAATGTATTGTATACCAAAACGGCCGGTTTTTCAACGGAAATAGTAAAAAAGAATAGAAAATTCGATTGTTATCAACAAAGTTATCCACAGATTGTGGATAACTTATTCACATTATAAACAGTATCCGGAGAAAAACTTGACAAGGAAAATGGAAACCGATATGATATACGAGGAAGGTTTATAATATGCACCTTGGCACGATTGCTGTGCCGTCTATTTTATGCATTGTATCTTAATTATTAAGAACAGTAGCAGGAGGTAAAAAATGAATATGGTAAAAAAGGACACTCGTTGGCTTACCAGTGTTGCACTTATGGCAGCAATTGTCATCTTGTTGGCGAATACGCCTTTAGGGATGATCCAGCTTCCTATTATTAAGGCAACAACTGTACACATCCCTGTGATCATCGGGGCTATTATGTTGGGACCTGCAGCGGGAGCGGTTCTTGGCTGCGTGTTCGGGGTTTGTTCGATGATCAGCAATACTGTGGCACCGACGCTTTTGTCGTTTGCTTTTTCCCCGTTTATGAGTATGAGCGGGATACCGGGTGCAATAAAGGCAATATGGATTGCGGTCGGGTGCAGGACGATGATTGGGGTGGTTTCAGGATGGCTGTGGATTTTACTGAAAAAGCTGAATGTCAACCATATGGTTGCGCTGCCGGCTGTCGGGTTTGTGGGGTCAATGACCAATACGGTGTTTGTCATGGGGAGTATTTATGTCTTGCTGGCAGGTGAATATGCGGCAGCGAGAACCGTGGCAATCGATGCTGTGTGGGGGCTGATATTAGGAACCGTCCTGGCATCCGGGGTTCCGGAGGCAATTGCAGCTGCGGTGCTGGTAGTTTTGATTGGAAAAGTAATGCTATCCGTTTTCCGCGGAATGGTAAGCGCGGGCAGCGGTTCAGTGGCATAGAAATTAGGTTTTTTCTATATAAAAACGCTTGACGAAGCAGTTTGTTTTCTATATAATTGAGAAGATGCCAAATCAGAATCGTCAGAATACTGTGACAGAAGCAGTGATCAAAAAATGAAGAAGACAATGGATTGATAAGAGGAGGTGCTATATTATGAAGATGACTTTCCAACCAAAAAAGAGACAGAGATCGAAAGTCCACGGCTTTCGTGCGAGAATGAGTACTCCAGGCGGGAGAAAAGTTTTAGCTTCCAGGAGAGCAAAGGGAAGAGCAAGATTATCCGCTTAATGAATGAAGGTCACAAGTAATTGTGACCTTTTTTTCTCTGTGGCAGAGATGTAAAACAAAAATAAGAGATTGTGATGAGAAAATTTCCGAGTATTAAAAAAACGGCTGATTTCCAGGCAGTGTACCACACCGGGAAATCTTATGCCAACAAGGAATTGGTAATGTATATCAGGAGGACAGGGAACCCGGGGCAGAGAATAGGGATTTCTGTCAGTAAAAAGGTAGGAAACAGTGTTGTAAGACACCGTGTGACCCGGTTAATCCGGGAGTGTTTCCGGTTGAACCAGGAACAGCTGACGAATGGTTTGGACATTGTGGTGGTGGCGAGGGCGGCCGCCGGGACATCGGATTATAAAAATATGGAACATGCATATTTGCATTTATGCGGGCTGCATAACATTAGCAGGGAATCGAAGTGAGTGAAGGATGAGTGATTGGATAAGAAAAGGTTTGATTCTTCTGATTCGGGGATATCAGATATTTTTGTCTCCTATGAAAATGAGGACTCACTGTATCTACACGCCTACGTGTTCTCAATACGCCATTGAGGCACTGCAAAAACATGGTGTTGTGAAAGGATTATGGTTGTCTATAAGGAGGATACTTCGTTGTCATCCGTGGGCAGAAGGCGGTTATGACCCAGTTCCATAACGTATGAGGAGGTAACAGTTTGGATTACTTAGTATTGACAAAGACCGGGGGAATGATTTTGGGGCCGGTTTCCCAGATTCTTGGATTAATTATGGATCTGCTTTTCCGGCTGACCAGTTCTGTCGGCATATTAAATATTGGGCTTTGTATTATTCTGTTTACATTGGTTGTGAAGGTTTTGATGTTTCCGCTGACGATCAAGCAGCAGAAGTCTTCAAAGCTGATGGCGGTTATGCAGCCGGAGATCCAAGCGATACAGAACAAGTATAAAGGTAAAACGGACAATGAGTCCATGATGAAAATGAATGTAGAGACCAAGGCGGTCTATGAAAAGTATGGCACTTCAATGACAGGCGGCTGCTTACAGTTAGTGATCCAGCTTCCGATCCTTCTGGCTTTGTACCGGGTAATCTATAATATCCCTGCTTATGTTAGTTCGGTAAAGGATTATTTTGTGCAGGTGGTGTATGCGATTACCAATGTTTCAAATGTTGCGGATCTGCCGGAGGGGGCAGGGGCGTCTTTGCTTCAGTTTGCCACGGACCACAATATCCCCCTGACAGGCATCACCAAGATTGGCGACCTGGTGGGAGAAAGCGGAGAAGTGCTCGGCAATAAGATGGTGGACATCCTTTATAAGCTGAATCCGGAACAGTGGGGAGAACTGGCAAACCGTTTTCCGGAAGCTGCAGCAGTGATTACGCAGAATTCAGCGGCGATTGAGAAAATGAATTCCTTCCTGGGAATTAACTTAGCGACAAATCCCTGGCAGGGTTTTTCCCCGAGTGTTGCATGGCTGATTCCGATTTTGGCAGGTGCCAGCCAGTGGCTGAGTACCAAGCTGATGGTGTCTAACCAGCCTCAGCAGGATGAAAATAGTACCAGTGCCCAGATGATGAAGCAGATGAATGTGATGATGCCATTGATGTCAGTATTTTTCTGCTTTACTTTCCCGGCAGCGATTGGAATATATTGGGTGGCCAGCAGTGTGTTCCAGATTATCCAGCAGTTGATTGTCAATGCTTATCTGGAGAAGGTGGATATGGATGAGATGATCAAAAAGAATTTGGAGAAGGCGAATGCCAAGAGGGCGAAGAAGGGGCTTCCGCCACAGAAAATTTCTCAGAATGCGACGCTTAATGCCAAGAATATCCAGGCAGCCCAGCAGCGTGAGGAAGAGGCGCGTAATGAGAAGCTGGAGAAGACACGCAAACAGGTAAAGGAATCAAATGAATATTATAATAAGGACGCGAAGCCGGGCAGCCTTGCTTCAAAGGCGGCAATGGTTGCCAAGTACAATGAGAAGCACAACAAGTAGGGGGTAAAATAATGGATATGATTACCATTTCTGCCAAGACGATGGATGAGGCCATTACGAAGGCTTTGTTGGAATTGAAGACCACCAGTGAACATTTATATTATGAAGTGGTTCAGAAGGAGAGCAGTGGTTTTTTGGGGATTTTCGGTGGAAAGCAATGTGTCATCCGTGCCCGCGTGATGGGGGAAGAAGAAGAAAAGAATAAAAAAGCAAAGGCTGAGGCAGAGAGAAAAGCTAAAGCAGAAGCAGAAAAGGCAGCGAAGCAGGCGGAGGAAAAGGCCAGGCTGGATGCGGAGAAAGCTGAAAAAGCAAGAGCAGAGGCAGAGAGGAAGGCCAAAGAGGAGGCGGCGAAAGCCGTACAGGAGAAGGCGTCCGAGGAAAAGGCAGTGAAAAAATCTGCAGCCCCGATTCCGGAAAAGCCTGCCGAAAAACCTCAAAGCCAGAAGAAATATTCCGAGCAAAGGGATTATGAGAAAAAGAGGTACGGCAAGAGGGAAGGAAGAGCAGACAGCCATGAAAAACCGGAACGCCGGAATGCGGAGGCTGCAACAGAAAAAACAGAGCCGAAGGTAAGAACCGAGGTGAAGATGGATGAAGCCGTGGTTCAGGCAAAGGCAAAGGAATTCTTAGACCAGGTTTTTGGTGCCATGGGAATGCAGGTTGTAATTGAGACTGTTGTCGATGCCAAGGAAGGCGAGCTTCAGGTGATGATGTCTGGGGACGATATGGGCATTTTGATCGGAAAACGTGGCCAGACCCTGGATTCTTTACAGTATTTGGTTAGTTTGGTGGTAAATAAAGAGACAGAAGGGTATCTCCGTGTAAAATTGGATACGGAGAATTACCGTGAACGGCGCAAGGAAACGCTAGAAACCCTTGCCAAGAATATTTCTTATAAGGTAAAGAGAACGAAGAGGCCGGTATCGTTAGAGCCGATGAATCCTTATGAGAGGAGAATTATCCATTCCGCCCTGCAGAATGACCGTTATGTGGTAACCAGAAGCGAGGGAGAGGATCCATACCGCCATGTAGTGATTTCCTTAAAGCGTGACGGATATAACCGCAGAGACCGTTATCCGTCGAGGAGGGATAACCGTGACAGGGATGGCGGCAGCCGGGATAAACGTATGGAAAAGCCGGTGATTGAGAAGACGGAAGAGGGATTTGAGTAAGAATAGAATAAAGGGAAATAGCGTTCGGCAAAGTGCAGCTGCCGGGCGCTGTTTTATATCTGGTCCGGTAAACAGGAGGAAGAGATGGAGAGTGGAAGATATTCGGACACGATTGCAGCGATTGCGACTGCTGTCAGTAATTCCGGGATAGGGATTATCAGAATCAGCGGCAGCAAAGCGATTGTGGTGGCAGACCGTATATTTGAAAGCATAAAGGAAGGAAAAAAGCTACAGGATGTCCCTACCCACACAATACATTACGGGATGGTGAAAGACGGGAACCAGATTTTGGATGAGGTGTTGGTAACGGTGATGCGCGGCCCTCACAGTTATACAGGGGAGGATACTGTGGAGATCAATTGCCATGGCGGTGTTTTGGTCATGAAAAGGATCTTAGAGACCGTAATCCGCTCTGGGGCAGTAGCGGCTGAGCCAGGTGAATTTACGAAAAGGGCATTTTTGAACGGGCGTATGGATTTGTCACAGGCAGAAGCGGTGATGGATGTGATTGCTGCCAAAAACGATTATGCTATGGCAAATTCTGTCAGCCAGCTGAAGGGTTCGGTATCCAGGAAAATAAAAAAGCTAAGGGAGGCCTTGTTATACCAGGTGGCTTATATTGAATCGGCTTTGGATGATCCGGAACATATTTCTTTGGACGGATATACCAGGGAATTGAGGAAGGCTTTGGAGGAAATAGTTCCTGAGATAGAAGGATTGTTAAAGAATGCCGATAATGGCAGGCTTATTTCGGAGGGGATCCGCACTGTGATTTTGGGCAAGCCAAATGCCGGGAAGTCTTCTTTGATGAATATCTTGGTCGGGCAGGAACGTGCAATTGTGACAGATGTGGCAGGGACTACCAGGGATATTTTGGAGGAGCAGATACGGATTGGGGATGTTTCTTTGAGATTGACAGATACGGCCGGGATCCGGGAGACGGAGGATGTGGTTGAAAAAATCGGGGTATTGCGGGCAAAGGAGGCAGCAAAGGAGGCAGACCTGATTATTTATGTTGTTGACGGTGCCTGCCCGCTTGACGGAAATGACCGGGAAATCATAGAGATGTTAAAAAGCAAAAGGGCAATTATTTTGCTGAATAAGGTAGATTTGAATCTTGTGGTGGAGGAAAAGGAACTGGAGAAAATGACCGGCCATCCGGTTATTGAAATTTCGGCAAAAGAAGAAATCGGGATAGAACGGCTGGAGAAAGAGATTTCTTATCTGTTTTTTCATGGAAAGCTTGATTTTAATGATGAACTTGTGATTACAAATATCAGGCATAAAAATGCGCTTGAAGCTGCACTCGGCAGTTTACGGCTGGTATTTCAAGGGATGAAAGACGGGATGCCAGAAGATTTCTTAACCATTGACCTGATGGATGCCTATGGAAAGCTGGGATTGATCGTTGGGGAAGCAGTGGAGGACGACCTGGTGAATGAAATTTTTGGTAAATTCTGTATGGGAAAATAATAATAGGTTTGAGGAGAGTGTCTATGCCTTACTTGGAGGAGAGTTATGATATTGTAGTAGTGGGAGCGGGGCATGCAGGCTGTGAAGCTGCCTTGGCGTGTGCCCGCCTCGGCTTGGAGACCATAGTGTTTACGGTCAGTATTGACAGCATTGCTTTGATGCCGTGCAATCCGAATATCGGGGGGAGTTCAAAAGGGCACCTCGTAAGGGAATTGGATGCCTTAGGCGGTGAGATGGGAAAAAATATTGATAAGACATTTATCCAGTCAAAGATGCTGAATGAGTCTAAGGGGCCTGCGGTGCATTCTTTGCGGGCACAGGCAGATAAACAGGATTACAGCCGGGAGATGAGAAGAACGTTAGAGAATACAGGCCATCTTACCATACGGCAGGCAGAGGTCTCGGAAATCTTGGTAGAGGAGGGACGGATAGAAGGGGTAAAGACTTTTTCCGGTGCCGTTTACCATGCAAAGGCAGTGGTTTTAGCTACCGGCACTTATTTGCGCGCGAGGTGTATTTATGGTGATGTCAGCAACCCGACCGGGCCAAACGGACTTCAGGCAGCAAACCATCTGACAGATTCTTTGGTTGCCAATGGCATTGAAATGTTTCGTTTTAAGACAGGGACACCAGCGCGGGTTGACAAAAGAAGCATCGATTTTTCTAAGATAGCGGAGCAGCCCGGGGATGAAAAAATTGTGCCTTTTTCTTTTTCCACGGATCCGCAGTCAGTGCAAAAGGAACAGGTTTCTTGTTGGCTGACTTATACAAATGCTGAGACACACCGGATTATCCGGGAAAATATCGACCGTTCCCCACTATTTTCTGGCGCGATTGAGGGGACAGGCCCGAGATATTGCCCATCGATCGAGGATAAAGTGGTAAAGTTCCCGGACAAGGAGAGGCATCAGGTGTTTATAGAACCAGAGGGGCTTTACACAAATGAAATGTACTTAAGCGGGATGTCCAGTTCCCTGCCGGAGGACGTCCAATACCAGATGTACCGTACCGTGCCCGGGTTGGAGCAGGTGAAAATAGTGAGAAATGCTTATGCGATTGAATATGACTGTATTAATTCCCTGCAGCTGAATCCTTCCCTGGAATTTAAAAAGATCAAGGGGTTATTCAGCGGCGGGCAGTTCAACGGGAGTTCCGGATATGAGGAGGCGGCGGTACAAGGATTTATGGCAGGAGTGAATGCGGCTATGCAGGTATTGGGACGGGATGCTTTTGTCCTGGATCGATCCCAGGCTTATATCGGTGTATTGATTGATGACCTTGTGACAAAGGAGAACCATGAACCATACCGGATGATGACTTCCCGGGCAGAGTACCGCCTGCTTTTGAGGCAGGATAATGCAGATCTTAGGCTGCGTGAGATAGGATATGAAATTGGCTTAGTAGATGAGAAAGATTATCATTATGTAAAGGAAAAGGAACAGCTGATTGAAAAAGAGATCCAGAGAGTGGAAAGAACACAGGTGGGAGCAAATCCTAAAGTGCAGCAATTTTTGGAAACCCATGGGAGCACTCTTTTAAAGACAGGGACTACTCTGGCAGAGTTAATCCGGCGACCGGAATTGGATTATTTTATGTTAACTGAAATTGATGAAAATCGTCCTGTAATATCGGAAGAAGTGGCAGAACAGGTTAACATAAGTATTAAATATGAAGGATACTTGAGAAGACAGAAACAGCAGGTATCACAGTTTAAAAAAATGGAAAGCAAAAAATTAGATCAGGATTTTGATTATTCCAAGGTGGGAAGCTTAAGAAAAGAAGCGGTACAGAAACTGAATCAGCATAAACCTGCATCAATCGGACAGGCTTCGCGGATATCCGGGGTATCTCCGGCAGATATTTCGGTACTTTTGGTATATTTGGAGAGAATACGCAGGGAACAGTAGAGTAAGGATGGTGGATATGGATCAGAGATTTGTGGATAGGATGTCTGACGGATGCAGGGATTTGGGGATATCTTTACAGCCAGGGCAGATGGAGCAATTTTATCAGTATTATGAGATTCTGATTGAATGGAATAAGGTAATGAATTTGACTGCTATAACCGAATTAGAGGATGTTGTCCATAAGCATTTTATTGACAGTTTATCTCTGATAAGGGCAGTGGATGGATGGGAGGATTCCCGGGTGTGTTTGATTGATGTAGGCACAGGGGCAGGATTCCCGGGAATTCCTTTAAAAATAGCTTTTCCTTTCCTCTCGGTTACTCTTTTGGATTCTTTGAATAAACGTGTTTCATTTCTCCAGGAGGTTATTGCAAGGCTCGGTTTATCTGATATTGCGGCGTTGCATGGCCGGGCTGAGGATTTTGGAAGGGATAGCCGATACCGGGAAAAGTTTGATATCTGTGTATCCAGGGCAGTGGCGAATATTTCTACATTGTCGGAATATTGTGTTCCTTTCATTAAGATAGGAGGATTATTCGTGGCCTATAAGTCTGATAGGATAGAAGAGGAGTTAGAAACAGGGAAAGGTGCGATCCGGGTTCTTGGCGGAGAAATATGTAAAAATGCATCTTTCGTTTTGCCAGGGACAGATGCGAAGAGAAATTTGTTGGTAATAAAAAAGGTAAAGGCTACCGGGAAGGCTTATCCCCGCAGGGCCGGGCTGCCAGGGAAGGAACCGATCATATGAAGGAACAGGATAAACATGTGGAAGATAAGAAAGACAATAATTTATGCAGATGTAAATGGTGCAATTTAAAAAATATAAAATATGTGGAATATCATGATAAGGAATGGGGTGTCCCTGAGTATAATGACCACAATTTATTTGAATTGTTGATATTGGAGAGTTTTCAGGCAGGTTTATCTTGGGAATGTGTATTAAATAAGCGCGAAAGTTTCAGAGAAGCATTTGATAACTTTGACCTTGAAAAAATATGTCTCTACGGTGAAGAGAAGGTTCAGGAGTTGATGGAAAATGGGGGGATCATCAGAAATAAGCTTAAGATCCTGGCAGCGGTTAATAATGCCGGCATTTTCCGTTCTATCCAGCAGGAATATGGATCTTTTTCCAAGTATATCTGGAGTTTTACCGGCAATGAGATAATATATGAAAGTGATAAGACAAGTTCAGAACTGTCAGATCGTATTTCTAAAGATTTAAAAAAACGAGGAATGAAATTTGTTGGCACGACCATTATATATGCTTATTTGCAATCTATAGGGGTTATTTATTCCCATGGTGAAGAATGTTATCTTTACAAGAGAAAATAAGGATTTTGAGGGCAGGAAACTTTCGGTTTTTTCATACCGGGTTTCCTGCCCTCTTTTTATTTTTCGCGGATGAAGGTTATACTTTTGTTCCTTCAAAGTGAAGATGCAGGTTATCTTTGAGGTACGATTTCAATCCAGTATCCATCCGGGTCGGAGATAAAGTATATGCCCATTTTTTCATTTTCAAAGCAGATGATTCCTTGTTCTTTATGTTTCTTATGGAGATTTTCAAAATCATCAGTGACAAAGGCTAAATGAAATTCACATTCCCCCAGATTATAAGGTTCTTTGCGGTCACGAAGCCAGGTAAGTTCCAAGGTAAAATCAGAAGTCTGATCTCCCAAATAAACAAGTTTAAAAGATTGGTCTGAGGCGGTTTTTTCACGGACAGGAATTAGATTTAATGCGTCTTTGTAAAAATTGAGGCTTTTTTCCAGGTCTAAGACATTAAAGTTAAAATGATTGAATTTAAGCATAGTATGATAACTCCTTTTCTTTTATTCAAATGTTTCACGTGAAACATTTTTTTAAGATATAAATGTATAATGCACCGATGATTAAAAATAAGTTTTTATCAGTTCATTAAGAGCCTTTGCATTTTCTAATTGGGGCAGATGCTTTGTTTCCGGAATAAATGCAGTTTCAATAGCCGGATTGAGATCTTTATATTTATCTAATTTTTCTGTAATGTTGTCTATTCCTGCCCCTCCGATGAGATAGATACTATGATTGATTTTTTTGAGGGCATTATTTATATTACATTTGGTATAATTACACCGTTGGCTGGCATAGATTGATTTAGGCGATACTCCTAGGTGTGCAGCTTCATAATAAGAGTTAATCCATTCAGGAGTAATACAATATTGATTATAGAAAATCCTTTTTTTAGCCTCTGATTCAATAAAATTCCTACTGACGGCAATGTGGTAGAGGAGAGTGCCTATGACAGGAATATCAACTATCTTTTTATAAAACCTAGCCCTCTTTCCCGGGATTTTACAATACTCCGAGAGATCCAATGGGTTAACCAACATAATCCGGTCAAATATATCCGGTTCATTGGAACAAGCCATAATCGGAATAGAAGCCGATTCTCCAGTAGCAATAACATTCGTGCGATGTCCAATTTCAGATTTTATAAAATCGGTAATCAACTGCACATAAAGATAATTCGTGTAAGTCGTATTAATCTTTTCTGAATGCCCACAACCTAACAGATCAACTGCATAGACCGTATAATTTTCTGCAAGAAGAGGGATCAGTTCTTTCCATTCATAACTGCTAGAAGCAGCATTCAAATCATGAATCAAAAGCACAGGCTTCCCCACCCCCACCTTCCGATAATAAATATCCCCCAAACGCCATTGGAAATGATGGGATTCTTGTTGATTTGTATAGTTATTTCTGATAGCCTTTATTTTAATTATTTTATTGATAAAAGCAGTAGTAGTGATTGTACTAGAAGATAAAATCAATAAAGTTAAAATCTTATTTTTAGCTTTCATAAGTACCTCCTGAAAATATAAAACACTAACAAAAAAACCTCTCAATCATACCCTTAGTGCACAAGGTGTGTGAGTCCCTTTGTCCACTGAGGCTACCAAACCTTAAGATAAGTATAATACAAAATGGGCTTTGATACAATGAAAAAGTAAATTTTCTTTTATTAATGTTTCACGTGAAACATCAATAAAAAACCCCTCCATTTATTCCGTTTATCCATATGAAAATTAATAAAAATGTGTTATAATGTACACGAAAGCGAAGAGCAGTGCGGAAAAAAATCATTAAGAGGCTGCGTTGTGCTCGCACAAAAGCAGCCTCTTAATGATTTTTTTCCATAGGGCCGAAGGCCCGTGAGCGAACTGGAGCGAAGCGGAAGTGAGCGGGCACTGCGGAGTAGAAATCAAGCGAGTTAGGAAAAAGCGAAGGCAAAGCCGAGCCAGCAAGAAAAAGCGAAGGCGAAGCCGAGCCAGCAAGAAAAAGCGAAGGCAAAGCCGAGCCAGCAAGAAAAAGCGAAGGCAAAGCCGAGCCAGCAAGAAAAAGCGAAGGCAAAGCCGAGCCAGCAAGAAAAAGCGAAGGCAAAGCCGAGCCAGCAGGAAAAGCGAAGGCAAAGCCGAGCCAGCAGGGAAAGCGAAGGCAAAGCCGAGCCAGCAGGGAAAGCGAAGGCAAAGCCGAGCCAGCAGGGAAAGCGAAGGCAAAGCCGAGCCAGCAGAAAAAGCCGAAGGCAAAGCCGAGCCAGCAGAAAAAGCCGAAGGCAAAGCCGAGCCAGCAGAAAAAGCGAGTGCAAAGCCGAGCCAACAAGAAAAAGCAAGAATCCCCACCCCCCTCTAACCCTCAAAAAAACAAAGGTAGATAACAAATTAAAAGGAAAAAACATGGGAAGAATAATAGCAATTGCAAACCAAAAAGGCGGAGTTGGCAAGACAACTACCGCGATCAACCTCTCCGCATGCCTTGCAGAAGCAGGACAAAGAGTATTAACTGTAGATTTCGACCCACAAGGAAACGCCACCAGCGGCCTAGGGTTTGAAAAAGGATACATGGACAAAACAGTTTACGAATTACTAATGGGAGAGTGTGAGATCCATGAATGCATTATCCAGGAAGTACAAAAAAATCTAGACATCCTACCATCTGATGTGGATTTAGCAGGGGCAGAAATAGAACTACTCGATGAAAAAGAAAAAGAAGCAAAACTCCGAAAAGAGTTAGATAAGATAGAAGCAAAATACGATTTCATAATCGTAGACTGCCCGCCATCTTTAAACCTTTTAACAATCAATGCCCTAACAGCAGCAGATACCGTACTTGTCCCAATCCAATGCGAATATTATGCCCTAGAAGGGCTAAGCCAGATCATCCAAACCGTAGATTTGGTAAAAAAGAAACTAAACCCCAAACTAGAACTAGAAGGCGTAGTTTTCACCATGTATGATGCAAGGACAAACCTTTCCTTAGAAGTAGTAGAAAATGTAAAAAACTACCTAAAAGGAACAATCTACAAAACCATTATCCCAAGAAATGTAAGGCTTGCAGAGGCTCCAAGCCACGGAATGCCGATCAATCTTTATGACAACCGTTCGGCAGGGGCAGAAAGTTACCGGATGTTGGCAGCAGAAGTGATCAGCAGAGGAGAAGTTTGATTATGGCAAAAGCAAAACGCGGATTAGGGAAAGGATTAGGGGCTTTTTTTGGGGAAGAGGTAGTTCAGGAAGTAACAAAAGACCAGGAGAATGAAAAAAAAGAAATAACATCAGAGAAAGATGATAATATAGCAGCAAAAGAAAATGAGGCAGAGAACGAAAGCGGGGAGTTTTTTATCAAGATTTCCAGGATCGAACCAAACAGAGAACAGCCCCGGAAAGACTTTTCAGAAGAACAGTTACAGGAATTGGCAGATTCCATCCGTCAATACGGCGTACTCCAGCCCTTATTAGTACAGAAAAAAGGGGATTTATATGAGATCGTTGCCGGAGAACGGCGTTGGCGTGCGGCTAAAATGGCAGGCCTTAAAGAAATTCCGGTGGTGGTGCGGGAGTACGGAAAACAACAGGCAATGGAGATTGCACTGATCGAGAATGTGCAGAGAGAGGATTTAAACCCAATTGAAGAGGCTGTTGCCTATCAAAGGCTGATGCAGGAATTCCATTTAAAACAGGAAGAGATTGCGGAAAGAGTTTCAAAGAACCGTTCCACAATTACAAATAGCATGCGTCTGCTAAATTTGGTGCCAGAGATTCAGCAAATGCTGATTGACGGGTTGATAAGCAGCGGCCACGCCAGGGCTTTGTTAGCGGTACCTGATCCTGCCCAGCAGCTGGCATTAGCAGAGAGAATCATAAAAGACCATTTAAGTGTAAGGGAAGTAGAAAAAGCAGTTAAAGCTTTAGGAAAAATACAAAAAGAAAAGAAAAAAGAAAAAGAAGATGAAGCCCTGGAATTGATTTTTAAAAATCTTGAAGAAAGAATGAAAACAGTAGTAGGGACAAAAGTAAATATTAACCGCAAAGACCGCAGCAAGGGGAAGATTGAGATAGAATATTATTCGGAGGCCGAATTGGAAAGAATTGTTGAATTGATAGAAACAATAGGATAGGAGTAAACGGATGACGGAAAGTATATGGAATCTTTTGGGTATTGACCCTTTCTATATAATACTCGGACAAGCAGGGCTGACACTTATTTTGACCATTGTCGTTATCGTATGTATTTTTAAAATAAGGAAATTATATCGCATCTATGATTATTTTATGAGAGGAAGGGATGCTGAAACCCTGGAGGATATTATCATTGAGCATATCCAGGATATTCAGGAATTAAAATCCCAGGATCATGCCAATAAGGATCAAATCCGCACCAATAATAAAAACATGAGAGCCTCCTTCCAAAAGTTCGGTGTGGTAAGGTACAATGCTTTTAAGGGAATGGGAGGAAACCTAAGTTTTGCATTTGCTTTGTTAGACTATACTAATACAGGGTTTATTTTGAATTCAGTTCATAATAGGGAAGGGTGCTATTTATATTTAAAGACCGTTGATAGGGGACAAACGGAAATTATGCTTGGAAATGAGGAGAAAGAAGCGCTGGAGCAAGCATTAGGATATAAAAAATTGAAGGATATGTAGAGAATCTTTTGGTTCTGATGGGGACAGTACAATGAGGAAGCAGAAAAAAACCAAGAGCCAGGAACGGCAGGAACGTTTTGAAGAAATTTATATCCAGACATATGAGGATGTCTGTAGGTATATTCGTTTATTAATTCCCAATAGAGAAAAAGCAAAAAAATTGCTGATATTGACCTATGCAGATTTTTATTCCAATATAGTGGACTATTTTGGAAAAAGTAATATAGCAGAGTTGCTGCAGGAAAAAGCAGATGATATCGCTTTGCTTAAATTAGGGATCAGCCAAGAACAGATCCGGGCTGCCCATATGAAAAAAAGTAAAGGGATAGGTGTGCCAGAAAGCAATTCAGGGAAAGATAAGTTAGATGAGACATCTATTTTCTTTGAAATATGGGATTACCTAAAATTAGATGAAAATCAGGATGGGAATGGGAATTTTTCCAAAATTCGCTTTATAGGCATAAACCTGCTTTCTGCTGCCTTGCTCTTATCTGCGATTGCGGCATTAGTCTTTGGGGCAGGAAAAATCAAGCAAAAACTGGAATCATTGCGGAAGCCTTTTCTGGAATCATTGGCGGCGGAAGAAAGTAAGAGGCTAGAAGAAGAAGAGAAAAAGAAAAAGAAGAGTATCAAAATAGGAGGAAAAGCGGTTTATCTGTCAGAGGTTGGACAGGTTTTATATTCACTTCCCCTTGACCAGACGGAATTTGCGTCAGAAAACCCAGAAAATCCGGAAATCCAGGTAAGCAACGACGGATGGTCCTATTATCTTCCATGCCCGGAAAGAAAAGATTCTGTTTTATCAGAAGTTTCTCCGGAACTGTTCCATACATTGTACCGGATGAGGGAAGGCAAGGGTGATATTGAGATTCTTTCCCGGGAAGTAGATGATTTTTGTATTTTTGAAGATAAAATCTATATCGAGAGTTTTGACAGAATCCAGGTGGTAGAGATGGGGGAGGATTTTGAAAAAATAACCCCTGGGATTTATGTACACCAGGAAAATTGCGAGTTTTATCTCAGGGATATGTTAGGGCGTGCGGTACAAAAAGAAAAGGACGGGAATATCCATTATGGAGACCGGATTTTTCAGATGGATTCCGACCGGATCGCGGATGTGGTAAAATCCGAGCAGGTGAAGGATGGCATACGGTATGAATTAAGAGATTTGGAAGATTCACAAAAAGGGATTTACCGGGTCAAGAATGGGATCGGGGAACTTTTCATTGAGGAGGATATCACGATCGATAGTTTTTGTATTGCAGGGGATTATCTTTATTATAGTGCCTATATCAGAAACGGCGGTTCAGGAGCAAATTATAGTAAGATATTCCGTAAATCCCTGAAAGAAGAGAAGAAAAGGGAAAAAGTCCATGATGAGTTTGGCGGACGGATCTGGCAGATGTATTATTGTGAGGAGAATAAGCAGATTTATGGGAACTATACGCCAAAGAATTGGACGAACAACCATGGAGTGATCGCAGTAATTGACCCTAGCGGAAAGATGAGTTATCTGAATGACAGTGAGCAGCGTTCGGTAAGAGAGACGACAGGAAATGATACCTTGGAGTTTGTGATGATGCGGGATAACCAGGTATACTGTTATTGGAAGGACTATCAGTGGGAAAAGGGGAAAGAGCCGGAGATCCTCTGGAGAGATGTAATTGTAATTCCTAATGGAAGCAGAACGAGGATAAAAGATTAAAAGAAGGTGCTTTGGTTGACATAATACCAAAGCACCTTCTTTTTAACCAACTATTCATCGAATAACACAACAACATAAAATCCCCGGTCATTTTCATGTATTTCTTTGATGATTCCTTTTCTGGATTTAATACGGTCACGAGCCGGGAAACAGCCGGACATAGCTACGGCAGGTTCGATGATATAGCTGTAGGTAACTCCTTCGCGTTCAATGATTTCAACTTCATCGCCGGTTTTTACAAGCCCTTGGCGTTCCATTTTAAATTCGACCTCTCTCATGCTTTTTCCTCCGCTTTTTGTACCCTCAGCCGATAAGGGAATATTTGGATTATAACATATTTTCCATAATCTTTCTATGGAAGGGAAATTAGATTTATCTAGAAAGCGGAAAAGATTCTTGAGTTTTTTAGTTGATATCAGTTATAATAAACTATCAAGAATTTGATGAAAGGCCAGGATTTCTTAACCGGCTTTTATTACAGGGAAAGGCAGTTAAATTGAAGAAGGAAGATTTGCTACTGGAACGTTTAAAGTCTTACACACAATCCCTGGCATATCCGTTCCATATGCCGGGACACAAGAGAAGGAAAAACAATTTTTGTCAAGAATTTATCAATCCTTATGAAATAGATATTACAGAGATTGAAGGGTTTGATAATCTGCACCACCCGGAGGGGATCCTGCAGGATTCGATGCAGTGGGCGTCTGAAATCTATGGGTCAGACCGGACATATTATCTGATTAATGGGAGCAGCAGCGGTATTTTAAGTGCAATCAGCAGTGTATGCGGTTTTAATGATAAGATTATAGTAAGCAGAAACTGCCATAAATCGGTATATCATGGAATTATCCTCAAAAAACTAAAAGCAGTGTACAGTTATCCACAAATTTTAAAAAAAATGTGGATAACCGGCGGCATTTCAGTAAATGATGTGGAAAAGATATTGGAGAAAAATCCAGATGCCTGTGCGGTATTGGTTGTCTCGCCAACTTATGACGGCATTGTATCAGATATCAGAGGGATTGCTGAGGCAGTGCATAAACGGGGGATCCCCTTGATTGTGGATGAGGCACATGGTGCACATTTTTCGTTTGAAAGAGAGAAAGAGGGAAGGCTGTTTCCGCTATCCTCCTTAGATTGCGGTGCGGATATCGTAATTCAGAGCCTGCACAAGACCCTTCCTTCCTTTACCCAGACAGCGGTGCTTCATGTACGGGAGGGTTATATTGATTTGGAAAAATTAGAATGGTATCTGCAGGTTTATCAGAGCAGCAGCCCTTCTTATATTTTAATGGCAGGGATTGAACATTGCATTTTTGAGATGGAACAGAAAGGGAAGGCATATTATTCAGAATTTAGAAAAATGATTTTAAAAACCCGGAAAAATTTAGCCGCTATGGAATATTTAGAACTTCTCGACGAAGATGTAATTGGGCATTGCGGGATCTATGGCCTGGATAAATCTAAAATCGTGGTTTCCTGCAGGAATACAGGGTACTCCGGAGAAGCATTGGGGAAACTGCTGCGGGAAAAATATAACCTGGAGATGGAAATGTGCGGAGCAGATTATGTGGTAGCTATCACAACGGTTTTTGACACACAGGAAGGGCTTGATAGGCTGGAAAAGGCATTTTTGGAGATTGACAGGGATGTTTTTAAGAATCAGCTGATTCGGGGAACCGTGCAGGAGGAGTGGGAAGGCTGCTGTCCCCAGATATGCATGACGCTGTCAGAGGCAATGGAGGGGAACAAGGAGAGGGTGCTGATTTTTGGCTGTGCAGGGCGGATATCGGCAGAATTTATCTATCTGTATCCTCCAGGGATCCCTATTGTAGTGCCTGGGGAACGGATAGAAAAGGAAGCGGTGGAGAGGGTGCTTTGGTACCGGAAGATGGGATTTTTAGTGCAGGGGATGGCAGACAAAAAGGCAGAATATCTTTTTGTTTGCAGGGAATGACAGATAACATCTATGAAAAAAAGAGGAAAAAAATGGGCAGGATATTTTATTTGATGGGGAAAAGTGCATCAGGAAAAGACACGGTTTACAAGAGGCTTTTAGAGGAATACCCAAAGCTTTGCCCGTTGGTTCTTTATACGACACGTCCGATGAGGGATGGGGAGGCACAAGGGGTGGAGTATCATTTTGTTCCGCAAGAAAGAATGGAATATTTTAAGGAGAAGGGAAAAGTAATAGAATCCCGGGTTTATCAGACAGTGGCCGGGCCATGGATCTATGCGACGATAGATGATGGGGGGATGGCAAGGGAGGATCGGGATTATCTGGCAATCGGAACCCTGGAATCCTACAAAAAAGTAAGGGATTACTTTGGAAAAGAAAGGGTAGTGCCGATTTATATTGTAATTGAGGATGGTTTGCGTTTAGAACGTGCCTTGAAGAGGGAACGGCAGCAAAAGGAACCTAATTACCTGGAAATGTGCCGCAGGTTTTTGGCAGATGAGGAGGATTTTTCCTTAGAAAAACTTAAACAGTGCGGGATCGAAATCGTCTATGAGAATGAAAGCCTGGAAAGCTGCATGGAGGAAATCAGGAAGATTATTTAATTTTCTATACAGAACCCTGATTTTATGTTATACTTTTTCGTGTGTGAAAGGAGCAGCTATGCCTGGTTTTGAAGAAATTCTTGGACATGATTCAATCAAGAGGCATTTTCTAAGGGCAATTGAGACAAAGAAGATATCCCATGCTTATATTTTAGAGGGTGAAGCCGGGATGGGAAAGAAATCTTTGGCTGTTGCATTTGCGCTGACGTTGTTGTGCCAGGGGGAGGGAAAAAGGCCTTGCCTGGACTGCCACGCGTGCAGGCAGGTGCTGAGTAGTAACCATCCGGATCTTTTCTATGTAAGGCATGAGAAGACAGCCAGTATCGGTGTGGATGATATCCGGGAACAGATTAATGACAGTGTACTGATCCGCCCTTATAGCGCTTCCTACAAGATCTATATCGTGGATGAGGCAGAGAAAATGACGGTACAGGCACAGAATGCCCTGCTTAAGACGATGGAGGAGCCGCCGGATTATGTGATTATTCTTCTGCTGGCGGCCGGCCAGGAAGCATTTCTGCCGACAGTGCTTTCACGGTGTGTGCAGTTAAAGCTAAAGCCGTTGCAGGATAATGTGGTAAAAGGCTATCTGACGGAAAAGCTTAAGATGGCGGAGGCAGAAGCAGATACCTGTACGGTGTTTGCCAGGGGGAATTTGGGGAGGGCGATTGCCATTGCATCCTCTGGGGAATTCCAGGCTATGCAGCAAGATTTTTTACATGTATTAAAAAATATTTATAAATTTGACATTTCAGAAATTTTGGATGAGATCCGTAAGATAAAGGATAATAAGCAGGATGTCGGGGAATTTTTGAATTTTATAGAAATTTGGTATCGGGATATATTGGTTTTTAAGGCAACAAAGGATCGGAACCTGCTTATTTTTAAAGAAGAATATCCCTCAATCAGGGAGATCAGCAGTAAGAGCGGTTATGGGAACTTAGGGAGGATCTTAGATGGGATCTTAAAAGCAAGGATGCGCCTCAATTCAAATGTAAATATGGAATTAGTGGCAGAATTGCTTTTCCTGATATTGAAGGAGAACACGGTTTCCATAGAAACATGAGGTTCATAGGAAAAGGAGAGATGAATATATGACTACAGTGATAGGGGTCAGGTTCCGGAGCGGCGGGAAGGTATATTATTTCGGGCCGGGGAAACTGGAGATTAAAAGCGGCGACCATGTGATTGTGGAGACGGCACGTGGCGTGGAATATGGCTATGTGGTGTTAGGAAACCGCGAGGTGGAGGACGAGAAGGTGATCCAGCCTTTGAAGTCCGTGATCCGTATGGCGACAGAAGAGGATAAGGCCAGGGAGGAGAGCAACCGCAAGAAAGAAAAGGATGCCTTTGGTATCTGCCAGGAGAAGATCCGGAAGCATGGGTTGGAGATGAAACTGATCGATGTGGAATATACTTTTGACAATAATAAGATATTGTTTTATTTCACTGCGGACGGCAGGATTGATTTCAGGGAGTTGGTCAAAGACTTAGCATCCGTATTTAAGACAAGGATTGAACTGAGGCAGGTCGGTGTGCGGGACGAGACGAAGATTGTGGGAGGTGTGGGAATCTGCGGGCGTGAACTTTGCTGCCATTCCTATCTTTCAGAGTTCATACCGGTGTCGATTAGGATGGCCAAGGAGCAGAATTTGTCATTAAATCCCACAAAGATTTCCGGCGTCTGCGGAAGGCTGATGTGCTGTTTGAAGAACGAAGAGGAGACCTATGAATACCTTAACAGCAAACTCCCCAATGTAGGCGACTATGTGACTACGGATGACGGGTTAAAGGGGGAAGTACAAAGCGTCAATGTGCTGCGCCAGCAGGTAAAAGTCATTGTGGTAGTAGACCATGACGAGAAAGAGATCCGGGAGTATAAGGTGGATCAGCTGCGGTTCAAGCCAAGAAGGAGAAAGAAAAAGGCTGAGGTTGAGGATGCGGAATTAAGGAAGTTAGAGGCTTTGGAAAAGAAAGAGGGAAGGTCAAAGCTTGATGAGTAAATCAGAGGTAACAATCCGGGAGGATGAGCGGATAGATGACCTGCAGAGGAACCATTACCAGATTATCCAGAAAAAGAAAGGTTTTTGTTTTGGCATGGATGCTGTCCTGCTGTCCGGATTTGCCCAGGTAAAGCAAAAGGAGAGGATGATTGACCTTGGCACCGGAACCGGGATACTGCCGATTTTGCTTGAAGCAAAGACAGAAGGGGAATCCTTTACCGGCTTAGAGATCCAAGAAGAGATAGCCGAGATGGCTTTAAGAAGCGTGCGCCTAAACAGGTTGGAGGATAAGGTTTTTATTGTACAAGGGGATATCAAGGAAGCCAGCCGGATTTGCGGCAAGGCTTCTTTTGATGTTGTGACGTCCAATCCTCCATATATGGTGGCGCAGCAGGGGATGGAAAATCCGGATTCGGTGAAGGCAGTTTCCCGCCATGAGATACTCTGTACACTTAAGGACGTGGTGCGCGAGGCATCATTGCTTTTAAAGCCTGGAGGCCGGTTTTACCTGGTACACCGTCCACGGCGGCTGGCAGAGATTATCTGTGTGCTTAAGGAGCATAGGTTGGAGCCAAAAAGGATGAAGATGGTGCATCCGTTTGTGGACAGGGAGGCAAATATGGTCTTGATTGAGGCAGTGAGGGGCGGGGGAGTGATGATGAAAGTAGAGGCGCCGGTGATTGTCTTTGAACGGCCGGGTGAATATTCACAGGAGATCCGCACGACATATGGATATTAGCAGGGCGGATAGGGAAGGAGGAAAAAGGATGGATAGGACGGCAAATGGCAAGGCCGGCAAATTGTTTCTCTGCGCAACGCCGATTGGCAATCTTGAGGACATTACCCTCCGGGTATTGAACACATTAAAGGCAGTGGATCTGATTGCGGCGGAGGATACCCGGCACAGCATCAAATTGCTGAACCATTTTGGGATCAGGACACCGATGACCAGTTACCATGAATATAATAAGGTAGAAAAAGCCCGGCTGCTTGTGGATAAACTTTGCCGGGGCCTGGATATCGCCCTGGTGACGGATGCAGGGACTCCGGGAATCTCTGACCCGGGGGAAGAATTGGTAAGGCAATGCTATGAGGCAGGGATTGAGGTGACCTCGCTTCCCGGCCCGGCTGCTTGTGTGACGGCGCTGACGATTTCCGGGCTGGCTACCAGGAGATTTTGTTTTGAGGCATTTTTGCCGGCGGATAAGAAGGAACGCCAGTGGGTTTTGGAGGAGTTAAAAAGGGAGACACGGACGATCCTGGTATATGAGGCCCCGCACCATCTGGTGAGGACATTGAAGGAACTGGCAGATATATTAGGGCAGGAGCGGCGGGTCACAATCTGTAGGGAACTTACGAAGAAATATGAGGAAGCCTGCCGCTGTACATTTGAGGAGGCGTTAAATCGGTATCAGGATGAGGAGCCAAAAGGGGAATGTGTGCTTGTAATTGAAGGAAGGAAAATAGCGGATATTAAGCAGGAGCAGCAGAAAAATTGGGAGGAGATCAGTGTCCGTGAGCATATGGAAATCTATCTGAGCCAGGGAATAGAAAAGAAGGAAGCCAGGAAACTGGTAGCAAAGGACAGGGGAGTAAGTAAGAGGGAGATTTATCAGGAACTGGTGGGGGAGTGAAGAAACCGGTGTTCATTTAACCTTGACAAAAAAACGGAAAGAAGTATAATAACTAAAAATTGAAGGTGAAAGATTTTGAGGAGGAATGAGTGATGGGGAAAATCTATACTTCTGCGGAACAGCTGATAGGAGGGACTCCTCTTTTGGAACTGGTCCGTCTCAAAAAAAAATATGGCCTAAAGGCACGGATAGTGGCAAAGGTGGAATATTTTAATCCCGCAGGTTCGGCAAAAGACAGGGTGGCAAAAGCCATGATTGACGAGGCGGAGGAAAAAGGGCTTTTAAAGCCTGGCTCTGTGATCATTGAACCTACATCGGGAAATACAGGGATTGGATTGGCACTGATGGCAGTAGTCCGGGGTTACCGGATTATCATTGTAATGCCGGAGACAATGAGCATGGAACGGCAGCAATTGATGAAGGCATATGGGGCGGAACTGGTACTTACGGAGGGAAGCCGGGGGATGGAAGGGGCAATATCCAAGGCAGAGGAATTGGCCAAAGAGATTCCGGGCAGCTTTATCCCCGGGCAGTTTTCCAACCCGGCCAATGCCGATGCCCACAGAAGGACGACAGGGCCGGAGATCTGGGAGGATACGGATGGAAAAGTGGATATTTTTGTATCTGCGGTAGGGACCGGAGGCACCATAACCGGCACCGGGCAGTATTTAAAGTCCAAAAACCCTGGAATCCAAGTGGTTGCCGTAGAACCGGCAGCTTCCCCGGTACTCAGCGGGGGGATGGCCGGAAGCCATAAAATACAAGGGATCGGCGCCGGATTTGTGCCGGATGTATTGGACCGGGATATTTACGATGAAGTTATGCCGGTAACGGATGAAGACGCTTTTGCAATGGGAAAGGAAATTGGCCGGGCAGAGGGGATACTGGTAGGGATTTCTTCCGGGGCGGCCGTTTGGTCGGCGGTTGAATTGGCGAAGAGGCCAGAAAACAAAGGGAAAACAATTGTGGTATTATTGCCGGATACAGGGGATCGGTATCTGTCAACTCCAATGTTTGGATAAAATCGGTAAAAAGCCGGATTTGTCGAGAAATAGCGCTTGACAAATCCGGCTTTCTTATATAGAATACAAATAGATATTTTGAAAATCAAAACATTTGAGAATAAAACTAAATTTAAGAATGTCCTTTAAGAAGGAAAACAGACTATGACAAGCAGAATAATTGGCACCGGTTCTTATATGCCGGCACAGATTGTAACGAACGATGATTTGGCAAAGATTGTGGATACCAGTGATGAATGGATTGCCAGCAGGACCGGCATCCGCAGGAGGCGGTTGGTCAGGGAAGAAAGCACCGGCTTTATGGCAACGGAGGCGTCTAAGAGGGCTCTTGAAAGTGCCGGGGTGAAACCGGAAGACCTGGATTTGATCCTGGTGGGGACAAGTTCTGCTGACCATTGTTTTCCTAGTGCTGCCTGTGAGGTACAGGGAGAATTAGGGGCGGTTCATGCGGCTGCTTTTGACATCAGCGCTGCCTGTTCTGGATTTTTGTTTGCAGTCAATACCCTGCAGGCATTCATCCAGGCAGGGATGTATAAGACCGGCCTTGTGGTCGGGGTTGACTGCTTAAGCAAACTGGTGGACTGGAAAGACAGAAGCACCTGCGTTTTGTTTGGTGACGGTGCGGGGGCAGCAGTAATCCGGGCAGAGGATCAGGGGATCCGCCGCACGGTTATGAAGTCGGACGGCGCAAAATGGCAGGTTCTTTCCTGTGTATCACGGACAAACGGGAATTTTATCAACGGCAAAGAGCCAAAATTGGGAAACCTTTATATGGATGGGCAGGAGGTATTTAAATTTGCCGTAAAAAAGGTGCCGGAATGTATTTTTGAGGTACTAGATGGGTCAGGGGTGGATATCGGGGACATCCGGTATTTTATCCTGCACCAGGCCAATTACCGGATTGTGGAGTCTGTGGCAAAGAGGCTTAAACAGCCTATGGATAAATTCCCAATGAATATGGAGCATTATGGCAACACCTCTGCAGCAACGGTTCCGGTTCTTTTGGATGAACTGAACCGGTCAGGAAAGCTAAAGCAAGGGGACCGGATTATATTATCCGGTTTCGGGGCAGGGCTGACTTGGGGGGCTACGCTGCTGGAATGGTAAATTTTCTTGGGAAAAAGAAAATTTATATAGAAAAAAAAGGAAAAACCTTTTATAATGGGAAAGGCAGCATTGCTAAAAAAATATCAAAAAGGAGTAAAGAACCATGTTAGAAAAAATGAAAGAGATTATTGCGGAGCAGCTGAGTGTGGAGGAGGAAATCGTTACGGAATCTTCCTCTTTCAAAGAGGATTTGGGCGCGGATTCTTTGGATCTGTTTGAGCTTGTGATGGCGCTGGAGGATGAGTATTCCATTGAGATCCCTTCCGATGACCTTCAGAATCTGTTGACCGTCGGTGATGTCATGAACTACCTGAAGGACAAAGGTGTAGAGGCGTAATGCCCTGCACCTTCCTCTTATATTTGCGGAGGTTACGGCTTGTTATGGGATATCGATACCAGGCTGTAACCCCGGCAGGATAAAAGGCGAAAAAGGGTAAATAGACCGTTGTGTATCTGGAGGAGAATATGGAGACAAGAATTACGGAATTATTAGGAATCGAATATCCAATCATCCAGGGAGGCATGGCCTGGGTGGCGGAGAACCATTTGGCAGCCGCCGTGTCAGAGGCAGGAGGCCTGGGGCTGATCGGAGGTGCCAATGCACCGGGTGAAGTGATCCGTGACTATATCCGCAAGGTGAAGGAAGTAACCGACAAGCCATTTGGCGTCAATGTGATGCTGATGAGCCCTTATGCGGACGACGTGGCAAAGGTAGTTGTGGAGGAAGGCGTCAAGGTAGTGACCACAGGTGCCGGCAATCCTGAAAAATATATGGAACTTTGGAAAAATGCCGGAATCCGGGTCATACCGGTAGTGGCGTCCGTGGCTTTGGCTAAACGGATGGAAAAGTATGGTGCAGATGCTGTGGTTGCTGAGGGAACGGAGTCCGGCGGCCATATCGGTGAGGCGACTACTATGACCCTGGTACCCCAGGTTGCAGATGCCGTATCGATTCCGGTGATTGCTGCCGGCGGTATCGGCGACGGCAGAGGGATTGCAGCAGCATTTATGCTGGGAGCCGAGGCAGTACAGATGGGAACCCGTTTTTTGGTGGCAAAAGAATGTGTCGTACACCAGAATTATAAAGACAGGGTGCTGAAAGCAAAGGATATTGATTCTGCAGTAACCGGCAGAACCCACGGACACCCGGTGCGCTGCCTGCGGAACCAGATGACCCGGGAATATGTAAAGCTGGAGAGCCAGGGCAAAAGCTTTGAGGAACTGGAATACCTGACGCTGGGCACGCTGCGCAAGGCAGTGCAGGAAGGCGATGTAGTCAACGGCACCATAATGGCAGGTCAGATTGCAGGCATGGTCAGCAAAGAACAGACCTGTAAGGAAATGATAGAAGAGATGATGGCGCAGGCAAATACATTATTAAACAGGAAATAATGGCACAAATTTAGAATCTGGTTGGAAAACCTCAGCAAGAAGAAAGAAGGAGTATGGCCAATGAGTAAAATTGCATTTATTTACCCCGGACAGGGTGCGCAGGCCTGTGGGATGGGAAAAGATTTTTATGAGCAGACCGAGATTGGGAAGCAGGTTTTTGACCTGGCCAGCAGTTTGCTGGGATTTTCCGTGCCGGAATTATGTTTTACGGAGAATGACCGTCTGGATATCACGGAATATACCCAGGCGGCAATGGTGACAACAAGCATTGCAATGACAAAGGTATTGGAAGAGAAAGGAATAAAGCCGGATGCGGCGGCCGGCCTTAGCCTTGGTGAGTATTGTGCCCTCTACGCGGCCGGTGTGATGAGTGAAGGGGATGCCATCGCCACGGTGCGTCAGAGGGGGATCCTGATGCAGGAGGAGGTTCCGGTAGGACAAGGAGGCATGGCGGCGATCCTGGCCATGGATGCCGCTGCAATTGAAGATGTGATTGCGGATATCGAGGGCGTGCAGATTGCCAATTATAACTGCCCGGGCCAGATTGTGATCTCCGGGAAAAAAGAATCAGTGGAAGCTGCCTGCGGGAAGCTGAAGGAGGCGGGCGCAAAGCGGACAGTAATGCTGAATGTCAGCGGGCCGTTCCATTCCCGGATGCTGACGGGTGCAGGGGAAAAATTAGAAAAGGTGTTAGAGCCGGTTGAGGTACATACCCCGGCGGTGCCATATGTGGCGAATGTGACGGCATCCTATGTAACAGAGGCGGATCAGGTAAAACCGTTGCTGGTGCAGCAGGTGTCCTCTTCGGTGCGGTGGCAGCAGAGCATGGAATTGCTGCTCGCGGACGGATATGACATCTTTATTGAAATAGGACCCGGAAAAACCCTGGCGGGATTTATGAAGAAGATCAATCGGACTGTAAAAGTCCTGAATATAGAGAAACTGGAAGATGTAGACAAAGTGGCAGAGGCGTTGCAACAATAATGTCAGGAAAGGAAGAGAAAAAGATGCTGACAGGGAAGATAGCAGTAGTGACTGGCGCCAGCAGGGGAATCGGCAAGGAAATTGCCGTGACATTGGCGTTAAAAGGTGCGACAGTAGTTGTAAATTATAACGGGTCTGCGGCCAAGGCAGAGGAAGTGGTGAAAGAGATCGAGGCTGCCGGCGGTAAGGCAGAGGCAGTGCAGTGCAATGTTTCTGATTACGGTAAGGCAGAGGAACTGTTAAATTATGTGGTAAAACAGTACGGCAGGGTGGACATCCTGGTAAACAATGCCGGGATTACCCGTGATAACCTGCTGATGAAAATGAGCGAAGAAGATTTCGATGCGGTTTTGAATACAAACCTGAAGGGGGCATTTAACTGTGTCCGCCATGTTGCGCGGCAGATGTTAAAGCAGAAGGCTGGCCGGATCATCAATATCTCTTCGGTATCCGGTGTCCTGGGAAATGCCGGGCAGGCCAATTACTGTGCATCAAAGGCCGGCCTGATCGGCCTCACCAAGTCAGTGGCCAGGGAACTGGCCAGCCGGGGGATTACGGTGAATGCGGTAGCCCCGGGCTTTATTGACACTGAGATGACCCAGGTTCTGCCGGATGCAATAAAAGCTGCTGCCGTAGAACAGATTCCTATGAAGCACTTTGGCGAGACAAAGGATATTGCCAATACAGTAGCATTCTTAGCATCCGAAGACGCACGCTATATTACCGGCCAGGTAATCAGCGTAGACGGCGGGATGGCGATGTGACCTACCATTCAGCGGTGCGGATGATGAACCCCCGCTGAATTCCAATATTTTGGTTCATTCCAACATAATTTTCACATTACCCATATCCAAGTAGGTAACATCCACTACAAAAAGATCAAGGAGATAGATTATGAGCAGAAGAGTTGTTGTGACCGGCCTAGGAGCCATCACTCCGATCGGAAATAATGTAAACGAATTCTGGTGTGCATTAAAAGAAAAGAAAGTCGGGATCGGACCGATCACATATTTTGACACAACAGACTACAAGGCAAAGCTGGCCGCTGAGGTCAAAGATTTTGATGCAAAAAAACATATGGATCCCAAGGCGGCAAAGAGGATGGAGCAGTTCTGTCAGTTTGCGGTGATTGCAGCCAAGGAAGCCTTAGAGGATGCAGGGATTGACATGGAAAAAGAAGACCCGTTCCGGGTCGGTGTCAGTGTAGGATCCGGGATCGGAAGCCTGCAGTCAATTGAAAGAGAATACAAAAAGCTTCTGGATAAAGGGCCGGGCCGGGTAAATCCGCTTCTGGTTCCGCTTATGATCAGCAATATGGCCGCCGGGAATGTAGCCATCCAATTTGGACTGAAAGGAAAATGCATTAACGTAGTGACAGCCTGTGCGACCGGAACCCACAGTATCGGGGAGGCATTCCGTTCCATCCAGTACGGGGAGGCCGATGTGATGGTGGCAGGGGGCACGGAATCCAGCATCACCCCGATCGGCGTGGCAGGATTTAGTGCATTGACAGCGCTCAGTACCTCGGAAGATCCGATGAGGGCATCCATCCCGTTTGATGCCGAGAGAAACGGGTTTGTCATGGGAGAGGGCGCAGGAATTGTAATTTTAGAGTCCTTAGAGCATGCGCAGGCAAGAGGCGCGAAAATATATGCAGAAGTGGCAGGCTATGGGGCTACCTGTGACGCATACCATATCACTTCTCCGGCGGAGGACGGAAGCGGGGCTGCCAAGGCTATGGAGGCGGCAATTGCGGATGCAGGGTTAAAGCCGGAGGATGTGGACTATATCAATGCCCATGGCACCAGCACACATCACAATGACCTGTTTGAGACCAAGGCAATCAAGCTTGCTTTGGGCGGGCATGCCAAAGAGGTGAAGATTAATTCCACCAAATCGATGATCGGCCATCTTTTAGGTGCAGCCGGCGGTGTGGAATTTATCACCTGTGTGAAGTCGATTGAGGAAGGCTTCGTCCATGCTACGGCGGGCCTTACCGTGGATGACCCCGAGTGCGACCTTGATTATGTCAAGGGAGAAGGCGTGGATATGGAGGTTAACTGTGCAATCAGCAACTCCCTTGGATTTGGCGGGCACAATGCAACCTTGCTGGTAAAGAAATTCTGACAGATTCCAGGAGCATATCCTAACTCTACCTCAAAAATAAGGAGAAAAAGAACATGACGATTGATGAGATTGTAACACTGATCCAGGCGGTATCGGATAATGGGCTGACCAGTTTTGTATATGAAGAAGGCAATCAGAAGCTGATCCTGAAAAAGAAAAAGAAGAAAAATGTTGCCCAGGCGCCAGTAGCCCCGGTTGTGATTTCCCAGCCTGCGGCGCCGGTGATGAGCCCGGTGGCGGTGACGGTACCGGCTGCTGATGCCAGCCTTACAGGCTTCACAGGCGTTAGCCGCCTGACGCTGCCGGAGGCAGAAGCCGGGAATAAGGCGGATGCGGAAAACAAGGAACATCTGGATATCGGTTCAGATAAAGTGGTTACCTCACCGCTTGTGGGAACCTTCTACTGCGCCCCCTCCCCGGAGGCCGAGCCGTTTGTGCAGGTGGGGGATACCGTGAAAAAAGGCCAGGTTTTGGGAATTATTGAGGCGATGAAGCTGATGAATGAGATTGAGAGCGAATACGACGGGGTCGTGGAGGCTATTCTCGTGGAAAATGAAAATGTGGTAGAATTTGGCCAGCCGCTGTTTCGGATCCGCTAGGGATTTGGGGATGCGGCGATAAGGAGGATAACATGAAATTGGGAATTAAAGAGATCCAGGAGATTATTCCGCACAGGCATCCGTTTTTGCTGATTGACTGCATTGAGGAACTGGAACCGGGTGTGCGTGCCGTGGGTTATAAGTCCATTACTTACAATGAACCTCAGTTTGCAGGGCATTTCCCCCAGGAACCGGTGATGCCGGGTGTGCTGATGATTGAAGCGTTAGCCCAGGTTGGGGCGGTTGCCATTTTGAGTGTGGAGGCGAATAAGGGAAAGACGGCGTATTTTGGCGCTATCAATAATGCAAAGTTTAAACAGAAGGTCGTTCCTGGTGACCGGCTCCGCCTGGAATGCGAGATTATCAAACAAAAGGGTCCGGTGGGGATCGGCAAAGCTACGGCTACCAATGCAGAAGGTAAAGTGGCAGTGTCTGCAGAACTGACATTTATGATTGGTTGATAAGAGGTAGGCTTATGTTTGAAAAAATATTGATCGCAAACCGCGGCGAAATTGCGGTGAGAATTATCCGTGCCTGCCGGGAGATGGGAATTAAGACTGTGGCAGTATACTCGGAAGCGGATGCAGACAGCCTGCATACCCTGTTAGCGGACGAGGCTATTTGCATAGGCCCGGCGCCGTCGGGGCAGAGTTACCTCAATATGGAGAGGATCTTAGCGGCAACAGTGGCCATGAAGGCGGAAGCCATCCATCCAGGTTTTGGGTTCCTTTCGGAAAATACCCGTTTTGCGGAATTGTGTGAGAGGTGCAGCATTGCATTTATCGGCCCGTCTGCCTCGATTATTAACCGGATGGGAAATAAGTCAGAAGCCCGCAAAACCATGATGGAGGCCGGTGTGCCGGTTGTGCCAGGCGGTAAGGAACCGGTGTATACGGCAGAGGAGGCACTTGAACTGGCAAAAAGGATTGGTTTTCCGGTGATGATTAAGGCTTCTTCCGGCGGCGGCGGCAAAGGAATGCGCATCTCTTACAGTGAGGATGATTTTGAGGCGAATTTCCAGAATGCCCAGATGGAATCGGTCAAGGGTTTTTCGGACGATACCATGTACCTGGAAAAATATATCGAAAAGCCGCGCCATATCGAATTCCAGATTATGGCGGATAAGCATGGGAATGTCATCCATTTAGGGGAGAGGGATTGTTCCATACAAAGGCGCCATCAGAAGGTACTAGAGGAGTCTCCTTCTGTCGCGATCTCTGAAGAACTGCGCAAAAGGATGGGAGAGACGGCAGTGCGTGCGGCAAAGGCCGTGGGATACGAGAATGCCGGAACCATTGAATTTTTGCTGGATAAGGATAAAAACTTTTATTTTATGGAGATGAATACCAGGATCCAGGTGGAACATCCGGTGACAGAGATGGTCAGCGGCCTGGATCTGATCAAGGAGCAGATCCGGGTGGCAGCAGGGGAGCCTTTAAGTGTGTCCCAAGACCAGGTCTGCCTGCGGGGACATGCCATTGAATGCCGGATCAACGCAGAAAACCCGGCAAAGAATTTTATGCCCTGCCCGGGAGTAATTACCAATGTGCATGCACCGGGCGGCAATGGAGTACGGGTAGATACCCATATTTACAATGATTACCGGGTTCCGGCGAATTACGATTCCATGCTGATGAAGCTGATTGTCCATGGAAAAGACAGGGACGAGGCGATTGCCAAGATGCGCAGTGCATTAGGGGAATTAATCATTGAAGGAATCGATACAAACCTTGATTTCCAGTTTGAGATTTTATGCCACCCGGCATATGAGGATGGGGATACGGATACGCATTTTATCCCAACTTATTTTTCACAATATGGCAAGTGATGGATGCCGGGCGGTAACAAATAAGCACTACGGTTGAAGCAAACAGGGATTTTATAAGAAAGAAAGCAGAGAAAGGGATGTTCGGTCATGTTAAAAAATATGTTTAAAAAGACATATACCATCATTGATACAAAGTATAAGTCGCAGAAAAAGGAAGAGGAGCCGAGCATCCCCCAGGGGCTTTGGCGTAAGTGCAACAAATGTGGCCAGCCCATTTATGTGGAGGATGTGACCAGCAACTTTTATGTCTGCCCGAAATGCGGCGGATATTTCCGTGTCCATGCTTACCGCCGGATTGAGATGCTGATAGATGAGGGAACCTTTGAGGAATGGAATGCAGAGATGCCGTTTTCCAATCCTTTAGATTTTCCGAATTACGAGAAAAAAGTGCAGGCGGCGAAGGAACGCACGATGCTGAACGAGGCGATTGTCACGGGAAAAGGCATGATTGACGGCCAGGAGACAGCTTTTGGTGTCTGTGATGCCAGATTCCTCATGAGCAGTATGGGGCATATCGTGGGGGAAAAGATTACCAGGATGGTAGAACGCGCCACAGCGGAAAAACTTCCGGTTATCATTTACTCATGTTCCGGCGGTGCGAGGATGCAAGAAGGGATCGTATCCCTGATGCAGATGGCAAAGACGTCGGCTGCTTTGAAAAAACACCATGAGGCAGGGCAGCTGTTTATCAGTGTATTTACAGACCCGACTACCGGCGGTGTGACAGCCAGCTTTGCAATGCTAGGAGATATTATTTTAGCGGAACCGAATGCCTTGATTGGTTTTGCCGGGCCGAGGGTGATCGAGCAGACCATACGGCAGAAGCTGCCGGAGGGGTTCCAGCGGGCGGAATTTCTGCTGGCGCACGGATTTATAGACAAGATAGTGGAACGGAAGGATCAGAAAAAAGTTCTGGCACAGATCCTGCGCCTGCACAAAAAAGAGGCTCCGGTTGCCGGCATCTCCAGAGAGCCGGAACTGGCTGGGGAACCGCTGATGGCAGGCAACGTGTTCAATATGGACACACGGCAGAAAAAAGAAGACCAGAAAAAGGGATTGCCCGAAGAGCCGAGGACGGCCTGGGATACGGTACAGATTTCCCGTGCGGCGGGGCGCTTGGTGGCAACGGATTATATAGAAGAAATCTTTGATGATTTTATCGAACTGCACGGTGACAGATATTTTAGTGACGACGGCGCCATTGTGGGCGGCATTGCTTCCTTTAACGGGATGCCAGTGACAGTAATCGGGCAGCAGAAAGGGAAAAACACCAAGGATAATATCAAGCGTAATTTCGGTATGCCGTCCCCCGAAGGTTACCGGAAGGCACTGCGGCTGATGAAACAAGCGGAGACTTTTGGCCGTCCCATTATCTGCTTTGTAGACACCCCGGGGGCTTTTTGCGGCCTGGAGGCTGAGGAGCGGGGACAGGGAGAGGCGATTGCCCGGAATTTATTTGAGATGGCTTCTTTGAAGGTGCCGGTTCTTTCTATTGTGATCGGTGAAGGCGGAAGCGGCGGCGCACTTGCCATGGCAGTGGCCAATGAAGTCTGGATGCTGGAAAATGCGATTTACTCGATCTTGTCTCCGGAGGGATTCGCATCCATCTTGTGGAAGGACAGCAAGAAAGCCCCGGATGCAGCCCGGGTTATGAAGATCACGGCCTCAGATCTCTATGAGAAGGGGCTGATTGAACAGATCATCCCGGAAGAGGAACCGGCATGTGAGGAGACGCTGCCTGTGCTGGCAAAGATTATGCGCAGGAAAATGGCAGATTTCTTTACAAAGTATGCAGCGATGGACCCGGATGCGGTTGCCGCGCAGCGTTACCAAAGATTCAGGAATATGTAGATGAGGACAGGGGAGGGAGAAAGGCATGAAAGTTTATAATCCGTTAGTAATCGGGGATCTGGTTGCGAAATATCCTATCATACAGGGCGGTATGGGGGTGGGTATCAGCCTTTCTTCCCTGGCCGGGGCGGTTGCGAAGGCCGGAGGGATCGGGATTATTTCAACTGCCCAGATCGGATTCCGTGACCCGGATTTTCTGAAGGAACCAATGGCTGCTAATATGCGGGCAATCCGGAGCGAATTTGATAAAGCGAGGGCAATTGCACCCAAAGGGATTATCGGATTTAACATTATGGTGGCAACCAGGAATTATGCCCAGTATGTGAAGGAAGCCATCAAGGCCGGGGCAGATATTATCATTTCCGGTGCCGGGCTGCCGGTAGATTTGCCGGAATACCTGGCAGAAGCAAAAAAAATTGCCGCAGATGCCGGGGAGACGGTGCGTACAAAAATTGCCCCTATTGTCTCCACAGCCAAATCGGCTATGGTTATCTGCAAGATGTGGGACCGGAAGTACAAGAAGATCCCCGACCTGCTGGTAATCGAAGGCCCTTTGGCAGGAGGGCATCTGGGATTTAGCCGGGAACAGCTGGCTCATTACGGGGCAGATACTAAGGATGTGCCGCAAACCTACCATCAGGAGGTATATGATGAGGAGATTCGTGGCATCATGAAAGTAGTAAAGCAGTATGAGGAAAAATACAGCCGGCATATCCCTGTGGTGATTGCAGGAGGCATCTATACCCGTGAGGATGTAGAGCATGCCATGGAACTGGGTGCCGATGGCGTACAGGTGGCCACGCGTTTTGTAACCACAGAGGAGTGCGACGCGCCCATGAATTATAAGCAGTCTTACATCGATGCAAAAAAGGAAGACATCGTGATTACCCAAAGCCCGGTGGGAATGCCGGGGAGGGCGATCCGCAATGAATTTTTGGATGCCGTCAAAAAGCAGAAGGAGGAAGGGGAAAAAGCAAAAATCACGCATTGTTACCAGTGCTTGGAGCATTGTGACCCCCAAACCATCCCATACTGCATCACCAAGGCATTGTCCAATGCTGCGGAGGGTGACCTCGGCCATGCGTTGCTGTTTTGCGGCAGCAATGCTTACCGTGCCGACCGGATCGAGACGGTTGACGGAGTAATTCAGGATCTGATGGGAAAATCATCATAAAGCCGGGTTCCTGTCCATAGATTAAAACAAAAGAGCACAAAAAGGGTCTGAAATGTTAAATTATCTATGGGGAGCCATGATATTGGCTGGAATGCTGTGGGGGTTGCTGAATAACAATCTGGAAGCCGTCACCCAAGGCCTGTTGGATTCTGCCGCCGAGGCAGTGAAGCTTAGCCTTACAATGGCCGGGATCTTGTCCTTTTGGAGCGGGATATTGGAGGTAGGGAATGAGGCAGGCCTGATTGAGTGGCTGTCAAAAAGGATGAGCCCGGTTCTGACTTTTTTATTTCCGCAGCTAGAAAAAGACCATCCCGCCCGCCAGCCGATTGCAGTGAACATCATTGCCAATATGTTAGGCTTGGGGATGGCGGCGACGCCTGCAGGTTTAGAGGCGATGAGGCTTTTGCAAAAGGGGCGCGCCCCCGGCAGCGATTTGCAAAGTGCCAGCGACGCCATGTGTACCTTTTTAATCATCAACATCTCCTCTTTGCAGCTGGTTCCGGTCAGCATGATTGCTTACCGGAGCCAGTATGGGTCTGCCGACCCTGCGGCAATCCTTGGCTTTGCATTGGCAGCCACGGGCTGTTCGACTTTAGCGGCAGTTCTATTCTGCAAGCTGATAGAATTTGGAAAGGCGGTGGCAGGGAAATGATCCAATGGATATCCCGCATGCTGGTGCCTTTGACTGTCAGCTATATTGTGGGTTTTGGGATTTTATCAAAGAGGCCGGTGTTTGATGATTTTTTGACGGGGGCAAAAGAGGGGATCCGGACAGTGGCCGATATTCTTCCGACCCTGATTGGGCTGATGACAGCAGTAGGGGTGCTGCGTGCATCTGGATTTTTAGATAGCCTAGGCAGTGTTTTGGCAGCTCCGGCCATGTGGCTGCATTTGCCTGCGCCTTTGATCCCGCTGACGCTGGTCAGGCTGATTTCAAATTCGGCGGCAACCGGGCTGATGCTCGATATCTTTGCCCGTTATGGGCCGGATTCCTTGTTAGGGATGGCGGCTTCGGTGATGATGAGCAGCACAGAGACGGTATTCTATTGTATCAGTATTTATTTTGGCTCGGTTCGCATCACAAAAACCCGATATGTGCTTCCGGGTGCTCTGTTTTCTACTGCTGCCGGGATTGCGGCAAGCATATATCTTGTTTTTTTCACAAATTAGACACAAGCTTGTAAGAATTTTCTAAGGAATTCAAGGTTGCCTGACTGAAAAAAATCATGTATAATCATTGGGAAGCTTTTGCCTTCCAAAAGAGTGAGGGAGATTCGTGGATACTTATGAGACGTTGAACAGCGCATTGGTTAATTTGTTCCGGGATGTGATGGATTTGGAAGAACATGCAATCATGACTTCCGAATACCATGATATTACCAACAACGACATGCATGTAATCGAAGCGGTTGGGCTGGGTGAGCCTAAGAATATGTCCGCTATTGCCAAGCTGCTTTCCGTGACAGTGGGGACGCTTACGATTGCGATGAACAGCTTAGTAAAAAAAGGCTATGTGAACCGGGAACGGGGGAAAGAAGACCGCAGGGTGGTTTATATTTCCTTGTCGGAAAAGGGGAAACGTGCGTATCAGCACCATGAGAAGTTCCACCGTCATATGATTGACGAGATTTTAAGGGATCTGACAAAAGAGGAGACAGAAGCTCTGGTGAGGTCACTGGTTAAGCTGGATCAGTGGTTTCGCAGATTTCAGGAGGATTGAAGGAGGCATTTTCCATTATGAAAAAGGCAAGTGTGCGATTAATCAGAACCATTTTATGCATGGCAGGCGCTATGATGATTTTTTCAATGACCGCCTGTACCCCAACGGATAAGGGAAAGGATGTGAGCGAGACAGAGACAGTCGCCCAGACTGCCCCGCCGAAGAATCCCGACCCGACTGCCCCGGTGCTGGATGTGGTATCCGTCTATTGTGTCAGTGAGGACGGCAGCAAATTAGAAGGAACCATGGATGCGGTAGATGAATTGAACGAAGAATCCCTGGTAGCGCTCCTGGTTCAGTACGGAGTGCTGGAGGAAGGGACAGAAGCCTTAGATTTTAAGGCAGAAGGGGCGCCAAGCAGCGAGGAGGTAGGCCCTGGGGTAGTAAAGATCCCTGGAGTGGAAAGCGAGGCAAAAGAATACGGGACTTTGAACCTTAACAAGTTCCCTGACACGGAAAACAAACTGCTTTTACAGGCAGTTGCCAACACATTCATTGAGAACATGAATATCGTATACCTGACCATCCAGGTAAACGGCGAGGCAGTGGCAGAAAACCTGTCCATGGCTGATGCCGTAAAACAATAAAAATGCGGGCAGCCGCGGGAGGTATTATCCTGCGGCTGCCCGTATTTTGTTATTTTTGGGCTTGCCCTTCGAGCCAAACTGTAAAGTACGCCTGTATTACATCAAATGGGGCATCACCCATATCCAAAAGGAATGTATGGAAAGCTTTCGGGTCAAAATCTTCGCCCAGCTTTTTTTTGGCAGCCTCGCGCATATTCATGAATTCCATATAGCCGACATAATAAGAAAGATAGTTGGACGGGTTCTCAATCATAGCGGTATAAAGGGCATCTGCCAGGGTTCCTGGATCATCATAATACTGTTTTAGATATTCCTCAACCTGGTTCCTATCCCATCCCATGTAGTTGATGTAGACATCCAGGCAGGCATGCAGCCCGAGGGTTGCTACGGAGTTTGCAGCCAAAAGTTCGCCCATCTCTGGTTTTAGGCCATTGTCCATGGTATAGGCCAGGTGTTCCACATAAGTAGCCCAGCCTTCGCTGTAACCTTTGAAGGAGAGCAGATGCCGGATTTTGGAACCGGTGTGGGTATGGGAGTACACATTCTGGTATAAATGCCCCGGATAGCCTTCATGGGCAAGGGTGGTATAAAGTTCACTGGTGGCAAAACGTGGGTTTTCATTGATAAAGATCACGTTGTCCTGGTAGTCGTCTATCGGTGAAACCAGGTAAAATGCCGGGCTTAAGGCCAGTTCCAGGGATTTGGGGACGGTTTTTAAGGTATAGCTGCATTCTGCAAGGGAGGGGAACTCTTCCTGGCAGAGAATTTTTAATTCTTCCATGATTGCCGTCGGGTCTGTCTGGCGGTAGGAATAGTTATCCAGTTCCTCGGCCAGTTCCGGATGGAAGCGGAGCAGCAGGGAGGTCTGTACCAGCTGCTTCTCCATGGTAAGTTCCATATCCTTTAGAAGTTTCTCGATGGAACCGTAGGAGGTTCCGGTATTGCTGTAAACCAGGTATTCATAATATTCCTTGCCTTGGGGGTAGGCACACAGCCCTTTCTCCTCCTGGCCGGTGCCGCGCAGTTCGTTCAGGCCGTCAATCAGCAGTTGATAGGCGGGGACAAAATCGCTTTGCAGCAGGGCTTCATTCTGCTGGCGGTAGGAAGCTTTTTCTTCTTCTGTCAGTTCCGGGAGGTTCTCTAAGCGGCTGTTGAAGGTATCTACCATAAAATTGTCACCGGGGGGCAGGAGGTAACCCTCGCACGATTCAATCAGGTGATCCAAAAGAAGGTCGCTCATCATCAGGCCGTTTTCTGCTTTCAGGCGCTGGAAATCCAGAAGCTGGGCATAGTATTCATCAATCCCGGCCAGCAATTTTAGGTAATCCTCCACATCCTGCCTGCGGTAAAAGATATACTCGGACAGAAGGATCGGAAGCTGTGCCTGCACGCCGATTGTCACAGCCAGGGGCTGGCTGTAGAGTTCTAAGCCATAGCTTTTTGCTTCTGTGCGCAGCAGGCTCTGGAGGACACGCAGCGTAAGCTTTTGGTCATTGGTCAGCAGCGCCGGGTCAAAACCATCCAGCTGCTTTAATAATTCCTGCTGGTCGGCTTCGGATTCCTTGATGGCTTCCAGGCTAAAGTCATTGTAGATATTTTGCGCCTTATCGATCCCGTAAGCGGAAGGGTCTTTCAGCATAAAGTGCAAATCAACCTGGCTGCTGCTGACCTCATCGAGGAAGAGTTCCTCCATCAGATGGTCAAATTCGGCCTGAGCCTTTAGCTGGGCCTCTTCAAAATGTTCATAATCCTTTGGAGGATCTTCCGTAAAGGGGGCGGCAGTGGTAGGGATGACCTCTTTAGGGTGCGGGGAACATCCTCCGGACAGAATGGTGCAGAAAAGCAGAAAAACCAGCATCAGGCTGGCCAGACGCTTCCTTTTTTTTCGATAACCCATAAAATATCCTCCTGAGTGTTTGATTGGGAAAGGGGATGGAAGCCCTTTTTTGCCAGTAATAATAAACTATATTCAAGGGAAAAACAACTTATGAGTGGGGATTTACCACAATCCCGTTTACTTCCACGCCGCCGTCTACTGCGATTACCAGGCATTGGCGCCCGTCGATCTCGCGGGTTTCCAAAAGATCCGTCCGTTCAGGATTTACCTTGATGATCACATCAGGGGTTTTGACCTCAAATGCGCGCGGATTGACAATATTACCGGCAAATATAGAGGCTCTTTCACCAACCGTTTCATCAAAGTTTTTATCAAAATTTTCTAGCTGCCCTTCCTCGATACCGCTGTTTTCCAACAGGGATTTCACCTGGTACTTATCCAGCATCAGCGGCTCCGGGGCGTCTTTATGTTCTTCCAGCATTTCGCTGAGGTTTTCGTGAATGGTTTTTACCGTATTATAATCACAGGCATCGCCTAGGGTTTCCTCAATGACGGTATGGAATGTCTCTTTCTGGAAATCGGCAGCAAGGGGCAGGGGGCAGCCTAGCAGCTGTTCGACAAAGACATCATGGAGGTCATTGGCATTCTTGGAATAATATAAAGCGCTATGTATATCTGTGGAACGGTCATGGAAGGCCGGGAATAAAAAGCCAAGTTCCGGCATTCCAACCACCCAGTCACGGGTACGGTTCTGGAAGGCATTCTGCGTTTCATTGTAGCTGAGGCCGGGTTTTGATAAGTCTACCGGGCAGATACAGCAGAGGATATAGTGATACACCTCATCGGAGGCATCTTCCATGCCCAGCCCGTCTGACGTTTGCCCCGGGATATCGTAGGCATCATGGACCAGGAGGATTAAATAGTTGCCGACATATTCATAAGTGTCAATAATGCGGTCATAAAAGGATGCCAGCAGGCTGTCGTCCTGAAGCTTGCTGTTCCTTAGACGAAGCAAAAATTCCTGGGTGCCGCCTTCTTTTTCCGTGTCCAGCGGGAAGTCAAGGTTCACTAAGTTCTTTCCCACAGTGCCGGAAAGCGCCTTGCGGAGAATCTCAAAATATTTGAACATATCCTCTTCCGGCAGGGACAAAAAAGCCTCTTTAAATTCCGTTTTTTTATTTTTTTCTCCATCGACATAGCAGCCGCAAATCCGCGATATGGAACAGGCGGACGGTGTAAACTGGCGTTTGATCTCAGAAACTTCTTTTTTTACCATAACAAGTCACCTCCAAAGGATTATTGTATAACAAACAAAGAAAAAAGACAATACCGGAGCTGTCTGCACACGACAAGTGGTAAAGTGAATGAGTAGACGAATTTCCGTTTCTGTGGTATACTTAAAAACACTATAAGGAGATCTTAAGATGAAAGAAAGCATAAAAGTAAAAGGCCAGCTGAAATTATATTTGTCCTGGCCGCTGCTGTTGTCATTGTTTATTATATTCGGAAACATCGGCGTGGCTGCCGTGAGCAAAGCGGGAGCCCTGGTTCTGTTTCCGTTCACGTTATGTTATGTCGGAATTGCTGCCTGGATTTATTGGTACCGACGGATCCGCGTGTTGGGCGGCCTGGTGGAATTCTCAGCAGAATATGCCTGGATTCAGAAGCAGCTGCTGTCCGAGATGGCAGTCCCCTATGCGCTGGTGGATGAGGACGGACGCATTTTGTGGAGCAACGATGTTTTCCAAGAGATTATCAAGGAGAAAAAGCCGGTCCGCAAAAATCTGCTGGCACTGTTTTTGGAGGTGGGCAAGGAGAACCTGACATCGGATGAGCCGTCCCAGGTCCATACATCATATGGCGAAGAAAAGTTCCGGATGGATATCCGCCCGGTCTATGTCACCGGCGATGAGGAAGACGAGAATGCCATTGTCTCGGGCACCCAGAAAATGGTGGCGGTTTATCTTTTCAATGAGACGGAGATCCTCCTCTACAAGCAGGAGATCACGGATGAAAAGATGGTGGCCGGGCTCATTTACTTAGACAATTATGAGGAGGCTTTAGAAAGCGTTGAAGAGGTGCGCCGTTCCCTGCTGACTGCTTTGATTGACCGGAAGATCAACAAATATATCGGCGCCTTGGACGGGATAGTCAAGAAAATAGAAAAAGATAAATACTTTTTCATGATTAAGCAGAAACATATGGAGCAGATCCAGGAGGAGCGTTTCGGCATCCTGGAGGATGTAAAAGCAGTTAATATCGGCAATGAAATGGCAGTGACCTTAAGCATCGGGATCGGCATGAACGGGGAAAGCTATAGCCAGAATTATGAATATGCCCGCGTTTCGATCGATATGGCGCTGGGGCGGGGCGGTGACCAGGCCGTGGTCAAGGACGGCGGGAAGATCCAGTATTACGGCGGCAAGGCGCAGCAGCTGGAGAAGTCCACCCGGGTCAAAGCCCGCGTCAAGGCGCATGCTTTGCGGGAATTGATGGAAACCAAGGATCGGCTGCTGATCATGGGGCATAAGCTGGGCGACATCGATTCTTTCGGGTCGTCGCTCGGGATTTACCGCATTGCCACTTCCCTGAACAAAAAATCACATATTGTGATCAACGAAGTGACTACCTCTGTCCAGCCGATGATGGACCGTTTCCTGGGCAACCCCGAATACCCGGAGGATTTGTTTTTAAATGGCGCCCAGGCGGCGGAGCTGGTGGACAATAATACCATGCTGGTGGTGGTAGACGTAAACCGCCCCAGCATCACGGATGCCCCGGAACTTCTGCATATGGTCAAGACGATCGTCGTGCTGGACCATCACCGCCAGAGCAGCGAGGTGATCAGCAATGCGGTGCTTTCCTATGTGGAGCCCTATGCTTCTTCGGCCTGTGAGATGGTAGCGGAGGTGCTGCAGTATATCGCGGATGACATCCGGATCAAACCGCCGGAAGCAGATGCCATGTATGCAGGGATTGTGATTGATACCTTGAATTTTACCAACCAGACCGGGGTGCGTACATTTGAAGCGGCAGCATTTTTGCGGCGCAACGGCGCGGATGTTACGCGGGTGCGTAAACTGTTCCGTGACGATATGATAGAATATAAGGCAAAAGCATCCGCGATTACCTCGGCAGAGGTTTACCGGGATGCATTTTCCATCGGTATCTGCCCGGCAGAGGGGCTGCAGAGCCCGACGATTGTGGGTGCCCAGGCGGCGAACGAGTTGTTGGATATCAAGGGGATTAAGGCTTCCGTGGTGCTGACGGAGTACCACGGCAAGATTTACCTCAGTGCCCGTTCGATCGATGAAGTAAATGTCCAGGTGATGATGGAACAGCTTGGCGGCGGGGGGCACCGGACGGTTGCCGGGGCACAGCTGGAAGGTGCTACTGTGGAAGAAGCAAAAGCCAGGGTAAAAGAAGTGATTGACAGCATGCTTGAGAAAGGAGATATATCATAATGGAAATTGTATTGCTGGAGGATGTAAAGGCATTAGGAAAGAAGGGTCAGATCGTAAAGGTGAATGACGGGTACGCCCGGAATTTTATCCTGCCGAAAAAGCTGGGCGTGGAAGCGACAAGCAAGAACCTTAACGACCTAAAGCTGCAGAAGGCAAATGAGAAGAAACTGGCAGAGGAGCAGCTGGCGGCGGCAAAGGAACTGGCAGCTAAGATAGAGAAGCAGTCGGTGACCCTTTCCATGAAGGCGGGGGAGAGCGGCAAAGCATTTGGCTCCATTTCAGGAAAAGAGATTGCGGCAGCGGCCGTGGATCAGCTGGGGTTGGAGATCGATAAGAAAAAACTGGTTCTGCCGGAGCCGTTAAAAACCTTCGGAACCCATGAAGTGCCGCTGAAGCTGCACAAAGATGTGACGGCGAAGCTGGCTGTAAAGATTGTGGAAGCATAGGATATGGAAGAAGCTCTGATGAAGCGGGTACTTCCGCACAGTATTGAAGCAGAACAGTCGGTCATAGGCTCTATGCTGATGGATAAAGATGCGATTATTGCCGCCTCGGAGACTTTGGCAGAGGAGGATTTTTACCAGCGGGCTTACGGGGTCATGTTCGGAGCCATGGTAGAACTGTTCAATGAGGGGAAGCCGGTTGACCTAGTTACACTCCAGGATCGCCTAAAGGAAAAAGATGTCCCGCCAGAGGTCAGCAGCCTGGAGTTTGTGAGGGATATCCTGACATCGGTTTTCATCTCGTCAAATGCCGGGTATTATGCCAAAATCGTGCGGGAGAAGGCAGTGATGAGGCGCCTGATCAAGGTGACGGAGGAGATTGCCAACAGCTGTTATTTGGGACGGGAACCCCTGGAACAGATTTTAGCAGATACGGAGAAATCCGTTTTTGACCTGCTCCAGAGCCGTGATTCTGCGGAGTTTGTCCCTATCCGGCAGGTGGCGCTGAATGTGCTGGAAAAGATAGAGGTGGCCTCAAAGAATCCCGGGACAGTGACTGGGATCCCTACCGGTTTTATTGACCTTGATTATAAAACTTCCGGCATGCAGCCCTCGGATCTGGTGCTGATTGCCGCCCGCCCTTCCATGGGTAAGACAGCCTTTGTGCTGAATCTGGTAGACTATATAGCAGTGCGCAGGGGACAGCCATGCATGGTATTCAGCCTGGAGATGTCCAAGGAACAGCTGGTGAACCGTATGTTGGCCATGGAGTCTAATGTGGATTCACAAAAGCTGCGTACCGGCAACCTGACGGATGCAGATTGGGACGCCATAGTGGAAGGCATCGGGGTAATCGGCAATTCACGCCTGTTTATTGACGATACACCGGGTATCTCGATCACGGAACTCCGATCAAAATGCAGGAAGATGAAATTGGAATATGGCCTGAGCATGATTATCATCGACTATCTGCAGCTGATGTCAGGCAGCGGGCGCACGAATGATAACCGGCAGCAGGAGATCTCAGAGATTTCCCGTTCCTTAAAGGCACTTGCGAGGGAGATGAATGCGCCGGTGCTGGCACTGTCCCAGCTAAGCCGTGCCTGTGAGAGCAGGCAGGATCACCGCCCGATGCTGTCGGATCTGCGTGAGTCCGGGGCAATCGAGCAGGACGCGGATGTGGTGATGTTTTTATACCGGGATGACTATTACAATAAAGATACGGATACCCCGAATATTGCAGAGGTGATCATTGCAAAGCAGAGGAACGGCCCGATCGGCACAGTAAATCTGTTGTGGCAGCCAGAGTACACGAAGTTTGTGAACCTGGCCAGGTAATTTGGGGAAAAGGAACGCCGGCTGGATAGCCGGCGTATTACATTGCAGGGGAGAGGGACAGCGTTTATAATTTTTTTCCGCTGCGCCCGAATTTTTTGCGTTTGAAGAACGGGAGCCTGGTGGCGGCTGCCTCGGCTTTTCCTTTACTTTCTTTCTGGTAAGCCCGAAGGGTTTCATCCAGGGCTTTAAAGCGTTCTTCGGCCCGTTCGTCATTGACCCGCATCATATACTCAAGTTCCTGTACCATTTTATCGTTGACCTGGCGGCTGATCTCGTCACTTAAGGCCTCATTGTTTTCCTGGATGGCCTGTCCCACAGCCCGGCCTATAATCTGATTCATAATCTGCTGGAATTGTTCCATTTTTTCCGGATTGAAAGTGATGGCAGTGGTTTCTGTTTTTGGTATTGTTTTTAAATTAGTCTCATCTTCCATCTCGTTCCCTGCACTTCCTTCTTTTAAAATATTTACTGCATTTTGTTCCAATACCTGATCCGGGCTGATGTCCTCGTCACCGTCAATCATTTTTTTCAGAACCTGCTCAATCGCTTTCAGCTGGTATCCCTTCTCTTTCAATTCTTTAATCTTTTGGAACAGGCGAATATGTAATTCCGTATAGCAGCGGTGGCTTTTTCCGTTTCGCGGTATGTCAAGCTGCAGTTCGTCTTCCCAGTAGCGGAGCACGTGGGATTCCACCCCAACTAGTTTGCCGGCTTCCGATATGGAATATTGTGTTTTTTCCATTTTTCCTCTCCTTATGTTTATTGTGAAGTACTTTTTTATGCAAAGATAACTTTATTATTATCATATGAAGGGAGGAAGGGAATTATGACCAAAATCGAAAAAATTTATAAGAAAAAGGAAAACAATTTAGGTGTTGTAATCTGGCGGGAGGTTGTGCTAAAATAAACAATATTCGACAGAGGAGAAAAGAAGCAGAAAGAGAAGGTGACAATTTGATTGATTTTACCAGGAGAAAGAGGTCGGCAGGGAAAGCTATGATCACGGCCCTGGCTGTCGGGCTGATTGCCAGCCTGGCAGGCTGCAAGCAACAGCAGGTGGAGGAGACAGAAACCACTGTCCAGAAGATAGTGCTGTTAGATGAGACATTAAGCCCTACCGAGGCGGATGAGACAGTGATGGCATTGACCCCGGACGGGCCGCTTTTGCCTTCCGTGGAGGGGGTGTCGGCAGAATATACGGATCCGATCCCGGATTATCTGCGCCCGGGGATGCAGCACCCGGTAGTGGTAAAACTGCAGGAACGCCTGATGATGCTTGGGTTTATGGATACGGACGAACCTACGGATCTGTATGGCGATGTGACGATGAACGCAGTGAAGATCTACCAGAGGCAGAATAAGCTGGCACAGGACGGGGTAATCGGCCCGAATACCCTAAAGGCAATCCTTTCACCGGAAGCCAAGTATTATGCGGCTCAGAAAGAGGATGAAGGCGACGACATCGGCAGGATCCAGCAGAGGCTTTACGAGTTAGGGTACCTGGCAACGGCAGACATGGTAACCGGGCATTTCGGCGACAGCACGGAAACCGCGGTTAAGAAGATGCAGGAGGTCAATGCGCTTGACCAGGACGGAAAAGTGGGAAGAAAGACCATGAACCTGCTATACAGTGAGGAAGTAAAGCCCAATATGCTTTCTTTTGGGGAGACCAGCGATGTGGTTCTGGCAGCACAGAAGCGCTTAAAACTCCTGGGCTATATGACCTCGGAGCCGGACGGGAATTATGGCAATGATACGGTGATGGCAGTGAAGCAATTCCAATCCCGGAACGACCAGGTGGTGGACGGATACTTAGGGCCGTCCACGCGGATTGCGCTTAACAGCGATATGGCGGTACCAAACGGGTTACGGCTTGGGGACAGCGGCGATACGATTTCCAAGGTTCAGGACATGCTGAGCAAGCTGGGATATATCCATTCCGGCAATGTTACCGGATATTACGGCGAGATCACGGAGAATGCCGTAAAACTTTTCCAGAGGACAAACAACCTGTCGGTTGACGGCGCGGTCGGGGCACAGACGATGGCGATGCTGACAGGGGGAGGGGCGAAGCGGGCACCGGCCAATGCACCCCGGCAGACCACAGGGAGTTCCGGCAGTTCTTCCGGAGGCCGGACCCAGACAGGCGGGAGCAGTTCCTCCTCCGGCGGCGGCATGCCAAATACCGGGACGGCCTCCGGGAGTGCGAGTGCTTTGATCTCGGTGGCAAAATCCAAGCTGGGTTCGCCCTATGTATGGGGGGCGAAGGGCCCGAATTCTTTTGACTGTTCCGGATTTGTATATTGGTGCCTGAATCAGGTTGGGGTGCGGCAAAGCTATATCACTTCGTCCGGATGGCGCAGTGTGGGCCGCTACACGAAGATTACCAGTTTTTCAAACCTGCGTGCCGGTGACATCATTGTCGTCAGCGGCCATGTGGGCATCGTGGCAGAGGGCGGCACCGTGGTGGACGCCTCCTCCGGAAACGGCAGGGTGGTGCACCGTTCTTTAAGTTCCTGGTGGAGGAATAACTTTATTTGCGGCTGGAGGATTTTCGGGTAAACATCAATTATGTTTTACAATAAAAGGCAGGGCATGGGATCACAACCCATATCCTGCCTTTTTAGCCGGCTATTTTTTAACAATCTTAAAGCCTATGCGGGCTTTATATAAATCTCCGTCCACCAGTATCTCAAAGGTTCCGCCCTGCAGCTTGGTCAGGCTCTGGGCAATAGAAAGGCCAAGCCCGCTGCCTTCGGTAGTCCTTGAGACGTCCCCCCGGACAAAACGTTCGGTCAGGTCATCGGAACTGATATTCAGCGGATGTGCGGAAACATTTTTGATGGTGAAATAGGCGTACTCGTTTTCACAGGTAACCTCGGCAAAAACCCGGCTATGCTCCATGGCATATTTAAATGCATTGTTATAGAGGTTTTCCAGGACACGCCAGAGATGGCGCCCGTCTGCCTCGATGATGATGCTGTGGCTGGGGAGACCCGGCACCAGTTCCAGATCTCTTTCTGAAAATTTCTCTTCAAACTCCCCGTTGGTCTGCCAGATCATCTCTACCAGGTCAAGCTGCATCATTTCCAGCTTTAAGGTGCCTGAACTTGCTTTTGATGCTTCCAGCAGATCCTCCGTCAGGGTCTTTAAACGCTGGGATTTCTGTTCGAGGATCACCAGGTATTCCTGGACTTTTTTATTTTGTACCTGTTCCCGCTTGATTAAGTCCACATAATTGATAATCGATGTCAGGGGAGTCTTGATATCATGGGATACATTCGTAATCAGGTCTGCTTTGAGGCGTTCGCTTTTGACCTTTTCCTGGAGTGCGCGTTCCAGGCCGGTACCAATGCGGTTGATCATGCGGGCAGTGGCCAGTTCTTTGCCGGACAAGCCGTCCAGTTCCATCTGGTAGGAGGTATCGCCGCCGGCGATTTTGGCGATTGCATCGGCGATCTTGTCCTCCTGCCTGACCGATAAAAACATTTTCTGGAAAGTAAGGTAATCTACTGCCAGCAGGGAGGCAAAGAGCGCCAGGGCGGCAAACTTAGCCAGAGGAAGGTGCCAGTGGGAGACAGACAGCAAAAACAGGGCGGCACCGGAAAGCTGAGCCAGGACGAAAGCGAAAAAGCCGCAGAACAGGCGGTGGCTGAAGGAACGGTGCACAAAATACAGGTTGATGTTCTGCAGGATGTGGAAGGTAAGGCTGTTTGCCCAAAGCTGCCTGCATTTATAACGGCGCAGCAGGCTGAAACCGGAAATAACTACACACCCATAGATGATAATCGCAGACATCATGCGTTCGGCGTATTCCCAAGAGGATTCTGCCACCAGCAGATGCATCACGCGGTAACCGATTTTTTCGCCTAAAAACATAGCGAACATGGTGAAAATCCCGGCAAGGAGGACAAAACACTCCGTATAGACCAGGTCAAAACCGGAAAGGGACGGTGAGGGGCTGCCTTTGTGCTTATAGCCAGACACGAGGATCAGGTAATATAAGGAGGTCAGGCAGCCAATGATGCCGATTGCCAGCCCCAAAAGCCCTTCCAGGATGCGCCCGCGCAATTGTTGGTAGAGAGCCGCATTTTCGGCATAGATATCGTCGGCAGCATAGCTGGTATCCACGGCAGCCATTATGTAATAATGTTCGGCATCATAAAAATTATTCTTTTCCATGGAGGCAGTCATATTGGAGGGGAGTTCCAAAAGGTTGGTGTCAATGACAGCAGAATGGCTGTCCATATAACAATAAGCCCCCAGCTGCCGCAGCTGTGCCAGGGAGAGCCCCTCGGCATTTGTATACAAAAGCTGCTCATCCTCATCATCATACTGAATACGGAAGTAGAGATTGGAAGGGTTGGCAATCATCCGGTAATGGACTTTATAGTAAAAACCGAGGCAGTTTAAGACCTCGCGGGACAGTTCTAAGAGCGAGGTGTAGGCATCACCGGGCTCCGTGATCTGCTGGTCCGTCATGTAAGCCCGCCAGTTGATGCGGCAGTCCTTGGCAGTGGCGGCATTGTCGTATACCAGGAGGTCGCTGGCAACATCAAAATTACTGTTCAGATAGAAGCCCTGGCTGCGCGCGTAGCGAAGCACCTCCTCCAATGTATAGATGATCTCCGGCCCGTCGCCCCGGCTGATGGAGAACATTTGGCTGGAGAGATCCAGGGAACCGTCCTCCTCAAAAACGTCGCGGTAAGAGACATAGCGGAAAATGTTATCCAAATCCTTCTGGAACTGTGCCGTAAACTGGGGTGAATCCTCATAAGAACGGTCCCGAAGCCAGGAAAGCCCGGATCCGGCTCCAATATTCAGATATATAATGCTGATCCCGCCGACGGCCAAAGTCAGGAAGATGAGATGCAAAAGGACAGCAATATTTTTTTTGATCAGCAGTGAGTAGTCTTTGAATTTCATAGCTGCTCCTATTGTTTTTCAATCTTATAGCCTACACCCCATACCACTTTTAAGTAACGCGGTTCCCGGGGATTGATCTCGATCTTCTCCCGGATATGGCGGATATGGACAGCCACCGTATTGTCGGCGCCAATGGCTTCCTCGTTCCAGATCTGTTCATAGATCTCGTCAATAGAAAATACTTTTCCGGCATTTTTGACTAGCAAAAGCAGGATATTATACTCGATTGGCGTCAGCTTGATAGGGTCGTCATCCACCCATACCTCCTTGGTATCGTCATTGATGGCAAGCCCCCCGCATTTATATACCTGGTCGCTGGCCTGCTGGTTCATATTCCCAAGCTGGGTATAGCGGCGGAGCTGGGATTTGACCCTGGCAACCAGTTCTAAAGGGCTGAACGGTTTGGACAGATAGTCATCCGCGCCGATGTTCAGCCCCAGGATCTTATCCGTGTCCTCCGATTTGGCAGAGAGGATGATGATGGGGATGCTGCTGGTCTCACGTACCTTTAAGGTGGTGCGGATGCCGTCTAACCCCGGCATCATGACATCCACAATCATAAGGTCTGCCGGCTGGTTCTCCAATATTTCCAGTGCTTCATACCCATCATAAGCCTTTATAACCTGGAAGCCTTCCCCAGTCAGGTATATGTCAATCGCATCCACGATCTGCTTATCGTCATCACATACTAAAATTGTCTGCATAGTCCCCGCTCCTTTTCTTGATGTTTTCCTGTAAATTTTGCCTATGTGGATAGTATACAACAAAAGGGACCCCGCCGCAATCGGCAAGATCCCTCCGGGTGAAAAAATCGGCTTACTGGTAATCACAGATGTCCACCCATTTGTGAAGCAATTCTGCTTCCTCAGGGCGGTGTTTGGTCAGCTGCGCGGCAGCTACCAGCGGCAGCCACTGCTGCACATAGCGGCGGTCTGTATCTGTTTTCTCACAGAACAGTTCCATATACCTATCTGCCCGTCCCTGATCCTCCAGGCACAGCAGAAGATAGGTGCGGGCGGCATCCGCGCTGGCATTGCCCTGGGTCGCATGAACCCAGTCCAGCACATACATGGAGCCGTCATCGGTTACGATGATGTTGCTGGGCTGAAAATCTCCATGGCACAGCTTTACATGTTTGGGCATACCATCCAATCTTGTCAGGAGGTCATAACGATTGACAGAGTTTAATCCTTCCACGTCAGAAATCTGCCGGATCATCTTGTCTTTGAGTTTGTTCAGTAAGGGGCAGACCTTGGAATGAATTGTCAACTGTAAGTCAACCATCTGCTCCATGTACTCATCCAGCTTATCAGGATTCTCATCCATCAGCTGTTTGAGGGTTTTGCCGTCAATGAAGTCTTTGGTAATGGACCAGCATCCGTCCTCGTCAACGGAAACTGCCAGGGTAGCGGGGATATTGATTCCGCCGATCTCTTCCACCCGGGCACTGACTAAGGCTTCGTTTAACACCTCTGCCTTGGGAAATCCCTTGCAGAAAGATTTGATTGCCTTGTCACCGTCGCGGTATACGCTTTTGGTCGCATTTTTGGATATTAACTCTCTTGCCATACATAACTCTCCTTCCTTTTTTGTTACGGATATAACCAATGGCCGATCAACTTTATTCTACTACAAACCGGGAAGAATGTCACTTGTTTTTTTGATAAATTTTTAACAAAATCTCACCTGCCTATTGTCACATTTATGGCTTGGAGAGAATTTTCCTCTTGCTATCAGGTAAAACGCAGGATTGCAGTTCCATAGGCAGGAAGCGGCAGGCTGATGGAATAGGGCTGGCCGTCACATTCCTGTTTGGCGGCGCGGATAACCGGGGGCTTCTCCGATGGCTGATACAGGCCGTGCCGGTTATCCAACAGCAGGGTATAGCTGCCTTTCTGGGGTACGCCGAGGCGGTAATCGGGGCGTTCCATGGGGGTAAAGTTGCAGACAAAGATCAGGCTCTTTTTATGGTCCTTTGCCCGGCGCATAAAACTGAAAATGCTGCGGTCACCGTCATTGGCATTGATCCATTGGAAGCCGTCCCAATCCTCGTCAGCCTCATACATGGCTGGATATTTTTGATAAATGTGTAACAAGTCACGGACATAATCTTGGAGTTTTTTGTGTTCCTCCTCCTCGGTAAGGTACCAGTCAAGGCTGACCTTTTCATCCCATTCATGGAGCTGGCCGAAATCCTGTCCCATGAACAGGAGTTTTTTGCCCGGATGGCCGAACATAAATGTATAGCCCACCTTCAGATTGGCAAATTTATCTGCGTGGTAACCAGGCATTTTGTTGATCATGGAGCACTTTAGATGGACAACCTCATCGTGGGACAATACCAGGATAAAGTTTTCACTGGTAAAATAGGTGAGGCCAAAGGTCAGCTTATTGTGGTTATATTTGCGGAAATAGGGGTCTAACTTCATGTACTCCAGAAAATCATGCATCCAGCCCATATTCCATTTGAAGGTGAAGCCAAGGCCTCCGTCTTTGAGGTCATGGGTGACGGCAGGCCAGGCAGTTGACTCCTCGGCGATGACCATGGCGCCCTGGCCGCGGGTTTTGACGATGCTGTTTAGGTGGTGGAAGAATTCAATTGCTTCCAGGTTCTGGTTGCCGCCATACTTATTGGCCACCCATTGGCCGTCCTTCCTGCCGTAGTCCAGATAGAGCATGGAGGCGACGGCATCTACCCGGAGGCCATCCACATGGTATTCCCCGATCCAATAAAGGGCATTGGCAATGAGGAAATTGGTGACCTCATGTTTCTCATAATCAAAAACCTTGGTTCCCCAGTCAGGGTGCTCGCCCTTGCGGGAATCTGCATATTCGTAGAGAGGCTGCCCGTCAAAGTCAGCCAATCCGTGGGCATCCCGCGGGAAATGTGCAGGCACCCAGTCGAGGATCACCCCGATCCCTTTCTTATGTAGGTAATTAACAAAATACTTAAACTCTTTAGGATCGCCGTAACGGGAGGTTGGGGCATAGTAGCCGGTCACCTGATAGCCCCAGGAGCCGTCATAAGGGTGTTCCGCGATCCCGATCAATTCCACATGGGTATATCCCATGTCTTTTACATAGTCCGCCAGCTCATGGGCCGCCTCCTTGTAGGTGTAGCAGCCTTCCCTCTCAGGCCGGTTTTTTTTCTTCCAGGATCCCAGATGAACCTCGTAGATGCTCATAGGGGATTCCTCGGGAATACATTCCTGGCGTTTCTTTATCCAGGAGGCATCATTCCATTTAAAACCAGAGAGGTCACTGGTCACCGATGCCGTCCCCGGACGGTATTCGCACTGGAAGGCATAAGGGTCGGCCTTGAAAAGTACTTTACCGGCAGGGGTAGTGATGGCATATTTGTATAATTCACCAATTCCCAGTCCGGGGACAAAACACTCGTAGATACCAGAGGTTTCCAGCATTTCCATGGGGGTGGCCTCCGGATCCCAGTGGTTAAAGTCGCCGACAACGCTGACGGCAGCGGCATGGGGTGCCCAAACAGCGAAATAAATACCATTTTTCCCCTTATATGCCATGGGGTGGGCTCCCAGCTTCTCATAAATCTCATAATGTGTGCCGTTGCCGAACAGATAGCGGTCCATCTCGCTGATAATGCCGGTTCCTACCGGCTTTTTGCTTTTGCCAGCCATATTATTTATCCTCCCTGATCTTTAAGGCAACCCCCTCGTTGCCCGGTAATGTGATAGTAAGCTTGCCGTCTTTTATAGGGATGATGGAACCGTCCATCAGGTTTTCTGCCAGGGATGCCTTGAAAGGAACCGGTATGGCGAGATCCGCGGGCTGGGAGTCATTGTTGGCTGCCGTGATAACCGCAGAGCCGTCCGCATGGCGGGCAAAGGCATACTGGCGGTTGGTCAGCAGCAGTTCCTGGTAACGCCCGCCGGCAAATTCCGGCTGGGTGGTATGGATGTGTGCCAGCCGGGCAATATAGTCTGTCAGGCTGCAGTGCAGCCGTTTGCTGTCTGCTATGGCAATTTGCGGGCGTAACTGGGTGTCGCTGTTGTTGGTGCGCATTCCCTCCACGCCCCATTCCCCGCCGTAGTAGACAGAAGGGATGCCGGGCAAGGTAAACAAGAGCAGATAGGCAAGCGGCAGGTGTGCTTTTTCTTTCAGCTTGCTGGCAATCCGGTTCTCGTCATGGTTGTCAACGAAGGTATATAATTTTGTGCCGATGGCCTCCAAGCGCCGTACATTGTGGGCAATTTCAAAGAAATTGTGGTCATTCAGCCCGGAATACAAGCTTTTATGTAGCTCGTAATTGGTGACGGAATGGAGCATCCCGGGATTGGCCCAGCGGGAATAGTCGCCGTGGATTACCTCGCCCATCAGCCAGAAATCCTCCTTCATGCCAGCCGTCTGCTGGCGCAGTTCCGCCATAAACTGGAAATCCAGCACATTGGCACAGTCCAGGCGGATACCGTCAATGTCAAATTCGTCGATCCAGAAGCGGATCACATCGAAAAGGTATTCCTTAACCTGCGGGTTCTGGAGGTTGAGGCAGGGAAGTTCATAATGCCCCTGCCAGGCCTCATAGCCAAAAGAGTCTCCCAGGGGGCTCTGCCAGCCGAAATTGACACCTTTGTACCAGCCGGCATAAGGGGAAGCTTCTCTTTTTTGCTGAATATCCTGAAAGGCAAAAAACTCACGGCCAGTATGGTTAAATACGCCGTCAACCACCACACGGATATCGGCCTCATGGCACAATTTTACAAATTCGGCAAAGTCTTCATTCGTTCCCAGGCGCCGGTCTGTCAGCTTGTAGTCACGGGTGTCATAGCCGTGGGAGGACGACTCGAAAAGCGGGCCGATATAAAGGGCATTGCAGCCCAATTCTTCCATATGGGCTACCCAGAGATCCAATTCTTCAAACCGTTTGGAAGGAACGCTTTCTAAATCCTGGTTTTCTTTGGGCGCGCCGGTCATGCCCAGCGGATACATGTGGTAAAATACAGCCTTTTCGTACCAAATACTCATTGATGTAAACCTCCTGAAAGATACAAATAATCGGTCAGAGCCCCTCTAATAATTTGAAGCGTCTGAGCAGAAACTGATACCGGAGCTGTGCCGCCTTCAATTCGTAGATATAACAGTCGATCAGCGTCGGATCCACCACCTGTTCAAAATGGTTCCGGGCAGACTCGATCGTGTTCCGTGTGCGGTCGATCTCTTCAATCAGTTCCTGGTTTTCTGGCGGCAGGCTCTGCCTGCGTTTTGGTAAAAGCCCTGTTTTCATAATCCTATCTCCTGTCTGATAATCTTGATAGGATATAGTATTTTCCGGAAATGGAAAGTTATACAGGGATTGTGAAAAAATGTCACCCGGAAAGGGATTATTCCGGGGAGAGGACATCCTCAACCATAAAACCCAGCTTCATCAGGCGCTGGGTGGATTCCTTAAGCGTCAGCCGGTAGTAATTGGAAGTGCCGGACTCTTGGACCTTGACCAGGCCGGAATCCTTCAAAATCTTTAGATGGTGGGAGATGGCCGGCCGGGATAAGCTGACCTGGCTCGTGATCTCATTGACATTCAGCCCGTTCCGCTTCCCGTTCTGGGCGGCATGGCTTAGGATCTCAATAATGTTCAGGCGCATCTCGTCACCCAGTGCGATAAACAGTGGCATGCATTCATGGAAATAGGCATCCAGCCGTTTGGCATCGGTTGGTTTTTGGGAGTCCGCCATAAAGCCCTCCTTGGTTTAAAAATTTAAACTGAAAACATTTTACCACTAAAAAAGGGTAACGTCAACAAAAAAATACGGATAGGATGGAAAGCTTTGGAGGAAGTGCATAAAACAAAATAATAAAATAAATTAAAAAAAGTATTGACAGAAGCCGGTAGAATGTGCATAATGAAATACATCAGCACCAATTCGAGGTGCAGCGTTTCTGGTTTACCTGATTGCCTAAGGGACGGGAGGTCTTTAAGGCAGCCGAAGCATTATCAGCATATTTTCCGGAAAACAGGGAGAATTTAAGACAGCAAAGGGGGTGAAGCACGTAAAAACAGGGATATTTTGCCTGATCCTGGCAGGGGCGGCCTGGACGGACGCTACGGAGGGCAAGATCCGCAATTGGTGGCTGCTTGCCGGGACAGCGGCAGGGATATGGTGCCGGGGGAGAGTTTTTTTCCCTGCCGCCGCAGTGGTTCTGGCTTTGGCGTTTTTGCTATTCCGGCTGCGGATGATGGGAGCCGGGGACGGGAAGCTGATGGCATTGATCGCCGGGTACCTGGGCATGGAGGCTGGGATGGAAGCGATCCTCACCGGGATGGCGGTTGGGGCATGTTGGTCGTTGTGCCGCCTGTGGCACAACAAAAGTCTGAAAACACATCTTGTTTATCTTACTGCATATTTCATGCGGCTATTTCAGACAAAAAAAGTTGAGGTATATGGAGACGGGGCGCTTAAAGACCCGGAGCGGACAATACCGTTGGCGCCTTGCATGGCAGCAGGCACTTACCTTTACCTGATGGTATCGGGGGCAGTGTCTGTGTGGATGGGGAGATGAAAGAAAGGAGCTTTATGAAAAGGATTATGGGAGTCTATGATGCGGATCCGTTCTATGCGGACCGCTTTGCAGAATTTGCCAACCAGAAGGAACAGATCCCGTTTACGGTAGTCGCGTTTACAAGCATTGCAAAGCTGGAGGCATTTTCCAGGCAGCAGCAGCTGGAACTGCTGCTGGTGGGAGATGAGGTGGACAAGGCTCAGCTTACACAGGTGAAGGTGAAGCAGACGGTACGCTTAGCAGAAAGTAAGGAGGCAATGGCAGAGGAGAACCCGGTGGTATATAAATACCAGGCATCGGATGCAGTCCTACGGGAGGTGATGGCCTGCTATAAGGTACAGCCAGAGCAGATCCCACTGATGGCGGCGGGGAAGAAAAGCATGGTCATCGGTGTGTATTCCCCGGTCAGCCGGTGCGGGAAAACAGGGTTTTGCATGACACTGGGGCAGATCCTTGCTAAGGAATCCCAGGTATTGCTCATAAGCATGGAGGAACACTCCGGACTCTCTAGGCTTACCGGAACCGAGTATGCGACAAGCCTTTCCGACCTGATCTATGATTACCGGCAGGGGGATTATACACGCATGCGTTTAGGAGCAGTGGTACATAACTGGGGAGGGCTGGACTATATACCGCCTGCGGTTTATGCGGAGGATCTGGCAGAACTGCGGGGCGAGGAACTGGCCAGGCTGACGGCACAGATAGCAGCCGACGGCATTTATCAAGTGCTTTTGGCAGATATCGGGCACCTAGGGAGAGGGTTGGAACCGCTTTTGGAGTTATGTGATGTGATCTACACACCCATAAAAGAGGACTGTGTGTCGGCGGCGAAGATAAGTGCCTGGCAGGATTACCTGGAGTTATGCGGGCGGGCGCATTTGCGGGAACGGGTACAGCTGCTGAAACTGCCGCGTCCGGGGGCAGCCTGGCAGGCAGAAACTTATCTGGAACAGCTGCTATGGGGAGAGATGGGGGATTTTGCCCGGAACCTGTTAAAAGGGAGAGGCGGGAATAGCAAATGACACAGGAGAGGGGGATGAATGAGGAAAACAGCATGCTGGAACGGCTCAAGGGTCAGATCCGGAAGGAACTGCAGAACCAGAACCGGATTGAGGAGGAGGAACTGAATGCCTGTATCCAGAGGAATATAGAGGAGGAAGCCACAGGGCATTATCTTCCGCTGAGGAAACGCCTGGAATTGCGGACAAGGCTATATGATGCCTTCCGGAGGCTGGATATTTTGCAGGAATTAGTCGATGACCCGCAGGTAACAGAAATCATGGTGAATGGCAAGGATCATATTTTTGTAGAGAAGAAGGGGGCGATCAGCCGCTGGGAGCATGGATTTGAGAGGGAAGAGCAGCTGGAGGATATGATCCAGCAGATTGTCAGCCGGATCAACCGCACGGTCAATGTCTCACATCCGATTGCAGATGCCCGCCTGGAAAACGGCGCCCGTGTCCATGTAGTACTGCCGCCGGTAGCGCTGGACGGCCCGGTAGTCACGATAAGAAAATTCCCGGAACCGATTACGGCAGAAAAGCTGATTGCCATGAATTCCCTGACCAAGGAAGCGGCAGGTTTTTTGGAGATGTTGGTTAAATCCGGGTACAACCTCTTTATCAGCGGGGGGACGGGGTCGGGGAAAACGACATTTTTAAACGCAATGTCCGGCTTTATCCCGGCGGCAGAGAGGATTATCACCATCGAGGATTCTGCGGAACTTCAGATCCGGCAGATTCCTAACCTGGTACGGTTAGAGACCCGCAATGCCAATGCAGAAGGGGATGGGGCGATTGAGATCAGTGATTTGATCCGGGCGTCGCTGCGGATGAGGCCGGATAGGATTGTGGTCGGTGAGGTGCGCGGGAAGGAGTGCCTGGATATGCTGCAGGCATTGAACACCGGGCACGCGGGCAGCCTTTCCACCGGCCATGGCAACAGCCCGCGGGATATGCTGTCGCGGTTGGAGACCATGGCATTGATGGGGGCGGATCTGCCGCTTCCTGCGGTACGCAGCCAGATTGCATCGGCCATTGATATCCTGGTGCATTTAGGGAGGCTGCGGGATCGCACGAGGAAGGTGCTGGAGATTGTGGAGGTGGGAAATTATGAGGAAGGGGAAATACGGCTCAATCCCCTGTTCCGGTTCGAGGAAGAACCAGGAGGAACGAGAAACGTTTGCGGCCGACTCAAAAAGGTCGGTACACTCCAGGCAGTCGGAAAACTTAAAGCAGCAGGCTACCAATTATAATTGCTACCGGCTGAAGGCATGGGAATTTGCTGCCGGGCTGGGGAAAGGCGTGGCGGCATGCGGGCTTTTATCCTTTACCTTTTACCGGAGCATGAGGATTTTCTTGTGGATGCTCCCCTGTGCCTTGGCCGGGCCGGTATTGGAGAAGAGGAGGCGGCTGGAGGGACGCAAAAAAGAACTGGCAGGGCAGTTTAAGGAGAGCATGATGGTGCTGGCTTCGTCTCTGAGTGCAGGCTATTCAATTGAGAATGCACTGGCGGCAAGCGTGGAGGAACTGGCCATGCTGTTCGGGAACGAAGGGATGATTGTCCGGGAATTTGCATTTATGGTGCAGCAGATCCGCACGAACCGTTCCGTAGAGCGGGTATTGGAGGATTTTGCAAAGAGAAGCGGGTTGGAGGATGTGCAGAATTTTGCGGAGGTTTTTTCGGTGGCAAAGCGCAGCAGCGGGGATTTGGGCGGCATTATGCGCCACACTGCGGAGATTATCCGGGACAAGATGCAGGTGAGGGAGGAGATCCTTACCATGACGGCATCCCGGCAGTTTGAGCAGAAAGTCATGAATATGATTCCGTTTTTTATTGTGTTTTATGTGGAAAGCGCTTCTCCCGGATTTTTTGGGCAGATGTACGGAAGCGGCTTAGGAAGGGTGCTGATGAGCATTTGCCTGGCCATGTACTTGGTTTCTTATATATTGGCAAAGAAGATACTGGAGATTGAGGTGTGAAAAATGAGGAGGGGAGAAAGGACAAAAGCAGAGGGCAAAAACGATAAAAAATGCAGGAAAAAACCATGGCTGGCGCCTGCGGCCTGTATCCTGGGAAGCATGGTTTTGTACGGGAGCCTTACTTTAGGGGCAGAGGGACAGGATGTGGTGTCAGAGGAAGGGCATATCCTGAGAGACGGCTATGGAGGGGAGGAGCAGGAATACCGGCTGTGGGTGGAGGGCTTGTGCGAGGAGGCGGTGGCAGTGGATGTCCAGGTAAAGCCCCAGAGATATAAGGAAGAGGAGGCGCTGGATGCCTTTGAGGAGGTCATGGGCAAGATGGAGGCACGGATCCGGGGTGAGAATCCTTCCCTGATGGAAGTGAGGAGTGACCTGCGCTTGCCCTCACGGGTGGAGGAAGGGGTGAGGCTGCGCTGGTATTCCCCGGAACCGGAGATATTAGATGCCTCGGGAAAATTGGGAGAGGAGGTGGAGACAGCATGGCAGGTGGTTCTGTCTGTGGAACTTTCAGCCGGAGAATACCGCCAGAATTATGAAATCCCGGTGCGGATCCTCCCGCCCATACGTAGCCGGGAGGAACAAAGGGTTGCGGAATTCCAAAAGGAACTGCAGCAGAAGGAGGAGGCATGCCAGGAGGAAGCCTGGCTGGCGCTGCCGGACAGCTTCCAGGGGAAAAGCCTGCAATACCAGGCAAAGGAACAGGAAGGCTATGGGACGATTATCCTGGTCGGGGTGATCCTGGCAGTGCTTTTGGCGGTGCGGGGGCAGAGTGAGGAGAAGCAGCAGAGACAGAAAAGGGAGAGGGAACTATTGCTGGATTATTCCGATGTGCTTTCCAAGCTGATGGTATTGATCGGAGCCGGGCTGACAGTGCGCAATGCCTGGGGGCGGATTGTCCTGGATTATGAGTCGGCACAGGGGCAAGGAAAGCAAAAGGCACGGGCGGCCTATGAGGAAATGAGGAGGACTTACTATCAGATGCAGAGCGGTATGGCGGAGGGGGAAGCATATCAGGAGTTTGGAAGAAGGTGCCGCCTGCAGCCATACTTAAAGCTGAGTGGGCTGTTGGAGCAAAACCGCCGTTCAGGGACAAAAAACATGCGGGCGATCTTGCAGACAGAGATGGCGGATGCCCTGGAGCAGCGGAAAAATCTGGCACGCCGTTTAGGAGAAGAAGCGGGTACGAAACTATTGATGCCGTTATTCCTCATGCTGGGGATTATCATGGTAATGATTATGGTGCCGGCAATGATGACAATGGGATAATAAATATAGCCAAGGAGGTTCAAATATGAAATTACAGAATATCGCACAGGAAATACGGGCTTTTATGCTAGAAGAAGATGGTGTCGGCGTGATCGAGGTAGTCTTGATCTTGGTGGTTCTGATCGGCCTGGTTATTGTATTCAAGGGACAGATTAACAAGCTGCTGCAGGATATTTTTAAGGAAATAAACAGCCAGTCTAAGGAAGTCTATTAATAAAGAAAAGCCGGAAAGGAGGCAGCGCGGATATGAGGGAGGCAAGGGGGCAGGTTACGATTTTTATCAGTATGGTTATGATGTGCGTATTCGCGCTGTTTTGCGGGCTGTTGGAGTCTTCAAGGACGGCCGGGGCCAGGTGGTATCTGCAGACGGCAGCAGCCTCGGCGATGGACTCCGTGTTCAGCCAGTACCACCGCCGGCTATGGGACAGTTACCGCCTGCTGTTTGCGGAATACGAGCAGGAGGAAGAACTGGAGGCGGATTTTTCTCTTTTTTTGCAGTCTTACCTGGATACAAAAAACTGGTATCCGATCGAATTGCAGTCAGCTAAGGTTGAAGAATGGAAAAGGGCGACAGACCAAAACGGGGCATACCTGGAGGAAGAGATCTTAGACTATATGAAATACGGTATCTGGGATATGGATTTTAACGAGGACACGGTTGACGGGCTGTGGGCAGACGGCGAAGAGGCAGAGGCGGTAAAGGCGGTGGCAGAGACTTACAGAGGCCATGCAGATGATGCCCTGAAACTAGAAAAATCGTTGGAAGCAATCAGTGAAAGCCAGGCAAAGCAGACGGAGAAAAAGCGGGAAGGCCTGGCCAGGCTGAGAAGCTATGACGGTGCAGGTTTCCGCCAGGTGGCGGCATCCTTAATTAAGGAAGTAAAAAGAATGCCGGGGCTTGTGAAGAATTACCGGAGGCAGGCGGATGCCTTGGCGGCAAAACTGCAGGACAGCCGGGAGATGTTTGAGGGGGAGGGCGGCCGGTGCAGCAGCCAGGTGGAGAGCCAGCTGGACCGGGAGATCCGGGAGTTTGAAGCGTATGTAGACCAGGACGGAGAACGGCGGCAGGAGGTGGAAGCGCTAGAAAGCCAGTCACATGAGCAGGTTGCCCTTATAGAAGCGGTGATCCGGGAATCTGAGGAAGTCGAGCGGATCATTGAAGAATGGGAAAGCGAGGATGATGAGGATGATGAAGGGCCTGATTTGGAGGCGTTGTGGTCACCAGTAGCCCGGCATTTTGAACAGCTGGCAATTCATCCGCTCTCTTTTTCCCATGGGGTGAAGGATAAGGAAAAAGAGGGATGGCTGAAACAGGTGGAGAAGCTATACCGCAGCGGAATATTGGAACTTGTGCTTCCAAACGGTGCCAAGGTTTCCACAGGCGTTTTGGGAACGCCGGAACTGCCTTCCGAAAGCGGAATGCCGATAAATGGGGCAAGGGGTATTTCCCTTTTTGACCATCTTCTGGTAAATGAATACTGCGGAAAGTTCTTCCGCTATTTTCCGGCAGGGGGCGAGAGGGAGAAAGACAAAAACGGGCAGGAGGTAGGGGTAGACGGCACCGGCGGATTGGCTTATGAGGTAGAATACCTGGTTGGCGGGAAAAAGCTGGATGAAGAAAATCTTGTCTTTGTGGTAAACCGCCTCTTGGCAATCCGGGAAGGCCTAAACCTGATGCACATTATGTCGGACAGCCAGAAAAGGCAGGAAGCCCAGAAGCTGGCGATGATGATTACCGGGGTGGCAGGCCTTTCGCCGCTGGTACTCCTTACGACATTTTTTGTAATGTCGATCTGGGCTTTGGGGGAATCCCTGATGGACATCCGCGGGCTGCTGGCAGGAAAAAAGGTAATGATTTTTAAGACATCCACAGATTGGACACTGAATCTGGAAAATCTGCTGGTTATGGGGCAGAGGGGAGAAATCGGCACAGGTGGGGGAGAACGGGGATTGGGGTATCTGTCCTGGCTAAAGATTTTGCTGTTTTTAGACGAAATCGTATGCCAGGAGTACCGGATGATGGATATGATCCAGATGAATATCTGCCGGAAGCAGGGCAGCTTCCGCATGCGGCGCGGCGTCTGCCAGGCAAGGCTAAAAGGGGCGCTAAGGGGGAAGCATGTGTTCTTTTCTCTTGGCTTTATGGAACATGCCATAGGAGGCGGGGATCATAGCTATCCTATGGAAGTGGCAGCAGAACGAAAATATTAAAGAAAGGGGGGCGGACAGGAATGCTCTTTTCTCGGGCAGAAAAATTTAGAAAAAACAAAAAAATCGTGACTCTCCAAGTACGAATCCTGAAAAAACAAAAAACAGGCAATACCCCAGACGGCCGCGGGAAAAGGGCATTCCTATCCGCCCCTGCGGCATTGACCCTGGAAGCAGCGATGTGCCTGACACTGTTTATCTTTGCATCCGTCTGCCTGATCCTTCCTATGAAAATCATGAATACAGAACGTATGGTGCAGGCATCTTTAGAAGAACTAGGTGAGGATTTCAGCAAGTATGCCTATGTGGAAAATGCACTGGAGAACAACAAAATTTTTGCTGTTTCCGGTGCCGGGGATTTTGCGAAGGAATTCTGCCGCCATCTCGTGTCCGGCGCTGCCCGGGTATATGCCCAGGCACAGGTTATGGAACGTATAGATACGGATGCGGTGAGAAAGGTGAACCTACTGCGGGCGCAGGTATTGGAGGATGGGGAAACCATAGACCTGATATTGGATTATGAGATCCGTCTTCCTTTTCCGGTTCTTGGGCTCCCGGCCTTGCAGAGGACGGCTAGATGCTGCCGCCGGGCATGGATTGGGAAACCGGGAAAGGATTATAGCGGGAATGGAGGGCAAGCAGGAAAAGAGGAGGATCCCGTCGTCTATGTCGGAAAGAACAGTACCCGTTACCATAAAAGCCGAAGCTGCCATTATCTTGCAAATAACCTGAAAGCAGTATCAAAAGCACAGGCGGCTGAATTGCGCAATGGGAGTGGCGGGAAATATCATCCTTGTGCCGTTTGCGGGGGGAGTGCGGGAGACACGGTATATATCATGCCAAATGGAAGCAGTTACCATTCGGGAAAATATTGTTCGGCGATTGTGGCCTATGCACGGGCAGTGAGGATGTCGGAGGCGGAGCACTTAGGAGCATGCTCTTATTGTGGGAAATAACAGGGAGGGGAAAAGATGAGGACAGGAATCTTTTTGGGTTTTTTGCTGACAGCTGCCGGCCAGGATCTGTGCAAAAAAAGAGTAAAGGTATGGGTGTTTGTATTGTTTGCGGCAATGGCTTTGGCAGCAGATATGTATTTGTGGAGCCAGGCAGACGGGGGATTTTTATGGCAGGAGCATCTGCTAAGCTGTGGGGTAGGGGCAGGCTTGCTGCTGTTAGGGAAGGCTTGCGGAGGAGGCATTGGGGAAGGGGACGGGATATTTTTCCTGGTGAGCGGCCTGATGCTGGAATTTTGGGAGAACATTGCGGTTCTTTGCATTGGGGTGGTGCTATGCGGATTCTATAGTTTATGCCTGTTTGTATGGTGCCGGGGATGGGCAGGCAGGAATACAGGTAAGAGGACAGTGCCTTTTTTACCCTTTGTTGTGCTCCCCGGGGTATGGGTAGCAGTGGGAAACGGTTTATTGAGGTAGATAACAATGATAGGGAGAACATGGGCCGCAGAGGCGGTGTCAAAAGAATTAAGGGGCAGTTATACGGTAGAGGCAGCAGGGGTGATGGCAGCGGTGCTTTTTACCGTCATGGTTTTATTGAACCAAGCGTTCCATGTCCATGCAGAGACAGTGGGGAAATTTGCCGTGCATGAAGAGGCGGAACGGGAACGCCATGAGATTGATTCCCGGGACAAGGGGGAAATAACAAAATATGCCCATGGAATGCGGTGGGGATTAGAATTGACGGTGCCCGTATTCTGCCCAGAGGAGTCTTTGCGGATGTGGAGCCTGGTGGAATAAGGGGGTATGGATAATGAAAATCAGTTACCGCAGGGAATTCAAACATAATTACCTGATTGTTGATCCGGAAGAATTGTGCTGGCAGGGGTATGAAAGCCAGATGCTTTCGAGAAATCCGGTAGAGGGGACATTACGGTTCCAAATCCGGCAGATGGATGACGGAGTGAGGTTTTATTATGAAATCACTTCAAAGCAGCCATTGTCAAGGATCCTGGGAAACCGCAGTATCCGGGCAGAGGAGATCCGGAAATTGGTGACAGGGATTTTTGGTGTCTTGGAACGGATGGAGGTATATCTGCTGAGGGAGGAAATCATTTTACTGGATCCCCAATATGTGTATGTGGACCCGGATTCTTTCCGCATCTGGCTCTGTTTGGTGCCGGGGCTCGGCCAGGCATTCCCGGAGGGTTTTGGAAAACTTTTGGAATATCTGTTGGGCAGTGTTGACCATCAGGATAAGGAAAGCGTCGTATTGGCATATGGGCTATACCAGGAGACAAGGAAAGAAAATTATGGCCTGGAAGATTTAGGGCGCCTTCTATATAGAGGAAATGGTGAGGACAGGGAAGAGACAAGAAGCTGGGATAAGCCCAGGCAGGAGGAGGCAAAAGATTATGAGGGGAAAATTGATGAAGGAAAAGAGGGAGAGGGGGCAAGCCTTTTGGCTTTAAGAAACGGGGAGGACAGATCGGAATGCCGCCAAAAAAGCAGAAATGCCGGTAAGATGGAAAACTCGGAAAAAGGGAGCAAAAAGGAGGGAAGATGGAAAGCAAGGTGGAACCAATGGAAGGGAAAGTTTGTTCCAGAACCGGACAAAGAAGAGGAATCCATACCAGTACGGGTTCCGTGGGAGATGATGTTCCGCCCGGAGGAGGGGGAAAATGGCAGTCCGAAGGCAGTGGCAGAGACAGCCTGTGCAGGCCAGGGAACTGCCTTGCTGGCAGACTTCACAGAAAATAATGAACAAAGGATGCTTCGGGCACTGGATCCGGATGGGACGGATATCCACTTGTCCTATTATCCGTTTATAATCGGAAAACAGGAAAACCTGGTGGATTTTATACTGGATAGGGATACCGTCAGCCGCCTGCATTTAAGAATCGACCGGGACGGGGACAAATACCAGATAAAAGACCTGAATTCAACCAATGGCACATTACTTTGCGGGCGCTTGCTGGAAAATAATGAGCAGGCAGAATTAAATACAGGCGATGAAGTCTGTATTGCTCGCTATCGGTACCGTTTTGAGTGAAAGATGTGTGAAAACCTTATCCATAGATGGAGGATTGTTGACTTTTAACAAGTTATCAGGTATTATTGTTAATAAAGAAGTGAAAATTATGCAATGTCTAAAAACAGGATGAAGAAATGCCAGATTAGTTTAGTAAAATATGATAAAATTAGCGATGAAGTTCGACAATAAAGTGGTTAAAGGACTATCATCGGAATTCGGAGATGATAGGATTGGATTGGCGTAACAGAAAACGGGCTTGGGTTAATAGTACTCTGATTGTTCTGAATATAATGTATTTTCTATACCTGGAAATAGCAGGATCTAGTGAAGATACCATTTTTATGTTGCATCATGGGGCGATGTATGCCCCATGGGTATTGGAGGGACATGAGTATTATCGGCTGTTGACATCCATTTTTATGCATTTTGGAATTCACCATATTACCAATAATATGATCCTTTTGTTTGTATTAGGGGATAATATGGAACGTGCACTGGGAAGTGTAAAATATCTGATCTTTTATCTGTTATGTGGGATCGGTGCGAATGTAATATCCTTGCTGGCTGAATGGAACCAATCGATACAGGCAGTGGGAGCCGGGGCATCGGGAGCAATTTTTGGGGTAATTGGCGGCCTCTTTTATGTGGTAACGATAAATTGGGGGCAACTGGAGGATCTAAATACCATGCAATTGGTATTTGTGATTATATTATCTCTTTATCATGGATTTACCAGTACTGGGGTGGATAATGTGGCTCACGTGGGAGGTTTGGCATTAGGGATACTTCTGGCAGCGCTTTTATACCGGAAGCCAAAGCCGGTGCCAAAACAGGAATACTGGTGGGAAAAAAGGTAAAAGGAGGAGGCATAAGAATGAAGGATGGGAACTGTATTTTCTGCAAAATTGCAAATGGGGAAATTCCATCTGCAACGCTTTTTGAGGATGAGGATTTCCGTGTGATTTTGGATTTGGGACCGGCATCAAAAGGCCATGCGCTGATTCTGCCTAAACATCATTTTAAGGATCTCTGTGAAGCAGACCCTATGGCAACATCAAAAATCCTTCCTTTGGCAGGGAAGATTGGCCAGGCTATGAAAAAGGAATTGGGGGCGAGCGGCTTTAATGTAGTACAGAATAACGGCGCCAGTGCCGGACAGACGGTATTCCATCTTCATGTGCATGTGATTCCGCGGTATGATGACGGACCGGTTATGGTCAGCTGGGTTCCGGGAGGGGCGACGGCTGAAGAGTTGGCAGAGACAGCGGAGACAATCAGAAGGGGTATCTAGAGATTGCAGATTATGCATGGGAGAAGTGGGGAATCATGAATTCAAAGGAAGAACAATTTCTTGCCATTTATGAAGCCTATATGCCATTGCTGCGGGTTATCGCGAGGAAGAAACTAATTCCTCCGGATGAAATTGATGATCTGATACAGGAAAGCTTTGCGGCCTATTATAGCCATTATCCTGTAGATTGGCCGGATTACAAGATAAAATCTACTTTGGCAAAGATCATCACGAACCGGTGTACAGATTATTTCCGGCGGCAGGGAACCAATCCAGTCACATATTATGATCCTGTGGTCATCCAGGAAGTCGCTTTTTCTGATAGCCGGAAATGTGCGAGGGACAGCTTGAGCATCTTTTTGGAACAACAGGAATATGAGGCAGTGATAACGGCAATTAAGGGCATGAAAGAAGAATGGGAACAGGTATTTGTATTGCATGTAATTGAAGGGCGTCCAATGGCGGAAGTCAGCCAGATATTGGGAATCAGTTCGGAAGCATGCAGGGCTAGGCTGTCTAGGGGAAGAAAGTATCTGAGAAAGTGTCTATGCCCGGAAGATCCGGAGAAGTACCGCCCCACAGCAAGGAGCAAGTCTTCTCCATTGGTCGAACTAACAGAAGCGAAGAAGATTCCGGAAGGAACATAACCTTTGGCGGGGTTATGTCTCTGCAAAGGACGAGATCAGATCCATAATGGAGGAGACTGCATCGTTTAGGGTGCTTTGCTCCATGGCCATTATATATTGATGGCGGTTTTGGAAGAGTTCTTGGATAGCAGACAGAAGCGAGCCATCGCTTATTTGCTCTTCTTCCAAAACTTTAGAGAAGCCCTGTTTTTCAAAAGAACGGGCATTCAGGATCTGGTCTCCGCGGCTGGCAGAAGCCGAGAGGGGAATCAATAGGTTAGGCTTGCGCAGTGCCAGGATTTCGCAGATGGAATTGGCTCCGGCACGCGATATAACCAGGTCAGCAGCAGCAAAAAGGTGGCGGAGAGGTGCATCCACATATTCATACTGTACATATCCGCTGCGGCCAATCAGGCTTTCATCCAGATTGCCCTTACCACAGATATGTATTATCTGGTAGGTGCCCAAAAGTGTTGGAAGAAGTTTCCGGACAGCATTGTTGACGGTAACGGAGCCTAGGCTTCCCCCGATCACAAGAAGGATGGGGCGGCTGGCGGAAAGCCCGGAATAATTCAGCCCGGTAAGCCGGTCGCCTTCTAGCAGTTCTTTACGGATGGGAGAACCGGTCAGAACAGCTTTTTGCGGCGGAAGATATGCCATGGTCTCAGGGAAATTGCAGCAAACCTTTGCAGCAGAAGGGATGCAGATTTTGTTGGCAAGCCCGGGGGTCATATCGGATTCGTGGATAATGGCAGGGATTTTGTAGTGTTTGGCAGCTAAGACAACCGGTACGGCGACAAAACCACCTTTGGAAAATACTACATCCGGGCGGAATTTTTTAATCAGTTTGCGTGCTTCTGCGTATCCCTTCAGCACGCGGAAAGGATCAGAGAAATTTTTTAAGTCAAAATAACGGCGCAGCTTGCCGGAGGAAATGCCGCTGTATTCTATACCGGCTCCTTCAATCAATTTCCGTTCAATGCCGTTGTATGAGCCGATGTAGCGGATCTCGTAACCGCGTTCTTTTAAGGATGGAAGAAGCGCTAAATTTGGGGTGACGTGCCCGGCAGTTCCACCGCCGGTCAGTATGATCTTTTTCATAATAAGGCCTCCGTGAGATATCGCCGAGGGCGAATTTGTTTGGGATTGTGTGATCCTATATTATTATATAGTAACGGGAACTGGGGAAAAGTCAACCCCTGAATTTTGGGGGAGTTGGGCAGCGTTTAGTTGGCAGGGGTACGCCTTGGAGAAAGCGGCGGACAGAAGGTGCTTAGGGACGCACAGGGTATGCGGGTTTTGCAGTTTTGGGATTAAGGAGTTTTAAAACTTTTGGATTTTGCAAAAAGCGAAACAAAAATGCATAAACTGTTGCGTTCAGACAGGATGCATTTTTGTTTCCATGTAAAATCTGAAAGTTTAAGTACGTCTGAAATGCCTGCACATGCAAAACATGCATACCCTGTGCATCGCTAAGTGCTTTTTGCCTGCCGCTTTTTTCATGGCTGGTTGATTTTGGCTTGAGTAAATGGTATTATGGTGTGGGTTATGGTATTTTGTTGTTTTTTGTTTGTGTTGTGTTTCATGGGCTGTGAACTTGGAGAGGGGTATTTTGAAGAAATCATACGGTGATAATTTGGATCAATGGGAATCCTGGCTCCAAGAAGCGGCTGGTATGGATGATGAGAGTCTGCTTAGGGAAATGGAGGAGGCTCAACGGGAGTGGGAGTTGGAAAAGGCTCTGCACCCGGAAGAGGTTCAAAGGGTAAAACAGGAGGCGCGCCTGAGAGCGAATCTTATTATGGCTCAGGCGAAAGCGGCGGATAGGAAAAAATATTGTAAAAAGCGGCAAAGCGTTGGAACGAAACAACTTGTTCAGGCGGCAGTGCTGACGGTAGTAATAGGGGGAGCTCTGCTAGGGGGGATTAGTTCTATAGCAAAGAGTGAATATCAGTATCAGAGGTTTCCAGGGCAAAAGAAAGGGAGTGTTTTGCTTAGGAATAATGTGCCGGCAGAATTTATAGATGATAGGCTGGATGAAGCTTATAAATTGGTTTACCAAGAGTTAGATATCCCTGTAGTTGTGCTAGATTATGTCCCAGATGGGATGCAGTTTAAAGAAATAGAAGTACAAAAAGAACATGTAGTACTTAAATTTATATATAAAAATCAGTATATTTATTTAAAAGAAGAAAAAGACAAATCAGAGAATGTGATATCCGTATTGGATTCTGATAGAGATTCTTATTCAGGTATATATAATGGGTGGATCGATAAAATTATACCATTGGAAGAAAATAAATTAAATAATAGAGAGATTGAATATAGTGTAAGCATAGAAGGTGAAAAAGCTTTTTATTATTTTTCGGGGGTTATGGATAAAGAGGAATTTATTGATGTAGCTAGCAATTTGAGATATCAGTAATCAGAAAGGGTTTAATTTAGGAGGAGCATGAAAAATTATTTAATGAAAAAAGTAGTTATAGGTTTGTCTATCATGTTAATGGTGATACCGACAATTACTGCCTATGCACAGAATAAGAATGTATCAACAGATGCAATAACAAGGATGTATGAGGGCGAAGATTTTGTTCGTGCTGAAGTGTCACCACGGGGACAACTAATCTCTTCTGTTCAGTTGGAGTTGTCAGAGGAAGGATATCATAGATTAGGGATCTATTCTGAGGTTTTGTGCCATGTTGATATGAAAAAGATTAAAATGACGGTTACCTTACAGAAATATGTAAACGGTAGCTGGACAAACGTTCACCGCAAGGAAGAGGAATGGCTGGCGGAGGATTATCCAGAATTATCCATGGCAATGATTTCTTATGACCTTACCGGAATGTCAGCAGGAAAATACCGCTTAAAAGGCGGGTATTCTGTTTTTGAGTTGAATGGCAGTCTGCAGGAGTTCAAAACAGTGACAACAGCATCATTGACAATTAACTAAGCAGAACTTCACTCTGCTTCATAATCCCGGGAATGTTGCGTTTTTGATAATGCTTACATTATATACTGAATCTTTTACTGCGGGATATGGATTCAGCAGTGGGGATTTGGGGCTTATGGATGGGGTGCAGACCCCATCCATGAGTTTATTTCTTTTAAACCTTAATCATAAATACTCTCAACGTCCCAGTCTAAGATGGTTCCGGAGACTGCGTCGATCTCGAATTCATATTCTAGCATATTGTAGAAAAATTCACCATTATAGATCAGCCGTCCATCATCATATTCTTTATAAATCCGTCCCCAGGTGACCTGGTCTTCTTTTAGGCCGGCTTTTTTCAGGGCGGCGGTTTTGGCGTCATTTAGGCTGATTTTGGCCGGATTTTCTTCGCTGGCCTGGCGGTTTTGGCTGCCTGATTTGCTGGCTGAGGCTTGGGAGGAGCCTTTGTGGTGGAATTCGGCGTGCTGGTGGGCATAGTTACTGTCTGAGTCATAGTCCCAGGCAATGATCTCTCCGCTTTTTGCATCTACCTCATATTCATATTTCTGGTAGCTGCCGGTATAAAATTCAAATTCGTAGATCAGGCGGCCATCGTCGAGATCGGCATCTTTCTTTAGGAAAGTAACGGCGTCCGATGCCTTTCCGGCATGCTTTAGCGCAATTTCTTCTGCCTGTGCCAAGGAGATGTTTTTGCCGGAATCACCGGCGGCTGGCAGGGCAGCTTTCTTGTAATCGGTTCCTAAGATCTCTCCGTTTTCTGCCAGGATTTCATAATCGTACTCTTCATTGGCATTTGTTATAAATTCGACGTTGAATATTGTCTTGCCATCTTCCAGATCCAGTTCTGAGCGGATAAAGGCTACATCTTCTGTTTTTACACCAGCATTTTCCAGGGCGATTGATTTGGCTTTTTCTTCCGTGATCTGGGCTGCAAATACAGTAGTGGCAAGCGCCGCCGTAAGGAGCCCTGCTGCAATAATAGCCGGCAGAACCTTAGTTTTTTGTTTTACCATAATGATAACCTCCTTGCTTAAAGATGATAAACTGCATTGTTTGGGCAGTTCATATGGATATTATAATAGAATGCAAATGAAAAGTCAAAGGAAGACCATGGTTTGTTTGGCTGATTGGTTAGGAGATCAAAGTATTTCCAGGGGTGGTAATGGATGGGCTTGATAAAAATAAGCGGCACATCCGTGAAGAAGTGCCGCTTGGAAATATAATTTGCCGACGATTTTTATTACTCTTCTGTTACAACGGCATTCTGATACTCATGGGCGCCGATCTGGCTTAATGCCAGGCCGCTCAATTTGGAAGTTGCGGCGATCACCTTGGTTTCGCTATATAGGCCGATGATAGGGGTATCGGTTACCATGTCATCGTAGAGCTGCTTTAATAGCGTTTCCCGCTCCTCGCCTTCGCCGGTGGAGGCATACTTCACATAGGTATCATCAAACTCTGAATTGTAATACCGGGAAAAGTTGTTTACGGAGGAGGACAGCAGCATGCCGTTAAATACGTAATCTGCATGGCCGGAGTTCGTCTGCCAGAAGTCCAGCATCAAATCAAAATCCTCGCCTGCCTCAATCAGGGAGAAGGAGGTATTGTCATCCTGAGTGACAATATTCAAGGTGATTCCGACTTCTGCCAGCTGGCTCTGCATGACCTGGGCGATCTCTGTGTTGGTCTGGTTGGAGTTCGTCCACAGTGTCAGTTCAAAGCCATCGCCATAGCCCGCCTGCTGGAGGAGGGACTTGGCTCGTTCAGGGTCGTAGCTGTTGGATTCATATTCACGGTAATCCTCGGCAGCCTGCGGAACGATGTTGTCAGAGACAGTGCCGAAGCCATATAGCAGGGAATCTACGATAGTCTGCTTGTTAATGGCACATTCAACGGCCTTACGCACGTCCGCATTACCCACAGGGCCATCGGAATCACAGTTTAGTTCCATAAGGATGATCTTCATGGACGGGCAGGTAAGGATCTGGAGATCCTTGTTGTCCTGGACTCTGGAAATATCATTGTTCGGAATATCATATGCCACATCCACTTCCCCTGTCTCCAGCATCATGGTGCGCTGGGAAGCTTCCGGAACGATTTTCATGGTCAAGAACTGTGTTTTGGCCGGTTCGCCCCAGTAGCCGTCAAAACGTTCTACGGTATAATAATCACCCTCAACGGCTTCTTTCAGCTTATAGGGGCCGGTGCCGATGGGGTTTTCGCCGAAGGAGGCCTCATCATATTCAGCAGGAACCACAGCCGCCTGTGGAAGGGTCAAAATGCTTAAAAAAGCGGGATTAGGATCTTTCAGCTTTACGGTGACATGATAATCATCATCGATAGTACAGCTTTCATAATTGCCTACAAACAGGGCGCCCCTTTTGTCGATCAGATCCAATGTGAACTTCACATCCTCTGCGTTCATGTCAGAACCGTCGTGGAATTTTACCCCTTCACGGAGGGTCAGTTTTAGTGTGGTATCGTCAGCCCACTCATATTCCGTGGCCAGGCATGGCTGCGTTTTCATGTCGGAATCATGGGTGAAGAGCGGATCGAACATATTGTTGGAAATGGAATATGCCCGTTCCTGCTGTCCGATCGTGGCATCTAAGGTGGTCAGGTCGTTGCCCTGGCAAAAGATGATCTCGTCTTTGATATTGCCGCTCCCGGCGGCATCTGCGGACTCGCTGCCGGAGGGGGCGTTGCCTGCGGCTCCCCCGGCATTGCTGTTTGTCTCGCCTTTGCCGCCGCAGCCCGTCATGAACAGACAGGCCGCAAGACATATCACTAGTGCTTTTTTCATGGATTATTTCCTCCTCGTTTTAATGAATATATTCAACTCTTTGCTTTTTGTTCTGCGCAAAGGAGATGACAGGATACATAGTGCCCCAAAGAAGCTTCTGTTTCTTGTATCGGACGGGCGCATTCTGGCTTGGCATGGGGGCAGCGTTTGGCAAACCGGCAGCCTTCGCCCATATTGATAGGGGAACTGAGTTCGCCCCGCAGGATCTCACGTTCCATCTTAATGTCAGGGTCCGGTATGGGGATTGCGGATAGCAGAGCCTGAGTATAGGGGTGGAGCGGATGCTCAAAAAGTTCCTGGGGCTTTGCCCGCTCAACCAGCTGCCCTAGGTACATGACAACAATATCATCGGACAGATGTTTGACGACGGACAGGTCATGGGTGATAAAAAGGTATGTCAGCCCCATCTGCTCCTGGAGATCCTGCATCAGGTTCAAGACCTGTGCCTGAATGGACACATCCAAAGCGGATACCGGTTCGTCACAGACGACAAATTCCGGATTCAATGCCAACGCCCTGGCGATTCCGATCCTTTGCCTGCGGCCCCCGTCCAGTTCGTGGGGATATGAATTTGCAAAGCGTCTGGCCAAGCCGACCAGATCCATCATCTCCCCGACTTTCTTTTGCAGGCCTTGCTTGTCGTTTTTGCGGTAGACCCCTTGTAACACCAGGGGAGCTTCGATTGCCTGGCTTACGGTCATACGCGGGTTCAGGGAGGAATACGGATCCTGGAAAATGATCTGCATTTTGGAACGCAGGGCTTTTACCTGCTTTTTGTCATAGTTTACAATGTTTTCGCCGTTGAACCAGATTTCCCCAGAGGTTGGCTCCTGGAGACGGAGGATCGTGCGCCCCAATGTGGATTTGCCGCATCCGGATTCCCGTCTATGTGAGTAACTAGGAAAAAGAAAAGCCGCATTTTCAGCGGTTTTCCTGTCTTTATTCATCCAACTTCTTCCCCGGTTTCTTTGTCTATGAATGAAATTTTCAATTCACATCCAACCGATTCAGCGATCGCCCTCAATTCTGATTCTTTGAAATCGCCGCGCTTTAGCTTGTTAGAAAAATTCTGCCGTGTCTGGCCCGTTTCTTCTGCCACATTGTACATTGTTTTTCCGGATCTGGTTACGGCGATTCTTATTTTTTCGGCCGTGTTCAGGTTCGACATAATATCACCTTCTTTCTGTGGTTATGCATTTATTTTAAAATATACACTCTAAAATGTCAATAGGAAATTATATATTTATTTTTTATCAATTTTCTTTACATTTTTACTTGACAAAATACATTCTCTAGTGTATAATGTAAATATGAAGTGAAGCAAGAAAGAGAGGAAATAAAAATGAAAAAATTTGAAGTAGGAACATATAAAACATACGCCGGAACATTTGAAACAACATATTGCATTGAAAAGGTAACTGAAAAAACCGTAACCGTAACAATACACAAGGGCGGCCGGTATGAAAAAACAAAACGCTGTAAAATAGTTGATTGTGGAAAAAATCAGTATTGTGAAGCGTTCGGATTGTTCTTGGAATCCGACGATGAAAAAATCGAAATAGCATAAATCATCAGGCCCCGGAATCCGGGGCCGCCCATAAAAAGAAAGTGAGGAAAAGGAAATGAAAAAATTTGAAGTAGGGAAACAATATAGCATGTCAAGTATTTGTGATCATAACTGTATCTGGACATATACCGTTACCACACGGACGGCACAAACAATTACAATTACAGACGGAACCGAAGTAAAGAAATGCCGGATCAATAAAAAGATTTCTGAATATAGCAACGCGGAAACGGTTTACCCGTTGGGCCGGTACTCGATGGCTCCCAGCTTGACAGCATAAATAATTCTCTGCACAGGGCTGCCAGGCCCTTTTTATTTTGTTCATTCGTGCGTGTATTTTGGAAAAGATTTCTTGAAAAAAGTTTAAATATTTTTACATTTTATCTTGACAAAATACATTCTCTAGTGTATAATGTAAACATAAGATAAAACAAAGAAAGAGAGGAAACAAAAATGAAAAAAGCTGAATTAGTTATCAATAAAGAATATAGCCAGGAAGTTAAAACAATGTATTATCGTATGGAGTCCGTCGCAAATTGTAACTGGCTTCAGGAATCTGTCGAAGAACTCAATAAAGCAATATTGACGGATTTCTATGCAGCTGTTGAATGGCTGTTAAAGCGCGGATATGATGAATACCACGAAGAATATAGTAATACTATAAATCCGGCGCAACAAAACGCATTTGCCGCGCTTCGTTCTTATAGGGTATTGCGTAATGGTCATTATAAATCCGTAAAAATATTTCAGGCAGCTTTCGGCGGCTGCTATATAACCGAATGTAATTTGCAGAACGAATGGCAATCATAGGCGCCAGGGGCGGAAACGCCCCTTGTATATTTCATAATGTACAATGTAAAAATATATTTTAAAAAATACAGAATTTATTTACATTTTCTCTTGACAAAATACATTCTCTAGTGTATAATGTAAACATAAGATAAAACAAAGAAAGAGAGGAAATAAAAATGAGAATAACATATAACAAAGAGCAAAAGGCATATATCGAAGCAAAAAAGGCCCTGGACATTCTGGAATCCCAGGAAGCAAAAATGGAAGCTGAATTTGTGGCAAGTCTTGGAATCACAAACGACGACGGAACCGCGCCGGAAAAAACCTGGATGATCGACAATGACGAAATAGCAGAAAAAGCTATTGATGACTTCGGAAAAATTGAAGAGGAATCCGGATTGTGGGGAAAAATTCTTTCTGCAAAAGAAGCCCTGAAAACAGCTGAAGAAAATCTTATCCAGTACGCGCTTTCAATCATCCCATTTCAGAAAGAACGCGCCACGTTGACGAAGGCAGCCAGGGAAAATTATAAAATCCGTATGCAGATTTTAGAAAGCGTCCTGAAGCTGGACGCAAGAACCGTAAAAAGATAAATTTTGATAGGCTGGCGGCGGCTCCGCCGCTGGCCGGGAAGGGGATCGCTATGTGGGAATGGCACAACAAAGAGGAAAGCCGGGCCTTTTCTGCCGTATATAGTGAGTGCTGCAAACATAAATGGACTGTTGAGGAATGGAGAAACAACGGTTCCGGATGGAAGAAAACCGGATTTTATATCAGATTTGACACATTCGAAGAAGCAAGGGATTTCGCCAGGGGAAAATTGTTCCCAGCATAGGGCCGCCAGGCCCTTTTTATTTTGTTCATTCTTGCGTGTATTTTGGAAATGTTTTCTTGAAAAAAGTTTAAATATTTTTACATTTTCTCTTGACAAAATACATTCTCTAGTGTATAATGTAAACATAAGATAAAGCAAGGAAAGAGAGGAAATAAAAATGTTAGATAAAAACGGTATCGAAATTAAAACAGGCGACGTTGTAGAAATCACGGGTGCATATTTCAAGAATGACAACGGATTCTATTATGTGGAACATTCTGCCGGGGATCCTGGATGGTCAGGGCGCGATCACTCCCTTAGAAAGATTTCTAAACGCGGCAAAATCAGCAAGGCAAAACATAATATTTGCTTCTGGCCTATCAGCATATCAACAAACAGCTTTGAAATAAGGGTAACGGCTAAAGCCTGGAATAAAGAACACGCCGCGATCGAAGTCAAGACTGATATTGACCGGTCAGAAATAGCCGAATATTTCCAGGAAAAAGCGGAAGGCATGGATGAACAAATTAAATACTATACCTGGAATTTTGGTGAAACATCCGAAACAACGCTTGAAAGTAAAAGGATAAAGGCACATTTTGAAAAAGTGGCTAACATGATTTTAGCTGAAGCATAAAACAGGCGGCGGCCGCCAGGAAGGAAGGCGATCGAAAATGTCAGAAATAGTTATGTGTGGAAAGTGTAACGGCTCCGGAAAATATATTTACCGTTCCGGCGCCGTCGGCCCCTGTTATTCATGCAGCGGAAGCGGAAAGCTGAAAAGGACGGAACACAAGCTATATAAAATCACCATAAACGACGAAGCCGGGAATCCTTTTCAATGGCTGAATGTAAAAGCCAGAAGCCAGGCGGAAGCGGAACGCAAGGCCCGCAAGATAGGTGAAAATGGATGTTTCAAGAATCGGCTCGATACTATAACCGCCACCGAAAACGGAACGGAATACACATATAAGCCAGCAAAATAAAAAATCCCTATGCAGAAAGCCCATATTTGCCCCGTATCGGCATTTTAGGAATCTGCATAGGGATTTTATTGTGTAAGTAAATAAAACGGCTTTACGGGGCGCCTGGCGCGTTCTGGACGGCATTTCCGGAACCGTCCAGGCAGACGGCCCCAGCATATGACGCCGTGCAAGCGCGTTATTTGCCCCGTGGACGGCTTTTTCTGCCCCATGTGGATATTTTATCATGTAGAGAATAAAAACGGCTTTACGGGGCGCCTGGCGCGTTCTGAATGGTATTCAGGAAACAAGCTGGACGGTCGCCGCCGCATATCTGCCCGCGCGGGCGCTCTATTTGCCCCATAGCGGCATTTTACGGACGCAAGCGGGGATTTTATCCAGGAAACGAAAAAGGCGGCTATATGGGCGCCTGGCGCGTTCTGAAATGCCGTTTTCCCGTACCCCCCCCTTTTTATAACCCCCTCTGGCCGCCATTGTATCACACTTTATAGAAAACTGTCAAGTGTATTTTGTAATTATTCTATTTACTTTATAATCATTTTAAATTACATTATACACGAATTATATTTTCTTTGCGTAGTCCAGCGCGATCCAGCCCTCCTTGCTTTTCAGCTGGCCCCATTTTGAAGCGCCGGGGCCGTCCGATTCTGCAATGATAGTATAGACGCCAGGCGGACAATAACGGACAATAGAAGTATTTGTTCCGGGGCCTTTGCGGATCCGAAGGTCTGTCGCCGTCACTTTTACCAGATACGGCGTAAATGCTGCCGTGGCTGCTGCTGCTTTCTTTGCGTACTTGTCATAGTATTTCTGGCCGTATTCAGCCCGTTTTTTCTGTACGGCTGCACTTTGATCCGCGGGCTTTTCAAAACCCGTTAGAATGGCGTTTGACGCCGCCAGGACGGAAGCCGCCGTTTTTAGTGTGTTCATTACGGCCGTATATCCAGACAATTCTTTCCACAAGAAAGAAAGCTGCATATTCAGATCCCCGATGGAAGCCCCCTGTTTCCTGGCGTGGTCAAGAAGCCCCTGTTTCCGGCTCCAATATGTCCATTGCGCCAGGCCATAGCCCGCGGAATCCCTCACAAAATTGTTATAGGTTCCGTTATCTACTGCGGCCGTGTATTTATCATCTGTCATATTCAGCTTTTTTTCGTAACTGTTCTGAAGGTTGTGCGGATTCAGGGCGCTTTCTGCAAACAGATTCCCCATGATACCGGCCACGGCGAAATCATTCAGCCCTTTTCCGGAAAGAAAATTCCAGATTGTTTTTTCTGCTGCGGTTCCGCTGGTCTGCTGCGGTTTTGCAGCTGGCGCGGCGGCTCCGGATGATACCCCCAGCCGTTTATTGACTTCCGCGGCGATCTGCCCGTGTAAATTGTAAAGATAATCCCCAGGACACGCTTTATTCGCAAACCACCGGTGAACGGTCATGTTCTGCTTGTCTACCTGGCCGATCAGGGCCTTGTTTGCTTGCCATTTCAGGGATTTAATGCCGTTACGCTGGCAAATATCCACTAACAGATTGATCAGGGCCTTGTATACCTTATCATTCACGGCATACGGCGAAGTGGTATCGCTGGCACATTCGATCGTGATTGCGCGGTTGTCGTTTGCGCTGCTGGATGTACACCACGAACGATCTTTTTCCTCGACATACATACCGATCCGGCCGTCTGCACCGATTCCATAGTTAGCGCTGCACCCGGCCGACGAAGGCGCAAATACATTCCCGATTGTTTCAACGGATAACTGCCCCACGACACAATGAATTGAAATTGTATCTATTGCATGATTGCGGGGGCTGTTTTTGTTTGGTGAAATCCGTGTGTAGTTTACTAATGCACTATTAGACATAAAATCAGATCCTTTCATAGAGAAAAGCGACCGCACATCATCCGCGCGGCCGCCCTCAATTATTTTAATTCAAAAAAATTCTTGTTTTCATTGTTCGCCTTGCAAGCTGCTTCGATTTTGGAAATGATCCACGATTCCGCGCCGTTAAATTCCTTTTCCAATAATTCAATCGTGCGATCGTTCATCCTTTCCAGCGCCGCCTTCACCGACATTTCCAGGGCTTTCTTCTGGTTTTCTTTTGTGAAATCGCCGCTTTCCCGCAATTTGTCCGCGAAGGTCTGGTTCGTTTGATCAACTGCGTCAAGAACGATTTGCCCCGCCTGTTCAATCCTGGTTCCCTGGATTTTCAGGCGCATGTAATCAACGGCCGCTTTGGTAAGCGTGGGAATAACCACGATAACCAGGACATTGATCAGTGTTTGTGTTGTGGCGTTTACATCCATTTTCTTTGTTCCTCCTTAATATTCCGAACGTATTTCTTCTTCAAGTGCTGATTCAAACTGCCGATCTGCCGGTTCCGGATCAAGCCCGGCCTTTTTGTACGCCGCGCGAAGTTTGATCGCGTTCTCTGATTTTGCCTTGTTGTAGTAAAAGGCCCGCGCTATTGCATATCCGCCCCAGCTTACCGGGATCACATATGCGAAGAATGATGTATCATAGCCCTTTGCCGTAAAAAGTAGGCCGAAGGCTGTAATGATCCAACACTCCCATTTTGCGGTTGTCAGAATTTGCTTTGAAAACTCCGGCTTTTTCTTTCTGCTGCGCTTCCGCGTTCTCATAGGCCGATCCCCGCCTGGACTAATGCAAACACAATAGCAACCAAACTTCCGATCACGGCTCCGGCCGTTGTCCGGTGAAGCCATTTGTTAGAATCTTCCAGCTTGATAATGCGATCGCTCTGATTCTTGACTTCATCCTTCAGGCGGATAATGTCGTTTTCGTTGTCATATGTTTTTTTCTTTGCGGCGTCAAAACTATCCAGCTTCGTTTCAATTTTTGTCAGGCGGTCTAACACTTCCCGTTCAAACGATGATTCCGACATAGAAAAGCCCCCTTTCTTTCAGAATTAAACAATTTAAAACCGGGCTTTTACCTGGTTGAATTGTCATGCTTAATAATGCGAAACGAAAATTCATCAATGACTTTCCGCAAAAGGTTTCTGGCCGTAAAGGTTCCAATCAGGCCGAAATAGCTTTGCATGGTATTATTTACTTTTTCAAACGTGATCCGCCCGATTTCAAACAGCCCGCGTATATATTTCATTCTGCGGAACATGCGCTTCCTTGTGCTTTTCCTCATGCGGATCGATTTTGGCGTAATCTGTGCGCCTACGAACGTGACAGGCAGCCAGGCCGGGCGAATACATGTTTTCTTGTTTAATTCTAAATGCAACTTTTCATCCAGGAATCTTTCGATCTCTGCCTGAATTTGGTGTAATTCCTCTTTGTTTGGCCATAGGATGATAATATCATCCATATAGCGGATATAATACCGGATATGTAAATCGTGCTTGCAGAATTGATCCAACTCATTCAGATAGATATTTGCAAACATTTGGCTTGTCAGGTTCCCGATCGGCATACCACGGTTATAAAGCCATTCTTCCCGATCGCATAATTCAGGCTGGACGCCAGCCGGAAGCCCGAAGGCTGTATCCTCGCAATTTATCAGGTTATACAGATCCCGAAGGATCAGCGGATCCCTGATATGCTTAGATAGAATTTTCATCAGGATTTCATGATCGACGCGGTAAAAATACTTTGCAATATCCAGCTTTAGCACATACCACTTTTTAGCGCTCCTGGACGCCATGCGAAGCCAGTATTGCAGCTGCGCCCGCGCTCTTGTGGTTCCCTTGCCTACTCTGCACCCGTAACTATGCTCTATGTACTGTTTATCAAACAACGGATTCAATTTTTGATAATAGGCCCACTGTACAACGCGATCGCGGTATTGCAGCGCCATAATGATCCGTGGTTTCGGCTCATAGATTTTCTTTCGCCGGTATCTTCCGACGTGGTATGCAGATTCCAGCGGATTCCCTGGAATCCCGTCTTTCGGAAAATAGGTCAATTCATTGTGTAGTTTTATAAGTTCATCGCTTTTATGTGCTGAAAATGCAAGGTTTTCATCGCGGTAATGTTTCCCTTGCGAAGCGTTTTTATCCGCTTGTAACAGATTTTCAAAATCTATTATTTCTTCATGTGTTACTTTAAAGGTTTTCAATAGCCTTTCCCTTTCTATAAAGATTCCCCCGCTTTGCTGGCTTGTGCTTTTGCGGGGGCTTGCGTTTATAGCTTTCGGCCATAGGCGCGGCGCTGTTCGTTGCACCCTTCAGGCCCTCCCATGCAGCCCATAAGCCAGCCGCATGATCGGTACTAACTGCATTAACAGCAACGTCAATTTATCCGGCCAGGCGGCCGGAACGGGAATAGATCCCTTTCCTTTTCTTGCACTGTGAAAATGTCCGTAAACATTCCCCTTCTGGCTAAAAAGGTAAGCGGAAAAGAAGCCGATGTTCGTGTTCACGTTAGAACGCGGGTTGTTCAAATTCAGCGCCGAAGGCCCGGAATTTGAAGTGTTGTTGTAACTCGCACCCACGATCGGCAAGCGTTTAATGACCTATCCCCACCGGAAATTTATTTCGCGGTTGTTTTGCTGGTTTCTTTCTGCGAATTTATCCAGCCGCCGAGTAGCCTTCCAATTTCGCATAACCTTTCAGAAATCAGCTTGTAACGCTTTTCATCAATAAAACGCATGTCATAGGAAAGCTGATTGAAAAGCCGTAACAATTCCAGCTGCACATCTGCGTCCTGAAGCGTGGTTTTCTTGAAATACTTTTTCTGCGCCGTGATAATGTATATCAGGAATTGAAAAAGACATTGTTTATAGTCCGCCACGAAGCCAGGCTTTTCACTCCGCGGATATTTTACCCATGAAGTATAAAGATACTGCATAAGGTCTTTCGATTTCTGCAATATGATCAATCCGCTTTTCTGCTCTTTTCCTTCGTCTGTTTCCGGATTCCCGCGCGGCTGATTGTCATATCGCCTTTGATAACCGCCCATTTCTTTATTTTCCTTCCATCATGCCAAAACATAGGGGCCGCTATCGCGGCCCCAAACAGATTACAGTTTTCAGATTACAGATTCCAACTCAAGGAAAGCGGAAAAGAAGCCGATGCCCGCGCCCACGTCAGAACGCGGGTGGGACAAATTCAGCGCCGAAGGCCCGGAATTCGAAGTGCTGTTGTAAGCCGCACCCACGATCGGCAAGCGTTCGCCCTCGTTGTTGATCCAGAATCCGCCGTTATGCGTTACGCCGGTTTTCGGCGCAAGGTGCAATTCATAAAGGATTTCAGGGATCGTTACGCCGGTATCTGCTACCAGGTTGCCGAAGTTCGGCGTGTATGTACTGCCAACGGCGCCCGTTGCGGTTGCAATCTTGAAATCCTTTGTATATTTCAGCGTTCCGGCCGTTCCAGGATTTACCAGGGCGCCAGTAGGAAGGATCGCTTTCCAGTATGTGCTTTCAGGGGCCGCGCTTACCTGTCGCGCCGCCAGGTTGCCGACAAAGATCTGAATTTCTCCGTTGACTACACGCATACCGGAAGCCCATTTCCAGACATTTCCAACCCAATCCGCGATCCCGTTCCTGGTTCCGTCGTGGAACCATGTTGCGGGGCCGGATCCGGCCGCTGTCCTGGTTGTTCTTCTGCCGCCGCTGCCGTCGCTTTCATCCGCGGTCTGTTCTCCGGCTTCGTATGTGTGCGTGTGGCTGTGTCCATACTGTGTATTGCCGCGCGGAACAAAACCGGACTTGTAAATCAAGTGATCAATGACGGCTCTTTCCGGTATGCTCATTAAATGCCATCCGTTCCCCTTTGCGTTACATGCTGCCATTGAATCATCATAGTTAATAACCGCTTTCGGATCCATCAGCGGCCAGGAATACGCGCGGCCATTGATCACGCAATTCAGGAATTTGCTGATAAAAAAGCGTTTATACTCCACATCATCCACCATAAAGGCGGAATGTGTTTTCTGTGATCCGCCCTCAAAAAGCTGTGCATTTGTCCGCTGATTGATCGCAATCATGAAAGACGGAAGCCCTACATCATCCTGGATCACGGTACACGCGCCGCCAGAAAGCCCTTCCGTTGCAAATTTCAAGCTGTCAAAATCATATGTTTTCATTCTATAACACCCCTTCCTTCAATGCGTAAAGCGTCAATGTTACGTTGTCCATAGAGAACGGAACCGGATCTTTTTTTGTGATTGTCTGGTTTACATGCCCTCCGGAAAATTCATCCGCTTCTTCACCCTCTCCCGGCTCCACATAATCCGGATTTTCAATTTCCGTTTCCTCATACTGGCGGGCCGGTATGGTAAGCTGTGCCACATAGTAAACGCCTTCCCCGGTCTGCAATCTGCCGAAGGCGTCTGCTGTAATGTCAACGTGTACATCGTGATCCGCTTCCATCCTTTTCAGGTTCAAGCTGATCTGATCATCGAAATTCAGCCAGCTTCCGTTTTCCTCATACTCAACCTTGCGCCCTTCGTTCGCTTCAATAACTTTCATCTGATCCCAACCTCCTTTTTCATTTCATTTACACGCGCGTTGATTTCCTCCGCGTACTCTCTGTTTTCCCGGCTTGAATTTTTCAGGGAACCGCCGCCAAACTGCCGCAACATTGCGGCTTCCTGTGCGCGGCGTTCGTCTGATTTGATGATAACATTCGCCATCAGTACAACCCCCCTGTTACATGCAGCTTTACGGTTACATTTTTAGCGCTGCCGGAATAGCAAACTTTAAAGGCGTTCAGGGCCTTTCCGTAAACCTCCACGCGCTCCACTGGCCCGTCAGCTGATACCACTTCCGCGAAAACATCATAATCAACTTTGTTGACCGTCTGCGGAAGCGTGATCGTCTTTTCTGCATTTGTGGCCGGAAATTTCAGCGTGTTTTTAAGGTCTACGCTTATAACCTGGCCGCGCATATCGTCAACGAATTCTTGCGCCAGGCGGATATTGATTGCAGAATAGGCCGACATCAGCGCATTTTCCAATGTTCCGAAATCCATGTTCCCGAAATTGGTTGAACTCTGCTGCGTTCCTCTCTCTAAAATCTCACCCGGCGCCGGTGTCCATTCAAAAAGCCCGTTTCCCAGGCTTACCGATGAAACACGGCGCGGAAATTCCACGATCCGATCTTTCCAAAATACCGGAATATACATCCTTTTTCACTCCTTTCTAACTTTTGCCCGACGACTGGACTATTTTCAGCGTGTAGCGGTATAAAATGCCCTCTTCAAACTCTACTTTGTTTAGGTTTTCATTTCCGCCAGCCCACAAAAAGCCGTTTTTATGATAAAAACGGATCCCGGTGATTTCGTCCGGCGCGTCATGGTCAAAAAGTACAAATATAGCAACGCGCCCATCAATCAGCGTTTCCACCTTGTAAATAGGGATTCTTTCCCACTTATCCCCGGCGCGGTATTCCGCATGTGAAACACAACGCTTGATATATTCTTTGAGATCGTCAAGCGCTTCTTCCGTAAGTGGGATATAGCTTGCTTCTGCCATGTTTTAGGCTCCTTTCTTATTCGTCGGCGGCATACTTGCCCGCGTCAGTGTTATAATATAAGTCAACGCCTACGCTATCCGGCGCGGCGGAAACGCCGCTTTCCGCCCCAGCAAAACCGATCGACGGATCCGGAATGGAACCGCTTTCCGTGCTGCCGTCTGCGGGATAAACAACTTCATTCCCCGCGGAATCACTTTCAAGCGTGGCCTGTACTTCGGTAATCTGTGCGCCGACTGAAATATCCGGCGCCGTGCCGCTTTGGTCATATGCGGCCGTGTGGCTCTCTGTGGCGGCCGTCAGGCCCATTTCTGCACCGCCGCCCTGGAATCCTGTTGAAATGTCCGGAATCGTGCCGCTTTGGTCATATGCGGCGCTTCCGCTGTCTGCTGCTGCCCCCAGGCCAACTTCTGCCGCGGCTCCCTGGAATCCGGTTGATATATCCGGAATTGTGCCGCTTTCCGCGCTGCTGTCTGTCTGGTACTGGAAAATATTTTCCCCTGAAGCGCCCTGTGCTTCAATCTGTCCCCCGGAAAAGGCAGCGCCGACCGAAATATCCGGCGCGGTTCCTGTTTCGTCGTATGACACGCGCCCGCTGTCGGTTCCCGTGTCCACGGTGATCCCGCCTTCGGTTCCCTGGAATCCGGTTGAAATCCCCGGATATGTGCCGCTTTCCGCGCTGGAATCCATAGGATAGACAATATTCGTTTCCCTGGAATCCGGTTCAATTTCAAGCTGCATGTCGGCCGGACGGAATCCGACTGAAATATCCGGTTCCGTTCCTGATTCCCGATCGCTGTCCGCCGAATACTGTAAATGGTTTTCTTCAGAAGCGCCCTGAACGTCAACGCGGTTTTCAGTAAGCGCGGCGCCGACCGAAATATCCGGCGCGGTTCCGGCTTCCGTGTATGCGGTATTTCCGGAATCTGCGGCCCCTTCAAGCGTGATTGTAACCTCTGCGGGCTGGAATCCCACTTCCGTATATGGATATGTGCCGCATATGTGATCGCCGCAAAAGGTATATAAAAAATTCTGGTATTCTGATAACTGATATATGGTCAATGTGATCCCGTTCTGGAATACCATATAATCAAAACGGGATCTTGCATTTTTCACCTGTTTCAGATAACGCAAAAAATCCTTTATGGAAGTTTGTGTTACCTCCGTTCCTACTGCGATCCGGAAGTGGAACGGCTCCCCGGCGTATGTATACCATTCTTCGACGGATGTATTTTCATTCCCGAAAACGGTATCAATCATTTCTTCCATTGCCTGTCTGGTTCCTAGTTTCATGTACCAGTATATAGAATTTCTGATCAGGCTCCGCTTTACATCAGGCGCCAGGGCCGTATTGTAGAATAAGACGCGGTTTTCTACTGCCAGGAAGTCAAGTTTCCCATCGTCAACCCGATCCAGATCTGCCCATATATAAACCCGTTTCATGCGGTCTATAAATTTCTTTTTCTGTCTGTCATAGGCGTAAGCCAGGGCGATCCGTTCAGGCGTCCGCATTTCTGCCGGAAACGCTTTCCATGTTTGAAAATCAACTAATTTAATCATCTTCTACCCCGCCATAGACAAATTTTACACTGTTTTCTATTGCGATCGACGTTTCCGGAATCACGGTAAACACGGGGGATTCTATCACAACGCGCTTTCCGCCAGCCGCCCGGACAAATTCCGTCAGCGCGTCCGGATTTATGTCACGCCCGATCTTTGTTTTCTGCCAGCTTAAATATGTATCTTTTGCCGCTTCAATGGACGCCTGGATCGTCGCTATATTGTTTATGTCGCTTCGTGAAATGTAATATGTTGCTTTCAGGTCATAGGGCGCCACATCCGGCGCCGATACATAAACATTATCAGTAAGCGGAATGATCGGATTTTCCTTCAGGTATTCCAGGCAGCCGCCGCAAAACGATTCACTAGGAAGCGCCCCGCCGCGAAGCAAAATCCGAATATCCACAACCGCTTCTAACGGCTCATGTATTTTTACATCCTCAATCGCTGCGGAATTATACTGCTTTACCCAATATTCGTAAGCGTCAGACGGCCCGGCCACGGAATAAGACGACGGCGCCAGGAAGATCCGCTCCCGGAAACTTTCTTCCGATTCCTCACCCGTTCCGCCCTCTGATTTCGTGACATTTTCAACGGATTCCACATAGGGAACCGGATCAACCAGCGTTCCGATCTGCCCGACAATGTAATCATTCCCCACGGTTCCGATAACCTCACACGTGCAATTTATATCCGCGTATGATTCCCCAGCTTTCACTTCCGCGTAATCATCCGTCGCAAAATAAACGCCGTCGCCAGCTGTTACCCGCGTTCCCTGTGGAATATAAATAACGTCTTTCCTGATTTCGGAAAGATTAAAGCGCATTTTCACGATCGCCGGTTTCGGCTCCTGGATGAATGTCTTTTTAAACGCCCCTAAATGCTTCAGGAAATCGCCACGCGAATATTTTAAAAGATTCATTTTTGCGGCATTATCTAACATTTGATACATTTGAAAATACTGCCCGGCTTCAATCCTTAAATGAATATGATCCTTGTCGCCTGGCCGCAAAACAATTTTCTGTTTCGTTTGTTCCTCATACTTTTTTTCATAATCCCCGATCATTTCATTTAGAATCTGCTCATAGGAAATATCTTCTATAAATGAAATATCAGGAAGCGCATATAATTTTTGAATATCAATCGCCATTGTATGTTACCACCACCTTCGGAATCATTTTTCCAGTTTGTTCGTATACTTCAAAACTGATTTCATCGACTGTTACGCGCGTTTCAAATTTTTCTATCAACTCCATAGCGCTAACCGTGTACCGGTTTTGCGCTTCATACATAGGCAGATCCACAATTTCCGATTCCAGCCCGATTTCCCGATTCATGGGAATGGTTCCCTTTATCAGTGTTAAAAGAAACATGATTTTATTAAAAATATCCTCACGAAGTTTCTTTTCATACACGCTATTGATTATGATCTGCACTCCGTCTATAACTATCATCCGATCACCGCCTTAATGGTATTCTGTGGCCGTCACATTCACGGCGACGGAAACAAGTTCCCCGTGATTCCACACTTCCCTATAATCCGCGTCAACATTATCTAATGTCCAGCGGCCCCCGCCTACCTTGTGGCCGCCCAGGACAAACGTGCATACCGTTCCATTTTCACATAGTTTTATAATCTTATTCAGCATAGCAAGCGGCTTCACTCCATGCCCGGCGACAAACTTCATTTCAAACGTGACGGATTGATTTTCCGGCCCCTCAAATTCCCGCTGTGATTTCTTTGTGTACCGTTTATGTTCGGAATAGCTGCCGGAAATCGATCTTTTTAAATTGTTGAAAGTGCATATTCTTTTATCAGACGTTTTGAAGGTTACACTCCCAAAAAATCCAATCATAAAAGCGCCCCCTATTCCTTTATTGTTATGCCGTGTAAATACAGATTTCCACCGATATGAATATCGCTTTCCACCCGCATTTCGCCATCAACATGCAGATCCCCGGAAACGGTCAATTTGTCGCATACAATGTCCAGCTGCTTTGTTTTCTTGTCATATCGCAAATAGCTTCCGTCACCGAAATCTTTTCGCCAGATTCCTTCTATGCCCTCTGGCGGCCGGTTCCGTTCCGTATACGGCGGAATGATGATCATTCCCCTTGTGCCGCCGTTCTGAAGGTGTATGACGTAAACCATCGTGTCAATCTCTGGCGGGAAAAATTCATTTGACCATAGCGGCATAAACGGGGATAAAGAATTGTCGCGGTCTTTATATATAACCTGTGCCGTTCCGTCTTTATAATTCACGGATGATATATAGCCTACTCTGATAACCTCTGCCATATTTTTACCCCCTTATCCCGGAATCGTTAGCGTGGTTCCTGGATAGATCCAGTGTCCATTGCTTGACGATGTTTTCCCGTGTGATTTTGCGGCGCCCTCTATGGTTCCGGAATTTGCATTGTATATCTGCATGTATTTAGCGCCGGATCCTAAAAACTGTGTGCTGATTTTCCATAAGGTATCACCGGAAACGATCGTGTAAGTCTTTGATTTTGCGCTTGATTCCGAAGCCTTTTTTGTCGTGTCGCCTGAATCTACCTTTGCGACGGTTACGCCCTTAACAATGATAACGGCGTGCATTTCCAGCGTGCAATAATAGCCGGAACCGGCGTTTTTTTCGTGCGTGACGGTATCAATATAATATTTGCCGTCCAGCTTCCCGAAGCCGGACACATTCGCGCATTTGCTGGCGATGTATTTTGTATCGCCCATCAATTTAACGCTCATTGTCTGGCATTGCCTGTTATGCTCTAGCAATTTTGCCTTTGCCTTGATTTCCGCGTCCTGAAGGCTTTCCGCTGTTTCATTTAGCTTTAGGATTCTGCTTCCGTCCTTCAGCATAAATTTATAGCTTAATGTCTGATTCTTTTTAGAATCTGTATAACTGATCGATACGCCGTCATAGGCCCTCGTCATTTTCTTTCCGATATTCCAGCTTTCAAGCTGTGTTTTATTTATATTTAAACTTGCTTTTTTCCCTTCATATTCTGTCTGATCAAAAACAACCATTCTGCGGTTATACAATTTCATAGCAAGATTATAGGAATTGCATAATTCAAACGCGAATGATTGATTTGTTTTGTTCGACTGTTCTAATTCGTCAATAGGGTAATCCTGGCCGGAAAAATAAAGAGTGATCCCGGCGTCGCTTGAAATCTTTTGAAGGATTCCCTTTACTGTCGTTTTTTTCCATGTTTTTGATTTTTCCGTAACATTGAAATCCGTCCGGATCGGCGTTGCAATTCCGCCGACCGAAGCCACGGAAGGCGGCCCTGAATAAGAAAGATCGTCTATCAGGAAATAGCCGCAATTATACTTTCTGTTGTCGCCCTCCGCTGTCCAGTTCGTTAATTTTATGATTGATTCGACGAAATCCCCTTCCACCGGGATCCAGCCAGCCGACCACTTCCCGCTTCGGTTGTTTAACTTTAGCGTTACCGTGTCGGCCGTTCCGCTGGCATTGTCAACATACTGGAATCCCTCTATGTAGTCAGTAATCGTCTTTGTAATATCTTTCCCGTTATATTTCACAATAACGGATGACTGCCGCGCTTTCATAGCTTATCTTCTCCATTCTGGTATATCTTCGTCGTATTCCTCCGGAACCTCCGGAATAAAAACCTTTGTTCCGGCTGAAAAAACATATGTTTCCAGAAGGTCAAGATTATTTTGCAACAAAAGGCCGATGTATTTCACATCGCCATAAAAATGATAGGCTATTGAATCCCACATATCCCCTTGTACGGTTGTGTATATTCTGTTTTCGTCCATACATCGGCCCCCTTTTTACGTGGCGAAGGCTGTTCTGCCCTTCTGCCGTTCATGCTCTGCGTACATCCTTTCAAATTCCGCCTGTGACATTTGAAGCGCGGAATTTACATCTTCCTTGCTTGCGTTGCCCTGAATCGTAATTTGCGGCGAAAATACAACCTTTGAAGAATTGTCGGAATTGTCCGCTTTGCTTGTTTTGTTTACTGTGCTGTTATTGTTGACTGTGTTATAAAGTTCTTTTGTAACAGAACCCCCGACGCCCTCCGCCTGGCCGCCGTTTACCAGCTGATTGATCCGGTCAAACATTCCCGCGCCGCCGTCTGCTGCCGTCTGCTGCGGTACTGCGGAACCGACAACGCCAGCAACCACCGATCGCATATTTGACCACAATTCCGATAACGGAAGGACTGCTTCGCGCCCGGCTTCACCGCCGCCCAGCAACGAACCATTGTTCGCGCCGAATATTGTAGGCCCTGTTAAAATTCCGCCTTCCTTGTACCATTCAACGCCGATTTTCGGAATTGACGGCGGGGAAAGCGAAAAGGATCCGCTGATTGAAAAATGCGGAAGTTTAATGTCAGGCAGCTTCAGGGATAAACCGGAAAAGAACCCTTTGATCGCGTTCAGCCCGTTTGAAACAACGGATTTCGCCGCTTCAATTTTTGACTGAAAAGCATTTCGGACTTCATCCAGCTTTCCGCCTGTGATTGTGTTGATTGCCGACATTACATTGCTTACTGTATTTTGTATGCCTTGCATAGAAGCGGCCATAATGCCCTTGATTCCGCCGCCAGCGGATGTATACGCCGCTTTCATGCTTTCCAGGTTTGATCTTGCGTTTGCCGCTGCCTGTGACATCATGCTTCCGACCGTGCTAGTCACGTTTGAGAACGCTTCCGACACGGTTTGTTTTACGGATGATAATTTTTCCGTGAATTTTGCTTTCACTTCATCCAGCTTTCCGCCTGTCAGGTTGTTTATAAAGGTATAACCGGCCGTATAATAGCCTTTTACGCCCTCCATAGCTGCCGCCGCTACGCCCTGGATTCCGCCGCCGTGTGAATCATAGGCGGCTTTAATGTTTGAAAGTTTTTCCGTTATGGTATCTTTCGCGGCTGTCAGCACGTTTCCGGCCGTTTCTTTGACGGCGTTCCAGGTTTCGGAAGCCTTTTGCTTGATCGCGGTCAGCTTTCCCCCTGTCGCAACGTCTATCGCATTAAAAGCGCCCGTTACAACGCCCTTTAGTGCGTTTAATGGCGCCATGGCAAGGGAAGAAAGCGCCTTGAAAGCGCCAGAAAAGATATTTTTCAGCCCGTCAAGTGCCTTTTGCCAATCTCCGGTAAAAACACCGGTAAAAAACTGTATAATTCCCTGAAATACCTGTTTCACGCCGGATATAACATTTCCTACGGTCTGGCGCCAGCTTTCAAATACGGATGAAATAAAGGCAAACGCGGCCGGGAATTTATCCGCGAACGCCTGAACCGCCTTTGAAATATTCTCCTTTAATTCGTTGAATTTGCCAGTTACCCAGTCTTTCAGCTGCCCGGCCTTTTCTTTGACTGTATCCCAGTTTTTGTATAGCAATACCCCGATTGCAATAACCGCGGCGATCGCCAGTACAACAAGCCCGATCGGACTTGTCAGGAATGTAAAAGCTGCGCCTAATGCCGTTGTTACTGCCGTTCCCACTGTACATATTGCGTTCCATGCTGTCATTGCTGCGGTCTGCGCCCACGTTGCCGCTGTGCTGGCTCCTTTTACAATGGCGTCCTTTGCGTATAAGGCATGAAGGTATAATGTTTCCGCCTTATCCTTTATTTTTAGCGCAAGATTCGCCAGCATAGCCTGTTTCTCTGCCGCAAATACAGTAACCAGCGCTTTTACTGCTTTTACCGTGTTCAGTGTGTCCTTTGCGAAATTCACCATCTTAACCGCCGCAATAGCACCAGCGATCCCTATGATGATAGGCTTCAACGCGCCCCATTCGTTTAATTTTTGGTATACCGTGGCTGCGGCTCCGACTAACTTCATAGCTGCCGCCACCACTTGCGGAAGCGCCTGTGTAGCAATAAAAGAAATTGCCGGTTTTGCCTTTTCAAACGCTTCAAAAAGTTTGTCTTTCAGATCCAGCACCACCGCGATAACCTTATCAATGGCGGGCCGGTTTTCCTCAATAGCCGTTTTGACGTTCTGAAGGGCCGTCTTTCCTGTTTCTGCCAGGAATTTAAAAGCTGCCGCCCCCTTCGCGCCTATATCTTCCAACACGGGCCGGACTTTGTTAAACAGTGCAACCGCCCGATCCTTGAATGACGAAATCGCCGGAACCGCTTTCCCTGATAAAGTCTGAATAAATCCCGTTACTTTTTCGGTAATGCGCGGTATGTGGTCAGCGACGGCGAAAATGGCGTCCTTTGCCATCGGCGCGAATATCTTACATAACCGGATTTTCGCGTCGTCAACTGCGGAACCGAAAACGGCCATAGCGCCCGGAAGCGTGTCTGTGACTTTTCCGGCCATGTCCATCATAGCGCCTTCCGCGTCGTGCAATTCATCATTCAGGGCTTGCCATTCTGTCCGCCCGTCCTCTGTCGTGGTATTCAGGCCAGCCAGAAGATCGTTTAATGTGTCAATCTGCGTTTTGCCGCCGATTGCCGCAAGTGCGGCGTTTCTTTCTTCCTCCGTCAGCCCGGCCGTTGCTTTGTTCACCTGTTCCAGTGTAGCTTGCAAGCCTATAAACTTTCCTTCGGAATCAAACGCCGAAATACCTAACTTTTTCATCATTTCCCCGGCCTGGCCGGTTCCGGATGTTAGGTTTATTAAAACTGTGCTTAATTTGTTCCCGGCTTCGGATCCTTTGATACCCCTGTTTGCCAGAACGCCAAGCGCCGTGGCGCTATCCTCCACTTCGACGCCTAAATTATTCAAGACGCCGCCACAACCGATATATGCTTCCATCAGCTGTTGCGCCGTCTGATTGCTTTTATTGTTGGCCTTGCACGCCACATCCAGATAGCCGGATAGTTCATCGACGCCAAGGCCCAATGCACTCATTGAATCTGTTACTAAATCGGAACATGTAGCAAGATCCATCGAAGTAGCTTCAGACAACCGAAGAACCGGCTCCAATGCGGATATAGACGTGTTTACATCCCATCCGGCAAGCGCCATATAGCCCAGGGCCTCACTTGCTTCTGTCGCCGTTTTGGTTGTCTTTTTCCCCATTTCCAGGGCTGCCGCTTCTAATTTCTGGTAATCTTCGGCGCTGGCTCCGGCCGTCGCTGCCGTGTTTGCCATTGCCTGATCGAAGTCTGCATATGTAGAAACTGCGTCTTTCATGAAATCGCCAATCTTTACGGCGGCGAAGGCCGCCGTTGCGATCTTTGCAGCTGTCTTTGCAGCTTTCCCGATAGAATCCAGCTTTTTATTTACTCCGCCTACTGATTTTTCAAGTGAGCTTTGTATTTTACCTCCGATTTCTAGTGCTAGTTCGTATGTTGTTTTGTTTGCCGATTTCCGCCACCTCCTTTGCTACGTCCAGGAAATCTTCCAGCGGAAGGCCCGTAAAGAAATCTATCCCGGTATTAGTTGCCATAGACAAGTGAACGGCCGTTTTTTGTATGTCTTTTCCTGAATTGTGCCTTATTCGTCTTTGTAGAAAAAACCCACAACCGCATTTTTGATTTTCTCAATCTCACCGACCGGAAGATCTTCGAAAAATTCAGCCGGAAGGCCCGTTACCTTTGTAGCAACGATTTTCGCGTATGTCGTGGTTGATTCCGGAACGAATGAAGAAACGCCCGTTTTGTTGAACGCCTTTTCAATCGCCGTCAGATCGCGGCCGCGTAAATCTTCCAAGCCGTGAAGGTCAAGTTCCCGGAATGTTTCCCCCTCAAAATCAAAAGGTTTCCGGAATGTGATGATCAATTCATCCTCCTGGCCCTCTTTTTTTGGAAGAAGCGACGTTTTCCCCTCCTGTGGCGGCTGCGCCACCGGGATTTCAGGGATCACTTTTTCCAGTGCGTTTTCTGCTGCATTTTCTCCGGTGTACTCTTCCCGGCTTGTTTCTGTATAGCTGTTATCCATGCTTATTTCCTCTCTTTCATATTATTTTTATATCTGGCTGCGGACTTTTTGCAGACGGTCAACGCCGTTTAATTTCCAGATCATGTTGTATTTATCCAGTTCCAGGACATTGTTTCCGCCGATCGTGATCTTGCAATAAGTCAACTCACGAACGACTTTCGGCTCCCCTTTTCCGCCCTTTTTCAGCGTTCCCAGGTCAAACGATTTTACTTTCCCCTTTGTCGTTACGACAATTCCCTGAAAATCATTCGTCTGTGTAGCCGTGTCGGTCATTTGCATGGAACCGCGGTAAATGACAAGCCCTGTCTGTGTAATGTAATCAAAATATTCCTGGCCGATATTCTGGAATGTGGTTTCTGTTTCCAGGGAACCGAAGGCGCCTTCGATCGCTTCCTCAATCTCTCCGCCGATTCCGGCCCCGTCGATTGTTTCCGTCAGGTATTCAAAATTAGGCAGCGTCACTTCTGCGGAAACGCCTAAATACCTGTGTGCGTTCCCGTAAGTATTAAAGTTGTTTAACACTGTGGGTATTTTCATTATTCAGCACCCCCTTCCAGCGCGGCTTCCGTAATTGTCGGATCAAATTCAAACACATTTTCTATATCCTCTGCCGGTGCATAGCCGCCGATCCTGGTATGGAATAAAATGTGTCCGTTCAAGATTTCATTGATCGGATTTTCGTCATGGTCAAAAACGATTTCCCCGCCCGCTATATCATCCGATCCCTGAAGGCTGTTCAGCTGCATATTGAATCCGGAAACAATTTCATCAATCAGGCGGTAATTTGTCAGATCGTCAACCTTCTGGAAAAAGGTCAGTTTGAAATTGTTCTCGATGTAATCAAAAATAGTTACAATGTTGATCCACCTGTCGATCGGATCCGACGACGAAGGATAAGCCGCCGTATTATTTCCCCAGCATTTCCAGCCGTTTGAATTGATCGCCGTCACAATTCCGCAAGCGTTCGCGTAATCGTTGGCTTCATCCATTTCCAGCGTGACTTCCTCACCGTCTGCCGTATAAAGCCCGGTAATTTTCAGATCCTTGTTTGACGGGGAAGCGGACGGAACGCCGCCATTATTCGCCGCCAGCCATTCCAGGTGTGCGGCCAGCTGTGCGCTGTAATAATATTTATAATCACCGACGCCGACCAGCGGCCACGCAACGATCATATTTCTGTCGGAATACGCGCTTTTATCCTTGTATTCCTTGATTTCCTCCATAGAATCCGCTTTTCCTTCTGCCGTGTCCAGGTCAGAAACAACTTTCGCCGTGAAAAGGCTGGAAATCAGCTGCGCCTTTGCATTAAGCGCCAGATTTACGGCCGGAATATGCGACCATCCAGGCGCCAGCAAAAGGGAAGGAACAATTCCGTACTTCGGATAAACCCGCCCGATCAACTCCATTCCGGTTTTCTTTTTGGTTTTCACATTGTAGGAACCGATCACATCCTCATATGTGACAAGCGACGGATCCAGCTGTGCAAACGTGGCTTTCAGGCTCGTTTCGTTCTTTGCCGCGCCCGTGCTGATAATTGCAACCGTTACTGTGCCGTCGCTGTTGAATGTGGCGATATAGTCCTCTTCATCCTTGTAAACGGTTTCCGCTTCCCCCGTGGATGAAATGGAAAGTTTATCCAGAAGGATCCCTGTTTCGTTAATCTGGATTTTCCCGCCCACAACGCCATATTCTTTTGAAAGCTGCGCTTTTACATGCTTTTCAGGATCCAGCACATTGATCATTACAATAGGCGCAACCCCGAAAACATCAAAACTCGCATACATGGACTGGCACAACGTATAATTTTTAAAGTCTGTGCAATATCCAAGATCATTGATTGCGGCCGACTTGTTATGAAAAACAAACGGCTTGTTTACGGTATCATACGGATCTTCCGCCATATTGACGGGCGCCGTTCCGATCACGCATTGAATACACCCATCCGATTTGATCGGAATGGATAATTGCGTCGGAATCCGCCGTGTCCGTATACCATGCTTATAATTAGACATGCTTTATTCTCCTTCCGTAAGTTTTCTAATATCTGCTTCAGAAAGCGCCGAAATCCGGTCATAGGCGACTGCTGCCACGGTTCCTTCTGTGTCAACATCCTTTTTCGCCTGAACGATCCCGGAAATCGGTACAATCAGATTTTTAATAATCGGCTTTTTTGCCGCCAGCTTTTCCAGCTTTTTAGGAATCCCGCCACTGAAAACGGCGCCGCTTTTTGCGACGCCGCGAAGTGTAGGCCCTATATACATAACCTGTTCATTAGTCATATTCTGTCACCTCAATTTCTGGCGCTTCCACCGTCCATAATGTAGACATACCGCCGATAAATTTCGGCCAGGTATTTTCTTCCTGGAATTTTTTGGTAAGCGGAAAAGTTATCCGGTATCTGCTATCTATCAGCCGTTTTGACAGAAAACGCTTTTCTAGCTTATTCAGCACGTTTGCAACGTCAAAATGGCCCTGATTGTTAGGATTTTTGTCTACAATCCCAACCAGGAAATAGATCGAACATATATTGTTGCTTTCCTCTCCGTTTATTTCCTCTTCATCCAGGCATACCAGGACATACGGGAAGTGTTCGTCGTCGTTTTTGCTCTTTTTGGCGGGCAAATTCTGCGGATATACGTTAAAATCCAGGTATTCACCCGCATTATTGATTGATGTATAGCCCTTTAATTCCTCTTTTACCTCATTGACAAGCGCCTTCTGAAGCAAAACATCCGTCTGCATACCCTAGAATCACCCCTTCCGCAATATATTATTTACCTCTGCATTGATACGCTTTTCCAGCGTTTCCCCAGCTTCTTTGTTGATTTTTTCCATGATTTCTTCGTTTTTCGCCATCTGTGGAACCGAAGGCCCGTATAGCTGCTTGATCGGAAGGCGCTTGCTTGATACGCGATTCCATACGCCGGTATGCCCGCTTTTCATATCAGCAATAAAGGCTTTCGGATCTCCGGAAAGCGGCTTCAGCCCTCCGGATTTTTCCACGCCCGCCGAATATACGCCAGGGGAAAAACCTTTTTTCGTGCGCTTTACTCCCCTTTTGGGGCTTACCTTGAATTTTGACAGCGCGATCGGGCTTCCGCTGGAAACAACCGCCCCGGAAAGACTGCTTTTTGAAGCGTTCACCGTCCGGATCGTTCCGCGTACTGTGCCACTTGAAACATAATAGCGCTGCGGAACCTCTTTCCCCATGTTTTTACGGATATTCGACACGGCCCGATTGATCGCCCTGGAAACTACAAGCGGCGCCTTGCTTTTGAAGGCTCCAAGCCGCTGTTCTATTTCCTCAACGCCTGAAACTTCAATTTTTTGTATGATCATTAGCCAGCATTTCCCTTCAAAATGATTGTATAGCCGCCGAAATCCTCCAACACGTTCCCCACCTGGTATGATTCGCCGTCAAATTCCATGATCTGATCAATGACCGGCTGATCCGGCATATGCTCTTTTTGAACGAAAAACAGCTTGCTATCTTCAAAAATGCCGTCAGAATCGGCCGTTTTCCCCAGGTTTAGCTGTAAAAGTGTTTCGTTATCCACAACAACGGGGATTTCTGCCCCGTCAATATTGTGGATTTCCGCAAACTCATTCAGGTTGAAAAACGTATCTTTGAAATCCTTTTGCAGCTGATCTTTAAATGAACGCATTTTCAATCACTCCTCTTCGGCGTCGGCTCCGGTTTCCTCCTCCAGCTTTTCTTCCTGGAAATTGATCACGGTTTCCTGTAATTCTTTCAGGGATTTTTCTTCGTAATTTTCGCCCAGGTCAAGCCCAACGGACGCCGCATAACTGAAAATATCTTTCTTTGTGCGAATTTTCCGGATTTCCTCCGGGCTTTTAAGCGCGTCCGGAACCTTTTCATTGAATCCGCTGAAATCTCCGCCTTCATCCTCCGGATCGTCTGCTTCATCCGCAAAAACGGGCGCCACGTCTGCCGGTTCCACGAATTTTTTACTTTTCAGGAACGCAAGATCGGCGCCGGAAATGTCGGCCGGAAGAATTGTTCCCGGATTGTATGCTTTCCCGCCTGTTACGACCGTTACTTTTGTTTTGTACCTCATTATGCACCAGCCTCCTTCTTTGCATAGATAACCGCCCAAGAATCCACATCAAACGGACGCGGAAGCGGTCTTGAAGTCAATCTTACTTTCTTTGCCTCGCTGTTTTCATCAGCCCATACTTTAGGAACCAGCTTTCCTTCGTATGATCTGAATTTTTTATCTTCCATCTGCGTAACAAGCCCATATTCAATCTGGCCTTCACCGTCAGAATGGCCCAGAAGGACGGTTCCGGGCGGGATAATGGATTCATCCTCCCCTTCATCGTTCAAAAACCATTCATCATATGTATAAAGGTCAAGATCCAACTCCGCTATACGCCCGTAAAAGGTCAGCGCCGGATCTACAACACGCGGTTCAATCACGACATTTTTCATGTTCAAAACGTCCATAGCCTTGATCACGAATGTATTCATGATGAAATCTTCGATTACATCAGACGAAAAGATCGCAATGTCAGGCGCCCGGCCGGTATCTTTGATAATCTTCTTTCGCAAGCTGCGGAAAAGCGGAAGCGGATTGACCGTTGCAAGCGTCCATTGTTCATCATTTCCCAGGACAACAATATTTGTAAATCCGAAATCAATCTGGAAATCCAGCCCTTCCTCTTCGTCAACCACATCCAGCTTGCCCTCGAAAAGAATCTGTCTGCACATCCATTCTTTTCTTCTGTCGATAGACTCTTCCAGATCGGTCAGGTCTTTTGCAAGAAGTTCGTCCTCTCTTTCCTCCGGCGTCCTCTGCGAATAGATGTTTTCACCGATCGCGCGGCTGGAAATGTCGTCAACGGTCAGCGGTCTTTCAGGCGCGATTTTCGGCGTTGAAAACTGATTCGTTTTCCATCCCTGGCGCGAAATGACTTTCCCGCCCTTGCGCGGGCTTACAAACGGCGCCATGATACGTTTTCCCTTGCGTACATCAAATTCAACCTTTTCTGTTACGTGCGTCTGTTCATGCGGGAAAAAGGTTTTCTGTAAAAAGGATCTAACGGGCGGCGTCTGATCATACGCTTCCATCATTTCCCGTGTGGTATATTCTGCCATTCTTTCATACCCCCTTATTCATATTTCTGTACATTCCGAAGGTAGATCCCCACCTTTTTCATGTCATTTTCATAGGTTTCAACCGTTGCGCCCTCTCCGGTAACAATAACGGCGGCGCGGTTCATTTCTCCGGTCTGGTAACATACGGCCGGGATATTGTCCGCGGAAGCGTCGGTTCCTGTGTCGGTATCGTCTGCCAGGATTCCGAAAACATTCATTTCCGCGTTTTCCGTTTTGGCGCTTTCTCCCTCTCCGGTTGTTACTGTTACTACGGTTCCGGCAATATAACCGGCCCCGTCAGCACATTTCATAATCAGGGAACCGCGTTTCAAAACGCCCTGGCCAGCTTTCAGCCCGATCCCCTCTTTCATGATAGGAAATTTATTTCCGGCAATCAGGGAATCCGGTTTAAATTCTCCGGTCTGTTCAAATAACTTCATGCCTTTTACCTCCTTCTGCTGTCGTTTTTCAGCTTTGCAGCGAAGCCGCTTACTTTCTGCGCGTTTTCGGCCTGTTTCTGGCCCTCCGGATCATATCCCGTGTTAGGCTCCGATCCGACTGCTGCCGCGCCGGAATCCTGTAAATCATCAACCATCTGATCCAGGAATTTTTTTCCGGCTGCATTGTTGGCCTTCATCTGCGTCAGCGCCAGAGCAGCGGCCGACATTGGTTCATCATATTTCGCCTTCGCCAGCAATTCTTCCGGGATTCCGTTTGAAATTTCGTCAATGGCTTTCAGGCGTTCCCGTTCTGCGGAAACGGCTTCGGCTGCGATTGCAGCGCACAACTGCGGATATGCTGCTTTCAGTGCTGCGGCGTCAGTAATAACCGGCGCTGTCTTGTCTTTTTCATCCATTGTTGATTTTCCTTTCTGAATTGTATTTGTTGTATCAAAAAAAGCCCCGGTTTCTTTCTGCGGCGTTTTAGAAAGATCCTGAACCTTTTTCCGTATGTTATCCGGAACGAAATTTTCAATATAGTTATTAAAGCTATACGGAACCCCGTTCACTATGAAATTGTTAGAAACGGCGTTATTCTGGAAATCGGATTCAATCACACAATCACAAAATCCAGCGTCAACCGCTTCTTGACCGACATACCAGCTTTCTTCATCCATAAGCCGGTTTATTTCTTCTTCCGTTTTGTCCAGCCGTTCCATGTACGCGGAAACAATGCTTTTCTTCACCTGGTTTGTAACCTCTGCCAGCTTTAAAAGTTCTTCGGTTTCATAAGAACCCCATAGGCTGATCGTCGGATTATGTGCCATCAGGATCGCATTTTTGGCGATCTTGCGCTCTTCGCACGCCATCAGGATAATTGTTGCAGCACTGGCGCATATCCCTATAATTGTACCCGTGATCTTTGCCTTATTCAGAATAAGCGCGTTATATATCGCGTTTGCAGCGAACACATCCCCGCCGCCAGACTGGATCACCACATTTATAACTTTCTTATCCCCCAGCGCGTTTAATTCATTGATAAAATTCCGGTATGTGATACAATCATCATCCCACCAGCTTTCTTCCGACTGGATTGTTCCGAAAAGCTGTAATTCCGCCGTATCTCCATTATCCAGGAAATTCCAGAATTTAGCCGTTTTCGGCTTCTGATTCCCCGCCGCTGTCGGCTGATTTGTTATCATCGGTTTTCGTTTCATCGGTTTCTTCCTCGCTTTCTTTTTCGATTTCCTCCGGATTTTTGCTTTCCGGCTGTTTTTCCACCCCTGAAGAAGCGATTCCGGCCGCTTCCATCAGCTGTTTTTCACGCGCCAGCTGTGCGACGTTGCTATCAAAATCACCGCCAGTCATTTCTATGGTTTCCCGCTGCCGCGTGGATAAGCCAATATTGATCCGCTTTTCTGCCGCGTTTACCTCTTTCACCGGATCAATCATACCTTGCGCTGGCCCGTTCCACTGTGCGCCGCAATATGCAGCGCGGATTAAGGGATCCAAAAAGAATCCCGGCGCCTTCAGGCGGCCGCTTGCGATCGCTTCCGTCAGGAATATTTCATACACTGGCTGGCAAAAGTCAGCCGCCATCCACGATCTTTTCATCCGGAACGCTTTCCAGGCTTCCAGCAATGCAGCGCGGGAAGCGGAATAACTTGACGAAAAATTTTTTACAAGAAGTTCAACCGGTATTTCCAGGGCGGCGCCGACGTATTTTGCAAGCGACGTTGTAAAGGCGTCGAAATTGCTTGACGGCCTTTTCGCGTCTGCAATCTCCACGCCCTCACCCGGCCCCAGCATATTGACCATGCCGGGGCCTATCTCGTAATTTACATCATCATCGGAAACTCGATCTTCTTCATCCACAATGCCAGTAAAGCCCGTTTCCGACGTTCCTTTTTCGGACGTTATGAACACGGTAAAAAATCCGTTGATAACGGCCGCCATCATTTCCGCTTCGCTGTATCTTGTCAGCTGCTTTAATGATTCAATGACGGGCGCCAGGTATGGAACGCCCCTATATTGTTCTGCCCTCTCTGTTTCGTATATCATCAGGACATTAGGCGTTCCGGTTTTATTCCCAAACGCCTTAACCCTTTTCCACTCTTTCCGTGTATAAAGGTTGCTGTTTGGATATGTAGAACAAATATGATAGGCAACAACCCGGTTATTGCTGTCTACTTCAACGCCGTTGAAAATCCGGTTTTTCGTGTCCGGATCCGTGGCGTATAAATAGACATTATTCCCGGTACTGTGCGGCGTGGAAACGCGATCCGATTCTATTAAATGCACCCGCAACCCATACGGAAGCGCCCTTGTGGGCTTTTCGTATTCCAGAAGCACGCAAGCGTCGCCATTCATCAGCCAGGACATACACGCCACCTGTTGAATCTCATAAAAATTATTTACTCGTGTAGAATCACAAAACTTTGACTTCGCCCACAATTCAAATTCGCGTTCCGCGGCCCGCTGCCAGGCGGCGGCTTCATCCATAGACAAGCCAAGAAGATCCGCGTCAATCGTGCTTTTCAGGCGCAACCCTTCCCCGACTATATTTGTCCGGTTCGTTTTTATGGCTGATACTGCCAGGGGCGCCGACATAAACAGGCTTCGCGATCTCTGCCGCAATACCAGGATATTTTTATCAATATCTTCCTGTGGCGTTTTGCTGGACGCCAGCCAGCCACGCATTGAATTTTTATTCCGTGCCGCCCCTGATTCATCATACCCGGAATTTTGAAAAGCCCTCATTGTTTGCAGCTTCCAGCGGGCCGATTCCCGCCGTAATGCCGCCTGTGGGCTTATCTTTTCTATGGCTTTATCAATAATATTCATGTTTCACCGCCTTAAATGTCACGCGGAAGAAAACGGAAAGCCTTATTTTTCCCGCCGTTCGCTTCCAGCGATTCAATTTGTTTTTCCAGGTCTTTAATTGCTGCCCGTATGGTAGAAAGATCGGCCCGTTTCAGGCTCTTTGTGCCGATCGTGTATTCCTGATTCAGCAACACGGCTTCTTCTGCTTCGTAGTACATAGAAAGCCGCTTTTTGTACCGTTCCAGACGTTCCTTCTGTAATCTTGTCAACATGTTTCCGCCTTTCTATAATTCAACGCCCCGGCTTACTGTGCCGGTTCGCCGTTTTTTCTTTGCTTTTGCTGGCGCCTTTTTCATGTAATTTATTCCAGCTTTTACTTTCTTTTCCAGAATATCCCAATCCGGGCGCAAGATTTCAACTGCTGCCGTATTGTAGACACGAAGATCCAGCGGTTCATTCCGTGTTCCGGATTTCTTTTTCCACTTTACAACCGCGCGGCCGTCCTTGATTTCTGTTACCCTCTGTTCGCTGTTCAGGCCCTTTATAACGGTTTCGCTATATCCACGGTCAGAATTGATCGGAAAGTGGCAATACCCCGGCCCTTCGTCAACCGTGGAAAGCCTGGAAACAACAATTTCTTTTCCGCTATCCACTCCAAGAATGAACACTTTCACTTTATATTCATTGTTTGTTGATAGCTTATGTATTAGCGGGATTCCCTGGCTTTCCCGGCCGAAGCCTTTAATTCCATAGATACGCTTTCCCTTTTTTTCCATCCGTTTCAGGAATTTATAACATTCCGTCGTTTTGTGTCCGCCCGTATCTATGCAAGTTAGCGCAATCAAAAGAGAAGATCCGGACGCGAAATAGAATTCCCGGTCAAGCCATGCTTCCAGGCGATCCCAGGTTTCTTCTTTGTCCAGATCCCCGTATAACTTTTCATATTTTACGCCCCAGGATTCAAACCCGCGGCCCCAGCCGCAAACCTCAATTTCAAAACGATCGTCCTGAACATCAACGGAAGCCGTCAAAAGAAGAACGCCCTCCGGAATCTCTGCTTCGTACCGTTCCCGGCGGGAAAGAAGGGAATCATCATCCGCGCCCTTTCCGCGCGGCTCCCAGGTTTCCCCCAGCACGGTATTGATAAAGGTTTTCAGCTTGTTTATGTCGCCGTTTTCCTTATACTCTTTTTGTGCTTCTCTCCATTCCGCGATAATGGAATCCCAATGTGTCCACGGCGAAGCTAATTCGTTTAAGTGAAACGACCGTTTCCGGCGCCGTTCCGGATGTGCTGCAATCCATTTTCCTTCGCCCTGTTTCCAGTCAAATTCCGAAATGTGTTCGCCGCAATATTTACACTCCATTGTTACATCCGAAAAATGGATCCGCCCCCATTCGTAGGGCTGATATTTTCCGCAACATGGACACGGAACACACCATTCTTCCATTGTGCCGGATTGATATTCCTTTTCTATCTGGCTTGATCCCTTTATTGTAGGCGTGGAAACTTTGATTTTCTTTTTGTTCCAGAAGGCCGTTGTTCGTTTCTCTGCCAGCTTGATCGGATTTCCTTCAGTTCCGGCGCTGGCCGGATAACGATCCGTTTCATCCATCAGGACGATACGAACCGGACGCGAAGCCAGGCTTGAAGCTGAATTTGCACCCGCGATCGTTACGTGTCCGCCAGGGAATGTTTTGTGTAAAATCGTATTCCCGGAAGCCCTGGATTTTACATCATGCACCTTCCCGGCCAGCGTCGGCGTGTCGCGGATCATCGGCGCCAGCCTATCCTTTGAAAAATCTTCCGCCATTGGTTTAAGTGTCGGCTGTACTATCAGCATAGGCGCCGGATCGTAGTCTATGTAATATCCGACAATATTCAAAATCAATTCTGTTTTTCCGACTTGTGCGCTGCTCATGATCACGATATGTTCCACAAGCGGATCATTTACAGAATCCATTATTTCCCGCTGATACGGCGCCCGGTCTGTGTTCCACTGTCCAGGTTCCGCCGCGCTTTCCGGCGATAATCTCCGGTAACGATCCGCCCACTGGCTAACCGTCAGGACGGGCGGCGGGCTTACTGCCTTTGCAAGATCCCGGAATAGCTTCAGCGTCTTAAATTCAACCCCGCGATCCTTGTGACGTGTTTTTATGATAACCGTGTCAGGCTCCACAAGCGGCGACTGTTCAATTTTTACTTTCTTCCTCATACTCGCCTTCGCTTTCCTCCACATATTCATCACTATAAAACGCTTTCGGATCGTAATCTTTCAATTCATTCAGCGCTTCTATGACCTCTTTTGTCAGACGGTCTTTGATAAAAGCGGCGTCGCGGTTTTCCAGGATCGGCGCCACCTTTGAAGGAATCCCCATAATTTTTGTTTTAAAGGCGACTAACATATCCATCATAACGATTTCTACATCCTCCGCCTTGTGCAATTCCCCTTTCATGATCTGCAATTTCAATTCTGAAATATGGCGCTTGATTCGCTCATGCAGCGCCTTTTCTTCCTCGAAATTGATTTCACCGTCTGCCAGTTCCACGCCGACACCCTCCGCCGCCAGCTTTAGTGTAAGCAAATAATTCTTTACGGATTCCACCAGCTTATAGCGGCCCTTTGCAGCCCTGGCGACAATCCCTTCTTCCGCCATCTGCCGGATCCGTCTGTCGGTCACTCCGAAAAGATCGCCCAGCACGGCCGCCGATACGGTTATACTGTCGATACTTGTCACCTTCGCGGAATCCGTTTCAGCCTTTGCCATGCCCTCACCCCCTTTCTGGCCCCAAAACCGGAAACGGCAACTTCTATTTTTGTTTTCTGAAATCTAGCCAAGTTTTGGGCTTCGCAGACCCGCAACGATTTTTTGCCCGCCAGAAGAACCTATTTTGTCCTGGCGATTTTTTCCGGCGCCCGGCCCGTCGTCGTCACCCCTCCACTTACTTGACATATCTTGTTATTCTGTCAAGTGCTTCATGTGTTGTATTCTTTCATTAAAGTGCGAACAAAAGTTGTATGCACCATTTGTCACGCGCTCAATGTGTCAACTGTTGGGCATAAAGCACTAAGGGCTTCCCATTATCAGCCTGATATTAAGGCATAATAAAAAGGCTTATCTGTGGCCCCTCTTCTTGAATGACAGCCCCTTGATAGCCTTGTCTTTATTGTCCTGGTTGATACCTATATACCGTAATGTCACGGATATATCAGCATGGTTTAATATCTCCTTGATAGTTACGGCGTCATGTGTCTGTTGGTACATATGATAGCCGAATGTTTTTCGTAGTGTATGCGTGCCTATGCTGCTGATACCAAACGCCGCCCCAGCGTCAGCCAGAATATTATATGCCTGTTGGCGGCTTATTGCCTTATTGGGAAAATGCGGGCTTTTAAACAGATATTCAAAATCCTTTTTCCCGTGTATATAATTTTCTATAATTGGTTTCAGTTCCGCATTTATGGGGAATCGTTTTTCCTTGCCTGTTTTTTTCTCCCGTATATATACGGCGTCTTTGTCTTTTACGTCGCGGACGCGGAATTTTAAAATGTCAGAAATCCGAAGCCCCGTATAAATCCCGAACATGAAAAGAACATAGTCACGCTCATTCCTGGCCTTCAGATAATCGGCCACATCAAGAACGACATCCATATCCCGGATCGGCTCCACCGTATTCAAGAAAACGCACCCCCTTTTTACGGCATGAAAAAAGCGCCGCCTTCTGGCCGCGCCCTGTCTTTTGATATAATTTTGACTATACATAGTATAACACACCTGAAGGCGACATTTCAACGACATAAAAGGCGACATAAAAGGCGACATTTGTTAATTCCAAAAATCCAGCAAATTCAATGCTTTCCCGGATTTTGTTCACAAAAAGTTCACAAAAAATTCACACAAAAAATTCACCTTTTTTAGATCAGCCCTTGATCCCTCATGCCAGCTTCGATCCGCTGAAAATGACGTTTGGAAAATCCCATTTCGTCAGCTGCTTCTTCCTGTGTCAATTTGCGGATAACACGCAAGTAAAAAACCCGTTCTTCGTTCCCGTCCAGGCTTTCATATATCTTTTTTATCCGTTTTTTGCTCTGGCGAAGTTCCGATCGCTCTTTTTTTAGCAGATTGATCCGGGCCGTGTCCTGTTCAATCATCCGCAAGCCCTCCGCAAACGATATATGAACACTGTTTCCCGGCTCCCTGGAATAATCAATCCCATTCACGCCGGACGGCCCTTGCCATCCGGACATTTTCTTCGCCTTTTCGATTGATCGTTGGTGATTTTTGATCTGCTCGTTTATCAGCATGATCTTTAATTCAATTTCGTTGAAAATATCCCTTTCTTTGCTTATTTTACCCGGTTTTGCCATATTTCCAGCTTTCCCTTGCAATTATACCGGCTTTGCGGTATAATTATTAAAGGTTGTGCGTGGGGCGCTGGAAACGGCGCTTCATGCTTTTTATTTTACCATTATTTTTTTGTCAAATCAACCACCGTTTCAATACTCAAAACATAGTATTCCTTTCCAGGCTCCGCGCCCCACTCCGGGCGCCCCGTCTTAATGTCAAGCGTGCATTTTGCTTCTATGGCCGGGGAAGTTGCAGAATATCCGTTCCGGAACGCGATCCAGGCGTGGGAAATCGTCGGAAGCCCGTATCTGTCAACCAGCCCGGCCGTGTAGAACCGGCTTTTATAATATGGCTTTATCTCTCTGTATTCCTCCTTCTTTTCTCCGGAAAGAATCATATCAAACCACTTTTTCTTGATCGGCAAGGTCAGCATATATTTTCCCCATTTCTTCCAGCGCTTAACCGGATTTCAAAAACAATCATCATGATATTTCAAAAAATCCGCTGCGCTTTCCCGGATTTCCTGGAATACATCTTCCAGCGCGTGCCCCCATCTTGTATCATTTCCATTGTCCGGCGATTCATCCATCAGCATTGTAACGACTTCTTCCGCAAATTCCTGATTTCGGCCCCTTTTCACGCGGCAAAATTCGTGTTCGCCATCGTCGGCCACATTATCCGGCGAATTTCTGAAAAGCCACGCCAGATCAGACAATTTTATTTCCATTTTCAGCTTGTCATTTGTAATTTTAAACTTCATCAGCTGATCCTTAAATTCTTTCATTCTCCATTTGCCCCCATTTCTTCCAATTCGTCTATTTTATCAAATAGATCCATTTCAGGATGATCTTTCTTTGGGTATTGCTGATATATTGCTTCACACTGGCGGCCGTTCACATACTCCATAAAATATTTTATTGCCAATCTATACGGAATATCTTTATGTTTTCCCGTCAGTGTTAGCTTGCTTTTGTCGTCGTATGTAATTTTTATTTTCCACATTCACGATCGCTCCCTTGCAGCTTTATTTTTTAATATTCAGCATTTCCAGAACATCCGCGTCCTTCGTTGTAGTTGCTTTTGCTATATCATACATTTTCTGAAGCATTTCCGCCTTTGTCTGCCTGTTCTGCGTGCGCCTTACTGCACACATTACAGAACCTTTGCCGATCTCCGTTCCGCACCCTGAAAAGCTGGCGCAAGCTAAACATTCATAGTCTATGATATTCATTCCGCTTTATCCTCCTTCCGCAATTCCTCCGGATATTCACATATTAGGCTATGCGGCCATATGTCGGCCAGGCTGTCCTTCATGAATACCGGAATTTTATATTTTCTGCACTGATTCACAATACTTTCAATCCATTCCGGCGCCGGAACCACTTTCCCGGCCCGGCGTCCGGTTTCCGCCCCTATGATGATCCATTCCGGCTTCAGGGCTGTTTCGCTCATTTCTCCCAGGTTTTCAAGTAAAGGCTCCACGGATAAAAACCAGTGATATTTTTCATCAAACCAGGAATATTCATCATGCGGCCCCGTTACACTTGATCCGTACCAGAAATTATTGTACTGCGGCAATTTCCCCGCTTTTGCCAGCTGGATATAACGCGCCGGATTTTTGGTAAGAAAAATATAATTGTGCTGCGGGGCTGCCAGACATTCATCAAATACTTCTTGAATCCAGCAATCAGGAACCCACGCACCGAAAAGATCCGCCATCGAACACACAAAAATATTCCGGCCTTTGCTTTCCCGATATTCTTTTAATCTGTATCTATGAAATGTCGGCTTGAATCCATACGGATAAGCGGCCCTTTTTCCGTCAATAATCACCGGATCATTTAAAACCGCCCTCGCGCCATATTTCAGCACACCGCCGCCCGAAAATCGCCTTGCTATATTCCTGGCGTAACAATACGGGCATTTATGACAACATCCAGTAACCGGATTCCATGTGCTGTCTGTCCATTCAATTTTTGTTTTCTCCATCCTCTTTGTTCCTTTCCTGTTCTTCCAGGTCAACGCCTAATTCAACTATGCGTTTATTGTTTTTGATTGACATTGTTTCAACCTGTTTCCGGAATAATGCGCCGTATACCTGATAATCTTTTTTCAGCGTCAGAAAATAGCGCTTGTGTGGATCCTTCATGTGCATTTTAATTAAATTATTCATCAGGTGATCCGTTACTCCGGAATCAATGACGGATATTTCAATCCTGGCGGCCGCCCGGTTAAATTCCCGGCATATAACCACATATTCCGGGCGCTTGTTTTTCTTTTTGCCTTTAATCTTTCCCACTTTTTACACCCCGTTTCTGTCTGTATATGATAACCATTGAGGGGAACGGGGCGCCGCTTTTGCTGCCGCCGAATTTTATACGGCCCTTTACAAAGCGGATTTCTGCCTTGTGATATATAAAATCATGGAACCATTTTGTATCTGTCCGCGCCGGTAGAAGCATAACCACAAGATCCCCGTGTTCCTCATTTGTCCTATACGCTTTTTCAACCCACTTCCCGATCTCCCGTCCATACGGGGGATTGCAAAATACAGAAAATCCCCCCCCAGCTTTGCAAAAGTCCATTTTCTTTTACCGTAAAATATTTATCACATTTATGGTTGTTTTCGTCAGCTGCCGGATCAAGGTCAAAATGAAATTCGCGGTTCAGTTCGTCAAAAAATTCTTGTGGCGTGGCCCAATCATCCGTTTTACTGGAAAACATAACATCCGTATTCACTTTCTTTCACTCCTATTCTCATTTTTCAACATTGGAACGATCGAACGTAACGATCGAAGTCTGGCCGTTCTCCACTTTTACTTCGGTTCCGACCGTTATTTCAAGTTCGATCGGCGCGTTGGTCTGCGTGTCAAACAGCACTAAATTTTTTCCGGCTTCAACCGCGTATGTAATGCCGGTTTTCATCAGCGCTTCTTGCATAAGTCTTGTATACTCTGCTATTCTCTCATTCTGGCTCATTCTCTGCCGCCTCCTTTTCAGATTCTTTTTTCGATTTCATGAAATCCTTAATTTCTGCCACGCACTCCGGGCAATAGTCACGCGGCGTTTTAGGGAACGCTTGCGCCACGGCTTCAACAATTTTTGATTGTATTGTTTTTTCCGGCGATAAAGTGTATTCAAAAGAAATCCTTTGCGCCAGCTTTGCTTCAAACTGTTTCTTGCAGCGATCGCATATGCAAACCATTTTTAACATGTTTCATTCCTCACTTATAAATAATTTTTGTCTTTTTATCCTGAAAAGCAATCCGGCCTTCCACTTCGTAACCATAGGCGCCAGCTATTTTTTTGATAATGTCCACAAGTTCAGAAATTTCATGCGGCGCCCGGTCTGCTTTTCTGATTGCCTTTTCCGCCACTATATCCCGATACCCTGAAGCATTATATTTCAATTCATTTTCCATGCTGCACCCCCTAATTGAACGGAAGTTCGTCGTCTATTCCTTCCGGAATCTCCATAAAACCATAATCAGGCGGCGCCGGTTCCGGCTCCTGGCCCCGGCGTTCCCTCTCCTGGCGTTCTTCCTCTTCCGCTTTTGTTTCCGCGAAGCTGATTTCCTCTGCATATACTGTCTTTGTGTATATTTTCCGGCCCTCTTTGTCTGTATAATGTCCAGATTGCAGCGGCCCGCAAACTTCAACTTTCTTTCCCTTGTAAAGATACTTTTCTACAATCCTGGCATTATGTCCGGTACAAATACAGTCTATGAAATCGACCGGCTGATCGCCCTCTTTAATTCTGCGGTTGCGTTTCACCATGATAGTAAATGCGATAAACGAAGCCTTATCTCCATCGTACTTAATAATCGGATCCCCTGATACTTTCCCGCTGCCTATCCATTTATTCACGCTTTTTCTTCCCCCTCCCTTTTCGGCGCATGGGAAAACTGTGCATTTTCAGCCAGTTATTTGATACCCGTTTCGGATTCTTTTTCATTTCGCTGTATGCTTCCGTTAGTGTTGTAAGCGCTTCGGCCGCGTCCTGGATTGTAATTCCGGCTTGCGCCGTGGCCGCCGATAATTCCCCCAGGACGGCCGCCACTTCATGAATTGAAATTCCGCATTTTCTAAACGGGATCGCAATCGGTTCAAAATCCTTAAATTCTATCAGGAATGACAAATAATCATTCAGTGTATAGGGAAGCTGCTGCACCCGCTTTTTGATCTTTTCCGCCATTTCCTCCGGTATGTAGAAAACTATTGTTCCGAAGTTTTCCGTCAGTGCCACAATATAAAGCTGTCGGCCCTCTCTGCCTATCTCATAGCAGAACATCAGCCCAGCTTCGCCCACTTTGTAACTTTTCCCGCCGAAATAGAAATCCAATGATTCCAGCATTTTGAAAATCTTTTTATCCTCCGATTCAGCTTCTTTCCACCGCCTTAAAAATAAAGATTTTCTTTCCGCCGCTGTATTTCGCCAGCTTTTGCCGTTTTTTCTCTGCTGCCGCCAGGGATTCCCGGATCGTCGCGCGTTCCTCTCCCTCGACGATGATAAAATATTTCTCTTTACATTTCTGAAATTCCATCTGTCCATCAACTCACCTTCCTAAATGCTAACTTTCGATCCTCTCCTTGTCGCCAGCGTTGCGGAATGTCTTTCCGTCTACATATCCGGTTCGCTGTAATAGCGTATGTTCGCGGTTTTGTTTGAAATCCTTATACCCGGTTCCCGTTTCTAGCCCTGGAATGGCGTCAACATAATCATTTACCGCTTTCGGCGTAACCAGCGCCAGGGCGAAGGATTGACTTTGTGCTTTCTGCTCTTCAAAATTCTTTTCCAGACCATGACAGAACCCTAACACATAATTCATTTTTTCATCATTTCCAAACCCCCGGCCAGCGTCCGCATATATGGCCCGTAATACCATAAAGCGCTTTCTGATAACCTTAACGGCATAGTTAAAAATGTTTATGCAGATTTCCGCGTCCTCTTCGTAACCATAAAACCGAATACGGAAAGCGCCGCCCGAACCTACACGGCTAACAGCAATGCGACGGCAACGGAAATTTTCAGCAATCACGCCGCTAACCATGTGGATCCATTCATCCCGGAACGGAACCGAAGAAAAGTTCACAATACGCCTTTCTTCCTGTTCTCCGTCCTTCAGCTGTTCGCGCTTAATCTCATACTTTGCCATTAGTTCCTGTGCTTTCATCATTGCATCCCTGGCTTCGTTCTCATTGCTGGATGAAGAAAGCGCCAGCAACTTTTCAATTTTATCTATAATTTTGTTCTCTGATTCTTTCATCCGTCGCTTCCTTCCCCTCAAATTTCATACAAACCGCCCTGTCGTCTATGTAATAATTTGCATACACTTTCCGGCAATCTCCGCCGAAATAATCAATAATTTCCGGTAAATTTTCGTTTACGGTATCAAATTCCAGGCCATACCCGCGGCAAAATTCAACTGCCGTTTGCAGCGCTTCCCCTACTCTGTTAGTCCACAAAATCAGCTTGTTTCCGCTTTTCCTTAATTCTTTCAGCCAGTCAATAACAGCTGTGTTTGCTTCCCCCACGGAAGGCCAGTGTCCGTTAGGCGTTATAACGCCGTCAAAATCTACTGCTATAATCATACCCCTAGTAAGCGATCCAGAAGATCGCTGTTCTCCTTTCTTGCGATCGCGCTCCTGATCGATTCTGCCGGAAACTCAATAGGCAGCGCCATTTTTTCAATACGGTTTACAATCCGATCATCAAGCTGCAATTCGCTGATCCGGTAATTGCTTGTAAATATCGTGATTCGTTTTTCGATCATCCGGCCATTTAAGATATTATAAAAGCGCTCATTTACCCAATCTTTAGGACGTTCGACGCCTATATCATCAATAACCAGGACGGGAACGGATATAATATCATCAATCAATCTTCGCTCGCTTACCGGTTCGCCCTCGCCGCGTTCTTTCGGTTTTTCTCCCCAGGTACTTTTGATCTGGTCAAGTATCTGGATTGTGGTTGCAAATTTCGCGCCTATCATGTATCGCGTGATTATGTCATTTGCGATAGACACGGCAAGCCGCGTTTTCCCGGAACCCTTAACGCCAGAATGAAAATAAAATCCTTTTCCGGTTTCCCTGATTTCCTGGAATTGTTCTACATACCGGCTTGCAAGCTGTTTCGCCAGCTTTGCAAGTTCCCGGCTCTGCGGCGTGGAATAACAATCCGTCAGAAAATTATCAACCGTCTGGCCCTCAAATTCCTTCGGAATTGTGGCAAATTTTAACCGGCCAGCCAGCCGATCCCGCTGCACTTTCCCGCACTCACATTCATGCGAAAATGTATATCCGTCTTTTTCAATTTCGTAATATCCGGTATCACGGCATTTCTGGCATTTATACTCCGTCTTTGTCGTTGTTTCTCCGGAATCGTGCAAGTGCTTCATTCGTTGTGCTTTCAATCGTTCCAGAATCGGCCCCGTTATGGTTTCCAGTGTTTCCGTTGCCTGTGCTGCTGCGGACATTGTTTGCACCCCCTTTATTTGCATACGTGCCTTCCAGCACTTTTAAAGCATTTGTTTTATTTATCAGCCAATCGAATGAACATCCGCCCCAGCGCCCGTTACGGCCGGAAAGAAAATCGCTGTCCTGTGCCATTTCAAAAAGCCTGTGAAGCCTGTCGTACATCGTCACATCAGGCCATATTTTCAGCTTGTCAAATTCGTTTAACAGTGTACGGATTTTCTTTTTCCGTGCTTCAGACATAGCGCGGATTGTTGGTAAGTCTATACAAGTATCATGAAAATCTGTCATTATGTGCTGATAGTCTATCCGGATTCTTCCGGAATCCGGAACCGGATCCGGCGTTTCATCAGCCGGGCCGGACAATATATATTCGTCAGAATATATATTTATATATTCTTCTTCTTTCTCTTCTTCTTCTCTCTGTTTCGTGACTTCACGTGACATGTCACGTGACATGCTTGTGATTTCGCTTGTGACATTGTTGTTTTCATCAATCCCAGGCTCCGGATCCGCGGCGCTGCCGGAAGGCAATTCTTCCAGCAATAACGCTTTGTTTCGCTCCCTCTGGCGCTGTTTCCTGATCCGGTTTTGTTCCCTGATTCTTTCCATGCCCTCAATGTTTTGGTGCTTATCAAAATTTGTGATATAGATTCCCTTTGTTGTGCTTTCAATCATCCGGAATTTTTCAAACGTCGTAAGCGCAAGTTTAACCGTTTGCAGCGGCTTATTGAAAATCACGGAAAGCATTTCATCCGTATACGGAAATTCATCTTCTACCAAAACAAGCCCGTTAGCATTGCATTTCCCAGCTAAGGCAATCAGGCGGATCCACACTACAAGAAGCGCGTCGCCGTCCGGCATTGATTGAATGATTTTAATTTTTTCATCGTCAAACATATCGATCCGAAGTTTGATCCATTGCATTTCTGCCATATAACCACCACCCAACAAGCTATAAATATTTGCTCATAATATCCCGCTTTGACTGCGGTTTCTTTCCTCCGTCCTTTTTCTTTGCCGGTTCCATTTCATCCAAAAAGTTGACGCCGCCTTTCAACCCGGTTTCCCGTGTAGCTGCCAGATTCTTTTTAATCAAATCTTTGTTTTCAGCGACTTTGTTATATACCACTTCAAGCCGCGTCTGCGGATATGTCAGGCCGGATATGCAGCATATTGTTTCCGTGTCGTTGAATGTCTGGAAATTGTCGATCGGCGTTCCAAACGCCTTTTCTAAGTCAGACATTTTTACATCCCCAGCAAGGGAAGCTGTAATATATTTTACGGCCCTGTCAGGCTCCAACGGCGCCAGGGCGCTTTCTTTTACTGCCTGGATAACGTCGGCGCTTTCCTTGCCTTTGCTGCGGATAACGACGGAAACGCCATGCGCCTTTAATGTTTCCATGATTTCCGCTTTGTCAATGTTGCCTTTTATGCTTTTATGTTTTTCCGGAATCTCTAAAAACGCGGTAAAGGAATCCACGAAGGCGGCGTTCAGTTCCAGCTTATCCCCGTTCCCATTGTCGATGATAAAACAGGAACCGGAACCGGAAATTTCCGTCAACTCCGAAAAACATTCGTAAGAATTGATATGCGACTTCACGCTTTCATCAGGCGCCGGAATGATTGTGATCGCCCCTATGGTTTTCCCTTCGTCGATCAGTAAATCAATAAGCATAGGCCCGGCGCCGGAACCTGTGCCGCCACCGCTGGCGAAAATAACAAAAGTCATTTCGGATCTTGCTTTTGATTCGATTTCCGCCGCGATATTGTCAAAATCATCAATGACAAGCTGCTTCGCCTTTCTGCGGTCTTTGTTGCAGCCTTCGCCCTGTGGGATATGATACTTAAATTTTGCCTTTTCCAGCGTGTCAAGATCCTCTTGTGATGTATTCACATAGATTACAGAAAATCCTTTTTGTTCAAATAACCGGCCAATATTTCCGGCCGCCTGGCCTACTGCCACGAACGAAATTTTCTTTTTCATTTTTTGCCCCTTTCTTTTTCCAGACATTCACACCCTTCAGGCGTGATAAAATATGTGTCGGCGCGGCCTTCTTTCAGCCCGCGGCCAATATATCCGGATTTTTCAAAATCCTTTATTTTCTTGAATATCGTATTTTCTTTCAATCCGAAATCCTCCGAAGCGGCGATCTCTTTTACTGTCATAGACGATAATCTATTTGTGGCTTCGCCCGTCCGTAAGATTGAAAGAATAATAAAGCCTAGCCTGTTCAATCTTTCACCGTCCTTTTTTGTCGCCCCTTGTGAATCCTGATTTACTCTGATTTACTCTGATATTCTCTGATAAACTCTGATTTATTCTGATTTACTCTGATAAACTCTGATTTTTTGGTTTACCACGTTCAGCAATCACTTGATCGTATGGTATCGTTCCAAGATACCGATCCGCTTCAGAACATCCACAAAAAGGACATATGCTCGTTGCTTCGCACGACATATATACTTTTCCGCATTTCTGGCAAGTGTTCCGCCAGAATGGATCTGTAATTTTTGTAATGCCGTCTGAATAATATGTATTTATTCGCTGAAAATCGCTCCATATGCTTGACATTCACGCGCCTAACCTTTACAATTATTAAAGGCTGGCGCATGTCGCAAGCTGTGAATGGGGCGCAACGGGAAGGCTGTCAATCTTTGGCGTTGCGCCTTTTTTATTATGCAGAATCCGCGATCGGCGCATTGGTCATAATTCCGATCGTTAATGTGTCAAGCGCTTTCGGAAGTGCTTCGTCAAGGTCTTTCTGTGTCCTGATTCCGAAGCCTTTTAAAATCTCTTTCAGCCGTTCAGCCTGTGCCTGTTGCTGATTTTCTCTTTTCGCCATGATTGCAGCCCCCTTTTTTAGTAATACTCTAATTCCTTTGAAACGTGGAACCATGTGATCCGGCCGTGCATTTTCCAATCAACCCGAAGAAATTCTTTTTCCGTGGTCTTGTCAATGTCTGCTTCGGTCTTTCCATCGTCCATATACTTCCTGAATTTTTTCGTTTTTCCGTTCGCTTTCAAGATAATAAATTCCTTCCCGATTTCCCAGCGGAAATTGCGCTGCTCTTCCGGATCCCATTCCTCCGGCCCGGCATAAGTCAATTCGCGGACATAATGAACCGATTTCGGCCACATTGTAAGCCTGGTATTCATCCCGACATTGTTTAAATGCTGGATAACATAGGCTTCAAAAATCCGCTTGTTTTCCTCTGTTAAATCCTGATAGCCGGTTGTTTCGGTTATGTCATATCCGTGGATATTCAAAATGTCCTGGACGGTCTGAAGCTGATAGTCAGTCCGGCCGTATTCCTTATAAAGCGCCGTTACTTCCGCGTATGATGTGCGGTTCGTTGGTTTTCTCATGGTTCCACCTTTCCGGCCCTCCACGGGCCTATTAGACGCGCTATCGCGCGTGTAAACAGATTACAGTTACCGGATTACAGGTTTCCCTAATAAAGCGGAAAAGAAGCCGAGGGCCGAGTACACGTTAGAACGCGGGCCGTCCAAAAACAGCGCCGAAGGCCCGGAAGCCGAAGTGCTGAGGCAACACGCACCCACGAAACAGATTGCTTCGTCAAGTTCTGCGTCAGCTGCAAACCATTCTTTACTTGCGCTTTCATCGTCAATAATGATTCCTAAATCCTTTAAAATCTGCGGTACTTCATCCAGGGCGACGGCGACTTCATCCCGTTCTACGGCGTCATAGCCTTTTACTTTATCCGTCGTGATCATCATATCGCCTTCTTCTCCGGGGCCTATCATAACAGGGCGCCCATTTACCAGCACTTCCAGAAATTCCTTGCTATCCTCTGATAAATCAGCGTCAGGGGCCGCGGCGTCATTGTCCGGCATATATTCCAGCTTGCCACGCTTCAGGCGGATTCCAGAAACAATTTTCCACACATTCCCGATCGTGTCCGCTATGCCCGTTTCTGAATTTCCGTTGTGGAACCATGCAGCGGGGCCGGATCCTGTTTCTGTGCGCCCGTATTCGCTTTTTATGCCCTCTTCTAATTCATCACCGTGATAATGTCCATATGATGTATTTCCGCGCGTTCCCGGCCGCGTGGTGTCCTTTATGTACTGCCATTCGCAATTTGTCAGCAAGTGCCAGCCTTCCCCCTTCTGGCGGATTCTTTCGATCGCGTCGTCCATGCTGATATATGCCAGGGGATCCCGGAACGGAAGGGAAACAACCTGATTCTTTACGGCGCTGTTTAAGAACCTGGAAAGATAAACGGAATCATATTCCACGCCCTTAACCAGAAAAACCGGATCGGCCAGTTCCTTTTCAGGGGCCGTGTTTTCAAGTTTCAACATCATGTTAGGAAGCCCGTTAGCGTCATAGATAACAACCGGCGTTTCCTTTACATACTTTTTTTCTTTCATTTGCTTATTTCCTCTTTTCTGATTTATTTTTTATGACAGAACGGCGACATTCTCCACGCCTTCCAGTTCCTTTTTGAGATATTCCGCGATACTGTGAACGGCGTTAAATTTCCAGGCGCCGCCATCCGCTTCAAACAGCGCACAAGAAACGCCGCTTTGACTGTTTTTCATGCGGAACACAAACGCAATTTCCGGCTGGCTGATTTCGTGAAATGTCCGGAACGGTTGCAGCTTAACGGGATTAGGAACAAGAACATCTTCCATAGTTGCAAGCCCGCTTTTGATTGTGGCCTTCTGTGTCACTCCATCGTCGCCGTAATTTGCGACGGTTTTATCCTCCACGTTTCCGGCCACTTGCATAACGATCGCTTTATCCGGTGTATCTAAAAACATTGACTGCATTTGAATGATGAAGGATTCCTGGCCCACAAATTCATTCAGGGCGATCCGCGGGATCCTTGCTTTCACTTTTGCAATCTCCCATCTGTCCATATCTCCATTAAAGGCAGACACAAGCCGGACTTCGGTTTCTGATTGTACATGTACGATCATTTTAGGGATTCCCCCAGCTGCCGAGAAATCATCCGCCAGGCGGCTTTTGATGTACTCTACAAGCGAAGTCAGCGTTGAAATTTCCAGCGCGTCACAACTGCGACATTCGCCTAATAACATAGGCGTTCCGTTGTAAAAGTAATAATGTTTGTTTTTGATTTCCTCAACACGGGGCTGCTGAAGCCCTATGATGTACTGTAATGCTTCTTTGATCATGTTCCTTTACCTCTCTTTATTTTTTAATTTACGCCAAGTTTCCGGGGCTGCTGGATCGGCGTCACTTTTTGGGGGCCTTCCTCTTTCTGGCCAAGGTCAGAAAAAGACATCTGGCCGGGAATCTGCTTCCCGTACTCATTCACAACAACTTCGCCGCTTTTCAGGTCTTTACCCATAGCGAAATTGGTTTTCGCGGATATAACCCCGGCAAGTTTGGAATTTAAAGAAATTTCGATCTTTGCGTCGTCGCGCATTTCGTTTTGAACGAATGAAATATTGATTGTGATTTTCCGCTTTTCTCCGAATGGAGTATTTGGATCTTGCATATTGTCAATAACCCGTGTAATCTCACGATCAAACTTTTCCTGAAGCGTTCCGCCCGCAAGCTGTGACAGATCAACATGTAACATTTGCTTTTCTCCTTTCCTCTATATTTGCGGCCGAAGCGATTTTAAAATATGCGTTATAACTTCAACCGTCCAGCCGTTCCCTAATGCTTTATAGCGCTTTGCGTCGCTTGCGCCGGCCGTGTAGCCGTCAGGCAATGTCTGAAGGCGTTCGCACTCTATCGGCGTTAATTTCCGGATATATCCGTCAATCAATACGCCATGCCGATCCTGTGCTGTCAACGTATAGAATTTTTCTCCATCGTTGAACCTCTGCCCCCGCTGCCTTTTATCCACGCGATCCGGCGTGATACATCCGAAAAGATACTGGCCCATTTTTGCGGCGTCACCGCCAGCTTCTCCACATAATGTAACTGCTTTCCCGTGAATGGAATATACACGGTTTGCCTGGCTGTCCTTCCTAAAATAGCCAACTTTCCCAGTTGCACTTCCTTTTCGATAATTTTCAACGTCTTATCAAACGGAACCTTGTACAGTGTCAGATCCACTTTATCTTCCATCCGGTTTTCGTGGACAATATCCTTCAGCATGATTCCGCGATCTTCCGGGCGCTGTACTCCCGGAATATTTGTCCAGTATAGGCGCTTTCTGTTCTGCGCGGAAACAAGACTTGAATTTATCTCGATCGGCTCAACGCCTAAATATTCAGAAATAATATTTTCATATTCCTTTTTCATTTTCACGTTTTCCAGAAGGAAGTATTTTGGCTTTACTTCGTCAATGGCTCTTTTAAATTCAAAAAACAATTTGCTTCGCGGATCTTCAAAATTTAACTGTTTTCCCGCTGTGCTGAACCCCTGGCAAGGGCTGCCGCCCATCACAAGATCGAAGCCTTTAAATTCCGTAAAATCTGCCTTTGTTACGTCGCCACGCTGGACTATTTCCGGATAATTCTTTTTGCTTATCTGAATAGCGCTTTTGTCAATTTCATAAGCAACATATTCTTCAACTTGTATTCCGGCTCTTTCCAGCGCCACCTTGCCGCAACTGATACCATCAAACAGACTTAACACTTTCATCTTCCGATCCCTCCTTCCCTCTATATTCAAGGCCGTAACGGGGCCTTAACCGTATTATGTAAATTGCAAATACCCCCCCCGAACCGCGCCGGACAAATAACCGTTCTATTGCTTTTGTGCGGCTGGCCTTGTCAAGCGTTGTCGTGCGTTCCATTTCCCATATGCAGATAAAATCATCAGGCGCGGCGTATTCGCTGCATATCACAATATTGTTTTCGCTCATTTTCCGCACCCACTCCCAATAGTGGGAATGATTAAAGCTGCCTATATATTTTGTGGTTCCCTCATATGGCGGATCGCAATATACCAGGCAGCCGGAAGGACTGATTTCTTCATAGCTTTTCACTTGAAAAACTACATCCGCCAGGGCGGGGATCTGTTTTAAGACATTTCTAACGGCTTCATCGTAATAGTTTCTGATTTCGCCGGTTTTGGTCTTAACGGTTCCGGCATATCCTCCGAACCATTTTGCGTTATATGTGGCACAAAATCCCGCAAGCGCCACCACTTCCGGCCGGAATAGTTCTTTATAGTCTTTGATCTGTGTATACAGTTCTTTGGACATTGGAACCGTTCCGGGATTCCATCCAGTTTGTAGGGCTTGCCAGAATCCGATCAAATATTCGTTATTGTCATAGCCGATCCGGTTATGACAATGTACTTTGTCAATCAGATTTCCGCCGCCGACAAACGGCTCCACATAGGTTTCAATGCCGTTTCTGTCAATGGCGCCCTGGATGATAGGAAGAATGTGTCTGCTGATTCTGGCCTTGCTTCCGACATATTTCATAATTACCCCTATTCTGTTGTCAATGTACGCTTATTTCCAGCATATAGCCGCCGATTGCCGTCAGCCCTGGCTATATGGTCAATGGCCCGTTACGGGCCTTTATGTTACCGCCCTGGCGTCCTGTGCGTACACCATACCGGCTTCCATGCCGTTCATGTACGCCAGCATGACAATACTGAAAATGCCACGCTTACCTTCCGGAACGCTGTTGATCAGCTTACATAATTCTTCAGCATTGGAAATTTGTTCCGGCGTATAGCCTTTTTCCTTTGTCGCTTTCGTGCCTTTCATGCTTTCACGCTCCTTTCTTTTTTGTATTTATGAACATTCTATATCATATTTACAAATTTGTCAATAGTTCTTTTTTGTATTTATGAATATTTTTGTATTTATGAAGTTTTTTCTTGACTAGAAGAAAAAATAACGGTATAATCTATGTAGAAAGTGAGGTGAAAACTCTTGAATAGTGGGGAACGAATAAAGATACTCCGGAAATCATTAGACTTGACACAACAAAAGTTCGGTGAACGGATCGGAATCAAGGGAAATACTGTTGCTCAATACGAATTAGGAAGAAGCAATCCGATTGACGCCGTTTTATCTCTAATCTGCCGTGAATTTGGCGTTAGTGAAGAATGGCTCCGGACTGGCTCCGGCGAAATGTTCAGCCCAGCGCCTACGGATGTACTTGATCAGCTGGCGCAAAAATACAAACTTTCCAATGCTGCATACATAATGATCGAAAAGTTTGTGAACCTGAATCCGGATAAACAGGCGGGATTGATTGATTTTTGCATGGAAGTATCGAAGGCAATCATAGAAAGCGATTCCGATCCGAACGCTCCCGCGTTTCCTGAAGGGGCATATTCCGGATTTTCGGAAGATCTGGCTGTCCAGGTATTCCGGGAAATGCGCGATCGGCAAGGAATACCGAAAACGCCGGAAGAATTGGAAAAGAAATTTCCGCCTGTGGATCCTGGCGCTGAAAAATCCGACGCCGGATAGAACACCCGGCAAGTTAAAAGTTACATCAGTATATAAATTTTTGTAGTGCCGCTGAAATTCAGGTTATAATATAAAATCATTTGTTTTACATAGTAAATCGCAAATATTGTTTTGTCTGGATAATGGATAAATTTTCTAGTCATTGTGTTTTTACCTTTCTTGTATGACGCCGGGCAAACTATATTATAAATTGAATGACAGCGGCCAAACTCAAAAGGAAGGATAAAATATGAAAGGCCAAAAAATGAAAACAATCTTTGTTGTAGTATGTTTAATCATTATTGCAGCTGCGATCATCAGCTTGCTTCCGTCAGGGAAGAAAGACACGGACGCAATCACAAAAGAAGCGGAAACTGTATCAACGGAACCGGCGGCCAAAATGGAAACGGTGGAACCGACAAGCGATCCGGAATCGGAATCAGAATCCGCGAAGGAAGTTGAACATCGTTCCGGGGATGAAATCATAGGAATAAGCGAAAAAGATATATCCGATCTGCACCTGGTATATTATGAAAGTGTGATTGACGATGTAACCGGAAAATGGCGACTTTCTGTAATGTCGGAAGATGTAGATATTCAGGACTATGTTTATTCGTACTATAACAAATATTTTAAAGACGATACCGAAATACACGGAATTGTGAATCTTTCCAGCAATACAACGGCAAGAATCAACTATGCTTCAGGGATGTTATTTGTAACTGAATATAGTTATGTTGATGGAGAGGAACACGACGCAAAACTTTTGTATTCTGGTACGCCTATAAAAAGTTATATCGTATATACAGATAATGGGGATATTGAAAAATCCGAGGAATGAAGGCAAGGTGATCTATGGGGAAAATACTAATTGCAGCTTTCATCATTTTTCTGCTGATATGGGCGAATAAGATCCGGATATACTTGAAATGGCAAAAGAAAGCGGAAGCGGACAATAAACCATTTTACCGATGGCCGGAAAGCGTCCACCAGGAACCGGAACAAAGAAAGCGGCTCCGGCAAGCGCAAGCGGAAAATTTCCAGGTTGAAGCTGTCGGAAAGAGCGGCGGGAAAATCTGCCGGATGAAGGCAGCTTCGGATCCTGATTTTTATTTTGTCGCTTTGGGGATCTGCCAGTGTCCGGAATTTAAAGAAACGCATAAACCATGTAAGCATATTTATAGAATAGCGCTGAATAAGGGATTGATCCAGGCGGCGCCGGAAGGGAAATCATGATCGAATGTACAGATTTTAACAGGCTTCGAAAAGGTCAGCGCGTCCGGAAGTATTACTATTCAGGAAGAACGCTGCTTCATAAGGATGGAACCGTTGAAAAAGGGCTTTATGGCGACGGTTTCGCATATGTCCGATGGGATAACGAAGAAGGACTGGATATAAATGTCAATATGTACGACGTTGTTTTGCTGAAGGAAAACGAAAAAGCATGATAAAAAACAGAAAAATAAAAACAGCCAGCCAGTGACGGCAATCACCGGCCGGCTTTAGAACCAGGAACCGAAAACAAGCGGCTTCCCAGCTGGAAATAAGCATATATATTATAGCATGGAAAGCCGCCAAAAATCAACGGCTTTCTTTTTTACGCCCTTTTTTCGGTTCATGGAGAAGGGAAGGTCATATGAAAAGACAAAAGGCGGCGCTATATGTCCGCGTTTCTACCAGATACCAGGTTGATAAAGATAGTTTGCCATTCCAGCGGAAAAAGTTAAAAGAATATTGTAAGCTGCTGGAAATAGATAAGTTTGAAATATTCGAGGACGACGGATATTCAGGCAAAAACACCGATCGCCCACGCTTTCAAGAAATGATGGAACATATCAGGGCTGGCGGCTTTTCTCATTTAATCGTGTGGAAAGTTGACCGCATTTCCAGGAATCTTCTTGATTTCTCCACGATGTACAAAGAATTGAAAGATCATCATGTGACATTTATATCCATGAATGAACAATTTGACACATCGACCGCGATCGGGGAAGCTATGCTGAAAATCATTCTGATTTTTGCAGAATTAGAAAGAAACATGACTTCCGAACGTGTTACCGGGATCATGCTTGACCGGGCGGAAAGCGGCCTGTGGAATGGAGGGCTTCCGCCTTTAGGCTACAAAAAGGATCCGGAAAAGAAAAACTTAATCCCGGAACCGGAAGAAAAAGATAAGGTAAAAATGATTTTTGACTTGTACGAAAAATATCATTCATGTCATAAGGTTGCGCGGTTCCTTCAGCAAAACGGAATAAAACCGAAATATAACACGGAATGGCTGCCGGAATACATCCGGCGAACACTCCGGAATGAAGCATACATTGGAACGTATATATATAACCGCTGTGAATTTCACGGCCCGGAAAAGCCGAAATCTGAATGGATTGTAAAAGAAAATAATCATCAGGCAATCATCGAAAAGGATCAGTTTATCCGCTGTAATGAAATCATGGACAAAAACGCAAGTAGCCGCGACGTGTCCGAAATCAGGCAGACACGGCATATTCACGTTTTCGGCGGGAAAGTCAGCTGTAATCTATGCGGCGGCAATATGAACGCCGCGAAGGATAAACAGCGGGAAAACGGGCTTCGGCCGTCTGTTTATCGCTGCGGGCGCCGGGCGCGTCAAATGGATTGTGACAATAAACGGATGATCAGCGATCTTTCTTTGGGGCCGTTTATATTCAACTATGCCGCCAACCTTGCCAGGATTCAGAAAGATTGTAAAAACATTGATTCCCTGGAAAAGCTGGAATCCGCGCTTCTGGCCGGGCCTGAATTTGATAATGTGCGTGTATCTCCGGAAAGCCTGGAAATCACTTTTTCAATGCTGCGGGATAAAAATATCAGCAAGGGCGCCTATGTGCCGGATATAGGGGAATCTGGCGCCCAGGAAGGCACATCCGAAGATCAGCTTGTCATATTAAAGCGTGAACGGGATAAACAGAAAAACGCTATTTCACGATTAACAGAATTATACATTTACGATCCGGACGCAATCACGAAGGAAGAGTATTCAGAAAGAAAGCGCGAATTGACCGCGAAAATACGTGACATTGAAAAACGCATTTCGGCCCTGAACGATGGCGGCGGCTCCGGCTCCGCTGATCTGTCTTTTATAAAAAAGGCGTCGGCTTTTCTTGTGGCCCAGCATATCAATTCTAAAAATCATATTGATTATGTCCAGATAGCCGTTGACCTGGACGCGGGGATCCTGAAGGATTTTGTGGATCAGATTGTAAATGAAATATTCATCCAGGACGGCCGGATCGTCCGGATCCGTTTTGCCAGCGGTTTAGAACACAAATTTTTATATGATGAATGATAAAGGGCCGCCAGCTGGCGGCCTGGTTTTTATTTCCATTGCTGCCGCTTGCGTTCCTCTATAAACTCATGCAGCAATTCAGAATTTTTTATGTATTGTTCCCGGTAATACTCGCGCACGCTGGAAATTTCTGCTTTGTCAACGTCCTTTTGCTTCAGCTGTGCGGAAAATTTGTTGTCGAAAATTATCCCCTGAAGAATCAGTATTTCGTATTCGTGCGCCTGTTGTAAATCTTTAGCTGCCGAAATGTACGATTCTATATAAGCGGAACTGGCGCCACATCCTGAAATATATCCGGGGATCTGCCTAATATCATCATACATTTTTTCTATAATCTTTTCATGTTCTTTTTTCATCCTGGCCCCTTCCTGGAAATGCTGATTTTGCGGGCTTTTCTAATCTTGTTTACTCAAACGGACGGATTCCCCCACTACTCCCAAGGTTTTACCTTTTTCAATAGAAAAGGAGATATTGTCCACGGCCTGAAGCGGGCCGCGGGGGGTATCAAAATATTTCTTAAGGTTTCGGACTTCCAGTAACCCTTGATGTTCCATTAATCCATTCCCCCCTTTTCGGCTTCCTTCTCTGCTTTAAAACAACGTACTTTATGGCGGTCTCCCACGGAAATAAACTGTGGGTGTTCCTTGCCGCACCTTTCAAATGCATATTTGCACCTGTCTGCAAAGGGGCAGCCGGTTCTCTGTATGGTGGGATCCGGCATCAGGCCGTCGATGGGGCTTAGGCGGTGCACATTTAGGTGCACCTGGGGGATTGCCCCCAAAAGCCCTTCGGTATAGGGATGGAGGGTACGTTTATAAATATCGTGGACAGTGCCAAACTCGACCACCTCCCCGGCATAGATGATTGCCACCTTCTCACACATTTGAGCCACCACGCCAAGGTCATGGGTGATCAGGAGGGTAGCGGTATGGTATTTGTCCCGCAGCCTGCGCATCATCTCCAGCACCTGGGCCTGGATGGTTACGTCAAGCGCGGTAGTTGGCTCGTCCGCAATCAGCACCCTGGGGTTACAAGCCAGCGCGATTGCAATGACTACCCTCTGCTTCATGCCGCCGGAAAACTGGTGGGGGAAGTCGCTTGCCCGTTCTGCAGGGATTCCCACGGTTTCCAACATTTCCAGAGCCTTTCTTTTTGCCTCTTCCTTCGGGCATTTTTCATGGACGCCGATCACCTCTGCGATCTGATCCCCCACACGCATGACAGGGTTTAGGGAGGACATGGGATCCTGGAAAATCATGGAGATCTGGTTCCCTCTCACTGCCCGTATTTCGCTGTCACTGGCCGTCAGGAGGTTTTTCCCGTCAAATTCAATGACTCCTCCTTCGATCTTCCCGGGAGGGTTGGGGATCAGGCGCATAATACTTTTGGCCAGGGTAGTCTTCCCGGCTCCGGTCTCCCCTACGAGCCCTAAGGTCTCCCCGTCATCCAGTTCCAGGTCCACATGGTTTAAGGCATAGACGGTTCCGTCCTCGGTATGGTATTGTACCTGCAGGTCTTTAATTTCTAATAAATGGCTCATCCGTTTCCCCTCCTTATCGTTTCAGCTTGGGATCGAGGGCATCACGCAGGCCGTCGCCGAACAGATTGAATGCGATTACTGCAAGGATCAAAAACAAACCGGGAAACACCGAAATGTGCCATGCATCCCTCATGTAGGTCCTGGCCGTGGTCAGAATTGCCCCCCACTCCGGCTGGGGCGGCTGCACGCCTAATCCCAGATAGGAAAGTCCTGCCACGGCAAGGATGGAATCCCCGATACCCAGGGAGACCTGAACCAGGATAGGGGCGAGGGCGTTCGGCAGGATGTAGCCAAACAGGATGGTGAAATCATTGGCGCCCACGGCGCGGGCAGCTTCCACAAATTCATTGTCTTTTACTGTCAGGACAGCAGCGCGGGCAATTCGGGCATATTTGGCAATGCCGGATACGGCCAGAGCCAGCAAGAGGTTCATGGTGCTTGTCCCCAGGGCGGCCACGATTGCCATGGCTAAAAGCATATAGGGCACAGCCAGCAGCACATCCATGATGCGCATGATCGCATTATCCACCTTACCGCCATAGAAGGCAGCAACCATCCCAAAGGGGGCGCCCATGACCACTGACATGGCAATTGCCACCACACCGATGGCAAAGGATAACTTGGTTCCCCACAGGATCCTTAAAAGAAGGTCGCGGCCAAATTCATCACAGCCAAACAAGTGGGCCATGCTGGGCTTGGCCAGGCGAAGGGAAAGATCCTGTTTGATAATATACTCGTTATAAAAAGAATAGTTCGTAATCTGGTCAATGGCCATCGTCGTAAGGATGGTAACAATGAATAAAACGATAATCACCAACCCGGCCACAGCCAGCCTGTTGTGCTTAAACTGGATAACCGACTGCTTCCACAGGGAGCGGACATTGCCCTCCTGCCCATGTGGGTTCTCTGTCTGATGAAATGTACTCATTTTTTCTTTGCCCTCTTCCATGTTGATTGGTATTCAGACTTGATCCTGGGATCCAAAAATGCATACAGAAGATCCACAACCAGGTTGACAAGGGTGAATAGGATTGCTAAGGTAACAACGCTCCCCAGTACAGCCGGGGTGTCTTTGTAGGAAATGGAGTCTACCACAAAGCGCCCAACCCCTGGCCAGGAGAAGATCGACTCTGTCAGGACAGAACCGCCTAAGAGCGTCCCGAAGTTCAGGCCGACTACGGTGACAATGGGGATCAGGGCATTTTTGAGCATATGCTTCCAGATCACAGCCTGCTCGGTCAGGCCTTTTGCCCGGGCCATGTCAATATAATCCTGCCGCACAACTTCCAGCACGGAGGATCTGGTGGTTCTGGCAATCAGCGCGGCATAGCCGCAGCCCAAGGTCAGCGTGGGAAGGATTAGGCTGATTACATTATCGGGAAAGCCGCGCTGCATCCCGGAAGAGGGGAGCCAGCCTAGGTTCAGCGAAAAGATAATGACTAAAATCAAAGCGAACCAGAAGGTGGGCACTGCCATCAAAAAGAGGGTGATGAACATCGTGACGTTGTCCAGCTTGGAATACTGCTTGATTGCAGAGATAATCCCTACCGGGATGCCGACTGCTACGGAAAAGATAATGCCGGAGGAAGCCAGCACAACCGTGTTGCCAAGGCGCCCGAGAATCAGTTCAAAGACATCCTTCCCGTTGCGGTAAGAGGTGCCTAAGTCTCCGTGGAGCAGCCCTAAAAGAAAACGGCCGTACCGTATCAGGAAAGGGTCATTGAGCCCCATGGACTCACGCAGGGAGGCCAGGGCAGCCTCGGTGGCATTGCTGCCAAGGATGATTCGGGCCGGGTCGCCTGGGGCAAAATCCATGATTGTAAATACCAAAAAGGTTGCCCCGATGAGCACCGGGATTGCCATGATAATCCGTTTTAATATGTATCGAAACATGTTTACCGTCCTTTCTTACTGTGCCTGCCAGCGGTATAGCTGAAGTTCGATTGCCTCACAGATCCCGTCCAGCTGGAAGACCATCCGGTTTTTCTGACGCACAAAATCAGTACAGGACATCAGGTAACGCTCCTTAGGGGTATTATCCCTGCGGACACCCAAAAGGGAAGAAAATACTCCGTAAGGGAAATGCTCCACGGCATAATCATGTCCATAGGGGCTGGTATAGGTGAATTTTAAGCGAACCAACTCCCCGGCTGTCCGGATAAGGATATCATCGGTATCGGAATGGTTTTTTACGGCATCAGCCAGCCGGTCCACGGCCAGGCGGGTTCGTCCGATGGCAGCAAGCACAGGGCTTACATCAAAATCAGGATCCAGGCGTCTGGAAAATGCCTCAAAATATGCCTTCATTTCATCCATGAAGCCAGCCATATCCAAAGGCAGGGGATCGGCCATGGCATAGCGGCATACCAGGCGGGCGGCGATCTCACAGTCCCTTGCGAGGACGTCCTCCCCGATCTTATCCAGGGTATCTTCCTTTGTGTGCCACCAGTAGAAGGGGCCGCCTACGCCAAAAGCCGCCGGTACCGGCACAGGGTCTAAGATATCCCTTGTCTGGCAGGGCAGGGGCATCTCTTCCTTATCGATATAAAACTGAGGCGCAATGGATACCGGGGTCAGGGTGCCCCAGAAAGTCTGGTCGCTGGAACGGTCCAGGGCGCGGTAGGGAAGGGGCTTTCTTTGGTTGTAGGAAGAAAGGAATTCGTCGTTGAAGGCGGCTCCCTCCATGCCGCTCATGTCAAACCGGACAGCGTTGCTCCCCTTGCATCCGCAGATATCCATATTGATATGTGCCACGCAATTCTTCCGCAGGTATTCATAATAATGGTCGCAATACCAGGTGGAGCCGGAATAGCGCCCGTCAGAATGGCCGGACCACCAGGCCACAACCACAGTGCGGTTCAGCCGGTCCTGGTGCTTTTTTAAGGCGCGGGCTGTCTCCAGCATTAAGACATTGGCGGCGCCGTTGTCGGTCATGCCTTCATACCAGGAGTCATAATGCCCGCTGAGAAGGACGAATTTCTCGCTTTTCCCGGAAATGGTGGCCACCGGGATGCTGGATTCCACGATACGGTTGTCCATCTCAATATCCAGCCTTACTTCCAAGGAGCCATTGGCAGCCAGTTCTTTAAGCCAGAGCCCGTCCTTCTCAATCACCTGCACGCAGGGGAGATAGGGGTACAAGTCCCTGTCCCGGCTGCCCGGCATTCCCCAGACGCCGCCCATGGTATCGTGGTGGAGCAGGTCTTTTGGCCAGATAGCGATCACGCCGGATGCCCCTGCCCTGGCGGCTTCATAATAGAAGGAAAAGGAGATATCATAAGTCAGGATAATCTTTCCTTGCATCCCCTGGTAGCGTTTTTCTGACTCCAGACCGGTCAGTGTATCCTGCATACACCATTCATCCCATAAAAGTTCTCCTTTAAGGCCATGGGCTTCCCCGCTATAGACAGTGGCAATTGCTTCCATGCGGCAGGCTTTTGGCCCATCGACGGAGACACCGGCCGTAATAGGCAGGCTCCTAAGCAGCTGATAGCGAAGCCGTTCATATGGAATATCAGCCTTATTTAATTCGCTGCACAGATAGTCTGCCGCAGCTTCCCCTTGCTGGGAGCCTGAGTAACGTTCCAGCTTGCTGAATGCCTCTGCATCCCGTTTCATCCGGCTCAGATCCAGTTCATCTCGTATTGCCTTTTCCAATTCATCATATGTATTCATTATGGCTCCCCCCGGGTTTTTCGCACAATCGCGTTAATGTGTTAAAAACAAATATGATTAATTATAAGTATTCTGTATAACATCGTCAACTGATTTTTTCAAAAAATATGAAGTTTTCCTGGTGTTTTTGGAGAAATCTGTAAGAAAAGGCAGGATATTCTCTGCATTATTGCATGACGATGTCATAAGTCATTTTTCCAAGCAGTTCTTTGTGGAACTGGTTTTTATCCAGGCTCGTCCCATAGACCAGGCGATTTTTCTCTTCTTCTGAAAGAGGGATTTTATCCAGCATCCGGCTCAGTTTTTTTGAATAGCTTCCCGAATGCAGGTAACGTTTTTGCAGGATGCGCTGTATATGCGGTTTATGGTATTGATATACATCATCCAGGTGGAAGAGTTGGAGGTTCTGCCGGATCTTATCTGCTTTTTCGGCAGGGGCAAAGGGGGAGATTTTCCAATGGAGGGTGAAGCTGTCTTTGTATCCAAGGAGGGCGGCGGCTTCATGGGCAGTGATTTCTAAAATACAGTCGTCATCGAAGCCGGCCTCCTGCGGGGACAAAAGTTTTCGGTTGTATTGGCGCTTGAAGAGTTGGTTGCACGGTTTGCATACCGGAATTAAGTTCCATAAAGATAAAGAAAACAAGGGATAATAGCTCTGGGGATAAAAATGGTCCAGGTCGCCAAGATATGGTTTTTTCCCGGCGAGGGAAACCGTATGGATATACTGGCGGTTGCAGTAAGGGCATACGGGCACATCCATTTTTCGGAACAGTTCGTGGCGGGTCTCCTGGGACATCATGGAATAATCAAAGAACTCCCGGATCAGTAGGTTGGCATCCAGCAGGCACTGGGCTGCGGCTTTTTTCAGCTGGCTGAAATTTGCCCAGGAGCGGATAAGTTCATCCGGGGAGGAGGAGAGCCCGTCAATCAGGGTCTCCAAATAAAAGCCCATATGCTGCCCCAGGTAGTTTTGGCGCAATTTAGGGTATTCCCAGTAGAAGCGGGATTTTTTTGCCTGCTCTTCCAGAAGGGGATAATAGGCTACAAAATCACAAAGCTTTCCATATTCTTTGATCCAGGCATATGTTTTTTCCAGTGCAGGCCGTTCTCTGAGCAGGATGTCATCAAGATTTTTGGGGGTTATTGCAAAGAGGGAATCCCACAGACCCTGCAAGTTGGGCCGAAGCAAACCAGGCTTTTTGGAAGGTTTTGCCCAGAAAGCACGGATTTGGCCGGCATACCAGTGCTGTAATTTTTTATCGTTTTGGTAATTCAGATAGATCATGGTTTATCCTCCAAGGCTTTCAGGCGTTTCAGTTCATCTTCTAAGTATTCGATACGTTTTTCCCGTGAAGTTTTGGCATTGCACAGTTCTTTGAGTTGGCTTATGGATTTTTGGAGTACCTTTTTGAGGTAAGGTTCATCGATGACGGCGGTTTTTTCTTCCAAAAGATCGAGGCGCGGCTGGAGGTTGCTATGGCAGCAGGCAGGGGAAGCCGACTGGAGTGTCTCTTTCAGACGGGCGATTTCTTCGAGAAGCCGGTTGGTGTAATCTTCTGCGAAGGCACCGAACGGTGACTGCAGGAACATGCTGTCTAGCAGGATGTCGTTAAGGTTGCTCATAAAGCCATGGTTCGCGGGCATGACGTATTGTGAACTGCCGGAGACGCCCAGGCAGAGGATGTCCTTTTTGGGGACATCCGACAGAAGGAGCGGGGAGTGGGTCGCAATCACGATCTGGAACTGATAATCACAGAACCCGTCGCTTTTGAGCAGATCCGTCAGCCGCTTTAAAAAAAGCCGTGACCATTCCGGGTGCAGGCGGCTGTCTGGTTCATCCAAAAGCAGGAGGATATTGGATGCCTGCCGGTTTACCTCTTTGATGCCGGAGAGAACCGCAGCATACAGGTCAATGAGAGCCAGTTCCCCGCTGCTTAAGTGCTGTATATGGAAGGGAAGGAATGCCGTGTGGTTAAGTTCGTGTTCCGTTGCGGAATTGTTATGGTCATAGCATGCCATCAGCGGCTCCAGGAAATTAGCCTCGCAGGAGGACAAAAGGATCTTTGCCCGGTCGCCGGATACGAAAAACCGTTCCGGGATCTGCTCCAGGGCGGCACAGAACTGCTTTGCCAGATGGAGGTCGTAGGAATCTATGACGGTACTTTTATAGGAATCCGGCGGGGCATCAGCCCGGGTCAAGGATTCCATAAAGCCCAGCAAAAAGTCACGCCGCTTGGTATAGCGGACGGATTCTGGGGCGTCCGCCTGGTCATGGAATGTGTTTTCATTTTTTGCGGGATGCTCTTTCAGGGAAAAAACGAGCAATTCTTCCAGATAACGGATCACCATGCTGTGGCAGAGGCTCAATTCCGGCTGGCAGCCAAAGTGCTTTTCCAATGCAGGAGACGGCATGGATAAAAAGGAATGACCGTTTCCATAGATAGCTTCGGCCAGGGAGTAATCCCGGCGAAAAAGGGTAAGTTCATTGATTTCGCTTTGCCGGAGCGTAAGCGTGGCGGTCAGAGAGGCAGGGTCATTGTCAAAAAAGGGATAAAATTCTTTGTCCTTATGTGCGGCCAGGTAAAGGAAATGTTCCACTGCCTGGTAGCCGAATTGTGATATGTCATAGCGGGGGAAGAAGCATGCATTGTACGGATCGGATTTTTGGCGTTTTGGCCGGGTATACCAGGAGACAGACGGTTCCTGGCAATAGAAAAGGCAGTTCAGCTGATTGATATGTTTCCGGCCGGATTTCGGATCCCGGGATTCCTGCAGCACGCCAACATTGGTGAGCAGGTGGTGGGTAAAATCATACTGGAAACTGACGGAATAGTGGTTTTGCAGAAAAAGGTCGGTTTTTACGACAATGGAAGGGTTATAGCCTTCCAGGGCAAAGGAATCCCCCCCTAGATGGTATAAGGCAAACCAGTCATAGGTCTGTTCCTTTGTGGGGTATGGGGTATCTTCATATTGCAGAAATTCATTTCTCAGATCCTGGGGCGACAGGCCGAGAAGGCTTAGGATGGTGGATTTCCCGCAGCCGTTTTTGCCGACCAACAGCTTGAGGCCCGTGATATTTTCCCCATAAGCAAAAAACGGCGGCTGTGGATTCTGTCTGATATCCAGGGCCTTGTTTTCACGGTCAAAATGTACCAGGTAGTCGTCAGAAAAGGAAAATTCGTGGTATGCCAATGGCCGGTTAACATGGCCGATATAGAGATATAACAATTTCATCGCTGGTGGATCCTCCTGTCGGGTGTACATACATACCCAGGCATTGTCAGCTGTTTGTGCTGTCTGTGATAAAGTACTGCCGGTATTCGTCGGAAAACAGGTCGCTGCCCATACGGCGCACACCTCCGTAGAGATGGCGTTTTAACAGCGGTTCGATGGCAGAGAGGTTTTTGGACTCTATGGCTTCAATTAATTCTTGGTGTTCCTGCATGACATCCGGCACATTGCGCCCTTTTACAATATCTAAGCGGATAAAGCGGGAATAGTCCGCCTGCGGGCGGGTCAGGTTCTCCCAAAGATAAAGCTTATCCGTCGCCGAAAACCAGATTTTGTGCATGGACAGATCCATATGGAGGAATTCATTGATATCAAAATGTTCCGGGTCGAGGGACAGCTTATGTGCAATCTTTTGCAGCAGTTCTTGGGAATAGCGGATGCGCGCGATATCCGTGGGGGTACAGATAGCGATAAAATCGCGGAGGACCATGCATTCCACAGCCAGGCGCTGGAATATCCACTGGGTGGCAAGGCTGAGGCTGATAGAGGTGACAATAGTGCCCTTGCAGGGGACGATCTGTACAAAACCATTTTGCTGCAGGCGCTGCAGTACGCTTCGGATCGGGGTACGTGAGATATGGAAACGCCGGCAGAGAGTATTCTCGCTGAGCGTCTCGCCAGGCAGGATTTTGAGTTGGGCAATTTCGCTTTCCAGGATACTATAGATTTCGTCACAGGAAAGGTTGTCTTCCATGCATGCACCTCCGTTCCGTAGTTATTTATTCCTTTATTATAGGAGGAAAAAAACGAACTGTCAAATAGAAGGCTAAAAGGAAAGAAAACAGGGCATCTTTCTTGTATACAGGCATGACAAAAAGCGGGGATAAAATATGGTAAAAGACACGAAAAAACAAAAGAGTGTAAAAAATAGCTTAAAGTTAAATGGAAAAAGTCAACAATTTTGAGAAATATATTTATAAATAATATACAAAATATCAGTTTTGTGATAAAAAATGTAAAAAATATATGCAGTATCAAGGGAAAAACGGTTGCTTTTATAACAATATTATGGTAAGATCAAGACATGGTTGTATACAAGGTGTGCACAAATTGGCGCCAGGGTATGGCGCCAAAACAAAAACCGAATGACCGGTTTCTGACAGGAAAAGGAGGAAGGATTTATGAAAAAAAGTATTGCAATGTTACTGACTCTGGCACTGGCGGCATCCAGCCTGGTGGCTTGTGGCGGCAAAAGCGAGCCGGCAGCAAGCGCGGCTCCGGCGGCAGATACGACTGCGGCAGCGGCAGGAGGCGCGGCAGCAGACAGTGCAGAGACAGAGGCAGCAGCAGCCGGTGAGGATGCTTTCGCAGACCTGGGTGATTTTACCATGATGGTTGGCCATGCACAGCCTGAGGGCAATCCCCGTTTTGTTTCCATGGAGAAGTTTGCAGAGGACGTGGCGGCTAAGACAAACGGCCATGTGACCGTAGAGGTATTCGGCAACGGCCAGCTGGGTACGGAAAAAGAGATGTTAGAGCAGGTAGTGGCTGGCACCGTCCAGGGTATGAGGGGCGGCCAGTTCGATTTCAGCCCGCGCCTGCTGATGTTTACCTTGCCGTTTTTGGCACAGAACCGCGCACAGGTTACCGCTTTGCTGCAGAGTGATTTGGCAAAGAAGGTCTGTGCGGAGGCGGAGGCCGAGACCGGAACCGTGATTATCAACCTGTGTGACGCAGGCGGCTGGAGGCAGTTCTCCAACAGTAAGCATGCGATCACCAAGCCGGAAGATTTGGTTGGCTTAAAGATGCGTACCAATGGGATGAATACCATTGACAAGACATTTGTGGCACTGGGCGCCACCACCACGACTATCCCTTATTCGGATCTGTACATGGGATTGAAGACCGGTGTTGCCGACGGGCAGGAAAACCCGTGGGTGAATGTGGAAGGGATGAAATTCTATGAGGTACAGAAGTATTTCACGGAGGTCAACTACCAGTTCCATCCGGATCCGTTTTATGTGAATGCGGCTTGGTGGAATGAACTGCCGCAGGAGTACCGTGATATTATCTCTGAGTGCGCTACCGAGATGGGAACCTACAATGACCAGCTGATCGATGAGAACCAGTCAGCAGCCAAGCAGGTGGTTATCGATGCCGGCTGTGAGGTTTATGAACCGTCTGAGGAAGAATTGAAGGCTTTCCAGGATGCGGTGCAGGTTGTTTATGACCAGTGCGTGGAGGAAGGCATCATGACTGCCGACGAATTGCAGGAGATGCTGGATATCGTGGCAAATGCAAAGTAATCGAAATGCCCATATAGGCAGGGCTCGGGGAGATTCCCGGCCTGTATAAATAAAGAAACAGACAGAGCTGGTTTATCATTCGGAGGCTCCTGGAAATCATGGTACCGGAAGTACCGATGTATTCCGGGAGCCTTTCCGGTTGTCGGAATGGCTGCAAAAATAAGAAAGGGGGCTGGTTATCATTATCATCGAAAGGCTGAAAAAAATAGGTGATAAGGTATTTCAGGTTTATTTTGGCATCGGTGTGGTGGCGATGGGGCTGCTGGCCGTGCTGGTGATTTTTTCCGTAATCGCGCGGTATTTCTTTTCCTATAGCTGGAAGGAGTTGTCTGAGTTCAACGTAACACTGTTCGCATTCACGACTTTCTGGGGTATGGGTATCAATGTGCTGAAAAACGAACATGTAATCATCGACATCGTCTATGACCGTGTGCCGCCGGCGATTAAAAGGTGGCTCAGTGTAGCCAATTACCTGATTGTCTTGGCAGTGGACCTGGTGTTCACGAAGCAGGGCTTTTCCTATGTCGGTGTGGCCGGCAAGCAGATCAGCCAGGGTATGGAGATTCCCATGAAGTACATGTACGGGATCATGCCAATGGCCGGTATCATCTGTGCCGTCTGCATCGTTATCAAAATTATTGAGTTTATCACCGCGGATCTTTCTTATTTCGCACCAAAGAACCAGGTGCTGACAAAAGAAACCCCGTAAGAAGAGAAAGGAGCTGAGTATCTGTTATGGCAATGATTATTCTTTTAGTGCTGCTGATCTTCTTTGCGGTGCTGGGAGTGCCGCTGGCTTTCGCGATTGGCGCCTCCTGTGTAACATATATCGTCACCAATGCCCCCAATTTTCTTTCCATGGTGCCGCAGCGGGTATGGAACGGTGCTTTCAGTGAACTGATGATCGCCATGCCGTTGTTCATGCTGGCCGGTGAACTGATGAATACCGGCGGCATCACCAAACGGATTATCAATTTCTGCCTGCAGATTTTAAAGCCGATTAACGGCGGGCTGGGAGAAGTCAATATCGTGGCGTCCATGATTTTTGGCGGTATTTCCGGCTCCTCGGTGGCAGATACCTCGGCGCTGGGCAGTATTCTGATCCCGGCGATGGAGGATCTGGGATATCCGCCGGATGCCTCGGCCGGTATCACGGTGGCCTCCTCTACCATGGGGATGATCATCCCGCCGTCCACCCCCATGATCGTGTATTCCATGATATCCGGTGCCTCGGTGGGCGCACTGTTTATGGCCGGTGCCGTGCCGGGTCTTCTGATTGGGGTCACCCAGCTGGTGGTTGTATTTGCCATCAGCCATAAAAAAGGCTGGCATCCGGCGAAAACTCCGTTTGTGTTCGGGGAATTTGCCTCAGCGATCTTATCGGGCATCCCGGCTTTGCTGATGCCGGTATTTATCATCATATGTGTATCTTTTGGAGTATGCACCGCATCGGAGAGTGCCGGTGTGGCGGTGCTGTATTCGATTCTGGTAGGTTTCTTTATCTATAAGGAACTGACCTGGAAGGCTGTTGTTGAGGCGCTGAAAAAGACACTGATCTCTTCCTCCTCGATCATGCTGATCATCGGTTTTACGACAATCTTTACCTGGGTGCTGACAATGCAGAAGGTGCCGCAGATTGTGGCGAATTTCTTTATTGCACTCAACATGCCCAGCTGGGGGATTGCGCTGGTGTTCTGTGTCATGATCCTGATGATCGGCACTTTTATCGACGTGAGCCCGGCAATTCTTTTGCTGACCCCGATCATGCTGCCTGTGATGCAAAGTTATGGATTCTCGGCGCTGCAGTTTGGCGCAATGATGATTACCGGCCTGGCAATCGGGCTTGTTACCCCGCCGGTGGGCATGTGCCTGAATGCATGCAATAAAATAAACCGAATGCCGATTATCGCGATATTCCGGGGGGCGTTGCCGTATCTGATCTGCAACATTATCGTGCTGCTGGCTATCAGCCTGTTTGCGCCGCTGACAACTTGGCTGCCGTTGGCGCTGGGCTATAGTTTGTAGGGGATTTCTGGTTTGGGCGTCGGACGCCTGGGAGAAAAAGTAGGTAATTGCGAAACAAGTTCAAAATCTTGATTCCAATAGGGCAAAGGCCCGGTTGAGCCGGACTTACAGGAGGTG
>RAYB01000079.1 GCA_003669055.1 bacterium 1XD21-70
TAGAAAGTGGCTGCAGACCGCATAATTACTGGGTCTGTAGCCACTTCTTGCTTTCACAAGTGTCAAACTTGGGATTAGCCATGAAAACAATCAACCTGAAAAAGTATTATTACCCGCTTTTTGTTACAGACACATTTATTGAGGTATCGGACGAGGTGGCCGAGGCTCTGCTGTTTATGCGGAGGGAGGAAAACAACCTCACCCATAAAATCTGGTATCACAAGGCGTACTATTCCCTTGACTGTGAGGACGGGATTGAAAACTGTGCCTTTGATTTTACCGCCAAATCCCCAGAGGAGATTCTGCTGGAACAGGAGGAAGAACAGCTTTTCCTTGCCACACTGGAACATCTGTCCGAAGCTATGAATAGTCTGACGGACATACAGGCGAGGCGTATCCATGCCCGCTACATACTTGGCAAAAAACTGATTGAGATTGCCGCAGAAGAAGGCGTGAGCGTATCCGTGATACAGCAGACCGTTAAGAGCGGATTAAAACGAATGCGGAACTATTTTGAGAAAAAGAAGTGGAGGGAATAAGGCAAATGAATTTTACCAGAAGCGAACTGGAAATGCTCTACCAGTATGCCGCACCAACAAAGGAAGAAACCCTTGCCGGGCTGAAAGAGATTGTGCCGGTTCTGGAAAGGAAGGACGATTTACTCTCAAAAGTGATTGTCGAGAATACCATACGGAAACTGGAAAAACTGGCAGAGCCGGAGTGCAGCCGATTTATTGCAGATAACCGCGCCGCCTTTATCGAAAAGCGGGATAATTCTATCCGCCAGAGGCTTGCCGCCGCCAAAGCCAGGAAGGGGGAGCCGGTTCTGCAGGGGCATGACCTGGCAGGCATGGAGCGGTTCCTGCCGGAAACAAGGCACATGGTAACGGTGGATATCCTGAACAGTGACAGCCCGGTGGGATTCCCCGGAGAGCGATACCGCTTTTTCCTCTCTGACGAGGGCTACAAAAACGCCAGAGCCAGTGAGAAGCGGGGAGAAATCAGAATCAGGAACCATGCCGCTGTCATGGCCGGGAAACTCTACCCGGACAAGAAGTCACCGGCGCAGGAACGGTGAAGGCAACAAAAAAGAGGCTCCGCAAATCCAAATCTGCATTGCCCCTTTAGTCCGTATCTTCGTCTGGTACATATTCCATGATATCCTCAATACGGCAGTTTAGAATCCGGCACAAGTTATTGAGAATCATGGTTTTGACAACCATGTTTTTCCGCAGCCGATGAAGCTGTGCTTTATCTATGCCGAAATCTTTGATTAGTCTGTACTGGCTGATCTCCCGCTCTTTGAGGGTAGACCAGAGCCGGTCATATTTAATCATGCTGTCAGCTCCCTTCTCTTGTATTTTAACTGTCAACAAGCCTTAATCATATGGTGCGTGTATGCTCCCCTGTTTATCCGAAATTGAAAATAAAAAGTGACTACCAGGAAATACAGGCAGCAAAGGGGGGGAACGGAATCACTTCATGTAAAAACAGTAACAACAAAATTTTTCATTACACGAGGCAACCGGAAACGGCTGTCTTTTTTACCGCCCGAAAGGAGGTGATTACAAATGCCAGATATAGGCAAGCTTAAAAGCCAGCAGGAAAAAGTAAAGACGGAAATCCGCCAGTTGGAGAACCGCCAGAAGATTCTCCTGAACCGGAAAACGGACGCAGAGCGGAAAGCCAGGACACGCCGCCTGATTGAGCATGGGGCGATTCTGGAAAGTATCTTCCCTGCCACTGCCGCCATGACCGGCGAGGAAATCAAAGCATTTTTATCCGCCATTTCCCGCCTGCCGGAAGTCATGCGACTGCTGAAAAACGAGCCTGAAAGCCAAGGTATGCAGCAATCTTAGAAATCCAACGGCGCACTTATACACCGTTCCGGTGCGTGCGCCCTGCCGGGGGCGTGGCGTCCTCTGGACGCAATGGGGAGCTACACTCCCCAAACCCCTTGTGCGCTCCGCCGGAAAGGACACCCGCTCTGCGTCTGCCCTTTCCAGCGAAGCCAATCTATCCTACCCGAAAGGAGGCGAACCGCCATAGCCATATTCCATATGCCCGTCCAGATCATCAAGCGTAGCAAGGCCAAGTCCGCCGTGGGCGCTGCCGCTTACCGGAGTGGAACCAAAATAACCAACGAATGGGACGGGCTTACCCATGATTACACCAGAAAGAGGGGCGTTGTCCATTCCGAGATTATCCTGCCGCCCCATGCCCCGCCCGAATTTCAAGACCGAAACACTCTCTGGAACAGTGTGGAGATGGTTGAAAAGACCCGTGACGCACAGCTTGCCCGTGAGATAGAGATTTCCCTGCCGGTAGAGCTGAACCGGGAGGAACAGCTGCGGCTTGCCCGTTCCTTCATCAGCGATACCTTTGTCGCCGCCGATATGTGTGCGGATTTCTCTATCCATGACAAGAAAGACGGCAACCCCCATTTCCATGTCATGCTCACCATCCGGCCGCTAAAGGAGAACGGGCAGTGGGGAGCGAAATGCCGGAAGGTCTACGAACTGGACGAAAACGGCCAGAGAATCCCCAACGGCAAAGGCGGCTGGAAGAGCCACCGGGAGGACACCACCGACTGGAACGACAAGGGAAATGTAGAGAAGTGGAGGGCTGCCTGGGCTGCCTACGCCAACAGAGCGTTGGAGGCTGCTGGCAGGCCGGAACGGATTGACCACCGCTCCTACGAGCGTCAGGGCATTGACAAGATACCTTCCATCCATCTGGGCGTTGCCGCCAGCCAGATGGAGCGGAAAGGCATTGCCACCGAGAAGGGAAACATCAACCGCCAGATTGCCGCCGACAATAAGCTGCTGAAAGAGATTAAGGCACGGATTACCCGGCTTTACAAATGGGCAAAGGAGCAGGCAGGGAAACCGGAAGGAAAAGACAGTATCATGGCGCAGCTCTACGAGGCGCAGCTGTCAACAGGGAACCCCGGCTCCCGGTATGGGAAGATAAAGAACCTGAAAGAAAGCGCTGTCCTGTTTAATTTCCTGAACGGCAACCACATCACTTCCATGGAGCAACTTTATGAAAAAGTGGCAGCCATGAACAAAGAGTACTATTCCCTGCGTGGGAAGATTGTCACCGCCGAGCGGCGTATCAAAGTGCTGGACGAACATCTCTCCACGTGGGAAAAATACGAGAGGAACAAAGGAACCCGCCGCCAGTTCGACAAGATGAAGCCGGGAAAGAAAAAGGAACAGTTTGAGCAGAAGCACAGTGCGGAACTGGCGTTATATGAGGCCGCCGTCCGGTATCTGGAAAAGTTGAAAGCCAACGGCGAAGAAGTCACCCCAAAGAAATGGCAGGCCGAGGCCGACCGCCTGAAAGCGGAGAAATCGGTGCAGTACCAGAAAATGAAATCCATCAGGGAGGACATCAAGGCGGTAGAGAACCTGAAAAAGACAGCGGAGCAGTTGGCCAGGACAGAAAATGAATCGGTCAGAAAGAAGGAGGAACAGGAATTATGACACAGCAGTTTATCACTATGACAATCACTATCACCGTAAAGATACCCGTGCCGCCCACGCCGCCAGTGCATGCGGGGGCGAAAGCGCCGGAGCCGGTTTTCCTTTTCAGGGAGGGGCAGCCGCCTTTGTGTTGCTGCAAGGTGAGATATGGGAAACAGGCGGCATGAGCGAATCCCGGCCATGGACTACCGGCAGTACCGCAGGGCGAGGCGGC
>RAYB01000080.1 GCA_003669055.1 bacterium 1XD21-70
GGGGCAGCCGCCTTTGTGCCGCTGTAAGGTGAGATATGGGAAACAGGCGGCATGAGCGAATCCCGGCCATGGACTACCGGCAGTACCGCAGGGCGAGGCGGCTGGTGCGTGAGTGTTGCAACTATGACAACGGCCAGTGTATGGCGCTTGACGAGGGGGACGGGTGCGTCTGTGTTCAGAGTATTTCCCACTCCCTGCTCTGCCGCTGGTTCCGTGTGGCGGTGCTGCCTTTAGACCACCAGCTGGAAACGGCCCTTTACCACCGGCTGGAAAGCAGACGGTGCAGCGAGTGCGGCACTCTTTTCCTGCCCGGCTCCAACCGGGCGAAATACTGTAAGGAGTGTGCCACCAGGGTGCGCCGAAGGAAGGAGGCAGAACGCCAAAGGAAAAGATACCATGATTCTACGCATTTAGGAGCGGAAAAAGCCTTGTAAATCAGGCATTTTTGGAGCGTGTCGGAGGGGAGGCGATACTTTTTATCACCGACACCCCAAAAGCCCCTTAAAATGCGTACAGGAACCGAAATAACCCATTCTGAACCAAAGGAGCAACTAAATGACAGAGAACCGACGATTTTATTACCTCAAGCTGAAAGAGAATTTTTATAACAGCGAAACCATGGTCATCCTGGAGAGTATGCAGGACGGCCTTCTGTACTCCAATCTCCTGCTCAAGATGTATTTGATGTCGCTGAAAAGCAGCGGCGTACTCCTGCTGAATGACTACCTGCCCCATACTGTGCAGACCATAGCCACCTTTACCCGGCATCAGGTAGGCACGGTGGAGCGGGCTTTGAAGATATTCCAGGAGTTCGGCCTTGTGGAGATACTGACGGACGGGGCCTATTACATGAGCGACATCCAGCTGCTGATCGGCCAGTCGTCCAGCGA
>RAYB01000081.1 GCA_003669055.1 bacterium 1XD21-70
GTATTAAAAGAGCAGCCGGACACGCCAATCGGCAAGTATGGGCGCATGAGGCTCCGCTATCTGAAAGAACACCGGAAGGGGCTGTATACCAGCCTGCTCCTGACGGAAAAACTCTATCCTCATTTGTTGGAGATTGATGAGGCCGCCAATGAGCGAATGGATATTCTTATGCCGCAACTAATGAAGGCCGCCGGTGTGACCGAAGAATTGAAAGCAGACGACCAAATGAAATGGGTGGGTCTGGCAAATAACTGTAAGGCGCAGGCAGAGGAAATCATTTGTGCAGAATTGATTTATAACTAGAGGCAAGGTATAATCATATATAAAATATTCCTCATTTTCTTTTCATAAATGAATTTGAGGTTTCACCTTGTCACACTCTGCAATAGAATTTTTAGTGTGGAGTAAAAGGAAAGGAGGATTGGGGATTTATGCTTAATCCTATCGTTATTGTTGCGTAAGCAAGGCTATCGCAACGGTTAAAATATGAATAGGTGTTGCGGATAGACCTTGCGGTTCCTGATAGACAAATCACATTAGGAGTGCAAAATGGGTTACAAAAAAGCAACACACATTCTGCCGCATGATTTACTTCTGAAAGTCCAGGAATACATTGATGGAGAATTTTTGTATATCCCTAGAATTTCTGATAACAAAAAAAGCTGGGGAGAAACAACCTCAACCCGTCAGGAATTACAAGATAGAAACCACCGTATTTATAATGACTACCTTGCAGGAAAACGAATGGATTTCCTTGCTGAAAAATATTTTCTATCTTTAAAAAGTATTCAGAGAATTATCGGGCAGTTAAAAAAAGAATATAATTGACAGGAATGGGCTGGTGTTATTTTAAAATACATCAGCCCATTTCTTATGTTTATTTATAAAAAGAGTATTAGGTTTGGTTCTGTATTGTATGATGATACAATTTATTTGCAAGAAACATAAGGAGGTATGGCTTTTATGAAAAAATGTTGTGACAATCCGCCTTTTAGTTTTTAGATTTAAGAATCAGGAGGAATTACGGAGTGAAAAAAATTATATGGGAAGTACAAAGCCTTTCCTTGTTGCCTGCATTAAAATATTGCAAGAAATGTGGAAGAAAAAATCTGTTTACTTGTTCACGGCAATTCCGAGTAAATGCCCAGCGCAGATACTTGGATATTTGGTTAATTTACAAATGCTGTGATTGCAATACCACATGGAACGCTACTGTTTATTCCCGTATTTCTCCGCAATCAATAAAGCCGCAGTTATTGGACGGATTTTATAAAAATGATAACGAACTTGTAGAGAAATATGCAATGGATAGCCAGTTTTTACAAGAGAATGGTGTGGAAGTCGGTTTGCCTCAATATTCTGTTATTGGTGATTGCTTTTCTCTGAATGAAACCATACAACTTGAAATCAAAAGTAAGTATTCTCTTTCTGTTAAGGTATCTTCTGTTGTGAGAAGCAAATTACTTCTGTCAGAAAAGGAATATCTACAACTGATTACAAGTGGGAAAATAAAGAGTTTTCCCAATCAGGATTTAAAAAAATGTAAATTGAAAGAAGGTGTTACCCTTGTTTTTGATAATGAACTACAAATGAGTAGAATTTGAATTAAGAAAAATCATCTGCCGAATAATGGCGAAAGAAAAAAAGCCGTTATACAGCAGACATATTTGTATGTGCCCATAAGACAGCGGTTTTGAGAAAGGCAAAGCCGCTGTTTCTTTATTTACAAAAAGATTGTTGCCCTAGTATTTCCCAAAATGGCGGCTGGTGAAAGGAGCCGTCATGAATCATAACCTGTTTTTACAAAATCGGCTAAAAAATAAGCGATTAAAAAAATCCATTTCCCACAAAGGGAACTGTCTACACACAAATGCGAAATTTGTCATATTCTAACTGAATACCGTATCTTATGCGTCCGAATGGAATTTAACCATCCGGGCGCTTTTGTTTTCTTGGGAGGCGCACATGCTCCCCACTGCCGTTCCCCGCCTCACTCCGTTCAGGAATCTTTGCAAAAAATCTGAACGGAGGAAAGGAAGATGGAAGTCACCATCAACATAGACGGACAAGCCCTGTCCGTGGAGGTCACAGTCGAAGTATACGAGTATCTGGACAAAGCCGGCCACAAGGAAGAAAACCTTGCCCATGAAAAGCGGAGGCACTGGGACAGCCGGGAGTTTGATGAGTACATAATCCTCACCGAAGGGCGCTCCTGCTACTACCAGACACCGGAACAGTGGGTATGCAGGAAAGAAACCATGCTGGAGATTATGGCCGCCCTTGCGCTCTGTACCGAGGCGCAGCGCCGCCGGTTCCTGCTCTACGCATTGGACGGTTTGAGTTATGCCGAGATTGCCGGGCTTTGCCGCTGCTCCAAAGCTGCCATACAGGACAGCATTGAGGCGGTACGGAAGAAAATCAAAAAATTTTTCTGATACAGACCCTACGATTGACCGATTTCGGGCTAACCAGTGAAGGGAACTTTTTCCCTATCATATTTTCGGGGAGGACAAGCAGGAAACCGCTGCCTGTCCTCTCTGTATTTTAGGAGGTCAGTCATGAAAACAATCAATCTAAGGTACTGTTATCCCTACTACACCGGGGACGTGTTTGTGGAGGTATCGGACGAAGTGGCCGAGGTCATGGTGCAGTCTGTCCGGGAGATGTACAACTATGACCGCCGGACACGTTACCACAAGGCATTTTACTCCCTGGACGCTTTTGACTGGACGGAGAAGTACGCACTGGAACACAGCCCGTCAGCGGAAGAAATTATCCTGTTGAAAGAGGAACAGGCCGCCCATGAAAAGCTGCTTGCCATGCTGGACGAGGCGCTCTCCATTATCACTCCCATGCAGGCAAGACGTGTTAAGGGCTATTACATCAGGGGATTAGATTTTACCCGAATTGCCAAAGAGGAAGGCGTTGACAAAAGTGTGGTAAACCGTTCCGTACACCGTGGCCTGAAATGTATGCGTGAGTTTTACAGCCGCCAGCAGACGGAATGAGGTGCAGCCTATGCAGACAATCAATCTGAAAAAATATTATTACCCGCTTTTTGCCACGGACACAATGATTGAGGTATCGGACGAGGTGGCCGAGGCTTTGCTGCTTATGCGGAGGGAAGAAAACAATCGTTCCCGCAAAATCTGGTATCACAAGGCGTACTATTCCCTTGATTGTGAGGACGGGATTGAAAACTGTGCCTTTGATTTTACCGCCAAATCCCCGGAGGAGATTCTGCTGGAACAGGAGGAAGAACAGCTTTTCCTTGCCACACTGGAACATCTGTCCGAAGCTATGGATAATCTGACGGACATACAGGCAAGGCGTATCCACGCACGCTACATACTTGGCAAAAAACTGATTGAGATTGCCGCAGAGGAAGGCGTGAGCGTATCTGTAGTACAGCAGACCGTTAAGAGCGGATTAAAGCGAATGCGGAACTATTTTGAGAAAAAGAAGTGGAGGGAATAAGGGAAATGAATTTTACCAAAAGCGAACTGGAAATGCTCTACCAGTATGCCGCACCAACGAAGGAAGAAACCCTTGCCGGGCTGAAAGAGATTGTGCCGGTTCTGGAAAGGAAGGACGATCTACTCTCAAAAGTGATTGTCGAGAATACCATACGGAAACTGGAAAAACTGGCGGAGCCGGAGTGCAGCCGGTTTATTGCGGATAACCGGGCAGCCTTTATCGAAAAACGGGATAATTCTATCCGCCAGAGGCTTGCCGCAGCCAAAGCCAGGAAGGGGGAGCCGGTTCTGCAGGGGCATGACCTGGCAGGCATGGAGCGGTTCCTGCCGGAAACAAGGCACATGGTAACGGTGGATATTCTGAACAGTGACAGCCCAGTGGGATTCCCCGGAGAGCGATACCGATTTTTCCTCTCTGATGAGGGCTACAAAAACGCCAGAGCCAGTGAGAAGCGGGGAGAAATCAAAATCAGGAACCATGCCGCTGTCATGGCCGGGAAACTCTACCTGGATAAGAAACCGCCGGCGCAGGAACGGTGACAGACAATCGAATCCAAATCACAGCAGGGCAACCGGAAACGGCTGTCTTTTTTGCCGCCCGAAGGAGGTGATTACAAATGCCAGATATAGACAAGCTGAAAAACCAGCAGGAAAAAGTAAAGACGGAAATCCGCCAGTTGGAGAACCGCCAGAAGATTCTCCTGAACCGGAAAACGGACGCAGAGCGGAAAGCCAGGACACGCCGCCTGATTGAGCATGGAGCAATCATGGAAAGTATCTTCCCGGCCACTACCGCTATGACCGGCGAGGAAGTCAAAGCATTTCTATCCGCTATTTCCTGTCTGCCGGAAGTCGTGCGGCTGTTGAAAAACGAGCCTGAAAGCCAAGGCACACAGCAATCTTAATGAGCCGTCCCCAGCAGCATAGACATCTAAAACGAAAGGATTCTATCCGGTTCTTAGTTTTTCTGGCTTTTTCTTC
>RAYB01000082.1 GCA_003669055.1 bacterium 1XD21-70
AAAGGACACGGTGCATTTTTGGACTGTGTGCAATACCTCACACACGAAAGCGAAAAGTGCCAAAAAGAGGGTAAAACCTTATATGAAGATAGTGAGATTATAGCTAATTTTGACTGGCGAAAAGAACTCAATGAAAGAGAAGAAAACCGTTTGAAATATGGCGGTGATTTAAGTAAAAAAGATAGAATGTTATTTGATGTTATGTATCTCGGCAAAACATTAAAAGAGTGTAGAGAAGAAGATAAAAAACTATATATGGATAATCTTGAAAAACTTAAAAAGTTTAGATTAGAATATATATCAAGCCACATGGAAGTTCCAAAAAATCGTATAAATATATATGTCTGTGGTGGCGGCGGTGTTGGTAAAGACGTTGCAAGTAGAGCAATAGCAAGATGCCTTTATCCTTGCATAGAAAATGATGAAGATTTATTCTTTGAGTTGGGCTGTGACAATGTAAGCTATGAAGGATGTGACGCACAACCTGTGAATATACTTTCTGACTATAGAGCATATACGCTATTAGACGCATACAAAGGCCGTGAGAACCTATTCAAAGTATTTGATAGCCACCCACACAATAGCCGTGTAAATGTAAAATTTAGCTCTATAAAGCCCGTTAATGCTGTTAATATAGTTAATAGCGTAGAACCAAAAGATAAGTTCTTAAATGGGCTTGCTGGCGAATATAAAGACAAAAGCGGCAACATACGAAAAGCTGAAGATAAAGCCCAAAGCTATAGAAGATTCCCTATTATCTTTGAACTTGAAGAAGATACAATTACAATATATGTTAATCAATATTTTATAAATAAAAGTGCTGATGCAACTGAATATAAGGTTTGGAAAAAAGTAAAAGGAAACTTTGGAAAGATTAGAAAAGCGTTTGGCAACAATGAAGAAAAAGCCCGCTTTTATGAAAATAAATTACTTAATGGTTTTGCTGAATTGGTTCAAGAAATAATGGCAAATGAACCACAACAAAGTGATGAAGAATTAGAAGAAATGTTCAAAGACTATGGCGAAGAAATAACAGAAGAAGAAACCCAAAACACAAAAGAAGAAATTGAAAAAATAGAAATTGGTGATTGCGTATTTTATTATACAAGGAATGGACTTTGTATTGATGATTGTATAATTCCTGAAAATTGTGTTGAAAAAAGAAGCGAAATATTTGATAAGTTTATTGCTGAAAAAAAGAAAAGAGAAGAAGCAAAAAAACAAAAAGCAAAAGAAGAAGAAAAGAAAAAGACAGCTTTAAAAGGTATTGACTTACACGCATTTTTATATGGATTTGATGAAACTGTAGAAGAAAATAAAATAGATGATTTAGACAAAGATTATGGAAATAACGAAGATGATTTCTTTGCTTAAATAGATAAAAAAGCACATATGTTATAACTAGCATATGTGCTATTTTTTTTGACTGAAAAACTTATAATAGGTATCGGGTTAGATAGATAAAAACGTAGTTTTTGTCTAACTAAACGCTGATACCTTGATTTTTTAAAATTTATTTTATAAAATTAAGATATAAAGTTTATTGATATGATTATAACAATCATTCTAAAGTAAAAATAAAACCTAGTGTTTTCTAAAGTGAACGCCTTTTTCGGGAATGTTTAGGTAATAAAAAAACATTGTAAGTTTAGGAATTGATGTTAAACACATCTTTAAAAGTATAGATTAAAAACAGTATAGGAAATAACAATCTTATTAAACAACTAGCAAGATAAGTTGTTTTTTTGTAGGAAAAAATGGAATTATTAAACGCATGGAAAAGCGAAAAATGCCAACTTAAAACACAATGGGCAAGTGTATAACAAGCCTACGGTCTTAACAAAAACAGTTCCCTATTTACGAGTAGGGGGCTGACAAAAAACAAATTATAACAAGAAAGGATGTGAAAGAAATGGGAAGAAAAACATTAAATAATCAGATACAACATACGCTAACACAAAAAGCCCGTATCGGTGAGAGTAGGCACAAAGCAAAAGAAGAATTAAAACAATCATATGCTGAAAAAGGTGAAAAAATGGCTTTTGGTGTTGCTGTTGATGGAATACATAGTATAAAAACTTATGACGTTTATAAAGAACATTGTGAGCGTTTTGCTAGTTGGTGTATACAAGAAAAAGGTGTTAATAAATACACGAAATTAGAAGATATAAAGCAATATGCAACTGAATATTTAAAAGATAGAGAAGCACAAGGTAAAAGCCTTTACACATTAAAAGCGGAAAGGGCTGCACTAGGAAAACTCTATGGCGAACAAATAGAATGTAAGTTTGAAAACAAAAGAAGCTACAAAGACGTGACACGTTCCAGAGGTGAAGCTAAGAGAGATGCGCACTTTTCGGAAGAAAAGAACGCTTCGCTTGTTGCCCTCTGCAAAGGAACTGGTGGACGTAGGGAAGACATAGGAAAATTAACTCCTAGTAGCTTTTTTGTTGATAAAAATAATAATATGTTTGTGCGTTTTGAGCAAAGCAAAGGTGGGCGTGATAGGGTTTCTCCAGTGCTTCCAAAGTATCAGGAAGCAATCAAAGAACTAATAAGCACAAAAGCCCCTGCTGAATTATTATTTGATAAAATTCATAATGGCTGTGATGTCCACGGCTACCGTAGGGAATACGCACAGGAACTATATAAAACGGTGTGTGATAACAAGGAATTAAAAGCCGTTTATGCTTCACAATATGCCCCTAGAAGCGAGAAAAACATTAAAGGTGAATATTATATAGCACACGATAAAGAGCGTCCATTTAAAGGGCTTAGAGATAATATATATATAGTATCTGAAGCATTAGGACATAATAGGCTTGATGTATCAGTTAATCATTATTTGAAGTAATGTCGGCAAATGTCAAGATTGAAAAGGAAGATTTTCAGATTCTTTTTATCTGAAAATACTCTTTTCTGTCTTGACATTTTTAGTATATGAATAGAATTGAAAAAGGTAGAATAACGCACTTTGTTATTCTGCCTTGTTTGTGCTTTTATTCATTGTCTGGTGTGAAGATAACTATACTTTCAGCTTGACAATTAAGGATTTTACACAACTTTTCTAATGTGTTCATTGTGATGCTTTTGTTTCTCTTTAGATTCGTGATTGTATAGGGGCTGAAATTGTGCTTATAGATAAGCGTATAAGTTGTTACGTTTTGTTGTTTCATTGTTTCCCATAGTGGCTTATAGCTTATCACAATACCGCCCCCCTTTCTTCTTGTCTGATAGTATCTCTATTATCAAGCAAAATAAAACGCTTGCATATTAACAAATATTTGTCTATACTGGTTATGTGGCATAACATACCAGAAAGGGGAGCATATGGATAATATCATTCACGAACTGATTCAAGAGAATATCGGACAAGTAATAGACAAGAGAAGAGATAGGCTGTTAATGGGGGATGAAGTATATCAACAGGACTGCTCTGACACACAAGAGCTTCTAAACAGATATGAAGCCCTCAACTTGCCAAAGGCTGACCGCATACTTATTAATGACCTTATAGCGTGTCTTGAAACAAGAGATAATCGGTGTGCTGATTTGTCTTATCTCTGCGGATTCTCTGACGCTATAAAGTTATTACACGAACTAGGAATTTTAAAAGAATTTAAAGAATAATATTTCGTTGAAAAATAGGCAACTTTTTGAAAGTTGCTTATTTTTTTATACATATAATGGGGGTATAACATACATAAAAATGAGCCTTTTTAGGCTGTTTTATACATACGGCGTATGTATAAAAAGGCTTGATTTCGGCACAATCATTTTTAAATTGTCTTGACTGGTGCTTATACTTGGGGGCAAAATAAAAATCATTCTGCGGAAAAATTCGTATAAATTAGTATAAATGTTTCACGGGAAACATTAAGAAATGGCTTAAAATCAAGGCTTTTAATAAAATATATTGTTCCTAGTAATGAAAACAGATTTTGAGGCACGCCCCGTCTATGTCAGGCGGGAAGACCGCATCAAGGCACATTTCCTCACTTGTTA
>RAYB01000083.1 GCA_003669055.1 bacterium 1XD21-70
GAAATAACAGGTATTTGATGGAATATGGCAGTATGGTGTCATCCGAGTATTGAAATATCTGAAATATATGCTATAATAAGTAGTAATTAAAACTATGTATGATGGTAGGATGATTTCAGGAGGATGAACATGAAGTATAGGATTGTCGGTGACAGCTGTCTGGATTTGACGGAAGAGATGAGGAAGGATTCGCGGTTTCAGATTGTGCCGCTGACACTGCAAGTGGATGACACCATGATTGTGGATGATGAGGGGTTTGACCAGGCAGAGTTTTTAAGGCTGGTGAAGGAGAGCAAGGAGTGCCCCAAGACTGCATGCCCATCCCCGGAAGCATTTAAGAAGGCGTATGAGTGTGAGGAGGAAGATGTCTATGTCATCACGCTTTCCAGCCATTTAAGCGGCTCTTACAACAGCGCCATGGTAGGCAAGAGCCTGTATGAGGAAGAGCACGGCCATAAAAATATCCTGATTATCGATTCAGAATCCGCGTCTTCGGGGGAACTGAGCCTGGCGATGGCGATCTGCGGGATGTATGAGGAAGGGCTGGGGTTTGAGGAGATTTCCCGCAGGGTTTTAAAGCTGCGGGATCAGCAGCGGACATATTTTGTGCTGGATTCCCTGGAATATCTGCGCAAGAACGGGCGCCTTACCGGGCTGCAGGCATTTTTTGCCACTGCCCTCAACATTAAGCCGGTCATGGGGGCAGACCATGGCGTGATCGTGAAGCTGGACCAGGCCAGGGGGATTAACAAGGCGTTTGCCAGGATGTGCGAGACTGCAGTCCGGGAGAGGGGGACTGCCGCCGTGAAGCAGGTGGTGATATCCCACTGCAATGCGCCGGGGCGGGCACAGCAGGTGAAGGAGGAACTGGAAAGGCTTGGCGTGGGTGCCGGGATTGTGGTTACCGAGACGGCAGGGGTTTCGACTTTGTATGCGGGAGACGGAGGGATTATTTTAGTGATGTAGGGGCAGATCCGGGTAGGATTTGGGACTGTAGGGACGGAGGCCACAGGCTGCAAGGCAGCCGAAGGGCCTCTTTTGTGCGTGGCGGAATTGCCGGCGCCGAAAACAAATGATATCGGGTACTAGCCATATGGAAAAAAATCTGATAAGATAGTTAGGCAATCAGGAAGATTGCAGAAAGAGAGGATTGAAAAGTGGCAAAGGTGTATGCAATGATTGCGGACGGAACGGAGGAAGTAGAGTGCCTGGCTGTGGTGGACATCCTGCGCCGGGGCGGGATTGAGACTGTGCTGGTATCGGTGGGTGCTTCCAGGAATGTCGTCAGTTCCCACAATGTGAAGATCGAGGCCGACGCGGTGATCGGAGAAGGCGATTTCTCGGATGGCGATGTGATCTTCCTGCCGGGCGGGATGCCGGGGGCAGAGAACCTGTCTGCCAGTAAACCGCTGATTGACGCGCTTTCCCAGGCGGCGGCCGACGGGCGGCGGATCGCTGCGATCTGTGCGGCGCCGGGCGTGGTGCTGGGGCGCCATGGTTTTTTGGAGGGAAAGACGGCCACGTGTTTCCCGGGGTTTGAAAAAGAATTTAAGGGCGGTGAGTATACCCGCCAGGGCGTGGTGACGGACGGAAAGATAACCACGGCCAGGGGTCTGGGGTTTGCAATCGACTTAGGGCTGGAACTGGTGCGCCTTCTGGCAGGGGAGGAAGCCGCAGAGGATGTGAAAGCGAAGATCCAGTATAGTTAAATGTGACGAGAGAAAGGAGAGAGAGGTGAATGACCTACTATCTGATTGATTACGAGAATACGGGGGAAGGCGGGCTGGCAGGCCTGACGGAGTTGGAGAGCAGCGATGAGGTGGTTATTTTTTACAGTGAGAATGCGGACAAGATGAGTTTTGACATGCACCGCAGGCTGCAGGAATGCCGTGCCCTCATTGAATTCAGGAAGATTGCCACAGGCAAGAAGAATGCCCTTGATTTTCAGCTGGCAGCCTATCTGGGATACCTGATGGCAAAGGAGGAGGACGGAAGGTTCTGCATTGTGAGCAAGGACCTTGGCTATGAGGTGCTGCTGGATTTCTGGAAGGGGAAGAATATCCGCCTGATCGATTCCATAGCTTCGGAGACAAAGGCGAAGGTGGAACAGAGAAGCGAACTGGAGGAAACCCTCCAGAAGCTGGTGGATGAAGAAGACGTTCCCACGGTGCTTGGTTTTATCAGCAGCGGCAAGAGCAAGCAGGCCGTGAACAACCTCTTGGTAAAACAGTACGGAAGCAAAAAGGCGGGGGAACTGTACAAAAAGATTAAGCCGCTCTTAAAAGAGAAGAAGGGGAAATAAAGAGATGGTTCGTTTGAGCACATTATGCTATATCCAGCGGGGCAGCCAGTATCTGATGCTCCACCGGACAGTAAAAAAGAACGATATCAATAAGGATAAGTGGATCGGCGTCGGAGGCCATTTCGAGGCAGATGAAAGCCCGGAAGAATGCCTTTTGCGGGAGGTAAAAGAAGAAACCGGATACACGCTGACCTCTTACCGTTACCGGGGGATCGTGACTTTTGTGTCCGGCGACGGCGTCACGGAATATATGTCCTTGTTCACGGCGGACGGATTTAGCGGGCAGGAATCCGTCTGCGATGAAGGGGAACTGGTTTGGGTGGATAAGGAGGATGTGGGCAAATTAAACATCTGGGAAGGCGACAGGATCTTTTTTGCACTGCTTGATCGGTCGGATCAGTTTTTTTCCCTGAAACTGGTCTATGACGGGGCAGGCACCCTGGTATCGGCAGCCCTAGACGGGGAAAGGCTAAAACTTCACAACGGTTCATACGGTTTGGGCGCTTAGGGAAGGCCTCCTTTAGGAAGCCCCCGATTGGAGGGAAGCATTGATCTCAGCCCCGATAAAGAGGATGCAGATACAAAAGTAAAGCCAAAACATCAAAAGCACGATGGCCGCCAGGCTTCCGTACATGTAGGAAAAATTGCTGAAATTGGAAAAGTACAAAGAAAACCCAAAGGAAAATGCCAGCCAGCATATGGCGGCAAAGATGGCCCCGGGCAGCTGCTGCCAGGGGTCTTGCTTTTTGGCCGGGACAATGCTGTAGAGGAATACAAAGGAGGACAAAAACAGCAGGATGGACAGCAGGCTGCGGAAGCTGATGACATGGCGGACAAAGCGTTCTAAAAACGGAAAGACACGCACAAACAAGCCTTGGAGGGAATTTCCGAATACCAGCAGCGTCAGCGACACCACGCAGACGATGACAAAGATCAGGGTATAACCGGTGCAGACAAGGCGCCGGAACAGATAATTCCGCCTGGGGGTGAAGCCGTAGATCCGGTTCAGCCCGCGCTCGATGCCCATCATGCCGCGGGAGGCGGACCATAATGCCAGCAGGGCAGTTACAGAGAGCATAGTCCCGGGGGATTTTAAGTACAGGTCATCTACAATGCCCAGGACCAGGGCGTCAAGCATATCCGGCATGATCCGGACAAGGATGGCCTGTAAGTCTGATTTGTTGACGGAAGGGATGAATTGGATCAAAGTCAAAAGCAGCATGATAAAAGGGAAAAAGGCGAGCACAAGAAAAAAGGATGCCTGTGCGGCATACACCGTAACCTCATCCCTGCCGTATTTCTGCCATATTTTTATACACTTTAACGTAAAGCTGACCATTGCCGACCCTCTTTTAAATTTGTGTTTGCATTTATAGTAGCATGTGGGAGGGAAAATGGCAAGGAGGGAAAAATAAGGAGTCAAAATCACATCTGCAGTACCCAAAAAGC
>RAYB01000084.1 GCA_003669055.1 bacterium 1XD21-70
GGCTGGGTGGAAGAGGATGGAACCTGGTATTTCTATGACAAGGATGGCAACAGAGTGGAAGATACCTGGAAGAAGTCTGGCGACAACTGGTACTGGCTGGACAGCGAAGAAGGCGGCGCTATGGCCGTTGACAAGCTGGTTGACGACGACAACGATACCTACTACGTGGATTCCAACGGTGTGATGGTTCGCAATACCTGGGTTAAGGTTGTGAACGAGGATCAGGACGAGGATGACGACCCGGCTGAGTACAACTACTACTATATGCAGTCCAATGGTAAAGCTTACAAGGCTCCGGACAACAGCACCAACACCCGCTTCAGAACCATCGACGGCAAGAGGTATGCATTCGATGACGAAGGCAAGATGTTGTATGGCTGGGTAAATGAAACCGGTGAAAGAGAAAGCGACGAGGACGGCTGGATCGATGCCACCTACTACCTGGGATCCTGGGATGACGGTGCTATGAAGACCGGCTGGCAGAAGATTTACGTCCATGATGAGCGCGAAGATGATGACCTGGAGCACTGGTTCAACTTCAAGTCCAATGGTAAAAAGAGACGCAATACTGGTGATGATGAAGTAAAAGAAGAAAAAATCAACGGCCGGAGGTATGGCTTTGATGACCGTGGTGTTATGACCTTTGAATGGACCCTGGCTACGAATGGCGAAAGCGGCGCAAGCTGGGCATCAACCTCAAGCTGGAGGTACTTCAACAATGTGGATGACGGTGCCCGCGTGACCAAGGGCTGGTTCAAGGTAGTTGCCCCTCTGGATGACAACGACAACGTATTCACCAGCAATTATGGCACTAAGACATTCGCGGCAAAAGACGCTGACGAAGAGAACGAGAGATGGTATTATGCTGATGGGAACGGAAAAGTAGTATCTGGCGAGATCAAGAAGATCAAAGGCAAATACTATGGATTCCGCCCTGAAGGGGATGCTGGCGATAACAAAGCCGGTGCTATGCTGTCCGGGCTTGTTCTTATGAAGGTTGACCCCACCAACGGAAAGATCCTGGAGGTGCTGGATGACGGTGTTGACGCTGATGAACTGGATGACCTTCTGAGTGAGGCAGCAGCTTCTGAAATCTGGCAGAAGTATGCTGGTGCTGTTGACGGAACCAACATCGTATCCCTGTATTACTTCGGCAGTGATGAAGACAGCGATGGCGCAATGAAGACAGGCGCAACTACTGTGAACCTGGATGGCCAGACCTTCAACTTCATGTTCAATAAGACCGGCGGTGCAGAAGGCAAGGGCAGGGGCTTAACTGGCATTGATGATAACAAGTATGTCTATAAGCTTGGCTGCAGGATCAAAGCAGGCAGCGATGATAAATACCAGGCTATCAGGGTAAAGGCAGGCACGAATGGCGCTTTAGATATCCATGGCGCAGGTGTATGGGTAGAGAAGGTGGATTCTCAGGATCTTAAGGCCGAGGCTCTGACCTTCAAAAACAGTGATGATGTAACTGTCAGCTTTACAGATATCTCCAAGAAACAGCAGGATGATGGGAAGAAGTATTACCTGGTAAATACCAGCGGTAATATCCAGAGGACTAAATCCGCTGCTAAGGACGGGGACGACTGGTACTTCTATGTGCACAAATCTGCTCTGAAGCTGTACACCAACGACAAGAACCTGAAGCAGAAGAATGGCACTTCTGCAACCAAAGTAGATGGCAGCACTGTTACGAATGGTTCTAAGTGGGAGCATTATGTTGTAGATAGTGCAACTACAAACGGTAAATAATATTTATTATTAACTGGTTAGTGTAGTCTAGGAAGAGGATTTGGCTGATTGCGGCCAAATCCTCTTTTTGGTGGTACATAATCTAATTGATAAGCTTATATCACAACGGATCAAATAATTTATCTGCAATCTCCTGCATATTACGAATGGTTTCCTCATAAGGGATTGCTTCAGAAATAAAATAATCTGTAATAGTCTCATAATCAGCCTTGTAAAAATCCTTGCTGCAAAATTCGTAAATCACCCTATGCACATCTATTCCTGGTTTTGCTGATGGGCAAATAGGCAGGCGGCTCCGGTGTTTCCTTACTTCTGACACCAAGGACATCAGTTCTTCATCCATAGCTACCAATCCCCGAAGCTTATACAGGTCATATAAATGACGGGAATAGCGCTTTGCCTTTCCTTCTATATAGTAATCACACAACGCAAATATTTTGTCCACAAAAGTACGGTTTAAAGATTGCACCCGCATATCAAACGGATACAAGCCATATTGCTGCACAATATCCCCATTATCAATGAACAGGTATTCATAAGACAGACTGCTTACACTTTTTATTTCTGTCGGAAAAGCATAGGAAATTAATGCTGTCTCTAATTTTACTTCCGGTCTGATTGCATCATTTAAATATTCTGATACAGGCTTGTAAGAGAAAAAATAGGCATTATAATCCTTATCACTTTCGATCATATCCCAATTCCTGATGACAAGCCCCAATCTTTCTGCTATTGGTTTCAATATTTTGTATTTAAGCCTTTTTCTCCGGGCTTCTCCCAGATGCTCTGTAAATGTAATATCAATGTCTTCTGAAAAGCGGTCAATGCAGTGAAAACATTTCGATAGTGATGTGCCCCCCTTAAAGACACAAGGAAGTTCCCCTGTCTGGGACAAATGTTTTAGAATCATGGTCATATAATAATCTTTTTCTACCGTCTCTTGGCTGACTCCTAAATAATCACTGGCGGCTCCTATGGTTTCTTTAAATAGTTCCCTGTCTTCATGTAAGTACATACTCTAACCCCGTTTCATAAAAGTACCGATATGTGGCATCCGGATAAGCAGATATATACCGATCAATATCTGCCCGCATTATTTTGCTGTTTTTTACATATTCTGCCAGACGTTCAGCAATGGCATTACCCTCGCTTGTAAAATCATTCATATTTTTTAGGAAGTCAAGCAATTGCAGTGTTTTATAGTTTTCTTTTGTTACCAGTACCCCAGCCCGCCTGACAATGTATACCCTTTTTCCAATAGAAATTTCCCGTCTTTTGGCAGCAATATTATTACTGACGATCTCCACCTTTCTGGGCACTTGTGGTGAGATCCCTATCTGGTTCGCAAAGGTATGCCCTGAATAGTACCCTTCTACACGGCTCCCCCTGGAAATATATTTATAGTATGCTACAGTATCCGATGCTGGCCCGGCAGTTCCTTTTAAACGGGATTTTTTAGGGATATAATAGATCCCATTCTCATAACGTATTAGCTTTCCATTATCTGTCAGGGATTTAAACTGCTGCCTTATATTTACATCTGACATTTCTTTGATTTTAATATCAGAAATAAAGATTGGTTCTCCCGCCATATAATTTTGCATTAAAAATTCATATAGCATAAAATCACTTCCCTTTTAACTTTTTATAACTATATAAGTTTCTATTTGTTAGTATACATAGTTTCTAAATAAATATCAATTATTTTTCAAAATTATTTTGATACTTCTTTGTCAACGCCCTTTCCTCCCTTTCCAATAATTGCCATTATACGAAGTATAATACCATCGGGATGAGAAACAGGCATCCCAACAGGCAATTTTAGGAATTTCAAAAAGGAAAAGGAGAGT
>RAYB01000085.1 GCA_003669055.1 bacterium 1XD21-70
CTTCGCAGCTACCGGCTGGGTGGAAGAGGATGGAACCTGGTATTTCTATGACAGCGACGGCAACAGAGTAGAAGACGTTTGGAAGAAATCCGGCGACAACTGGTACTGGCTGGACAGCGAAGAGGGCGGTGCTATGGCCATTGACAAGCTGGTTGAGGATGACGATGACACCTACTACGTTGATTCCAACGGTGTGATGGTTCGCAATACCTGGGTTAAGGTTGTGAACGAGGATCAGGACGAGGATGACGACCCGGCTGAGTACCATTACTACTATATGCAGTCCAATGGTAAAGCTTACAAAGCCCCGGACAGTGCCAATGTTCGTTTCAGGACTATCGACGGCAAGAGATATGCATTTGATGATGACGGTATCATGCTGTATGGCTGGGTTACTGTTGATGGTGAAAGGGAAACCGATGAAGACGGTTGGGCTGAGACCGATACTCAGTACTATCTGGGTTCTTGGGATGATGGCGCAATGAAGACCGGCTGGCAGAAAATCACCGTCCATGACGATAACGAAGACGATGACATGGACTATTGGTTCAACTTCAAGTCCAATGGTAAGAAGAGATTCAATGAGACTGATAATAATATCGATGAAGTCAGGATCAATGGCCGCAGATATGGTTTTGACACCCGCGGTGTTATGACTTACGAGTGGACACTGGCTACAAGCGGCGGTACCGGCATGAACAGTGTTGCATCGACCACAAGCTGGAGATACTTCAATAATGTGGATGATGGCGCACGTGTAACCAAAGGCTGGTTCCGTGTAATCGCTCCGTCAGATGATAACGACAATACCTTTATTAGCAATTACGGTGTTAGCTTTGCTGATGACGATGCTGATGACGAAAACGAGAGATGGTATTATGCTGACGGTGATGGCCAGGTTATCTCCGGCCAGATTAAGAAGATCAAAGGAAAATATTATGGTTTCCGTCCAGAAGGCACTGCCACTGCTGGTGACAAAAAAGCCGGTGCTATGCTGTCCGGCCTGGTATTGATGAAGGTTGACCCGGCAACAGGTGTAATCCTGGAAGTGTTGGATGACGATGTGGATTCTGATGACCTTGATGATCTGTTAGACAATGTTGGCACTAATGCAGCCCGGGCTTTGGCTGACCCAGATATCTCCTTGTATTATTTTGGCAATGATGAGGCTGGCGATGGTTCCATGAAGACTGGTGCTACTACCGTAACTCTGGATGGCGATACCTTCAACTTCTTCTTCAGGAAGACAGGCGGCATTGAGAGCAGAGGTAAAGGCCTGACAGGCGTTGACGATAACAAGTACATCTATAAGTATGGCTGCAGAATTAAAGCTGGCAGCGATGACAAATATCAGGTGGTAACAGTAGAGCCTAACAATGGTGCCGTTGACATTCAGGAGGATGGGGTAAAAGTAACAAAGATTTCTTCCAGGAGCCTGAAAGTTGGATTGCCCACTTTCATAAATGAAGATGGCGAGACCGTAAGCTACAATGATATTTCCAGCCTGCATACTGCAAATCTGCGTTACTATCTGGTGAACACCAGCGGTAATATCCAGAAGAGCAAAGTTGCTGCTAAAGACGGTGATGACTGGTACTTCTATGTGAAGGACAGGGCGCTGTTGCTGTATACCAACAACAAAAATCTGGATGATAATACCACTACCCGTACCAATTGGGAAAACTGGTGTACAGTTGGACGTTGGGAATACTAAAAGGCTGCCTATAACACAATAATATAAACGCCGAAAAAGAGGTTGCCGCACTGAACCGGTGCGACAACCTCTCCTTGTTTATTAGGAATTATTATGTTTTAGCTTAAGCTTATTTGCCGTTTACTGTAGTATGGGCATCAATAACATAGTCTTCCCACTTGCTGCCGCTGGAAATTGTTGTTCCATTAGCTTTGGTTGCTGTAGTGCCATTCTTCAGCTTGAGGTTCTTGTTGTTCGTATACAGCTTAAGTGCAGATTTGTATACGTAGAAGTACCAGTCATCGCCGTCCTTGGCAGCAGATTTAGTCTTCTGGATATTACCGCTGGTATTAACCAGGAAGTAATGTACCTTGTCTTTGTTGTCGCCGCTGAAGTTGGAATTCTGGCCTTTGCTCTTCTGCAGGGCGGAAATATCGCAGCCGTTTACACTCTCGTTGTCACTATTGATAAGGCTGATATCATGAGTAGTGTCATTCTTAAGATCGCGGGATTTAATCTTCTTTACTGATACACCTTCGTCATGGATGTCAACAGCACCTGTAGAAGACCTTGTTACCGCAACAGCCTGGTACTTGTCATCCTTATCCGCTTCAATCCTGCAGCCCAGCTTATAGATGAACTTATAATCATCCACACCGGTCAGGCCGCGGCCTCTGCCTTCAGAACCGCCAGTCTTATTGAAGAAGAAGTGGAAAGTTTCACCATCCAGGGTCACAGTGGTAGAGCCTGTCTTCATAGCACCGTCGGAATCCTCATCATTACCAAAGTAATAGAGGGAAACAGCTTCGCTGGCCGGGTCGGAGATATCATTAAGTGCATCCTGGTATCTGCCCCAAATTGTAGAAGCTTCGTCATCGATCAGGTCATTTAACTCATCTGCATCGACGCCGTCATCAATCACCCGGATGATCTCACCAGTTTTGGTATTCACATGCAGGAGAACTAAACCGGACAGCATAGCACCAGCCTTCTCGTCGCCAGCAGCATCTGTGCCTTCCGGACGGAATCCATAATATTTTCCTTTGATCTTTTTGATGATGCCGGTATAGATCTTGCCGTCGCCATCTGCATAGTACCATCTCTCGGTCTCATCATCCGCATCGCTTGCAGCGAAAGTACTAGAACCATAGCCAGTCTTAAAGACGTTGTCGTTATCCTCATGGGGGGCAACTACCTTGAACCAGCCTTTGGTCACGCGTGCACCGTCGTCCACATCATTGAAGTATCTCCAGCTCGAAGTTGATGCAACGCTGTTCAGCTTCCTGTTGGAATTTGCGGGATCATCGCCACCATGGGTAGCTAATGTCCACTCATAGGTCATAACGCCGCGGTTATCAAAACCATATCTCCGGCCATTGATCTTAACTTCATCAATGTCATTGCTGCCATTATTGTAACGTTTCTTACCATTGGACTTGAAGTTGAACCAGTGCTCCATGTCATCTTCCTCATCCTGGTCATAAACATAGATTTTTTGCCAGCCAGTCTTCATGGCACCGTCATCCCAGGATCCCAGGTAGTAGGTGGCACCTTCCCAGTCGCTCTCATCCGTCTGTCTCTCGCTGGAGCCATCTACCCAGCCATACAGCATCTTGCCGTCGCCGTCGAAAGCATATCTCTTGCCATCGATAGTCCTGAAACGAGTCTCACCGCTGTCTGGAGCCTTATAAGCTTTACCATTGGACTGCATATAGTAGTAGTTGTACTCAGCGGGATCGCTGTCATCGTCCTGCTCTTCGTTCACAACCTTAACCCAGGTATTGCGAACCATCACACCGTTGGAATCTACGTAGTAGGTATCGTTGTCGTCGTCAACCAGCTTGTCAACGGCCATAGC
>RAYB01000086.1 GCA_003669055.1 bacterium 1XD21-70
ATAAAGATACCCGTGCCGCCCACGCCGCCAGCGCCTACGGGGGCGAAAGCGCCGGAGCCGGTTTTCCTTTTCAGGGAAGGGCAGCCGCCTTTGTGCCGCTGTAAGGTGAGATATGGGAAACAGGCAGCATGAGCGAATCCCGGCCATGGACTACCGGCAGTACCGCAGGGCGAGGCGGCTGGTGCGTGAGTGCTGCAACTACGACAACGGCCAGTGTATGGCGCTTGACGAGGGGGACGGGTGCGTCTGTGTCCAGAGCATTTCCCACTCCCTGCTCTGCCGCTGGTTCCGTGCGGCGGTGCTTCCCTTAGACCACCAGCTGGAAACGGCCCTTTACCACCGTCTGGAAAGCAGGCGGTGCAGCGAGTGCGGCGCTCTTTTCCTGCCTGGCTCCAACCGGGCGAAATACTGTAAGGATTGTGCCGCCAGGGTGCGCCGGAGGAAGGAGGCAGAACGCCAGCGGAAAAGATACCATGATTCTACGCATTTAGGAACGGAAAAAGCCTTGTAAATCAGGCACTTTCGGAGCGTGTCGGAGGGGAGGCAATACTTTTTATCACCGACACTCCAAAAGCCCTTTTAAAATGCGTACAGAGCCCCCAAAAGGCCATTCTGAACCAAAGGAGCAACTTTAATGACAGAGAACCGACGATTTTATTATCTCAAGCTAAAAGAGAATTTTTATCACAGCGAAACCATGGTCATCCTGGAGAGTATGCAGGACGGCCTTCTGTACTCCAATCTCCTGCTCAAGATGTATTTAATGTCGCTGAAAAGCAGCGGCGTACTCCTGCTGAATGACTATTTGCCCCATACCGTGCAGACCATAGCCACCTTTACCCGGCATCAGGTAGGCACGGTGGAGCGGGCTTTGAAGATATTCCAGGAGTTTGGCCTTGTGGAGATACTGACGGACGGGGCCTATTACATGAGCGACATCCAGCTGCTGATCGGCCAGTCGTCCAGCGAGGGGGAGCGGAAGAAAAAGGAGAGCATGAGGCTGAAACGCCAGAACCTGCTCCCGTCCGGGGAAACGGACATTTGTCCGTCCAATGGCCGGGTGGACAAATGTCCGCCTATATTAGAGTATAGAGATAAAGAGATTAGAGATAAGAGTATAGAGAATAGAGAGGGAGATATGGCACACGCCTATGGGAGATACCGGAATGTATTTCTATCTTCCGCAGAACTGGCAGAACTCCAGACGGAACTTCCCTCTCTTTGGGAACAGTACATTGAGCGGCTGTCCGAGTACATGGAATCCAGCGTAAAAGGATATAAAAACCACGCCGCCACAATCCGGCGCTGGGCGAACGCCGACAAAAAGAAAGAGGAACCGCCTGCCCGGAACCGGGATTACAGCGTAGAGGAAGGAGAAACCATATGATTGAGATTACCGCAGAAGTCCGGGCGGCCATTGACAGAGCCGCCGGGGATATAGAGCTTGCCGGGGACGAATACATAGAACAAGCTGACGGGCTTATCCACTGTAAGAAATGCCATGGCAGCCGCCAGACTGTTGTGCCCAGGTTCGGAGGCTCCGGCTATTTCATGCCCCGCTGCCTCTGCCCCTGCCAGCAGAAGGCACAGGAGGAACGGAAAGCCATGGAGGAACAGAGGGAGCGCATGGAGCATATCAAACGCCGGAAGGCACAGGGGCTTCAGGACAGATACCTTTATGATTACACTTTCGCCAATGATAACGGCCAGAATCCCGTCATGGATAAAGCGCACGCCTATGTGGAGCATTGGAAGGAGGCGTACCGGGACAATACCGGCCTTCTGCTCTTTGGTGATGTGGGAACCGGGAAATCCTTTTTTGCAGGCTGTATCGCCAATGCCCTGCTTGACCGTGACGTGCCAGTACTGATGACAAATTTCCCGTCTATCCTGAACCGGCTGACCGGAGTGTTTGCCGAGGACAGGGCGGCCTTTATCACTAGCCTGGACGATTACAGCCTGCTTATCATTGACGATTTAGGGGTGGAAAGAAATACCGAGTATGCCATGGAGCAGATGTTCACCGTCATTGACAGCCGATATCGGAGTAAGAAGCCGTTGATTGTCACAACAAACCTGAAACTGGAAGAAATCAAGAACCCGCCAGACCTTGCTCACGCAAGGATTTACGACCGCATACTGGAACGGTGTGCGCCGGTTCTTTTTTCTGGTAAGAATTTACGGGAGGAAGGAGCCAGGGCGACCAAAGCGGCGGCGAAAGAGATTGTGAGTAAGGGATAATAAACTTGATTGTATGAAAAGGAGAATTTATGGGCGGCGAGAAAATTACAGAGAACACTACCACCACAACACCGGCTAAGGACGCTCCCGCACTGGTGAAGAAGATTGGCCGGACGACCTACATTGTGAGGGTTCATTTCAGCAAGACCAGCAAAGAAACCATGAGCGACAAAATCAAGCGTATGCTGAAAAATGAGATACAGCAGATGTAAAAAGCGATAACGGAAACAGGCCGGGATTCAGAAATGCGCTGGCTCCCGGCTTGTAAAATCAGGAGGTTTATGGTAGTATGGAGATACGAAAACGAAAAGGAAAGCAGGTGGGAAGATTGACAGTAACGGAACAGCAATATCAGGAAGATTTACAGCGTTTAAGAGGTTTACGACCAATCGATGATGATTTCATGCGTTGTCTTTTTAAAGACAATATTCCACTGGCTGAATTTGTGTTGCGCATTATCACAGATAAACCCGATTTAATTATTACTGATTGTGAAACACAGAAGGATATGAAAAGATTGGCTGGGCACGTTCTATCTGTTTGGACGCATATGGAACAGATTCAGTTGGGAAAAAATACGATTTGGAAGTCCAGAGGCAAGACAAGGGAGCAGACCCACACAGGGCAAGGTATCATTCAAGTGTAATGGATATAGAGAATCTCCATTCAGGTCAGGAATTTAAAGAATTGCCAGACACATATACAATCTTTATCATTGAAAAAGATTTTTATGGTCAGGGTAAAGCAGTTTATCCGATTGAGCGAATCAACCTTGCAACGGGTAAATCTTTTGAAGATGGGGAGCATATTCTTTATGTAAATGGTGAATATCGTGGAGAATCCGATATAGGAAAACTCATGCACGATTTTAACTGTACCCAAGCGGCTGATATGAATTTTGAACTGATGGCAGAACGAACAAGATATTTGAAGGAAAACCCGAAAGGAGTTCAGGAAATGTGTAAAATGATGGAGGATATGAGAAAAGAATCTTTGAAAGAGGTTGCTAAAAGAATGTTGGCAGATGGAATGTTGACACTTGAAAAAATTGCGGAATATGCAGGACTTCCTCTTGACGAAGTGAAAAAATTGAAAGCAGAACGGACAGCATAAAACAAAACCGTAGGCCGGGAATCTAAAAACAGGTTCCTGGCCTTATTTTTTTGCCCTGAAATGTAAATTTTCTGTGAACTTGATTAAAAAGTCGAATCTTTCCAAAGTTAGTTGATTTTG
>RAYB01000087.1 GCA_003669055.1 bacterium 1XD21-70
AACATACGAAAAGCTGAAGATAAAGCCCAAAGCTATAGAAGATTCCCTATTATCTTTGAACTTGAAGAAGATACAATAACAATATATGTTAATCAATATTTTATAAATAAAAGTGCTGATGCAACTGATTTTAAAGTTTTGAAAAAGATAAAAGGAAACTTTGGAAAGATTAGAAAAGCGTTTGGCAATAATGAAGAAAAAGCCCGCTTTTTTGAAAATAAATTATTATCTGGTTTTGCTGAATTGGTTCAAGAAATTATGAAAAACGAACCACAAAAAACAGATGAAGAATTAGAAGAAATGTTCAAAGACTATGGCGAAGAAATTATTGAAGAACCACAAAAAGAAGAGCCAAAAAAGGAAGTCAAAAAAATCGGTTTAGATGATTGGGTAATTGCCTATACTGGAAAAGGTGAATCTTTCAACATAGAATTTGATGAGTGTTTTATTCCTCTTGAATATAATTCCCCCGAAAAAAGAAAAGAAATATATGAAAAGTTTGTGGCTGAAAAAAACAGAAAAGAAGAAGCCGAAAAGAAAAAAGCACTTGAAGAAGAAAAGAAAAAAAGTGTTATACAAGGTAAAGATTTATTAGATTGGTTTGATGGTTTTGGAACAAAAAAAGAAGATGATTTTGACAAAATTTTTGGAAATAGCGAAGAAGATTTCTTTGGTTAATATTGAAAACAAAACTTATAAAAAGTTATAATATATAACATAAAGACAGGGGCTTAAAGCCCTTGTCTTTTTTCTTTGAGTAGATAAGTAGCACATATGTGCCCGGCACATATGTGCTACTTTTGTCTATGGCTGAAAAGCCTTAAAAGGGGGTTAAGGGGCACAGCCCCTTGCTTGTTGCCTTCGTGAAGGCTAACAAGCTAACCTTCAACTTTGAAGCCTTGATAATGAAAAGGTGATAATGATATAATTTTGATAAGAGAGAAAAGGGAAGGAAGTGATAATTTTACAAAGAAAGGACTGAATACATATGAATTTACAAAATAATAAATTGAATGAAATAGGGCATATGCTCGCACACGATAAACATACAAACCCAAATGTTGACCCTGAAAAAGAAAGCGTTATTGATAGAGAAATGACAAAATTAAATCAAAATCTATTTGAAAGAAATGACGGATTGACTGATAAAGAATTTGTTGAAAAAGCTGTGAAAGAAAGCCCAACGGCTGAACATTGGAAAAGTAATTATAACGCATTAAGCACTTGGTGTATTCAAATACCAAAAGAATTTAGTGGCTCATATGAAGAAAAAAATGAGATATTTAAAGAGATGGTAAACTTTACGGCTGATAGATATGGTAGAGATAATATTGTAAGTGCTTGGACGCATTTTGATGAAGTAAGAAACAGAGAAGGAATTGAAAAAGAAAACGGAAAAAGTTTAATACCATTAAAGGAAAGAGAACATTGTCAAGACCATATACATATAAGATATGTGCCAAGAACAGAAGACGGAAGAATTTCAACAAAAGAAGTAACTCCAAGAAAAGAGTTGAGAGATTATCAAAGAGAAATGCAACAACATTTAAGAGAAAAATTTCCAGAGCACGCACACGAATTAAACTTTTTAAATGGGGCAACAAAAGATAAAAGTAAAGACCTTGCAAGACAAGCACAATTAAATCACGAAAAGAATTTAGAAGAAAAAGAACAATTAAAACAAGAATTAGAAAGAGAACAAAGACGCAATGAAAGAGCATTAGATAAAAAAGAAAAAGATATTGAAAAGAAGCAAGAAAAAGTTGATAAAAATATTGAAATATTAAATAAAAATAAAGAAGTTATAGACCAAACAAGAGAAGCGGCTGAACGCATTAAAGATATAAGAGTTGTTTATTTTGAAATGCCTACGCCTATTGAGAAAGGTTTTCATAAGGGCTTTTATACAAAAGAACAAGTTGAGGAATTAACAAAAGAAATAAATAAAGCAAGAGAACAAGCAAGAACTATTGAACAAGGTAGAGAAATTAAAAGTTTAGATGAAAGACTACAAGAAAACTCAAAAAAAGCTAATGAAAATGTAAAAGATAAAACAATAGACAGATTAAGAGAAGAAAATGAACGCTTAAAAACTTATGAAAAAGACCACAATTTTTGTATTTGGTTAGATAAGAATTATAATGTTAAAGATATTAAAAAAGAATATGAAAGACAAGAGAAAGAACACGAAAAAGAATTAACTCATACACGCACACATACACAAGACAGAGAGCGATAACGTAAATAAAAAGTCAAGATGCAAAAGGAAGATTTTTGATTGCACTTTAATCAAAAATACTCTTTTGTGTCTTTACTTTTTGCCAGTCAAAAGCAAAATAGAAAAAGGGGGATAACCATTCTTTTTGGTTATTCCCCTTGATTACGCCTTTTTTATTCGTCTGGTGTGAAGATAACTATACTTTCAGCCTGACAATTAAGGATTTTACACAACTTTTCTAATGTGTTCATTGTGATGCTTTTGTTTCTCTTTAGGTTCGTTATTGTATAGGGGCTGAAATTGTGCTTATAGATAAGCGTATATGTTGTTACGTTCTGTTGTTTCATAGTGCGCCATAACGGTTCATAACTTATCACAATACCGCCCCCTTTCTTCTTGTCTGATAGTATCTCTATTATCAAGCAAAATAAAACGCTTGCATATTAACAAATATTTGTCTATACTTGTTATATGACGTAGCATATAGAAAGGGGAACATATGAATAATATCATCAATGAACTAATTCAGGAGAATATCGGACAAGCAATAGACAAACGGCGTGATAGGCTGTTAATGGGGGATGAAGTGTATCAACAGGACTGCACTGACACTCAAGAACTTTTAAACCGCTATGAAGCCCTCAACCTTGAACGCTCTGACCGCCTACTTATCAATGACCTTATCTGCTGTATGGAAACAAGAGATAGTCGGTGTGCTGATTTGTCCTATCTCTGCGGATTCTCTGACGCTATAAAGTTATTACACGAACTAGGAATTTTAAAAGAATTTAAAGAATAATATTTCATTGAAAAATAGGCAACTTTTTGTAAGTTGCTTATTTTTTTATACATACAATATGGGTATAGCATACATAAAAATGAGCCTTTTTAGGCTGTTTTATACATACGGCGTATGTATAAAAAGGCTTGATTTCGGCACAATCATTTTTAAATTGTCTCGGCTTGTGTCTATCCTTGGGGGCAAAATAAAAACCATTCTGCCGAAAAATTCGTATAAATTAGTATAAATGTTTCACGGGAAACATTAAGAAATGGCTTAAAATCAATGTTTTTAATAAAATATATTGTTCCTAGTAATGAAAACAGATTTTGAGGCACGCCCCGTCTATGCCAGGCGGGAAGACCGCATCAAGGCACATTTCCTCACTTGTTA
>RAYB01000088.1 GCA_003669055.1 bacterium 1XD21-70
GTTGTACTCTTTTTTCCTATGATAATTTCTTTTGATTTTTTCAATTATCTACTTGACTTTTAATAGTTGGTCTTTCTTTGAGGGTGCGCGCTTCCCTATAACCTTATTATACTTATCTGTTCGGATCAGTGACCACGTAAGAACTATGCATCTGCATGAGATTGGGCTTTATAAAAAATCTCGTCTTGCCGGAACCGGAGCCGCCTACAACCAGCACATTTTTATTCCTGGCATGGGCCGGGTTCTTCGGCCTGCCCTCCAGCATCAGCCCTTCGGTCTGCGTCAGGATGATGTTGCTCTCCGGCTTCGGCGCCATAAAAGGGGCAATATCTGACTTGTTCCCCCATGAAGCGTTTTGTCAAGTGCTTTTTTAAGTTATTGACGGAAAACTTTTCGGCATGGCGGGAAACGGGGCATAAAAAGGGGTATAAAACGCGCCTGTGGACGCTTAGAAGCCGTTTTCGTGGGTAGGTAGTATAAAACCCTTACCAATGAATTTTCGTATCTGCAACGCCTTAAAAATCAAGCCTTTTCAAGCCCTATTGCGTAACATTCCATTCTGTTCTTTGGGAGAGGTCGGGGGCGCGGGGGCAGAGCCACCGCAAAACTTACCGACAGCCGCCGCACCAGTGGAGCCGGTTTTGCCGTAGAATGAAGCGGTCGGAAACGGGGCAGGATTTTTTTATCCTGTTCCCCGTTTTCGGCGGCGCAATGACACGGCAAAAATCCAACTTGTCAATGGTTCAAGGGTGGAGATTTTTTCGTGTACTTTACGAAAAAATACTACCCGTCCATTGATAAGGTGGATAGGTGGAACGGTTGGGAGAGTGTTATTGTCATTGTGTCTGAAAAACTTCTTAAAGAGTATAAACAAACTCTGTTTGCGACTGTTGATTATCTTTCATCTGGGATATGCTTTAAGAGTAATAAAATACTCTTTTGGAAGGTGGTATATTGATGAAAGATAGACAAGGCTTCGGCAATCGAATTAAAGAAATGAGGGAACATAGGAATCTCACAATCGAACAAGCCGCCGAATTATGTGACTGTTCTGAAAGTACATGGAAACAGTATGAACGTGGTGAACGATTACCAAGCGTGCCAAAATTGAAAAATATATGTTTGGTTTTAAAGGTGAAGCCAGAATATATTTACGGGTCGGAACTGGACGGATTGCAAGAGGGCATTACAGAAGTCGAACAACTCAAACTGAAAATTGAACAACTTTCCTCTGACGATATAGCCGTAATTAAAGCGGCGGTTGAAAAACGTTTGGAATTATTGAATCACAAACGCTAATTAACCATTTTCACTTCTTGACATAACAATTCTAGTGATGTATTCTTAAAGAGTATAAAAGTACTCTTTAAGAGAAAAGGAGAATTGTTATGTTAAACGACATTCCATATAAAAATCTTCTGGGCAAAGGTCGTAAGTATGATGTTTGGGTGCTTCGTGATGTATATGACAACACTTTTGCAGATATAGCAAAGGAATATAATGTTTCAGTGTCTACTATTATCGCTAATTATGAAAATATGTTGTTCTGGAAAACGAGATACTATGTAAATCATCTTTCTATTGTGCATGGTTATGAAAATACAACACATTTCAGAAAAATCTGGAGGAGTGCGCTTGATTGTTATTTGGGAAATAAATATATAGTAGCTTATTTTGAAAAAGAATATGCTGATATATTAAAGGAATACCGAAACGGCGAACCGGGGATGCCAAAACGGATTCTACAATCTTTGCCGCCCTTGCGAAATCAATTTAGTATGCGAACTATTTCCAGTATTATTCGGCTTAGAGAAACTGAGGGATTGACTTATGCCGCTATTGGGAAAAGGTTACGCATGACAAAAGAAAAAGCAGAGGATTTGTATAATCATCATTATCATGTTTTGTACTTTCAGTTATCAGAAAGAATTATGGAAGTCACTGGCGATATGGACTTGCGCGACAAATATCGTAATGCCTTCCGTGTTGGAAGTGGAAAGAAAAAATATGACTGCTTAGTTGCGGATTATCCCGAACTGTGCGAAAATTTTCTTAAAGGGAAAAAACAAAAGTGAGAATGGACAGGACAGGAGAAAAAACTATCCTGTCCGTTCTCGTTTTTAATGCTCCATATCCTGCGCCCTGTTCGGTTGCCGTTCCCGCTGTTCCTGCCGTAAGATACTGTAAACACTCTTTCTGATTTTCTCCGCTTCTTTTACTTCCTCTTTCAATGCAAGATACCGCTGATTGAGCGTTTTTCTCTCGGCGGTCAACTTTGTATATTCTTCTTTCCATGTCTTTGTCGGGATTGTGGTTTTTCCGTTCATCACACCTTTGAGATAGTCTTTCGCCGCTGTAAGCAAGATTTGCTCCGCTTCGGTCAGCGGTTTCTTTCCCTTGTACTTGAAATAAATGTCAGCTTGTTCTATGTGCTTTTTCAGAGTTCCTAACCGCCGTTCAACGGGTTTCAGTTTCCCTTGAATATCCAGTTGTTCCCCTATCATAGACTTGAATTTTTCATCAAGCCCCGTCATATCCATGATGTTATTGGCTTGCAGGAAATTCAGCATATTTGCCGCGTCTTTGAGGTTATACAGCGATTGTGAATATCCCGATTTTCCCGTCTGTGCCTTGCGTGACAAAATGCCTTGAATGTAGTCGGCAAGGGTGGGCGGCTCGGTGTTCTCGGTTTCTTCCTTTAACCAGTTTTGCAGTTTGGAGATACGCGCCTTTAACTGCCGCAAACGCTTATTCGTTACCTCGATTTCGCGGTTGAGGTCGCCGCGCTCGGTGCGGATGCCGCGCTTCTCCATAGCGGAAGCGGCAACGCCTAAATGAACGGTTGGTATCTGGTCTATCCCTTGCCGTTCATAACTGCGGTGGTCTACGCGCTCCGCGTGTCCGTTCTGCTCCAATGCCTGATTGCAGAGCCTCGCCCATGCCGCCCTCCATTCCTCCGCTTTGGTCTGCTCGTTCCAATCGGTAGCGGGAATGGATTTACATTTGTACTGCCGCTTTTTCGGGTCATAGATTTTGTTCCCGTCCCTGTCAAGAATGTACTCCTTTTTCTGCTTCGCTCCCCACTCGCCGCCCTCGTCAAAAGGGCGCATTGTCAGCATGATATGGGCGTGGGGGTTGCCGCCGCCTGTGTCATGTATGGCAAAATCGACGCACATTCCCGCCGCCACAAAATGCCGTTTCACATACTCGCGGACAAGGGAAATGCCTTGCTCCTTCGTCAGTTCGCGGGGCAAGGCAATTTCAATCTCCCGCGCAAGTTGGGCGTTCTTCGCTTTCTCGATTTTCTCCACTTCGTTCCATAAAACCGCCC
>RAYB01000089.1 GCA_003669055.1 bacterium 1XD21-70
CATGTACCTTGAAAACCACATATTGAAAGAAGAGATAGAATCTTAAAAAAGAGAATATCAAGACATCCGAGGGATATACTGAGAGGTATATCAAAAGAAGAAGACCAAAGACCAGGGTCTGTAACGCTATACAGGCCCGGCAAGTAGCGGGAGCGAAAGCCAACTGGTTAAGCTAATAAGAGCGCAGGGTGGATGCCTTGGCACTAAGAGCCGATGAAAGACGTGATAAGCTGCGAAAAGCTTCGGGGAGGGGCAAATACCCATTGATCCGGAGATATCTGAATGGGGAAACCTGGCTGGGAAAACCCCAGCCGTCGTAACGTGAATCCATAGCGTTACGTCGGGAACCGCCTGAACTGAAACATCTAAGTAGGGCGAGGAAGAGAAAGAAACATCGATTCCGTAAGTAGCGGCGAGCGAAAGCGGAGGAGCCCAAACCGCCATGCGTGCATGGCGGGGTTGCGGACTGCACAAGCGAACCGATTTGCTAGTGGAACTGCCTGGGAAGGCAGGCCGGAGAGGGTGAAAGCCCCGTAGACGAAAGCAATAGGGAGCGGCAGGATCCAGAGTACCACGAGACACGTGAAACCTTGTGGGAAGCAGGGGGGACCACCCCCCAAGGCTAAATACTCCTTAGTGACCGATAGCGCATAGTACTGTGAAGGAAAGGTGAAAAGGACCCCGGGAGGGGAGTGAAAAAGAACCTGAAACCCTGTGTTTACAAGCTGTGGGAGCACGTTAAGGTGCGACCGCGTACTTTTTGTAGAACGGTCCGGCGAGTTGCCGGTACGGGCAAGGTTAAGGGCGGAAAGCCCGGAGCCGAAGGGAAACCGAGTCTTAAGAGGGCCGGAGTCCGTACAGGCAGACCCGAAACCGGGTGATCTATCCATGCCCAGGCTGAAGCCGCCGTAAAAGGCAGTGGAGGGCCGAACGCACATCCGTTGAAAAGGGTGGCGATGAGGTGTGGATAGGGGAGAAATTCCAATCGAACCCGGAGATAGCTGGTTCTCCTCGAAATAGCTTTAGGGCTAGCCTCATATAAGTCTGCCGGAGGTAGAGCACTGAATTTCCGCGGGGGCGTCAAAGCTTACCAAAGAATATCAAACTCCGAATGCCGGCCAGATGCTGTATGGGAGTCAGGCTGCACGAGATAAGTTGGGCAGCCAAAAGGGAAAGAGCCCAGACCGCCAGCTAAGGCCCCAAAGTGTGTGTTAAGTGGGAAAGGATGTGGGATTTCAAAGACAACTAGGATGTTGGCTCAGAAGCAGCCACACATTCAAAGAGTGCGTAATAGCTCACTAGTCGAGAGGTCCTGCGCCGAAAATGTCCGGGGCTAAAACACACCGCCGAAGCTGTGGATTTGTAGCAATACAAGTGGTAGAGGAGCATTGCCAGCCTGGCGAAGCGGTACCGTGAGGAGCCGTGGAGGGCTGGGAAGAGAGAATGCCGGAATGAGTAGCGAGATGGGGGTGGGAATCCCCCAGGCCGAATATCCAAGGTTTCCAGGGTAAAGCTGATCTGCCCTGGGTAAGTCGGGGCCTAAGGCGAGGCCGGGAGGCGTAGCCGATGGACAACAGGTGGAGATTCCTGTACCATGTATCACCAGAACTGTGGGGACACAGAAAGAGAACCGGACCCGGGAATGAGAAGACCGGGGCAAGCGGGGTAGGGGTATGGCCGGAAAAACCGCCATGCAACCCGAAGACGTGACGCGGACCGAACGGAAGTAGGGAAGCCGGTGTACCTAGCTGTCAAGAAAAGCCGCTATTGCGTGATGCATGCCCGTACCGTAAACCGACACAGGTGGATGGGGAGAGGATCCTAAGGCCGGCGGGAGAAGCATTGTTAAGGAACTCGGCAAAATGACCCCGTAACTTCGGGAGAAGGGGTGCCTGCGAGAGCAGGCCGCAGAGAAGAGGCTCAAGCAACTGTTTAGCAAAAACACAGGTCTATGCGAAACCGAAAGGTGAGGTATATGGGCTGACGCCTGCCCGGTGCTGGAAGGTTAAGAGGAGGGGTTAGCGCAAGCGAAGCCCTGAATTTAAGCCCCAGTAAACGGCGGCCGTAACTATAACGGTCCTAAGGTAGCGAAATTCCTTGTCGGGTAAGTTCCGACCCGCACGAAAGGCGTAATGATTTGAGCGCTGTCTCAACAATGCACCCGGTGAAATTGAAGTGCCAGTGAAGATGCTGGCTACCCGCGCCAGGACGGAAAGACCCCATGGAGCTTTACTCCAGCTTGATACTGGGATTCGGTCGTGCATGTACAGGATAGGTGGGAGGCTAAGAAGCGGGGGCGCCAGCCCCCGTGGAGCCGCTGTTGGGATACCACCCTTGTGCGACTGGGTTTCTAACCTGCGCCCGTCATCCGGGCGGGGGACAATGTCAGGCGGGGAGTTTGACTGGGGCGGTCGCCTCCGAAAGGGTATCGGAGGCGCTCAAAGGTTCCCTCAGAATGGTTGGAAACCATTCGCAGAGCGCAAAGGCAGAAGGGGGCTTGACTGCGACACCGACGGGTGGGGCAGGTACGAAAGTAGGACTTAGTGATCCGGTGGTATAAAGTGGGATTGCCATCGCTCAACGGATAAAAGCTACCCTGGGGATAACAGGCTTATCACTCCCAAGAGTTCACATCGACGGAGTGGTTTGGCACCTCGATGTCGGCTCATCGCATCCTGGGGCTGTAGCAGGTCCCAAGGGTTGGGCTGTTCGCCCATTAAAGCGGTACGCGAGCTGGGTTCAGAACGTCGTGAGACAGTTCGGTCCCTATCCGGCGCGGGCGTAGGATATCTGAGAGGAGCTGTCCTTAGTACGAGAGGACCGGGATGGACCGGCCGCTGGTGCACCTGTTGGGAATCAGTCCCATGGCAGGGTAGCCAAGCCGGGACGGGATAAACGCTGAAGGCATCTAAGCGTGAAGCCCCCCTCAAGATGAGATGTCCCATCGCAAGAGTAAGACCCCTTGGAGAGCACGAGGTAGATAGGGCAGGGGTGGAAGTGCAGCAATGCATGCAGCTGACTGTCACTAATAGGTCGAGGGCTTAACCTTGAAAGGTCGGAGGGAGCAGCGGAAGCTGCAAGAGAGGTTCGGGTGTTTTCAATATGTGGTTTTGAGGGTATATG
>RAYB01000007.1 GCA_003669055.1 bacterium 1XD21-70
CCGCCCTCGCCGGGGTTGGGGAGCGGGATCACAGGTTCTGTCTGCATATTGTTCATATTGGAGGTTCCATTGTAGTGGGTATCATTTTCAGCCATAAAAATGCCTCTGTATGTTTTTAATTTACTGTATGTGAGGAGGTTTTTCCAAGTTCCTGATAAAAAGTGATGGAAATATAAAAATATAGTTGACAAAATAGGAATAGCATGATAATATATGGAAGGTCGTTCGGGAAAGAGCGGCGCGAAAAATGGAAGATGCTGCTGTGGCTCAGTCGGTAGAGCGTCGCATTGGTAGTGCGGAGGTCACGGGTCCGATTCCCGTCAGCAGCTTTGGGGAAAGAGCGGGAGGCCTTGGATAGAAAGGCCTCCCGTATTTTAAATGAAAATATTAAAATCCCATAAGAATCAGCAACTGGCAGGATGCCGGGCGAGGGTGGAAAGGATTTGGGCTATGGAAAAAGAAAAGGTAGTGCCGGAACCGGCAGAGGAGAAAGAGGTAATTTCCAAAAATTTTATCGAGCAGGAAATAGAGAGAGACTTAGCTGAGGGCGTGTATGACCATGTGCAGACCCGTTTCCCGCCGGAACCGAATGGGTATTTGCATATCGGGCATGCCAAGTCAATCCTGCTGAATTACGGCTTGGCGAAGAAGTATGGCGGAAAATTCAATATGCGGTTTGACGATACGAACCCAACCAAGGAGAAGACCGAGTTTGTGCAGTCAATCCTGGATGACATCCATTGGCTGGGGGCAGATTATGAGGACAGGCTGTTCTTTGCCTCCAATTATTTTGAGCAGATGTACGAGTGTGCAGTGCTCCTGATCCGGAAAGGGAAGGCTTTCGTCTGCGACCTGAGTGCAGAACAGATCCGGGAGTACCGGGGGGACTTTAAGACGCCGGGGAAGGAAAGCCCGTATAGGAACCGTTCGGCAGAGGAGAACCTGCGTCTGTTTGAAGAGATGCGGGCCGGGAAATACCAGGACGGGGAAAAGGTGCTGCGGGCGCGGATTGATATGGCAAGCCCCAATATCAATATGAGGGATCCGGTTATTTACCGGGTTGCCCGGATGAGCCACCACAATACGGGAGACCAGTGGTGCATCTACCCGATGTATGACTTTGCCCACCCGATTGAGGACGCGATCGAGCATATTACCCATTCGATCTGTACCCTGGAATTTGAAGACCACCGTCCCTTATATGACTGGGTGGTGCGGGAATGCGAATTTGAGAACCCGCCGCGGCAGATTGAGTTTGCAAAGCTATACCTGACCAATGTGGTTACCGGCAAACGGTATATCAAGAAGCTGGTGGAGGACGGCATCGTGGACGGCTGGGACGACCCGCGCCTGGTGTCCATTGCCGCGCTGCGCCGCCGGGGCTATACTCCGGAGTCAATCCGTATGTTTGTGGAATTGGTAGGCGTGGCGAAAGCGAACAGTTCGGTGGATTACGCGATGCTGGAATATTGCATCCGTGAGGACTTAAAGCTTAAGAAGCCGAGGATGATGGCTGTCCTGGATCCGGTAAAGCTGGTGATTGACAATTATCCGGAGGGGCAGACGGAGATGCTGGAGGTGCCGAATAACCTGGAAAATCCGGAACTGGGTTCCCGCCTGGTGCCTTTCGGGAGGGAACTGTATATCGAACGCGAGGATTTCATGGAGGAGCCGCCCAAGAAGTATTTCCGTTTATTCCCGGGCAATGAAGTCCGGCTGATGAGCGCTTATTTTGTCACCTGTACCGGCTGCGAGAAGGATAGCGAGGGGAATGTGACGGTTGTCCATGCCACATATGACCCTGAAACGAAGAGCGGTTCGGGCTTTAGCGGGCGGAAGGTTAAGGGCACGATCCACTGGGTGTTTGCGGAGACGGCAAAGACAGTGGAATGCCGTTTATATGAGAATATTGTGGATGAGGAAAAAGGGAAGCTGAACGAGGACGGGTCTCTGAATTTGAACCCCAATTCCCTGGTTGTGCTGAAGGATTGCTATGTGGAACCTGCCCTGGGGGAGGCGGCGGCATATGAGAGTTTCCAGTTTGTGCGGAATGGGTTTTTCTGCGTGGACTGCAAGGACAGCACGCCGGGGGCACCGGTGTTCAACCGGATCGTGTCGCTGAAGAGTTCGTTTAAGCTGCCGAAATAAGGCTGAGATAAGAACTGCCCGGGCATACAGGGATATCCCCTGAGTGTCCGGGCAGTTTTGGAATACTTGTTATTGGTTTTCTAAGTCGGTGTCTTCGGTGATGATAGTGGACGACTCCGTTTCCAGGCTGGCAGAACTGTCAGCGCCGGCTTCGGGCTCCGGGGAGGGGTCATCCGAAAGGCCGGCATTTTCGGAACCGGAGGATGCCCCGGAGAAGGTGGCCTTGGCGGCGGCAGCCGTATCGGCAGCGGCGTTCATGGCTTCCTTGGCAGTGTCGGTCATGATGGCGGCGGCATCCCGCACTACGTTCTTGGCGGCACCGGCAGCATCTTTGACTGCGTTTAACACGTCCCCGGCGGCTACCATGAATTCATCCTTGTCCGCATGCAGGGACACATAATTGCGGTTCATGGTGCTGTCAGGGATCGGGGGCTCGTCCTCCTCCTCAAAATCACGGAAATCTTCATCCAGTTCTTTGCTGAACGAGCGGTATTTCGTGAAATATGAGATCCCGGCGGCGGCAGCACCGGCAATGGCGGCCAGCGCGAGGATCTTTCCTGCTTTCTTTGCCATAATCAGCACTCCTTTCTGTCAACCGGTATTGTTTTCCCTGTCGGATGGAAGGGTGCCGGATTGACGGGTTATAATAAAAGCGGGCTCTTTTTAAAATAGCCGCATAGCGAAAGAGTTATCCTCATTGTAATATGAAACAGGAAAAAAGGGAAGAGGGGAACTGTAAAAAATTTATAAAATTAGCACTCAATACTTGACAGTGCTAACAACTCGTGGTATAAATGGTAATGTACATGAAAAAGGAACCCTTTACCAGGCTCCAATAAAGAAAAACAGAATCAGAGAAGAATCGAACAAGGAGGAATCATCCATGAAGTTAGTACCATTATTTGACCGTGTTGTGTTAAAGCAGCTGGTAGCAGAGGAGACCACCAAGTCTGGTATAGTACTGCCAGGACAGGCAAAGGAGAAACCGCAGCAGGCAGAGGTGATTGCCGTGGGCCCGGGCGGAGTTGTGGATGGCAAGGAAGTTACCATGCAGGTAAAGGTTGGGGACAAGGTTATTTTCTCTAAGTATTCGGGGACAGAAGTTGAGGTTGAGGAAGAGAAGTACGTGGTAGTGAAGCAGAACGACATTCTTGCCGTGATTGAGTAAGCAGATACGATAATTTTAAGATCAGATGATTCAGGAGGAAGAGAACAATGGCAAAGCAGATCAAATATGGCGTAGAGGCCAGAAAAGCATTGGAGTCCGGTGTCAACCAGCTGGCGGATACCGTCCGGGTAACCTTAGGGCCGAAAGGGAGGAACGTAGTTTTGGATAAGTCCTTCGGTGCACCGCTGATCACCAACGACGGTGTGACGATCGCAAAGGAGATTGAACTGGAGGATGCATTTGAGAACATGGGCGCACAGCTGGTGAAGGAAGTGGCGACCAAGACAAACGATGTGGCAGGCGACGGCACCACCACGGCGACCGTGCTGGCTCAGTCGATGATCAATGAAGGGATGAAGAACCTGGCAGCCGGAGCCAATCCGATTGTGCTGCGCAAGGGCATGAAGAAGGCAACCGAGGCGGCAGTGGAGGCGATTGCCAAGATGAGCCAGCCGATTGAAGGCAAGGCTCAGATCGCCAGGGTTGCAGCGATCTCCGCATCGGACGACGAGGTAGGCGAACTGGTAGCGGACGCCATGGAGAAGGTTTCCAATGACGGTGTTATCACCATCGAGGAGTCCAAGACCATGAAGACCGAACTGGACTTGGTAGAAGGCATGCAGTTTGACCGCGGCTATGTGTCTGCCTATATGTGCACCGATATGGATAAGATGGAAGCCAACCTGGATGATCCGTATATCCTGATTACCGATAAGAAGATTGCCAATATCCAGGAGATCCTGCCGATCCTGGAGCAGATTGTACAGTCTGGGGCAAAGCTTCTGATCATTGCTGAGGACATTGAGGGTGAGGCGCTTACTACCCTGATTGTCAATAAGTTAAGAGGAACCTTCTCTGTCGTTGGCGTCAAGGCTCCGGGATATGGTGACAGAAGGAAAGAGATGCTTAAGGATATCGCTATCCTGACCGGCGGCACCGTGATTTCCGAGGAACTCGGCCTGGATCTGAAGGAAGCCACCATGGCACAGCTGGGACGTGCGAAGTCTGTGAAGGTTCAGAAAGAGAATACAATCATTGTGGACGGCTGCGGCGACAAGGCAGAGATCAGTGCCCGTGTATCCCAGATCCGTGCACAGATCGAGGAGACCACCTCTGATTTTGATAAGGAGAAGCTGCAGGAGAGGCTGGCGAAGCTGGCCGGCGGCGTAGCAGTGATCCGGGTAGGCGCTGCTACCGAGACCGAGATGAAGGAAGCAAAACTCCGCATGGAGGATGCGCTGGCAGCAACCAGGGCAGCAGTGGAGGAAGGCATCATTGCCGGCGGCGGAAGCGCTTACGTGCATGCCTGCAAGGATGTGCAGGGCGTGGTTGACAGCCTGGACGGCGACGAGAAGACCGGTGCCAAGATTATCTTAAAGGCCTTGGAGTCCCCGATGTTCCACATCGTAGCGAATGCAGGCCTGGAAGGCTCCGTGATTATCAACAAAGTAAAAGAATCCGAGGTAGGTGTTGGGTTCGACGCTTACAAGGAAGAATATGTAGATATGGTAAAAGCAGGCATCCTGGATCCCGCCAAGGTGACCAGAAGCGCCCTTCAGAATGCAACCAGCGTTGCTTCCACCCTGCTGACGACCGAATCCGTAGTCGCCAACATCAAAGAAGAAACCCCAGCCATGCCCGCCGGCGGCCCGGGAATGGGGATGATGTAACGCAAGGCAGAGCCAAGCTGTGAACCGGGCAACCGGATTTCCAAACGGTCCGCCCGAGGGCCGCTTGGAAATCCGGTTGCCCGGTTCGCAGTTTGGCGAGCAACGATAGCAACCCCCAAAAAGAAAAAGGAGCATCTACCAATGAACGAATCCTATGCAGAATGCCTAGTAAGGCGCCGCATCCCGTTTTATTCCAACATCCTCGTCATCGTCATGGGGGTGGTCACAGCCGTTTGCGTGCTGTTAGCCTTCATCACCAATATTATTGGGTTGGTTCTGGCGCTCGTATCCGGATTTTGTTTTTATCTGCTAAACCGCAATTCCCGTGTGGAGTTTGAGTATCTCTATGTGGAGAAGATTTTATCGATTGATAAAATCTTTGGCAAATCCAAGCGCAAAAAGGCATGGGAAGGGAAGATGGAGGATATCCAGGTGATTGCGCCGGCAGAGTCCCATGCGTTAAATGATTATGGGGCATCCAATGCAAAGGTGCTGGACTTTTCCTCCCGGCTGCCGGGGGCAAAGGTATATGCGGCGGTCGTGCGCAACGGTTCCGGGACCTTAAAGATCCTATTTGAGCCGGATGAGAAGATGCTGCAGTGCTTCCGCCAGACAGCCCCCAGGAAAGTGCTTCAGTAAAGCAGGGGATTTTTGGCAGCTGTAAAAAAGAGGGTAATCCGGCAAAGTACGCCGCAGGTGTGTTTTGCCGGACTGCCCTTTTTTTGTGCCGCCTTTTTGGAAAAATGTGTTTGACAAGCGTACAAAAATTTGCTACACTTAGGAACTAATAAGTGGGAACAAGAATTAAATTTTTATAAAAACTAAAGAAAGAGAGGATAAAAGAATGGGAACGATTATTGGCGATGGCATTACTTTTGATGATGTGTTGCTGGTTCCGGCGTATTCTCAGGTCATTCCAAACCAGGTGGATCTGACCACTTATCTGACCAGGAGCATTAAGTTGAACATCCCATTGATGAGCGCTGGCATGGATACGGTCACAGAACACCGGATGGCGATTGCCATGGCCCGCCAGGGCGGCATTGGGATTATCCACAAGAACATGTCGATTGAGGCACAGGCGGAAGAGGTAGATAAGGTAAAACGTTCGGAAAATGGTGTAATTACCGATCCTTTCTTCCTTTCTCCTGAGCATACCCTCAAAGATGCAGATGAACTGATGGGCAAATTCCGGATCTCCGGGGTGCCGATCACAAAAGGCCGGAAGCTGGTAGGCATCATTACCAACCGCGACTTGAAATTTGAGGAAGATTTCACCAAGAAGATTAAGGAGTGCATGACCAGCGAGAACCTGGTAACGGCGAGGGAAGGCATCACCCTGAAAGAGGCGAAGAAGATCCTGGCAAAGGCCAGGGTGGAGAAGCTGCCGATTGTGGATGACGATTTTAACCTTAAGGGGCTGATTACCATCAAGGATATCGAGAAGCAGATCCGCTACCCGCTGTCCGCCAAGGACGAACAAGGACGCCTGCTCTGCGGAGCTGCGGTCGGGATCACTGCCAATGTCTTAGAGCGGGTCAGTGCCCTGGTCAAGGCCAAGGTGGATGTGGTAGTCCTGGATTCTGCCCATGGCCATTCGGAGAACGTCCTGCATTGCGTGAGGATGATCAAAGAGGCTTATCCTAAGCTGGCTGTGATTGCGGGCAATGTTGCGACGAAAGAGGCAACCAAGGCCTTGATTGAGGCCGGGGTGGATGCGGTCAAGGTAGGGATCGGCCCCGGCTCAATTTGTACCACCCGTGTGGTGGCAGGGATCGGTGTCCCGCAGGTTACGGCTGTCATGGATTGCTACGAGATGGCCAAGGAGTATAACATCCCGATCATCGCGGACGGCGGCATCAAGTATTCCGGTGATGTCACGAAGGCGATCGCAGCGGGGGCAAATGTATGTATGATGGGAAGCATGTTTGCCGGCTGTGACGAGAGCCCGGGGAATTTTGAACTGTACCAGGGCAGGAAGTATAAGGTATACCGCGGGATGGGCTCCATTGCGGCAATGGAGAACGGCAGTAAGGACCGCTATTTCCAGTCCGATGCCAAAAAGCTGGTTCCGGAAGGGGTGGAAGGCCGGGTGGCCTATAAGGGAATGGTGGAAGACACGGTATTCCAGATTTTAGGCGGCCTGCGTTCCGGCATGGGCTATTGCGGTGCGTCCGATATCAAGACCCTGCAGGAGACGGGGCGTTTTGTACGGATTTCGGCGGCATCCCTCAAAGAGAGCCATCCGCATGACATCCATATTACCAAGGAAGCACCGAACTATAGCGTGGATGAGTAACAAAAGAAGAATTTTGACGATAATTTGACGATAATTTTGTGTCCGCCATGTTTTACATGGCGGACATTTTGTGTTATACTGAGGATAAGTATAGGGTAAAAAAGGTGAAATTGGCAGAAAACGGGAGAGACAGCCTGCCTGCAAAAAAATATATATGGAAGTGTAGCCTAATTAAGGAAAATATGGTATACTAAATCGATAATTTATGGATGGTGGAAGGGACTATGCTGAACGAGGACAAGATTAAGCTGATGACGGGGATTGCAATGTTTGAAAAGCGGGAGGGGAAGAAGATTTTTCCTGTCAACCGCTATTTTCAGAGCGATTATATCAGCAGGCATATGTTCCGCTCTTTCTTTTCCTATACAATATGTTATCTGCTGTGTGCCGTGACCTGGGTTTTATACCATATGGAACAGCTGCTCAATACATTGGATATCAGCGAAGTGGTAGGGACAGGGAAGTACGCGGTGTTTTTATATGTGTCAGGGCTGGTTTTTTACCTGGCCGTTACCTGGCTGGTATACCGAAAGCGTTACGAGTATGCCAGGCGCGGCATGAAGATTTATGTTGCGAAGTTAAAGCGCCTGGAGAAGCGGTACGAGTTCCAGAACCGTGCCAGAGAATTGTTAAAGGAGGGCAGCCGCCATGATCGTGCTTCTCGAAATTAAGGAGAGGTTAAAATTATTCTATGGGAGGTTTGCGGCGCCGGTGGATGCGGGGATGAAGTTCTGCGTCAGCCTGGTGGCATTGGTTTTGATGAACAGCAACCTGGGGTATTTAGAGAAATTCAAAAATCCCTTGGTGATGGCGGGTCTGGCACTTTTTTGTGCATTTGTCCCTTATGGGGTGATCAGTGTCGTCCTGGCGGCTGTTTTATTGGGGCATATCTATGCGGTGTCGATGGAATGTGCACTGCTGACCGGCATTTTCCTGCTTTTAGTGGCGTTTCTGTATTACGGGCTGCAGCCGAGGGACAGCTATTGGCTGGTTCTGACCCCGATTGCATTTGCCTTGAAGATCCCTTTTGTGATCCCTCTGCTGGCAGGCCTGTCCGGCGGCCTGGCCGGGGCGATACCGGTGGGCTGCGGCGTGGCGGTTTATTATATTATGCTCTATGTCAAGCAGAATGCCGGTGTCCTGACGAACGATGCAGCAGTTGACATTACGGAGAAATATGTACAGCTGATCCGTACCATGATGTCGAACAAGGAGATGATGGTCATGGTTGCCGCATGTGCGGCAGGGATCCTGGTGGTATACTTAATCCGCCTGCTTTCGGTGGATTATGCCTGGATACTGGCAATCGTGTTTGGCTCTGTGAGCCAGATGGCGGTGGTTTTTACAGGGGATTATTTGTTTGATGTACAGATATCCCTGCAGCAGCTGATTGTCGGGACTCTGTTTTCCCTGATTGTGGCCGGGATTTACCACTTTTTTGTGTTTGCGGTAGATTATAGCAGGACAGAATATACCCAGTTTGAGGATGACGATTATGTGTATTATGTCAAAGCGGTTCCGAAGGTGGTAGTGTCCAAACCGGATGTGCGTGTACAACGGATTAATGACCCGAAAAAGTCCCGCCAGGGAGGACATAGGGAAAGAGAGGCCAGATCATGACGGGTTTTTTTCAAGAGGCAGGTATATGGCGGGGGCTTGAATCCTGGTTTTCTTTCCTGCCAAGGATAACCCTTACCAACATATTCGAGATTATTATCATTGCATTCCTGGTGTATGAGATTTTATACTGGATCATGAACACACGTGCCTGGACGCTGTTAAAGGGGCTTCTGGTAATCGGGCTTTTTGCGGCGATGGCGGCGATCCTGAAGCTGAATACGATTTTGTGGCTGCTGGAAAAGACCACGACGATCGCAGTGACGGCGCTGGTGATCATATTCCAGCCGGAACTGCGCAAGGCGTTGGAACAGCTGGGGAGCCAGAATTTGCTTGCCGGGATTTTGGCTTTTGATGACGGCAAGGAGGAGGCGGCATTTACCGAACGGACGGCGAATGAGATCGTGCGGGCAACTTTTGAGATGGCAAAGGTAAAGACCGGGGCATTGATTGTCTTGGAGCGCAATATGCCGCTCAAGGAGATTGAACGTACCGGGATAGAGATTAACGGATTGGTCAGCAGCCAGCTTCTGATCAATATTTTTGAACATAATACCCCGCTTCATGACGGGGCAGTTGTGATCCGGGGCAACCGGGTAACGGCGGCAACCTGTTACCTTCCCTTGTCGGACAATATGATGATCAGCAAGGAACTTGGCACCCGCCACCGGGCAGCGGTGGGGGTCAGTGAAGTGACGGACAGCCTGACGATCGTAGTATCGGAGGAGACCGGGCGGGTATCCCTCGTGGAGGGTGGGATGCTGCGGCGGATCAGCGACGCAGAGAGCCTGCGGAAGGCATTGGTACAGATGGAAAAGCAGGAAGATGCAGGCGGCAACCGGTTTAAGATATGGAAGGGAATAAAGAAGAATGAAAGAAAGGCTGATTAATAATCTGGGACTGAAGGTTCTTTCTGTCTTTTTGGCGTTTATTATCTGGCTGGTAGTCGTCAATGTTTCCAATCCCCTGGTGAACCGCCGCAGGGAGGTGACGCTTGAGATTGAGAACAGCGAGGTGCTCACGGCGGCCAGGCGGGCCTATAAGATCAGCAGCAAGAGTACGGTGACGGTGAGTTTTGATATCCATACCAGGGACGAATACAAGATCCAGCTGTCGGATTTCCGGGCATATATAGACCTTTCGGAACTCTATGACGTTACCGGCTCCGTGCCGGTGAAGGTGGAGGTTCTCCACAATGACAATATCTATAGCAATGTTACGGCAAAGCCAGGGGTAGTCCGGGTGGAGACGGAGGAGATACAGACCAAGCCGTTTGAACTGGTGGCAGATGTGCAGGGGGCGGCGGCCGACGGCTATGCCTTGGGCAGCGTGGTCCTTACGCCGGATGTGGTGACCGTGGAGGGGCCGATTTCCCAGGTGGGGCTGATCAACCATGTAGGAATCCGCATCCAGGCGGATGCCTTAAGCGGCGACATGGAAGGCCATACAGGGCTGGTGTTCTATGATGCCAACGGCAATGAACTGGAGGTGGACGAGCGGGTATCCACAGATGCGGACGAAACAGGGATCGACTATAAATTATATGTAAATAAGGTAAAGGAATTGATGCTGGATTTTGATGTGTCGGGGGATGTGGCTCCGGGCTGCCGCTATACAGGGGTATCGTGTTCCCGGCGCGGTGTCCCGGTCACGGGATCCCGTTCCGTGCTCTCTTCCCTGAATACGGTCATGATCCCGGCTTCGGTTTTAAACCTTGACGGCGCTTCCGGGGATAAGGTAGTTACCGTGGACATCCGGGAATACCTGCCGGAGGGGGTGGAACTTGCGGATTCGGAGGATCCGATGGTGGAGATCCGCCTGCAGGTGGAGCCGATGGTGACTAGGACCATGGAACTGATCGAAAGAGACATAACCTTAGGCGGCCAGGAAAGCGACAGGTATTACCGCCTTGTGCCTTCACGGGTAGAAGTGACAGTGCAGGGGCTGAGTGAAGAACTTGACAGCCTGACAGAGGAGGATCTGGGAGCATTTGTAAATGTGGAAGGCTTGGAACCCGGTCTTCATCCCGGGAGCATGGCATTTTCGGAAAGCGATATCTTTACAGTGGTTTCCTGGCAGGAGTTCCAGATTGAAGTCACGCTCCGCAGCGGCGTGGTGGAGGCGGGGACCCAGCCGCAGGAGAGTACAGCGCCGGAGGAGGAGAGCAGCAGCAGCCAGGTGTATTCTGCAAGGGAGCCGGGGCTGACGGAACCGGCGGCAGAGGCAGGTGCAACATCCGGATCAGTGGTACAGGGGACACAGGCAGAAACAGTGGTATCCGAGTAGAGAATGGAAAGAGGGATAAAGTGGTTAGCAGGAACGTTACGATAAAAAATGCATCCGGTCTGCATCTGCGTCCGACCGGTATGCTGTGCAATGAGGCGATAAAATACCGGTCGTCGGTAAAATTCATGTGCCGCAATAATCTGACGAATGCCAAGAGCGTGCTGAGCGTGTTGGGAGCCTGCGTCAAATGTGGGGACGAGATTGAATTTGTATGCGAGGGGCCTGATGAGGAGGAGGCGCTTGCGGCAATGGTCAGCCTGGTGGAGAGCGGCCTTGGGGAGTAAACGTAGGATCCGTGGCGCGTGAAGGTTTAGGGAGCGATTTGGCCATGTGTTTTTTGCATGGCTGAATGGTTACATAAATAATTAATAAGGAGGAGTCAACCATGTATAAGGGAACAAATGCTTCTTCCGGGATCGGCATTGGGAGCGCCGTGATAGTAGAGGAAGCAGAATTGGTAATCGAAAAAAAGCTGGTTACTGATGTTGGGGCTGAGGTCTCGCGTTTTAAGGGAGCGCTGGACAAGACCATGAAGGATACGGAGGCATTGGCAGCAGATTTGGCCACCCGGGTAGGGGAGAAGGAAGCAGAGATTTTACAAGGCCATCTGATGCTTCTGATGGATCCGATGCTGACCGGGGAGATCGAGAACACGATTAAGGGGGAGAGCATCTGCAGCGAGTTTGCCATTGAGATGGTCTGTACCATGTATGCCAATGTGTTTGCGGGGATGGATGACGAATTGATGCAGCAGCGGGCTACGGATATGCGGGACATTAAGACCAGGATGCAGCGTGTGCTTTTGGGCGTGGAATCCGTGGACATTGCGTCTTTGCCGGAGGGAAGCATCCTGATTGCCAAGGATCTGACCCCATCCATGACTGCGGGCATCAACCCGAAGAATGTGGTGGGAATCGTCACGGAACTGGGCGGGAAGACCTCCCACAGCGCGATCCTGGCACGTGCGCTGGAGATCCCGGCAGTGGTTGCCGTAGGTGATTTCCTGGCTCAGGTGAAGAACGGGGAGCGGGTTGTTTTGGACGGGGATACAGGCATTGTCTATGTAAACCCGGATGCTGACATAGAAGGGGAATATACGGCAAAGAGAGATGCATTCCTGGCAGAGAAAAAGGAACTTGAAAAATATATCGGGCAGCCCACTATTACCAGGGACGGTGTCACCGTGGAACTGGTGGCCAACATCGGCAAGCCGAAGGATGTAGAGAAGGTTCTCCAGTATGACGGGGAGGGCGTTGGCCTGTTCCGGACAGAGTTTTTGTTTATGGACCGCAATTCCATGCCGACGGAGGAGGAGCAGTTCGAGGCGTACAAGAAGGTAGCGGAGGCACTTGAGGGGAAACCGGTGATCATCCGCACGCTGGATATCGGCGGCGATAAGGAGATCCCTTATATGGGGTTAGAGAAGGATGAAAACCCGTTTTTGGGATACCGGGCAATCCGCCTTTGCCTGGACCGTAAGGAGGATATCTATAAGCCCCAGCTGCGGGCATTGCTGCGGGCCAGCGCTTATGGCAATATCAAGATTATGATCCCGCTGGTTACCTGTATCGACGAATACAGGGAGGCAAAGATGCTGATTGACGAGTTAAAGCTGGAGTTAGACCGCCAGGGGATTTCTTACAACAAGGATATCCAGGTGGGCATCATGGTGGAGACGGCTGCGGCTTCTCTGATCGCTGATATTTTTGCGAGGGAGGTTGATTTCTTTAGCATAGGCACCAACGACCTGACCCAGTATACCATGTCCGTAGACCGGGGCAATGACAAGATTTCTTACCTGTATTCCACGTTTAACCCCGCAGTGCTCCGCAGTATCCGCAGGATTATCACCTGTGCCCGTGAGGCAGGGATCATGGTGGGGATGTGCGGCGAGGCGGCCAGTGACCCGATGATGATCCCGCTTCTTCTGGCATTCGGGCTTAACGAGTTCAGCATGAGCGCTTCGGCGATCCTGTATTCCAGAAAATTGATCACGAGCCTTAGCACGGAAGAGTTAAAGGCAGTGGCAGATAAGGCTATGGGTTTTGCCACTACTAAAGAAGTAGAAGATTATATGCGTGAGTTCGTTGCGGGTCTGTAATTGACACGATAGGTTTTGGCTGCTACATGGGCATGTGGCAGCCATTTCTACAAATTTCTTCGGGTGTGCCTGGAAAGTAAGGCAAAGGAGGGCAGGCTCTGGCAAGGCCGGCCTGGGGGGCGCCTGGAAGGAGAAAGAACACAGGATAGGATGGTTTGTTGTATGATAGTTTATTTGATCAGTTATGCAGGCAGTTTTTTTCTGGCTGGTAAGGGGCATTATTACCTGTCCGGAATCCTCCTGCTGCTGGCGGCTCTGTGGCTATACATCCGGGATTACCGCCACTCAAAGAACCTCATTCATTTAAGGGGGGTATTTTCCCTGTTTTGGATCGGAGGGCAGGGGTTGGCATGCCTGAAACTCAGCCGTCTCCAGGAGGAGTGGCAGCTGATGACCTGGGTGTGCATGGCACTGGCCTTTTTGGGTTTCTGGGTGGCGTTTGAACTGCTGAGCAGGACTTATGGCACAGGGTACGACAGCCACAGCAGATGGAGAAGCTTCAAGGGGGATCCCAAGCCGGTATATCATATGGTATGCGGGGTGACGGCAGTTTCCCTGGCGGCCTTTTTGTCAGAGGCTGTGGTTTTGGGGTATGTGCCGTTGTTCTTGCGGGGGGTGCCCCATGCTTATTCGGAGTTCCACTTAACCGGCATCCATTACATCACGGTATCCTGTGTCCTGGTGCCGTCTTTGGCGGTATTGCATGCCCATATGGAGAGGGGGAGGGGCAGTGAAAAGAGGATGCTGACATCTGCCGCCATGACAGGGGTTGCACTGCTGATACCGATTCTCTGTGTCTCCCGGTCCCAGTTTGTATTTGCAGTGCTTTTGGCAGGATTTACCTACATATCCCTGCAAAAGCAGTTCAGCCCTGTTTACCTGCTGGCATTGGTGGCAGTAGTCCCGGTATACCTGCTCCTTTCTGTGGCAAGAAGCCATGATGTGGAGTACCTAAACGGTATCTTTGAGATGAAATATGCAGATATGCCGATTTTCATCACTCAGCCATATATGTATATCGCCAATAACTATGACAATTTTGACTGTCTGGTTAAGGGGCTTCCCAAGTATGCCTTCGGGCTTAAGGGCCTGTTTCCTTTATGGGCGCTGACGGGGCTGAAATTTGTTTTTCCGCAGCTGATCAATTATCCGAGTTATATAAATAAGAAGGAACTGACGACCCTGACCATGTTTTATGATGCTTATTATGATTTCGGTTTTTTGGGGGTACTGGTGTTTTCCTGTGCCCTGGGAGTGGCAGCGTACCTGCTGACGATTAAACTGCGCGAGATGCGCAACCCAATCGGATATCTGCTGTATGCCCAGTTGGGGGTGTATTTCATGCTTTCCTTTTTCACCACCTGGTTCAGCAACACAACCACCTGGTTTTATCTGATTTTGACCGGGGGCATGGCCGCCTATTACCATTGGAGCGAGCGGCGTATATAAAGGAGGAATGGATATGATTTCAGAAAAGATGAGGCCGCTGGTGGAGAACAACTCTGTGATCCGTGTGATGTTCGAGGAGGGGAAACGCCTGGCGTCCATCTATGGCGCAGAAAACGTATATGACTTTAGCCTAGGAAACCCCAATGTCCCGGCGCCGGCAGAAGTGGAGGAGGCGGTCTTAGAGACCCTGCGGGAGGAGGAATCCACCTTTGTCCATGGATATATGAGCAATGCCGGTTATGAGGACGTGCGGGAAACCATTGCCCATTCCCTGAATGAACGTTTCGGCACGGCGTTTGGCGCAGGCAATATCCTGATGACGGTGGGCGCTGCTAGCGGGCTCAACGTGATTTTAAAGACGATCCTGGATCCGGGGCAGGAGGTGGTCACATTTGCCCCCTATTTTGTGGAATATGGGAATTATGTGCGCAATTATGACGGCAAACTGGTGGTAGTTCCGCCTAATACGGCTGATTTCCAGCCAGACTTAGAGGAATTGGCCAAAAGGCTTACGCCCAGGACCAAGGCGGTGATTATCAATACCCCCAACAACCCGACCGGGGTGGTATATTCCGGCAAAACCTTAAAACGGATGGCAGAGATCCTAAGGGAGAAGGAAGCGGAGTATGGGCACGCCATAGTCCTGGTCTCGGACGAGCCTTACCGGGAACTGGCCTACGATGGGGTGGAGGTCCCTTATGTGACAAAGTATTATGCGGATACGGTGGTCTGCTATTCTTACAGCAAGTCCTTATCCCTGCCGGGGGAGAGGATCGGATATCTCGTGATACCGGATGAACTGCAGGATGGCAGGGACGTGTTCACGGCGGCGGCGATTGCCAACCGGGTATTGGGGAGTGTCAATGCACCGTCGCTGATGCAGAGGGTGATCAAGCGCTGCATAGAGAAGGGGGCTGCCGTGAATTTGGAGGCGTATAACCGGAACAGGAACCGGCTGTATGAGGGGCTTAAGGAATGCGGATTTTCCTGTATCCGCCCGGAGGGAGCCTTTTACCTCTTCGTCAAATCACCGGTTCCGGATGAAAAGGAATTCTGCAGCAGGGCAGCGGCGCATAACCTTCTGCTGGTGCCGGGCAGTTCTTTTGCCTGCCCCGGGTATGTGCGCATCGCTTACTGCGTATCCTATGGGCAGATTGAACGGGCGATGCCGGCATTTGAGGCATTGGCGCAGGAGTACGGATTGGGGACAACGGAGGGCAGGGCATGAGGGCTTGGGAAAAAAATATCAGGAAGGTGGATCCCTATGTGCCGGGGGAGCAGCCGTCAGGGGAAAAACTAATCAAACTGAATACGAACGAGAACCCGTATCCCCCGGCGCCGGGGGTAGAGAGGGCGCTGAGGGAGATGGATTATGGACGTCTGCGCAAATACCCGGATCCGGCGGCCTCGGTGCTGACAGGGTGCCTGGCCGGATATTATGGGGTAGGGGAGGATCAGGTATTTGTGGGAGTGGGGTCGGATGATGTGCTTGCGATGGCATTTCTGGCATTTTTCAATTCACCAAAGCCGATCCTGTTCCCGGACGTGAGTTACTCTTTTTATAAAGTATGGGCAAACCTGTTTGGGATACCCTATGAGATGCCTGCCCTGGATCAGGAATTTAGGATCTGCCCGCCGGATTATTATAAAGAAAACGGCGGGGTGGTTTTCCCCAACCCCAATGCACCTACCGGGCTGCTCCTTGGCCTGGAGGAAGTCGAGGATATCATACGCCACAACCAGGATGTGGTGGTGGTGGTGGATGAGGCATATATTGATTTTGGGGGCAGGTCAGCGTTGGCGCTGCTAAACCGGTATGAGAATTTACTGGTGGTACAGACTTTCAGCAAGGCGCGTTCCATGGCAGGGCTGCGGATTGGCTTTGCCATCGGGAACCCACGCCTGATCAGGGCCTTGAACGACGTGAAATATTCATACAATTCCTACACGATGAATATGCCGTCCCTGGTGCTGGGGGTGGAGTCGGTGAAAGAGGAAAGGTACTTCCGGGACACGGTCGCGAAGATTGTAAAGACCAGGGAGCAGGCGAAAAAAAGGCTTTGCGCATTGGGATTTACTTTCCCGGACTCTATGTCTAACTTCATTTTTGCCAGGCATGAAAAGGCGGCGGCGCCCAAATTGTTTGAGGCGTTGAAAAGCAGACAGATTTATGTAAGGTATTTTGCGCAGCCCCGGCTGGAGGATTACCTGCGGATCACGGTTGGCACGGATGAGGAGATGGAGGAACTGTACCATTTCCTGGAGGGTTACCTGGCGTACTGAGAAAATGTAAAATGGCAGGCAGGTGAGCAGATGGAAACTATAAAAAAATATTTGAGGATCTGTTTGAATATCTTGGTTCCGTTGGCGGGGATTGTGCTGTCGTGCACGGTGCTTCCAAAGCTTTTGGGATATTTTATGCCTTTTGTGATCGGCTGGCTGATAGCGATGGTGGCCAATCCCCTGGTCCGTTTCCTGGAAAGCCGGATGAAATTGGTGCGCAAGCACAGTTCGGTGCTGATCGTGGTGCTGGCGCTGGCGCTGGTAATCGGGCTGGGGTATTTTTTGGTGTCCCGGCTTTTGATGCAGGCATTCAGCCTGGCCCGTGACCTGCCGGAGATGTATGCGGCGGCCTCTGCAGGCCTGGAGGGCTTTTTCGGGCGGTTTGACGAACTGATCCGTTTCCTGCCGGAGAATGTAAAACAGGTCTGGTATGAGTTTACCGGCAATGTGGGCCATACCATCGGGGTGCTGGTACAAAAGGTTGCCTCTCCCACGGTGGAGGCCGCAGGGAATGTGGCGATGCGGATCCCCAATGCCATGGTCAATGTGATCGTGACGATTCTCTCGGCCTATTTTTTCCTGGCGGAGCGGGAGCGGATCCTGGAATTTTGGAGGAAATACCTGCCAAAGGAAGGAGGCAGGTATTTCCGGAACCTAAAGGGGGATATCAAGCGCCTTTTGGGAGGATATTTCCTGGCACAGTTTAAGATTATGTTTATGGTTGCCTTGATTCTGTTTGCAGGTTTTGTGGTTTTGGGAATCCGGTACGCCTTCCTTTTGGGGATCCTGATTGCCGTCCTGGATTTTTTGCCTCTTTTCGGCACGGGCACGGTGCTGCTGCCCTGGGCGTTAGTGAAGCTGCTTTCCGGGGAGTATATGCTGGCGGCGGGCCTGGCGCTCCTCTATGTGGTCAGCCAGGTGTCCAGGCAGATGATCCAGCCCAAGATCGTGGGGGATTCCATGGGGCTTCCGCCGCTCATGACGCTGATTTTTCTCTATATCGGCTTTAAGGTGCGGGGGATTTCCGGAATGATCTTAGCGGTGCCGCTGGGGATTCTGGCGATCAAGCTATATGAGTATGGGATGTTCGATTCCCTGATTGCGAACGTGAAGCTGCTGGTGCAGGAGGTTGAGAGGTTCCGCAGGGGAGAATAAGGGTGCTTTGGGGCATCCGGTACGAAAGAAGAGGAGAGTTGCGGCAGATGACGAAAAAGAAGCTTGCTTTGGAAATTATCGAAAGGCTGAAAAAGGAGTATCCGGATGCCGGGTGCACCCTGGATTATGACCAGGCGTGGAAGCTTTTGGTCAGTGTGCGCTTGGCGGCGCAATGTACGGATGCCAGGGTCAATGTGGTGGTTGAGGGATTGTATAAGAAGTATCCGGATATAAATGCCTTGGCGGAGGCACCGGTGGAGGATATCGAGGAGATTGTCCGTCCGTGTGGGCTGGGGCATAGCAAAGCGCGTGATATCAGCGCCTGCATGCGGATGCTGCGGGACGAGTATGGAGGAAAAATCCCGGAGGATTTCGATGCGATCCTAAAGCTGCCGGGGGTGGGAAGGAAAAGCGCCAACCTGATTATGGGGGATGTGTTCCAAAAGCCGGCAATCGTGACGGACACGCACTGCATCCGCTTAGTGAACCGTATGGGGCTGGTAGACAAAATAAAAGATCCCAAAAAGGTGGAGATGGCTCTTTGGAAGCTGATCCCGCCGGAAGAGGGCAGTGATTTTTGCCACCGGCTGGTGTACCATGGGCGTGAGGTCTGCACGGCCAGGACAAAGCCGTATTGCGAAAGATGCTGCCTGGCAGATATCTGTAAAAAGGCAGGGGTGTAATCGGATGAAATACCGGGTACAAAAAAGCATTAAGGAATTTGTCTGCCTGGGGGCGGAGTGCAGGGATACCTGCTGCAAGGGCTGGCAGATTGGGATTGACAGGGAGAGTTACCTCCTTTACAGAGGGGTGAAGGGTGCGTTCGGGCGCAGGCTGTTCTTGGGCATTGACCACAAAAGGCGGTGTTTCCGGCTGAACGGACAAGCATGTGCCTTCCTGAACCAGGAAGGGCTCTGCGATATCTATAAGGAACTGGGAAGAGCCGGGATGTGCAAGGAATGCAAGGGATATCCCAGGCACCGGGAGGATTACGGGGATCTTTGGGAGTGGACCTTGTCGCTGTCCTGCCCGGAGGCTGCGAGGATAATCCTCCAGGATGCAGGGCAGGGGACATGGCAGGAGGGTACCCTCAGCGGGCAGAGAAGCAAAAGGGCATCTCTGCCTGCCGGGAATGTGCCAAATAGAGCAGGGCAGGGGGAGCCTCCGGTTGATGAAAGAGTGTTGGCTGACCTGGAAAAACTGCGGGGGACGATGGCCTGCCTTATCAGGGAACGCTCGGCAAGCTGGGGGCAGCGGCTGGCACAAATGTTAGTTCTGGCGCATGATTTCCAGCGGCACTGGGATGAGGCCAGAAAGAAAGGGGCGTGCGGCACAGGAACAGAGCGGAGCCAGTGGGCGGAGAAGCTTTCCCAAAGATATTTGGCAAGGGACAATGCAGAACGCTTTCGGCAGAGAATGGAGGGTTTTGGCGGGCAGGAAAGGGAAAAGGCGCTCCGTATGGCCGCCTGGATGCGCCTGACGGGCCGCCTGGAGCCGGTATTGCCGGGATGGGGGAAAAAGCTGGAACGGATGTGCCGTCGGCTTTACCATACACAGGACATGGACGGGCAGCAAAGAATCCGCCGGGAATTTCAGGCGAAGGCGGCCGGCCTGGGACAGGCCTGGGAGAACCTGGCGTTATATTTTATCAATACCTATGTGCTGGGGGCGGCCTACGACGGGGATGCTTATGGGAAAGCGAAGTTCGTTGCCTTTAGTGTAATGATGATCCGGGAGTGGTGCCTGTTCCGTTATTGCCTCACGGGGGAAGTTACCATGCAGACCATTACAGAGGCGGCTTACCGCTATTCCAGGGAAGTGGAGAACTCGGACAGGAACCTGGAAATGCTGGAGAGGGAATTTCGGACGAACCCCCTGTTTTGCCTGAACGGGATGCTGCGGGTGGCGGCAGGATGAGGGGGAAGGAAAAGCCTGGGAAATATGACAAAAAGAGAGGAAAAAGATGAAAAATAGTTAACATTTTTCTTAAGCTGCCGATATAGGAAATGTAGAGCAATGTGAATATATCGATTGAGATGAAGCTTCATAAAAGCTTTACGCAACCCTCCGATGCATGGATCCGGACCGGGGGGGGG
>RAYB01000008.1 GCA_003669055.1 bacterium 1XD21-70
GTAGAACAGGGAAGTCCTGCCCCGAAAGGTTTCAGAAAACAACAAGGAGGGAATATTTATGATTATTCAACACAACATAGCGGCGATCAACTCCTACAGAAACTTAGGCGTGAACCAGAGCGGCCTGAACAAGAACTTGGAGAAGCTGTCATCCGGTTACAAGATCAACCGTGCCGGTGACGATGCAGCAGGCCTGGCGATTTCCGAGAGCATGAGATCGCAGATCAACGGCCTGAACCAGGCGGCAAAGAACGCACAGGATGCCATCGGTCTGATCCAGACGGCAGAAGGTGCCCTGACTGAGGTTCACTCCATGCTGCAGCGTCTTACCACGCTGGCATCCCAGTCT
>RAYB01000009.1 GCA_003669055.1 bacterium 1XD21-70
CTTGGCAGCTACCGGCGGGGCAGGCAAGATGACCTTCCAGATCGGCCCGAGTTCTGCTGAAACCATCACCGTGAACAGCCAGGCGATGACAGTAAGCGGTATCCAGGCTGCTATTTTCCAGGATGCTGCTAACAGAGGTGTTACGACATATAAGGTTGGTTCCGCGAATACTCTTACATTGACTACGGGGAAAGAGGATTATATCAAAGACAGCGGTGAGATTGGCGATCAGTATAAGACAGATGTAGCTGAGAAACTAAAGCAGCCGGCAGCTGATGCTAACGGAGAAGTAAACAGCAAACTGATTACGCCTGGTGGGAAAACATTGCAGAGCGGAGCTACCGTTGCATCTGCCTTGCTGCCGGGCATGAACATCTCCGGCACCAGCACCGTTGTTGCTAATGCAGCAATCAATACCATTAATGCGGCAATCAATGCTGTTTCCAGCTACCGTGCAAAACTCGGTGCAGCCCAGAACAGGCTTGAGCACACGGTGAACAACCTGAAGGTTACTTCCGAGAACATCACCTCTGCAGAGAGCCGTATCCGTGATACGGACATGGCGGATGAGATCACTGCATTCACGAAGAACAACATTCTTCTGCAGGCATCCCAGTCCATGCTGGCACAGTCCAACTCCGTACCGCAGAGCATCTTAAGCCTGCTGCAGTAATCGGATGGCAGACCTTAGCTGGGTTTAAAAGCGTATTAAAATGAAAAGATAGAACCGGGACACCCCGGCAGGAGGCGCTATGGGCGTTTC
>RAYB01000010.1 GCA_003669055.1 bacterium 1XD21-70
CCTGATCCATAGGGCATTTCCGTCCCAAGCCCTCTGTGGAAGGTTTTCGTAAATGATCCCACAAAATAAAAAATAGAATTGAGATATACGGGAGAAGTGTGTATAATAAAACAGGAAAATGCTCCGGAAGCAGACGGTATCTTTGGTATAACCTGACGGGGCAAAACAGCCAGGTTTGGTTATCGGTTGCGGTACAATAGAAAGATAAGGTGGGCATAACAATGGGAATCAGGGTTGTGGCGGTGGACAATGCGCCGGAACTGTTGGAGAAGATAAAAGGGATTTTCCGGAATATGGGACAGGTGGAACTTGCGGGCTGTTTTGAGGAAGCGGTGGCAGTGATAGATTTTGTACGGGAAAACCAGGTGGATATGGTATTTACGGACATTGTGATGCCGGATATCAGCGGGATCAGCTTAGCGTCCGCGCTGCACCGCCTGCCGGATCCCCCTGCCGTAGTCATGATGTCGAGCATACCCGGCTTCTCCTTGGAGGCGTGGAAGATCCAGGCATTTGGATTTATTGAGAAGCCCTATACCAGGATGGATGTGGCGAGGATGGTTGAAAAATATAAAAAGGAACGGGAAAATCCGGGGGAGATTCGTTAGGATTACCAATAGAAAACCATAGGACGGTATGATAAAATGGACGGAAAATGGTTATTGTAAAGACAGGAGGAGCAGAATGAACGATACACATATTTCCGATTCCGTTTTATATATCGGTGTGAATGACAGGACATTGGACCTGTTTGAGAGCCAGTATGCGGTTCCGAACGGGGTGAGTTATAATTCTTATGTGATATTGGACGAGAAGGTAGCAGTATTAGACACGGTGGATGCGCGGGCATCGGAGCAGTGGTTTGCCAATCTGGAGCAGGCACTGGCCGGGGAGCCGGTGGACTATCTGGTGGTTTCCCATATGGAACCGGACCATGCGGCGAATGTGGAGCGTTTTGCCAGGCAGCACCCGGAGGCCGTGCTGGTAGGAAATGCCAAGACGTTTGGGATGATTGCCCAGTTTTTTGATTTGGACCTGGAGGGAAGGAAGCTGGAGGTCAAGGAGGGCGATACCCTGGACCTGGGGCAGCATGTCCTGCAGTTTTTTATGGCGCCTATGGTTCATTGGCCGGAGGTGATGGTGGCCTATGAGCAGACAGAGAAGATCCTGTTCTCGGCAGATGGTTTTGGTAAGTTCGGCGCGCTGGACGCGGAGGAAGGATGGGATGAGGAGGCAGCCCGGTACTATCTGAATATAGTGGGGAAATACGGCGTGCAGGTTCAGGGGCTGCTGAGGAAAGCAGAGAAGCTGGATATCCGTATGATCTGCCCGCTACATGGGCCGATCCTGCGGGACAACTTAGGGCACTACCTGGAGAAATACCAGATTTGGAGCACCTATCAGCCAGAGCAGAAGGGCGTGCTGATAGCCTATGCTTCCATCCACGGCAATACGGCTAAGGCAGCGCAGCTGCTGGCAGAGTATCTGGGGGAACTGGGAGAGGAGCATGTGGAGTTGATGGACCTGTCGAGGGAAGATCTGTCACTGGCTGTCCGGAAGGCCTTCTATTATGACCGGATGGTGGTGGCGGCAGCGACATATGACGGCGGGGTGTTCCCTTGCATGGAAGAATTTTTACAGCATATCCGTTCTAAGAACTACCAGAAGAGAACCGTGGGGATCCTGGAAAACGGAAGCTGGGCACCGATGGCCGGGAAGGTGATGAGAGGGCTTTTAGAAGGGATGAAGGATGTAAGGATCCTGGAGCCGGTGGTGACGGTGAAGTCGGCAGTGAAGGAGGAAAACCGGGCTGCCATGAAAGAATTGGCTCAAAGCTGTGTGGATTCGGCCGCAAGATAAAGAAAATAAGGCATTCTCCCCAAACGGGCATAGTTTTGGGGGAATGCCTTGTCTGCTAACGGCAGTATTATTCCATTAAAATTTCTCGTAACGTTCTACATCTGTAACAAAAATCGTGGCGCCGCCCAGTTCTACGGACACGGGCATCATCACATATCCGGCGGAGATGGAGCCGATATTCGGCGCAGGGATATCACAGGTGATCTTTTGCCGTTTTCCACAGGTCTCGCGTATCAGATTGATAGCATGTTCAACCTGTTTTTCATCTGTACCAATCATCAAGGTTGCATTCCCTTTTTTCAAGAAACCGCCGGTGGTAGCCAGCCGGGTCACGCTGAAGTGATGGTCCGTAAGCACGTCTGTCACGCGGTTTCCGTCATCGGAACTTACAATTGCGTATATAATTTTCATAACAACACCTCCGTCTCTGAAAAAATCTGATTTTATTTTATCACAAATCCTGTTTGGTGTAAATGAGGAAATCCAAAGCAAAATATCAGCAAGACATTTCGGGACATTTCAGTTGCCAGGAAAAAATAGTACTAAAATTGTGGGAACCATGATATAATAAACATAAACGAGAAAATATGCCTTGGGCTGAAACCGGGAAGAACAAACAGCAAGGAGTTAGGAAAGCAGGACAAGCAGAGAAAGAATAAGGCCAAGCAAAGAGCAGAGCCCAAAAGGACAGAAAGAAAGTGCTGGGCACCGGGGATACAAAAGGCTGCAAAGGGGGAAGGCAGATGACGATCAGAGAAGCACAGGAGGCATGGGAGGCGAAGTATCTAAGCCCTTATGCCTCTTTGAGCAGGGAGACGAAAGGCAGGGACGAGCCGGAAGAACTGTGCGATATCCGTCCGGAGTACCAGCGGGACCGGGACCGGATCCTGCACTGTAAGGCATTCCGGCGCTTAAAGCATAAGACCCAGGTGTTCCTGGCCCCGGAGGGAGACCACTACCGGACACGGCTGACGCATACCTTGGAGGTGGCGCAGATTGCCAGGACAGTTGCCCGTGCATTGCGGATGAATGAGAACCTCACAGAGGCGATTGCCCTTGGGCATGATTTAGGGCATACCCCTTTTGGCCATTCCGGAGAACGTATCTTAGACGAACTGTGCCCGGACGGATTTGCCCATTACCGCCAGAGCGTGCGGGTGGTGGAATTGCTGGAAAAGGACGGCAAGGGCTTGAACCTCACCAAAGAGGTGCGGGACGGGATCCTCAACCACAGGACAAGCGGCAGCCCGTCTACCTTAGAGGGGCGCATCGTGCGCCTTTCTGATAAGATTGCCTACATAAACCATGATATTGATGATGCGATACGGGGGAAGATATTCCGGGAAGCAGACATCCCGCAGCAATATACGGATCTCTTGGGGCACAGTGTGCGGGAACGGCTCAATACCATGATCCATGATATCATCGAGAGCAGCATGGACCGGCCGGAGATCTGTATGTCACCGGGGATGCAGGAAGCCATGCAAGGGCTGAGATCCTGGCTGTTTGAACATATGTACCTGAATGAGATACCAAAGGCAGAAGAAAAGAAAGCGCAGCAGCTGGTTGCTTCCTTGTACAGGTATTATTTAAACCATGCAGAGCAGATGCCGGAGGAATACCGGATGCTGATGGAGCAGCAGGGGGAGAAGAAGGAGCGGGTAGTCTGCGATTACATTGCAGGCATGAGCGACAGCTATGCCATCTATAAATTTGAAGAACTGTTTGTGCCGAAAGCGTGGAAGGCATAAGCGCGGGAAAAGACGGGAAAGGAGCATTTCATGTATTATCCGGAAGAGACCATCGAGGAAGTGAGAGAAAGAAATGATATTGTGGATGTGATTTCGGGATATGTGAAGCTGCAGAAAAAGGGCAGTAACTATTTTGGCCTCTGCCCTTTCCACAACGAAAAATCCCCCTCCTTTTCGGTGTCGCCCCAGAAGCAGATGTATTATTGCTTCGGCTGCGGGGCCGGGGGGAATGTGATCACATTTGTGATGGAGTATGAGAATTATTCTTTTCAGGAAGCGTTGAAGATGCTGGCAGAACGCGCCGGGGTGAAGCTTCCGGAGGCAGAATATTCCAAGGAGGAGAAGGACAAGGCCAGCAAGCGGTCCATGCTTTTGGAGGTTAATAAACTGGCGGCGAATTATTTTTATTATCAGCTTCGCCAGCCGCAGGGAAAGATTGGCTATGAATATTTCAGGCGGAGGGGGCTGGCGGAGGAGACGATCCGGCGGTTTGGCCTTGGGTATGCCAATAAGACAAGCGATGATTTGTACCGCTATTTAAAGTCCAAGGGCTACCGGGATGAACTTTTGAAGGAAAGCGGGCTGGTGGCTTTGGAGGAGAGGGGGAGCCATGACAAGTTCTGGAACCGGGTCATGTTCCCGATCATGGATGTGAACAGCCGGGTGATCGGCTTCGGCGGCCGGGTGATGGGAGATGGGGAGCCGAAGTATTTAAATTCACCAGAGACTTTGATCTTTGACAAGGGGCGCAATCTCTACGGGCTGAATTATGCCCGTACCAGCCGGGAAAAAAGCTTGCTGGTATGTGAAGGCTATATGGATGTGATTGCCATGCACCAGGCAGGGTTTACCAATGCGGTGGCTTCCCTGGGCACAGCCCTGACCTTGCGGCATGCAGCGCTCTTAAAACGATATACGGAGCAGGTGGTATTGACGTATGACAGTGACGGCGCCGGGGTGAAGGCAGCTCTGCGGGCGATCCCGATTCTCAGGGAAGCCGGGATATCGGCTCGGGTGCTGGACTTAAAGCCATATAAGGATCCGGATGAATTTATAAAGAATAAGGGAAAAGAAGAGTTTGAAAAGAGGATTGACGGGGCACGCAACAGTTTCCTGTTTGAGATCGATGTGCTGCGCCGCGATTACCAGACGGAAGACCCGGAGCAGAAGACCCGCTTTATCCATGCGGCAGCCGGGAAGCTGCTGGTGTTTGAGGAGGCTATGGAGCGGGATAACTATATCCAGGCAGTAGCGCGGGAACAGATGCTCCCTTATGAAGACCTGCGGCGCCTGGTGAACCGCTTGGGCAATATGCCAAAGGCCGCGCAGGCAGTCCGCGAGAGGCAGGAAGCAGACCGCCGGGAGCGGGGGAAGAAGAAGGAAAAGGATGACGGGAACCGCCGGGCGCAGAGGCTTTTGCTGACTTGGCTGATTGAACAGCCGGGGCTTTTTGCGAAGGTCAAGGATATGGTGGGGGAAGAGGACTTTGTGGAACCGATTTACCGCCGGGCTGCTGAGATGGTGTTTGACGGCCTCCGGAAAGGGGAAGTGAACCCGGCAGAGATCCTGAACCATTTCATCAATGATGAGGAGGAGTATAAGGAAGTAGCCGCTTTGTTCCATGCCCGCCTGGAGGAGAGCCTGGGGAATGAGGAACAGAAAAAGGCATTTTCGGATATCGTATACCGGGTAAAGAAAAACAGCCTGGACTATGCCAGCCGGAATGCGGCGGATATCGGTGAACTGCAGCGTATTATACAGGAGCAGGCAGCACTGAAAAAGCTTTTGGCCACAATTGATTAAGAAAGGTGGACAGACATGGGAGAACAGATGCAGACACTGGAGGAAAAGCTGACCCTACTGCTGGAGACTGCTAAAAAGAAGAAAAATGTGCTGGAAAACAGGGAAATCCTGGATTTTTTCCGCGGGGAGATCTTGGATCCGGATAAGCTGGATAAAATTTACGATTTCCTTGACAAAAACCATGTGGATGTGCTGCGCATCGATGAAGATGACGATATGGAGCCGGAACTTTTCATGGAGGAAGAACTAGACGGCGGGGAAGAGATCAATGTCGAGGAACTTGATTTGTCTGTTCCGGATAATGTGGGGGTGGAGGATCCGGTCCGCATGTATTTAAAAGAGATCGGGAAGATTCCGCTATTATCCATAGAAGATGAAATTGAACTGGCAAAGAGGATGGAAGCAGGCGACAATGAGGCAAGGAAACAGTTGGCAGAGGCCAATCTGCGGCTGGTGGTCAGTATTGCGAAGCGGTATGTGGGCAGGGGGATGCAGCTGCTGGATTTGATCCAGGAGGGCAACTTAGGGCTTATTAAGGCAGTGGAAAAATTTGACTACCGCAAAGGATATAAGTTCAGCACCTATGCGACTTGGTGGATCCGTCAGGCGATCACGCGTTCCATTGCCGACCAGGCAAGGACGATCCGCATCCCGGTGCATATGGTAGAGACCATCAACCGCCTGATCCGTACCCAGCGCCAGCTGGTACAGGAACTGGGGCGGGAGGCATCCGTGGAGGAGATTGCCGCTAAGATGGACCTCCCGGTGGAACGGGTGCAGGAGATCCAGAAGATTGCCCAGGAGCCGGTATCCTTGGAGACACCGATCGGAGAAGAGGAGGACAGCCATCTGGGGGACTTTATCCAGGATGACCAGGTGGCAGTGCCGGTGGACCAGGCAACGTTTACCCTCCTGCGGGAGCAGCTTTTGGAGGCTCTTAAGACGCTGACCGAGCGGGAGCAGAAAGTGCTGCGCCTGCGGTTTGGGCTGGATGATGGCCGGCCAAGGACATTGGAAGAAGTGGGGAAGGAATTTAAGGTGACGAGGGAACGGATCCGCCAGATCGAGGCTAAGGCGCTCCGCAAACTCCGCCATCCGAGCAGGAGCAAAAAATTAAAGGATTATCTGGACTAAAGACGCTGGGAGGGACGAAGGATTATGGAGACAGAAAACGATGCAAAATTAAGCAGGAAGGCGAACCGCGGCCTGAGGAATAAGACCATCCGTTTTTTGAGTATCAGCCTGGTATCCGTAGCGGTTCTTTGCGTGATAGTTTTCGTCTATTTTGCTGTTCACATGAACCGCCAAAGCGCGGATACGATCAGCCAGATCGGCAGGATTTACATGTCGAATATGAGTGAACAGGTAGCGATGCACTTTGAGACCACCATTGAATTGAGGGTGTCCCAGATCGAGGCATTGATAGAAACGATCCAGCCGGAACGGTTTGGTGACGGGGACGAACTGAAAAAGGAACTGGCCTATAACGCCCGGGCCAGGGGATTTGAGTACCTGGCCTTTTACTCGGATGAAGGGGATTTTGAGATGATCTATGGGGAGCCGGTGGAACTGTGCGACCCACAGCCATTTTTGGATTCACTGAATGACGGGGAGAAGAAGGTAGCGGTAGGCAAGGATGTGAACGGCAGGGATATTGTGCTGATGGGTGTGTCCACAGAGTACAGCATGGGAGAAGGCAGGCGCTGTACGGCGCTTGTGGCAGGGCTTCCGCTGAGTTATATTAAGGAGACCTTGTTTTTCAACCAGGATATAGCCATGGAATATTACTTCATTATCCGCCGGGACGGAAGCTTTATTGCCACGAGCGAGGATGTGGAGGACAATACATATTTTGAACGCGTCCAGAACCTGTATGAAGACGTGGAGGGCCTGACCCCGCAGGAGTACCTGGTGGAGTTAGAGGATGCCATGGATGCTCAGAAGGACTATAACAGTGAGTTCAGGATCTACGGGGAGCGGCGCCACTTGTATTGCACCAGCCTTTCCTATTCCGAGTGGTATCTTTTGGTGTTTATGCCATACGGGATCCTGGATGAGACGATCGGGATCTTAGACGGGCAGTGGATCCGCACGGCAATAATTGGCTGTTTTGCCATTTTAATCCCAATGCTGCTGGTATTTATTAAATATTTCAATATTACTACCCATCAGATACAGGACCTGGAGGAAGCGCGCCGGACTGCCGAGCATGCCAACCATGCAAAAAGTGAATTTTTGTCCAACATGAGCCATGATATCCGGACCCCGATGAATGCAATTGTGGGTATGACCAGCATAGCCCTCTCCAATATTGGCAATCAGCAGCAGGTACAGAACAGCTTAAAGAAAATTGCCTTTTCCAGCCGCCACCTGCTGGGGCTGATCAATGATATCCTGGATATGTCCAAGATAGAGAGCGGGAAGATGGTACTTAACAAAGAGCAGGTGGTATTGGGCGAGGTGGTGGACGGAATCACCAACATCATCCAGCCGCAGACAAAGGAGAAAGGGCAGGTATTTGCGATCCGGATCCATGACGTGGATGTGGAGAACGTCTGCTGTGACAGCGTGCGCTTAAACCAGGTCCTGATTAACCTTTTGGGCAATGCAGTCAAGTTTACGCCGGAGGGAGGCCGGGTTGAACTGTTTTTAAGCGAGGAGGCTTCGCCTCTGGGGCAGGAGTATGTCCGGCTCCATTTGCGGGTGCGTGACAACGGGATTGGGATGTCGGAGGAATTCCAGAAAAAGATATTTGATTCGTTTGCACGTGAGGATAATACCCGTGTCCAGAAGACGGAGGGCACAGGGCTTGGCATGACAATCACCAAATACATAGTGAATGCCATGGGCGGTGATATTGAGGTAACAAGTGAACTGGGGAAAGGCAGTGAGTTCCATGTGACTTTGGATCTGGAGAAAGCACCTGTGTCGGAGACGGATATGGTGCTTCCGGCCTGGAATGTGCTGGTGATGGATGATGACCGGCAATTTTGTGAAAATACCGTTGCCATCTTAAATGCCCTTGGGACGAAGGCAGACTGGACATTGGACGGAATGGGGGCAGTCCGTAAGGCAAAAGAGAGGATAGAGCAGAAAGACCCGTACCAGATCGTCTTGCTGGACTGGAAGCTGCCGGAGATGAACGGTATCCACACTGCCAGAAAACTGCGCCGGATATGCGGCGAAGAACTGCGGATGCTGATGATTTCTGCTTATGACGGGGGCGAGATTGAAGAAAAAGCCAGGGAAGAGGGCATATCCGGTTTTATGTCAAAGCCTCTTTTCCGGTCAACTCTGTATTATGGCATGAACCGGTTTGCAGAGGAGGGCATGCAGTCTATGCAGGCGGAAGACCAGGAGGCAGATTTTAATGGGAGGAGGATCCTGCTGGCCGAGGACAATGAACTAAACTGGGAGATTGCCCAGGAACTGCTCTCGGAATTGGGGCTGGAACTGGATTGGGCAGAGAACGGGAAACTCTGCGTGGACAAATTCCAAAATGCCCCCAGAGGAACCTATGATGCCATATTGATGGACATCCGGATGCCGGTTATGACAGGCTATGAAGCCACCCGCGAAATCCGTGCCCTGGAGCGGGAGGATGCCAAGGAGATACCCATCATCGCCATGAGTGCGGATGCATTTTCCGAAGATATCCAGAAGTGCCTGGACTGCGGCATGAATGCACATATTGCAAAGCCGATTGATATGCGGGAGGTGACACGGATCCTGAAAAGCTATATCCTGGATATGGAAAAAGGAACCGAACCAAGATGAGACTTTCAAAACGCCTGGAAACAATTATAGAACAGACCAAGTTATGGGTGCAGGGGCAGGAAGGGGATGTCTGTGTGGCAGATGTCGGGACAGACCATGGATTTGTCCCTATATGCCTTATCGAGCGGGGGATTGTTTCCCGTGCCTTGGCACTGGACGTGCGAGAGGGGCCTTTGATGCGGGCACAGGGACATGTGCTGCAGCATGGATTGGAGGGGAAGATCGGCGTAAGGCTTAGCGACGGGCTGAAGGGGCTGCGCCCGCAAGAGGCAGATGTGGTGGTGATAGCCGGGATGGGCGGGGAGTTGATGCTCCGGATATTGGAGGAAGGGGGGCATATGCGGGAATTTGTGCAGTGCTTTATCCTCTCGCCGCAATCCGAACTGCCATTGTTCAGGCATGGCTTAGAGAAGCTGGGGCTTTTGATCCGGGACGAGGTGATGGTGGAGGAGGACGGGAAATATTATACCGTGATGACGGCTGTGCCGGGAAAGATGCATTATCCAAAGGAGTACTGCTACCGCTACGGGGAACGCCTGATTGCGGACAAATCCCGGGTATTGGCGGAATTTTTGGAAAAGGAGATAGGGCAGCTTTTAAAAATCCGCGGGCAGCTGCTTGCCGGCGGCGGGGATGGCGTGGCAAAGCGCCTGCAGGAGATAGAGGAGAAGCTGAGGGAGGCAGGGCAGGTGAGGGAACTGTTAGCAGAAGGTGAGGCGCCCGGCTGTACCGGAAAACGAAAGAATGGGGGAACGTAACATGAGATGTAAGGAACTGATTGGGAGGCTGGATGAGCTGGCACCGTTTTCTTATGCCTGTGACTGGGATAATTCCGGCTTTTTGGCGGGGCGCGGGGAGAAGGAGGTCAAAAAGGCTATGGTTGCCCTGGATGCCACGGACGAGGTGGTGGATGAGGCAGTGAGGGGAGGCGCCGACCTTTTGCTGACCCACCATCCGCTGATTTTTAAGCCGCTCAAAAAGGTCAATGATGAAGACTTTGTCAGCAGGCGGATTTTAAGGCTGATCCAGGCAGACATCTGTTATGTGGCCATGCACACCAATTTCGACATTGCACCCGGATGCATGGCAGACCTGGCGGCCAAACGGCTGGGGCTAGTGCCGGAGAGGCCGCTTGAGGTGACGGGGGAGAAGGACGGGGTATGCATGGGGATCGGCAAAGTCGGGACGCTGGAACGGTCGGCAACGGTAGGGAAGCTGGCACAGCAGGTAAAAGAGTGTTTCGGCCTGCCATATGTGACGGTATACGGGATGGAGCAGGTGACGGAGCCCGTGATGCGGGTGGCAATTTCCCCGGGGGCAGGCGGCAGCATGATTGCGCATGGGATTGCTGCCGGTGCACAGGTGCTGGTGACCGGGGATATCGGGCACCATGGGGGGATTGATGCCGCTGCCTGCAAGATGGCGGTGATTGATGCCGGGCATTATGGGCTGGAACATATTTTCATGCCGTTTATGAAGGGCTACCTGGAACAGGTGGCAGCAGGGGCAGTGGAGGTACTTGTGGAGGAAACCAGATTTCCGGCACAGGTGATATAAACATTTCAGAGGAGGTAATGTATGGTACAGGTTACGGTAGACGGCGAGAGACGGGAATATGAGATCGGGACATTGCTAAAGGATGTGGCAGAAGAGTTCCAGCCTAAGTATGAGAATGATATCCTGCTGGCATTCGTCAACGGGAAGCTGCAGGAACTGCATAAGCTGGCGCGGAGCGGTACGGAGATCCGTTTCCTGACGGCAAAGGACAAGCCGGGGATGCAGACCTACCACCGGAGCGTGACCCTGCTGCTGCTGAAATCATTTTATGATGTGGTGGGCGCAAAGAAGATCCAGAAAATATCGGTTGATTTTTCGATTGGCGGCGGCCTGTTTTTGGAGGCAGCAGGGGATTTCGTGCTGGATCAGGCCTTGCTGGAAAAGGTCAAGGCAAGGATGCAGGAATGTGTAAAGGCGAATATGCCGATCATGAAGCGGAATATCAGCACCGACGAGGCCGTGGAGCTGTTCCGCTCTTACAGGATGCACGACAAGGAGCATTTGTTTGAATTCAGAAGGGTTTCCCGGGTAAATGTCTATAATATTGACGGGTTTGAAGATTACTATTACGGATATATGGTGCAGCATACCGGGTATCTGAAATATTTTGACCTGGTTCCCTATCAGCAGGGGATGGTTCTTTTGCTGCCGGGTGTGTCAGACCCCAAAAAGATTCCGGTGTTTGCCCCGCAGGAGAAGCTGTTCAGGGTGCTGAAGGAATCGGAGGATTGGGGAAGGAAGCTGAAGGTCTCCAATGTGGCGGCCCTGAACAAACGGATCACAAAGGGCGGGATGAATGACCTTGTCCTGATCCAGGAAGCCCTGATGGAGAAAAAGATGGGCGATATTGCAGACCGGATCGCCATGGAGCCGGATAAAAAGTTTGTGATGATTGCCGGGCCGTCTTCCTCGGGCAAGACAACTTTTTCACACCGCCTGTCCATCCAGCTGCGCGCGAAGGGGCTGACCCCGCATCCGATCGCGGTAGATAACTATTTCGTGAACCGCGCCGACAGCCCGCGGGACGAACAGGGGAATTATAACTACGAATCGCTCAAATGCATTGATGTGGAACAGTTTAACCGGGACATGCAGGATCTGCTGGCCGGGAAGACCGTGGAACTGCCGGAATACAACTTTATCAGCGGGGAGAGGGAATACCGGGGGAATAAGCTGGCTTTGGGGGCAGAGGACATCTTAGTGATTGAGGGGATCCATTGCCTGAATGAGGCGCTGTCCTATAGCCTTCCCAAGGAGAATAAGTTTAAGATCTATATCAGTGCCCTGACGCAGCTGAGCGTTGACGAGCATAACCGGATCCCGACAACGGACGGGCGCCTGATCCGGAGGATGATCCGGGATTCGCGGACCCGTGGGGCCTCGGCACAGGATACGATCCGACGCTGGCCGTCAGTCCGGCGGGGCGAGGAAGAAAATATCTTCCCTTATCAGGAGGAAGCGGACGTGATGTTCAATTCTGCCCTGGTGTACGAGTTTGCAGTGCTCAAGCAGTATGCAGAACCTCTTTTGTTCAGCGTGCCCAGGAACAGTGCAGAATATCTGGAGGCAAAACGCCTTCTGAAGTTCCTGGATTATTTCCTGGGGGTCAGCAGCGAGGATATCCCCAGGAATTCGATCCTGCGGGAGTTCATCGGGGGCAGCTGCTTTAAGGTGTAAGAAAGCCTTAAGTTGACACAGGTTTTGTTTGGTGGTATCATAGGGGCATACTTTAGAAAGCCTGAGTAGGACAGGTGGTCGCTGCCGCAGCGCCGAAAGGCGGCGGGAGAGGAAAGTCCGGGCTTCACAGGGCAGGATGCCAGATAACGTCTGGCGGAGGTGACTCCAGGGACAGTGCAACAGAAATGTACCGCCGGTAGAAACCGGTAAGGGTGGAAGGGCAGTGTAAGAGACTACCGCCCGCCTGGTAACAGGCGGGGCACATGTAAACCCCATCCGAAGCAAGACCGAACAGAAAGCATAAGGCGGCCCGTCTGCTTTCGGGTAGGTTGCTTGAGCCGGGCGGTGACGCCCGGCCTAGATAGATGACCATCCGCGACATAACCCGGCTTATCGTCCTGCTCAGGTTGAAAAGCGTTTTGTGAAAAGAGAGGAATGTTCCTCTCTTTTTTGCAAGGCGCCTGCATTGCTCCAAAAAAGGATATACACATGGCAAAAGGGGGTGGGGAATCCGTGAATAAAAGAGGGATTGTGGCAGTGGCTTTTGCTGTCTCGCTGATCGGCAAGGGGAACCTGCAGACTTATGCCATGGAGGCTCCGGGGGATGGGGAACCGGGATGGTATTATGGACAGGAAAAGCACCGGTGGTATTATGTTGACGGCAGCCAGAACCTGCATACGGGATGGCTGGATTATAATGGGGAATGGTACTGGTTTAACCAGGAGGGGTGGATGGCGGACGGCGGTACTACAACCATTGACGGAATCCCTTACTATTTTTTTATCAATGGGAATCTGGCATGGAACCAATATGTGGGCATGAAATTCTATAATAAGGATGGCCGGCACGAACAGGAGCATGATGTGCGGGTGGTCGGCAAGCAGAACCCGGACAATGAAGACAAGGACATGTTTTCCGATTATATGTACCAGATACCGAGAAGCTGGATTACCCGGTTTATCGAGGACGGATGGCAGATCATGTTTTATAAGCAGAAGAAATATTTCGAGGCGCCCCGCACCGACCAGGGGATTTACTATGTATACCATAGTGTGGATACCTATTATAAAAAGATGAAATTCACGGATGTGGACAGTGTGCTGCAGGCATTCGGTGAATATGTAGGGTATGCGGCCGGATGCTATGAAAAGGGCAATGCCTGGATGGATGCCTTGTGGGAGGAGCAGCCGGCGCTTTCCCCGGTTTTGAACCTGCCTGACCGTTATGTGGATGATGGGAAGTTTTATTTTGGAAAGCTGTTCGCTGCTTATGTAGACGACAGCGGGAAAGAGGAAGTGCTGCGCGTTTCCCCCCGGGCAGGTGAGGTGATGGAAGAGATCCTCCATCTTCACGATGATGAAGAGACAAAAAAACGTCTGGAAAGGAAAGCACAGGAGCGTCAGGAAGCCGCACGGCAGGCGGCAGAAAGGGCGGGAGAGGGCGGCGGGCCGGGGATCCGGCGGGAGGAAAAGGAATCGGATGTATGAGCATCTACACACAGAACCATGTCATTGATGTTATTTCGCATTGTCCGCCAGCCATATTGCGCCACATAAAATAGAATCAAGAACTGTAAAGACGGCATGGTAAAGATGCCGAATTGCTGTGGTTAATCGGTTAGTATTGGCTTAAAAGTTGAATCGATATTATCATATTTAAAAATAAAAAAAAGGAGATCATGAAATGCTGGCAGCAGTAAAAGGGATTGTACAAGGAAATACCGTTATTATTGAAGAGGATGACATAAGGGAGTATGATGGGTCAGAGGTGGTTGTTACCCTGTTAAATGTTCCATATAAGAAGGAAAAGAAGGTTCCTGTTGATTGGGACAGCTTAACTATTCCTAGTGAAAGAGGAAAAGATGTTGATGGATATATGAGGGAGATGCGAGAAAATGATAGATTATAAAAAAGCATTTATTGATACTGCGCCATTTATCTATTTCATTGAAAAGGATAGTAACCACCCACAATATTATGAAAAAGTAAAAACATTTTTTAGAGACGGATATAATAGGGATAAGAAATTTGTGTCATCGGTAATTACCATGGAAGAATATTTTGTGTTTCCCTATAGGAATAAAGCTTATGAATATATTGACATGTTCTATCGGCTTGTGGCTATTACCGATATGTGTATAGTGGAAATTGACCAGGAGATTGCGAAGAAAGCAGCGCAGATAAGAGCAGAATATAAAGGATTTAAAGCAATGGATGCTTTACAGTTGGCAGTTGCATGCTTGTCTGGTTGTGATTTGTTTTTGACCAACGATAAGCAGTTAAGGCAGTTTAAAGAAGTAAAATGTATTACCATAGAAGAATTACTATGATTATGGTATTAGTTGCTTGCTCAGATTTTGCAATTGAGGATTTTCATAAAAACAAGGAACTGTCAAAATAATTGCTGGTCAAGGAAGAAGATATGGATAAGAAAAAATTTATTCAGTTATATTGGAAGAATTATATTGCTATAGAGAAGGAATTTACCAAGACATTAGAATATATAACTTTAGATAGTGATAATTACGAAACTTTTTCTGGGGCATTTATTAAATTATTATTACAAATTGGAAGTGAAATTGATCTTAGTGCAAAGCTATTATGTAAACAGTATAATAAACATACTAAATTAGAAGATATCAACGATTATAGGTTCATTATCATGGGTGCAGATAAGGATTTTGGCAATACAAAAGTAGATATATTACAACACTGTAATATAACGTCATTCAAGCCATGGGAAAGCTGGAATAATAATAAAAATCCTGTTTGGTGGACAGCTTATAATATGATAAAACATAGAAGAATGGAAATTGGTACAATTGGAGGAATAAAGAAAGATTACTATAAATTCGCTAATTTAAAGAATACATTATTTGCATTAGGCGGATTATACCAATTGCTTATTTATATTTATTTTGTATTAGTCGATTCAACAGAGGAGATAAAAGTACCCATTGCAGGATCTCACTTATTTATACTATCTGGAAATAGGTGGGATACTGTGAAATTTTATCAGGATATAGCTTTTTTTGTAGATACAACAAGTGGACATTTGTTCTGTGAAACAGGAGTTTATTAAAAGAGATAGAATGATGAAGATAAATAGAATATAAATAGAATAGCTGACTTGAAAAAGTAAATTCCAGTGCAGGACTAAATTCCACCCTATTTTAATAGTTGGCGATTTTATCAAATTTTTTTAGGCAAATTGATAGGGATTCGGCTATAATAGAAGCAACTTCCTGCAAAATAATCGAATGGATGACATGACAAACAGACCGCTGGAAATGCAGTGTGCGAGACTGAATTCCACCAGCCGGACATATGGAATGTGAAAAGTCTATCTCCTGTCTGACAGCAGATTTTGTGTGGTGGTTAGTGGTTAAAGCGTATCAGCTTAGGCGTCAGGTTGACTTCATCGGGAGGAATCGGTCTAAGCTGAAGTGCTTTTAAAGTGCGAGCCCCATAAGCCCATAATGCTACTTCATAAGGAGTGCGCCCACCAAGGCTTTCCCGCGGCATGGAGTTGATGTGGTTTACGGTCAGGTTCACATCCCACTGGGTCAGGAATTCAAAACTGGTGCCTTTTGGGAGAACCATCCGGAGCAGGGTGTGTGCGTTTTCAACACCGCCTTTTTGTCCGCTCCGCATAGGGTCACAGTAGAAGACGCTGGAGCATTTTTCTCCGTATATGCCGGCTTCCAGAGAGCCTGGGTCACCGAATTCCGAACCCCGGTCTGTAAGGACGGTATGGAACAGAAGATGGAAATCGGTACCCAGCCGGTTTTTAAGCCGGTCAAAGACTATGCGGACAGCACCGGTTGTGCATCGGCCCATCAGGAAGGCAAGAAACAGCTTTTCCTTGCGCAGATAGAAAGTGAGCAGTACTTTTTTAGAGTCTCTCGAAGAATGTACGGTATCCATTTCAGCGGCCCTGTCTACATAGTCCGGGTCGAGCAGGAGAAAATCACTGTACATGCGGCCTGAAAACACTTCACGATTGGTAATCTATGTTTTGTGGCACTTGCGGGGCCGGAACTTCGTCTTGCGTTTCAGGTCGATATTCCTGGCTGTAAAGAGTCCCTTATCGATGTAGGTGTAGACGGAACGGACGGACATATCCAGCTCCGGATGGTTTGCCACGATCTGATAAGGGGACTGTCCTTGATAGACCAGATGGGAAACCAGCTTGTCTTTCTTTGCCAGTTCGGTCTTTGTCATGTTTAAGCCGCTTCTGGAAGTGCTCAGGGTCTCAGTGTATTTACGGTGGGCAAAACGGGCATCGTACACATATTTGTGGGCGATGGTACATTTATGGAGCGCCTTGTCGCAGCCATTGCAGACATAAGGGGCCTTGTCCAGACGGCCACATCGTTCCCGGGCAAAATCTCTGCATGTCTGGTTACAGGATGGACAGGAGGTGCACTTGATCCCACAAAGGATGATCTTGCCACAGACATTTGTTTTTCGACAGTGATATCTGTGGATGCAGAAGTTATGGGCATTGTAGAAGGTGCCCTTGTGATACCAGCCGCTGAGCCGGTGCTTTTTGACCTCTTTAGAAATGGTAGAGGGATCTTTGCAGAGGAAGCGTGCAATGTCTTTAAAGGATGTTGCAGAGGAAAGGGCTTTTTCAATGTAAAGCCGATCCTGCAAGGAGAGATGTTTTTGATTGCCAGGTATAAGATTGCTCATGATTTCTCCTTCTACTGCTGTCAGAAAGCAGAGGAATCATATCATAAGCGTATGAAGAAGTAAACTCTACTTATGCAGAGGTAAATGCTACTGTAGTTTGAGAAGGTGGAATTTAAGATTTCATTTCAGATATAAATAGAATATACTTAAAACCTCTTGATTTTCCCTAAAAACTGGATTATAATAAACACTATAATCAAAACATAAGTCTTCAGGGCAGGGTGCAAGTCCCTACCGGCGGTATAGCCCGCGAGCCGAAAGGCTGACCTGGTGAGATTCCGGGGCCGACAGTATAGTCTGGATGGAAGAAGATGATGGCGGCAAAGGAGGTTTCCTTTGCGCATGCAGCAGACCGATAACAGAAGTGTCAGATTTGCCAGGCCATGATTGCTCTGAAATGGGATTCCGTTTCAGGGCTTTTTGTTTTTGGCAGAGGAGGGCATCAAAGGCTGTGGAGGAAAGCCTCCCGGAAGGATCGGCCTGGCGGGCAAAAGCCAGATACCCTGTGGATGGATCCAGTCCTGCAGGGTATTTTTTATTGCCTGCCATGGACGGATCTTGGCAGGAGGAAAGGGAGGGGGAAGGAATGTGGAAGAACAGGATTTTATGAGGAGGGCGATAGAACTGGCGGGACGGGGGCGGGGATGGACCAGCCCGAACCCGGTGGTAGGGGCGGTGATTGTCAAGGACGGGCAGATCATCGGCGAGGGATACCATGCCCGTTTCGGCGGGCTTCATGCGGAGCGCAATGCAATTGCATCACTGACAAAAGAGGCGCGCGGGGCGGTGATGTATGTGACCCTGGAGCCTTGCTGCCACCATGGAAAGACACCGCCCTGCACGGAGGCGATCCTGGAGCAGGGGATTGCGCGGGTGGTGATTGGCTCCCGGGATCCGAACCCAAAGGTGGCGGGAAAGGGGGCAGCGCTTTTGCGGGAAGCGGGAGTAGAGGTGGTGGAGGATTTCCTGCGGGACGAGTGCGACCGCCTGAATCCGGTTTTTTTCCATTACATCACAAGCGGCACGCCGTATGTGGTGATGAAGTATGCCATGACCCTGGACGGGAAGATCGCCACCCATACCGGGGCATCAAAATGGATCACCGGGGAGAAAGCGCGTGAGTGGGTGCATCAGCTGCGCCATCAGTACATGGGGATCATGGCAGGGATCGGCACTGTGCTGGCGGATGACCCGCTGCTGAATGTGCGCCTGGAGGGGAAGAAAAGCCCGGTGCGGATCATCTGTGACAGCAAGCTGCGCCTGCCAAAAGACAGCCGGATCTTGAGGACGGCAAAGGAATATCCGACCATTGTGGCGCATGCCGCCGGGGATCCGGAGACGGCGGCATGCCTTAAGAGATCAGGGGTGCAGGTGGTCGCCGTGCCGGACGGGGACGGGCGGGTTGACCTAAAAAAGCTGATGCGGTTTCTGGGGAGCCAGGGGCTTGACAGCATCCTGCTAGAGGGCGGCGGAGAACTGAATGAAAGTGCGCTGCAGGCGGGAATCGTGCAGGAGGTCAAGGTATTTGTGGCGCCGAAGCTTTTTGGGGGAAGCAAGGCGAAGACGCCGGTGAGCGGCAGGGGGGTGGCATTGCCTGGGGAGGCAAGGATGCTCTCGCTGGAGGCAATATCGCAGGTGGGGGAAGATTTGCTGCTGGAATACCAGGTCAGGAAGGAGGGTCAGGGATGTTTACCGGAATCATAGAGGAGTTGGGGCAGATCCGGCGGGTTGCTCTGTCGGGGGATTCGGGGCAGATTGCCATCCGGGCGAGGAAAGTGCTGGAAGGGACGCAGATAGGAGACAGCATTGCCGTAAATGGGATCTGCCTGACAGTGGTCTCACTGCAGCCGGACGGTTTTACGGCGGATGTGATGGCAGAGACTTTTCGCCGGAGCAGCCTAGGCCAGGGAAGGCCGGGTGATTGGGTGAACCTGGAGCGGGCCATGTCGGCCATGGGGCGTTTTGGCGGCCATCTGGTGTCAGGGCATATTGACGGCACAGGGGTGATCCGCTCCTGCCGGAGGGAGGGGAACGCTGTCTGGGTGACAGTGGAGGCACAAGAGGAGGTTTTGCGGCTGATAGTGGAGAAAGGATCCATTGCCATTGACGGGATCAGCCTGACGGTGGCGGCGGTGGGGGAGGGATGGTTCCAGGTATCCGTCATTCCCCATACGGGGGAGGAGACGGCACTCCTTAAGAAAAAACAGGGAGACCGGGTGAATTTGGAAAATGATATCATCGGCAAATATGTGGAAAGGCTGCTGGGGTTTTCCGGGGCAGGCAGCAGGGCAGTGCCAGAGGGAAGGGGCAGCAAAGGCCTTACCATGGAGTTTTTGGAAGAGCACGGGATATAAGCAAGGGAGAGAGGAGAAACGAGATGGAGCATAAGTATGACAGCATTGAGAAGGCATTGGCAGACCTGCGGGAAGGGAAGATTATTCTGGTTACGGATGACCCGGAGCGGGAAAATGAGGGGGATATGGTCTGTGCGGCTGAATTTGCCACCCAGGAAAATATCAATTTTATGGCCTGCCATGCCAAAGGGCTCATCTGTACGCCGATGAGCGCAGCGTTTGCCTCAAGGCTGGGGTTGCCGCCGATGGTGGCAGAAAACACGGATAACCATCAGACAGCGTTTACCGTGTCGATTGACCATGTGGATACCACGACAGGGATTTCGGCGGCAGAGCGCTCGTATACGATGATGAAATGTGCGGCGGAGGGGACGAAACCGGAGGATTTTCGCAGGCCGGGCCATGTGTTCCCGCTGATTGCCAGGCCAGGCGGCGTGCTGGTCCGCAACGGCCACACCGAGGCGACGGTGGATCTGTGCCGTTTAGCAGGGCTTAAGGAGTGCGGAATCTGCTGTGAGATCATGGAGGAGGACGGCACCATGATGCGTACAGAGAATTTGTGGAAGATGGCAAAGGAACATGGCCTGACATTTATTACGGTCAAGGAACTGCAGGATTACTGCCGTATTCACGAGAAGCATGTGGTGCGGGAAGCATGTGCGGATATGCCGACACAGTACGGGCATTTCCGGATTTACGGTTATATCAATGATATTTCCGGGGAGCATCATGTGGCATTGGTCAAGGGGGAGATCGGAGACGGGGAAAATGTGCTCTGCCGGGTGCATTCGGAATGCCTGACCGGAGATACCTTTGGCTCGATGCGGTGTGACTGCGGGAAGCAGCTGCAGACGGCAATGAAGCAGATTGAGGAGGAAGGCCGCGGGATTGTGCTTTACATGCGCCAGGAGGGCCGCGGGATCGGCCTGATCAATAAGCTGAAGGCCTATGAACTGCAGGAGCAGGGATATGACACTGTGGAGGCCAATGTGAAGCTGGGTTTTGCGCCGGATCTGCGGGAATACTGGATTGGGGCGCAGATCCTTACGGACCTGGGGGTGAAATCCCTGCGGCTTCTGACCAACAACCCGGAGAAGGTGTATGGAATCGGTGATTTCGGCCTGGAAATCCGGGAGCGGGTACCCATTGAGATTGACTTACAGCCTTTTGATGAATTTTATATGCGCACGAAGCAGGTGAAGATGGGGCATATTTTCCACCGTATCCTGTAAATAGGGACATCAAAAGCAGAAGGCAAAGGCCGGCCTTGCCCGCCGGGCAGGGAGATTTCAGAAAAATAAGGAGGATAAAAGAATGAAAGAGATTCGTGTATTGGAAGGGAAAGTAGTGGCACCGGAAGGGATGAAGGTGGCGGTTGTGGCATCGCGTTTTAATGAGATTATCGTGAATAAGCTGTTGGGCGGCGCCGTGGACGGCCTGGTGCGCCACGGGGTGGAGGAGGAAAATATCACAGCAGCCTGGGTTCCGGGTGCATTTGAAATCCCGGTGGCGGCGGCAAAGCTGGCAAGGTCGGGAAAGTATGATGCGGTGATCTGCGTCGGCGCTGTGATTCGTGGGGATACTACCCATTATGACTATGTGTGCAGCGAAGTGTCCAAGGGGATCGCCCAGGTCGGGTTGTCCACCGGGGTGCCGGTTCTCTTTGGGGTGATTACCACGGAGAACATCGAGCAGGCGATTGCCCGTGCCGGCAGCAAGGCGGGGAATAAAGGGTATGATTGTGCGCTGTCGGCGATTGAGATGGTGAACCTGATGGGGCAGATGTAAGGCCGTCCGGACAGCAAGCGCTACTCGCTGTCCGCCAGTTCCTCCCAGAAAGCATAGAGAACCTCAAGCCGGTCGGCGATCTCTTGCTTTTCCTGGTTTAGTTCCATCAGCTTTGCCATGTCGGTGTAGATTTCTTCCTGCTGGAGAAGTTCCCCGAGCTCATTGTCGCGGGTTTCAAGGAGATGGATTTCGTCCTCGGTTTTTTTTAGGTCATTCTGCCGCTTGCGGATGCGTGCCTGCTCCTCCTTCTGAGCCTTCCAGTCCTGCTTGACACTGGATCCGGAAGGGGAGGGAGGCATGGGGAGGGCATTTTTGCCGGAAGGGGCATCTGCCCGGCAGGGAGCGGCAGCGTTACCGGCCATGGCGCCGGGGGCGTATAGCCGGGTCATGGCTTCTCTTTTTTCAAGGTAATAATCGTAATTCCCGATGTAGTTGATCAGTGTCTGCCCGGTCAGTTCCAGAATCCGGGTCGCGGTCTGGTTGATGAAATAGCGGTCATGGGATACATAAAATACCGTGCCGGTATAGCTTCTTAAGGCATTTTCCAGGATCTCCTTGGAGGTGATGTCCAAGTGGTTGGTCGGCTCGTCAAGGATCAGGAAATTGGCCTCGGAGAGCATCAGTTTGGCTAAGGATACCCGGCCGCGCTCGCCGCCGCTTAAGTCGGAGATGCGTTTAAACACATCGTCGCCAGTGAACAAGAATGCGGCAAGGATGTTGCGGACCTGGGTGTTGGTCAGGTTCGGGTAGGCGTCCTGGATCTCCTCGAAGGCCGTCTTTTCCATATGGAGGACATGATGCTCCTGGTCATAGTAGCCGATATGGACTTTGGAGCCTAATGTGATCGTGCCGCTGTCGGAGGGCAGCATGCCATTGATCAGCTTTAAAATGGTGGTCTTGCCGGTGCCGTTGTTGCCGATCAAGGCCACGCGCTCGCCCCGCCGGATATCGATATCCACCTGGGAAAACAGGCGGTTGCTGCCAAATGATTTGCTCAGGCTGCGGATCGTCAGTACATCATTGCCGCTTAAAATATTGGGCTCCAGTTCGATGTGCATCTCGTCGTGGATTTCGGCCGGTTTTTCCAGCAAATCCATCTTGGCGAGCATTTTTTCCCGGCTCTCGGCGCGCCGGATGGATTTTTCGCGGTTGAAAGATTTTAATTTGGTGATGACCTCTTCCTGGTGGCGGATCTCCTGCTGCTGGTTCATCCATGCCTTCATCTGGGCGGCCCGTACCATGGCTTTTTTCTCGCTATAGGCGGTATAGTTGCCCAGATAGACGCTGCCGCGGCCTTGTTCCAGTTCGATGACCTTGCCCACGACCCGGTTTAGGAAATAGCGGTCATGGGCGACGATGATGACCGCGCCGTCATAACCTCTTAGATAATTCTCCAGCCAGGCGATGGATTCCATATCGAGATGGTTGGTAGGCTCGTCCAACAGGATGATGTCCGGCTTGGACAAAAGCAGCTTCCCCAGGGAAACCCGGGTCTTCTGGCCGCCGGACAGGGTGGAGATTTGCTTATCAAATTCCTCTTCCGGAAAGCCCAGCCCTTTGAGGACACCGGTGATCTCACTCTTCCAGGCGTAGCCGTTTTCCAGTTCAAAGGCGTGGTTTAAACGGCTGTAGGCAGAAAGCATCTGTTCCAGCCGTTCGCCGGAGGCATCCTTCATCTGCTGTTCTAAGGCACGGATCTGCTGCTCCATCTCGATGACCGGGCGTTTGACCTCGCGCAGTTCCTCATAGATGGAACGGGCGCTTTCTAAGTCCTGGTGCTGGGCGAGATAGCCCAGTGCCTTGCCCCTTGAGAGGACGACATCTCCGCTGTCGGCGGCCAGTTCGCCCACAATGATCTTGAGAAGGGTAGATTTTCCGGCGCCGTTGATGCCGACGATAGCCGCCTTTTCGTGGTCTTCTATATGAAAGGACACTTCGGATAAAATCTGGTCAGTGCCGAAGGCCTTGCTGATGTGGTTGCAGGATAGTATCATAAGGGTACTCCGTTTCTTGGTTTATTTTGGCGCCGCATGCCCTAAGCGCCTTACTGCACGGCGCTTGGGGCATCATGCATAGGCGGACATGGAGTAGATTCCGTTGCCGGCAATGGACTTTGAGACATCCGCAAAACTGCCCTGTTCCAGGCTGCTTAAAAATTGGCTTATGCTAAGCCGGTAGCGGGTGGCATGGCTCATGCCGGTTCCGTTCGGGGCGGTGATAAAGCGGGAGAAGAAGCCGTCCTCCAAATATTTGTGGGCGCTGGCCAAAAACGCCTGGCGGATATCTCCATGCTCCTGGTATTGCTTGAGGGCATATTGATAGGGATCAGCAGTATTTTTGGAATGGGCCAGTGCACCGCCGGATTGCTGCCCTAAGTAGGCCTCAAAAGAACCAAGGAGGAAAGACGACATACCGTCACTGATGTTTAAGCGGTCCAATGTGTGTGCCATCTTCATGTATTGGAGAGCCAGATGGATCCCAAGTTCGCCATCGCCCATCAGGCTCCATTCATTGGTGTTTATGCCGGCGGCAGTTTTTGCCACGAAACCGGCAGCTTCCAGGTTCTTCAAGGAAGAAGGCTCTGCCTCCGGGTTGTGGATCCAGTTTTCCAGGGACATGACCTCCAGGCTGAGGGACAGATGGGTATAGGAAACCTCCTTCTCGCTGCCTAGGATGCCCTTTTCTGTGGCCAGGGATTCGATCTGCAAAAAACGTTCTTCGATGGCGGCTGAGAATTCTTTTCCCAGGCGGTCGGCGGCGCCGGGGCTGCCTGCCTGTTCATAGAAGTTTCCGACACTGCTTTGGTAGGAAGAGGCGAGCCTGTTTTTGGCCTGTGCCATCAGGCTGTCCAGCTTGGACATCTTTTCTGCCAGGATGTCTTCGCGGCCGGCAAACCGACGCTGTATACAAGCCTTGGCGGCGAGATACATGGATGCGGTGTGGTGCACCGAGCGCTGGATATCGTCAGCATTTTCGAGGGAGATGCTAAGGTGGGAAACATATTGCTCGATGCCTTCCCAATCAATGCCGTCCTTTTCGGCTTCGTCGGGTTCATAAAGCACCAGTTCACCGGCAGAGGGGATAGAGCCTTCCAGATGCAGCCCGTGTTCACCGGCGGCAGACATTTGTCCGCCAAACGGCTCGGCGGCGGAGCGTTCAAAGGTGTCTAACTTCGGCGGTGCCCCAGCAGAAATGCTTTGGTTCTTGGCCGTGCTTTGAGCCGTGGTTTTGGAACCGGACGGAGCAGCTTTTTCGCGGCGCCAGCCGGTAGTTGGGTTTATTTCCATAGGGATTCCTCTTTTCACATGATAGGTAAACGGACATAATAAACGGTATCTATAAGATATATCGGCTTCTTAACCAAAAATTTAATACCGGAATGAAAATACCCTCTGTGGGAAAGGGATCGCGGAAGGCAGATTATGCAGTTGAAAAGAGCCATGAAATCATGTATAGTAAGATTAAAATAATTTGGTAAGAAGGGGAGTGCAAGATTATGAAAAATTATTATTCCGATACATTGCAGGAAGGGCTCCGGCTGCTTTATTTCCAGGCGGATGAATCCAAGTTTCCCGAAGGGGTGCAGCTTTTGGGGCAGGCTGTGGCAAACGGGGAGCCGGATGCGTTTTATTTTCTGGCGAGATGTTATGGCTGGGGCGACGGCAATGTGAAGGAGGACGAGAGGAAAGCAAAGCAGCTTTCCAAGCAGGGGATCAGCTTAGGGAGTGCTCTCTGTGTGCTGGGTGCAGACCGGATGGACATTCTCAAGGGGGATGTCAAGGGGGCAATGTCCGGGACGCTTGAGGAGGCGTACCAGGAGGTGCTTGGCATGGCAAAGGACGGGGAGCCGATGGCACAGTATGCAATCGGGCTGTTTTATTTCTGGGGAGACATGCTTCTCAATTTCCAGAAGCCCCCGAGGGAGGAGTTTGCCAAATATGAGAAGGAGAATGCCGCCGAGGCATTGAAGTGGTTCCGCCGTTCGGCAGAGCAGGGGTGCATCCCGGCCTTCCGGAACGCGTTCAACAGTGTGAGAAACGGTGTGAACGGCGTGCAGCAGAGCCTGGAGGAGGCGCTGCGCTGGGCGGAGACGATGGACGGCAAGGTGGACATGCGGGATTATTACCATTCTTTTGTCCTGGAATATCAGAAGCTGAAACGCCATGCCGATGCGGTCCGCTGGTGTGAGAGAGGCGCGCAGGAGGGCGTTTCCGTCTGCATGGTGGATTTGGGGTTGGTGTATCTGTACGGCGACAGGGGGATGAAGGAGGACGATGCAGAGGCGCTGCGGTATTTTAAGATGGCGGCAGACCTTGGTGATGAATACGGCTGCTATAACGTGGGGCGGTGCCTTTATAACGGCTGGGGCTGCGAGAAGGATTACCATACAGCATTTTGCTGGTTCGAGGAGGCCTTCCGCCGCGGCCACCAGGTATCAAAATCCTATCTGGCCCAATGCTATTTCTGGGGCCGCGGCACGGAGGTTAACTATAATTCGGCAGTCCAGATGATGACGGGGCTTATCAAGGAACGGCAGGAATATCCCAAGGAACTGCTGGGCTATTGCTGCCTGTACGGCAAGGGCATCGGCATTGACACGATCCGCGGGAAGCGGCTCTTGGAGGAGGCTGCCCAGGCCAATAACGGCATGGCCTGGAAATTTCTTGGGGATATGTACGATAAAGGGGTCGGCGGCCCGTCGGACATCGCCATGGCGGTGTCTTGCTACCAGAAGGCAGCAGAGAAGGGAGCGGCAGGAGCGGCCGAAGCGCTGGGGCAATATAAGAAGTCCATATTCGGGAAGTGGAAGAGGAAGTAATTGTAATTAAATAAAAACGTATTTGACATTGTCATTTTGTGCAGATATAATAATAAATGTGCAAGTGAATAATGAAGAGGTGAATATCATGGACGGAAGAGAGATATCAAAAGCAGTGATAACCCGGCTGCCCCGGTATTACCGTTATCTTGGGGAACTGCTGGAGTCCGGCGTAGAGCGTATCTCGTCAAATGAACTGAGTGTGAGGATGCGGGTGACTGCTTCCCAGATCCGACAGGATTTGAATAATTTCGGCGGTTTTGGCCAGCAGGGATATGGTTACAACGTAAAATATTTGTATACAGAGATTGCCAAGATCCTGGGAATTGACCGGCAGCATAACCTGATTATTATCGGTGCCGGGAATTTAGGGCAGGCCATTGCCAATTATGCTAATTTTGAGAAGCGCGGTTTTATCATCAAGGGGATGTTCGACATTAACCCGCGTTTGATTGGGCTGGTGGTAAGGGGGATTGAGATCCGCGGGGTGGATGACTTAGAGCAGTTTATTGCGGACAACGGAGTACAGATGGCAGCGCTGACGATTCCCAAGACGAAGGCGCCGGAGATTGCCGATAGGCTGGTTGATGCGGGGATTAAGGCGATTTGGAATTTTGCCCATGTGGATTTGAATGTGCCAGATGATGTGGTGGTTGAGAATGTGCACCTCTCAGAGAGCCTGATGCGGCTGTCTTACCGGGTATGCAGCATGCAGGACCAGGAGGAGAAGAACCAGGCGCGCAGGTCGGAGAAGAATAAGGGATAGCAAGGTTAAAGCGGGATGCTGGCAGACGGAGGGTATATAGACGGTCTGCCAGCTTTTTTGCAGCATAAAAAGTGCTGTGGGAGCATATGGCTGGGAGGAGGAGCGTGGATGAAGTATGCGGTGACAGGCAGGCAGATGAAAGCGGTTGACCAGGACACCATCCAGAGGATCGGGATTCCGTCAGTGGTATTGATGGAACGGGCGGCATTGGCTGTGGCCGACGCCGCGGAGCGGCTGGCCAGGGAACGGCCCTGTGGACGGGGGCCGCAAACGAGGATTGTGGCGGTATGCGGAACCGGCAACAACGGAGCCGACGGGATCGCGGCGGCCCGCATTTTGTGGGGGAGAGGCTATGATGCAGCGGTCGTCCTGGCGGGAGACTTGCAGCAGGGTACAGAAGAATACCGGCTCCAGCGGGCGATTATAGAGGAACTGGGGATCCGTGTGATACCGGCTAAGGAGTGGGACGTGCAGGGCGGTGAGATTGTACTGGATGCACTGTTTGGCATCGGGCTGGGACGGGCTGTGGAGGGGGAATACCGCAAACTGGCCGAAAAGATGGCAGGGCGTCCGGATGTAGGCGTCGTGGCAGTGGATATCCCTTCCGGGATCCACGCAGACACCGGGGCAGTGATGGGGACAGCGGTTAAGGCTTTGGTGACGGTCACCTTCGGCTATGTGAAATCAGGGCTTTTGCTGTATCCGGGCAAGGAATATGCGGGGCGTGTACAGGTGGAGGATATCGGATTTTTCGAATGCAGCCGGATGCGTGCCGGATGGGATGCGTTGGTGCTGGAGAAAGAGGATATGGCCGGGCTGCCGAAGCGTGCGCCGGACGGAAACAAGGGAACCTTCGGCAAGCTGTTGCTGGTCGCCGGATCTGCCGGTATGAGCGGGGCGGCTTATCTGTGTGCTTTAGCGGCATACCGGGTGGGGACAGGGCTGGTGCGGATCCTGACGGTGCCGGAGAACCGTGCCGTGCTGCAGGCACAGCTGCCGGAAGCGATTGTGGATGCCGTGGCGCCGGAAGAGATGGCCTTGTTGGCGGAGGGAAAATGCAGCTGGGCAGACGCGGTTGTGCTCGGTCCGGGCTTGGGGCAGGAGCCTTATGTGGAGAGGCTGGTGGAGGCTGTGCTGGCATCAGCCAGGAGTCCGGTCGTGGTGGATGCAGATGCGCTGAATGCCGTGGCAGGGAATCCGCGTCTGGAGGGTTATTTTGCCGACCGGGCGGTGGTGACCCCGCATATGGGGGAGATGGCGCGCCTGACGGGCCAGGCGGTTAGTGTGTTAAAGGCGGACCGTGTGCGGGCGGCACGGGAATATGCCGTGCGCACGGGGGCTGTATGTGTGCTCAAGGATGCATCAACGGTGACGGCCGATAGGGCAGGGGAGACGTATATCAATGCCAGCGGGTGCAGCGCGATGGCAAAGGGAGGCTCCGGGGATGTGCTGGCCGGGGTGGTCGGCGGCCTCCTGGCACAGGGGATGGAACGGACAAAAGCAGCGGCCTGGGGGGCATATCTGCATGGCCTTGCGGGAGAACGGGCTGCCCGGAAGAAGGGGGAGCGGGCAGTGCTGGCGCGGGAATTGGCGGATAGCCTGGGCAAGGATTAAAAAGACTGGGCAATAGGAATCCCCAAAAGGCGGGGTTCCGTGCGGTAAAAACAGGAGACATACAACGAAAGCAAAGGGAAAGGAACCAAAACTGCTATGAAGGAATATACACGGGTTTTTGCAGAAATTGACCTGGATGCCGTGGTATTTAATATCGAATCCATGAAAAAAAACCTGGCGCCGGGGACAGGGCTGGTGGGAGTGGTGAAGGCCGATGGCTACGGCCATGGCTCCGTGCCGGTGGCACGGGCAATTGCGCCTTATGTGGAGGCTTATGCGGTGGCAACGGCTGAGGAGGCGCTGCTGCTGCACCGGCATGGGGTCAGAAAACCGGTCCTGGTTTTAGGGCCTGTGCACAAAAGCCATTACAAAAGCCTGGCCGAACATGGGATACGCCCGGTGATTTTCACCCTGGAGCAGGCAAAGGAACTGTCAAAAGAGGCCGTGCGCCAGAAACGGACGGCTGATTTCCATTTGGCAGTGGATACCGGCATGAGCCGGATTGGCCTGGATGCAGATGAAACCGGTGCCGGGCTGGCCGTGGAGATCTGCTCCCTGCCCGGAATCCGCGCAGAGGGGATTTTTACTCATTTTGCCCGTGCAGACGAGGAGGACAAGAACTGGTCGGATGCACAGCTGGCGTGTTTTTTGCATTTTGTAAAGATGTTGGAGGAGCGCGGCCTGCAAATCCCGGTCAAACACTGCGCAAACAGCGCCGCCATCATTGATATGCCAAAGACAGGCCTGGATTGGGCACGGGCCGGGATTTCTTTGTACGGCATGTACCCTTCGGGCGAGGTGGCAAAGGAGGCAGTGCCGCTGCAGCCGGTGATGCGCCTGAAAAGCTTCGTGACGTATGTCAAGGAGATCGCTCCCGGGAGGCCGGTGAGTTATGGGGGCACCTTTGTGGCAGAGGAGCCGATGCGGGTTGCCACTGTCCCGGTCGGATACGGGGACGGCTACCCGCGGAACCTTTCCGGCCGGGGGTTCGTGCTGATCCGGGGGCAGAAGGCGCCGATCCTCGGGCGGGTCTGTATGGACCAGCTGATGGTGGATGTGACCCGGATAGCAGACGTGGGGGCTGATACAAAGGTAACCCTGATCGGCAGGGAAGGCGACAATGAGATCCGTGTGGAAGACCTGGCAGAGTGGGGCGGCGGATTCCATTATGAGATCGTCTGCGATATTGGGAAACGGGTTCCGCGGGTATACCTGCGGGGCAATGAGGCCGTGGGGTCGAAGGATTATTTTGAGGATGTGTATCCGGAGTTTTAAGGTTACGGGACTTCCGTTTCCGTCATAAACTGTAAGGTATATACCGGCAAAAACAGGGAATACTGAGAACAGGCCGGTGTCTTAAGAATTGCCGGGACAGCGGCGGAGTATGATGGACGGAGCGTGAGATAGTGTGATAATCAGGCGAGGAGATATTTATTATGCGGATTTGAGGCCGGTGGTAGGATCGGAGCAGGGAGGGGTAAGGCCGGTGCTGATCATCCAGAATGATGTGGGCAATAAACACAGCCCGACCGTGATCTGTGCGGCGATCACGTCGAAGATGAACAAGGCAAAGCTGCCGACCCATGTGGAACTCGATACGCGCAGATGTGATATGATCAAGGATTCCGTGATTCTTCTGGAACAGCTGCGGACGATTGACAAGCAGCGCCTGAAAGAGAAAATCTGCCATATCGACGAGGAACTGCTGCAGAGGGTTAACTATGCGCTGATGGTGAGCCTGGAATTGGCTACATAGGTATTTTCCATTGACGAAACCCTGGAAATCGAGTACAATGAGTGGGATACATGCTGGAAAAACATGGCCGGAGGGCGGCAGGAGGCTTTTGCTGCCCGGGGCGGCTAAGGATAAAGGAGTTTTTACAAAGATATGGACGAAGGCTATTCGTACTTGTGGATCATTTTCGGAGCAATGGCTTGCCTGGGGGCGGCGGGGCTGGCCTTCCGGTATTGGAGGGCCCGGCAGGAGAACGTGACGGAAGAGGACATCAAGACGATGGTGAATGAGGGGCATGAGCAGGGCGTCCTAGAGACCAGGGAAGCGAAGATGATCAGCAACATTTTCGAGTTGGACGAGAAGGAGGCCGGCGATGTCATGACCCACCGGAAGCATATCGTGGCGCTTCCGGGTGAGATGCTGCTGCAAGAGGCGGCGAGGTTTGTGCTGAAGGAAGGGAACAATACCCGTTACCCGGTCTACGGGGAGGACCTGGATGACATCATTGGCACCATACATATGCGGGATGTGCTGGTTCACGCGGAGGATCCTAAGGAGGCGGGGATGGAACTTGCAAAGGTGCCCGGCGTGCTGCGGGAGGCGCAGTTCATCCCGGAGACGCGGAACCTGGATTCGCTGTTTAAGGAGATGCAGTCTAAGAAGATCCATATGGAGATCGTGATAGACGAATACGGGCAGACGGCCGGCTTGGTTACCATGGAGGATATTCTGGAGGAGATCGTCGGCAATATTATGGACGAGTATGATGTGGAGGAGAAATTCATTGTCCGGCAGGAGGACGGGGATCTGCTGATAAACGGCATGACCCCGCTGCGGGAGGCGAAGGAGGCCTTGGGGATCGAATTGCCGGAGGATGACCTGGACAATTATGATACAATAAACGGGCTTTTGATCTCCCGCCTGGACCGGATTCCCCAGGAGGAGGAGAAGCCGGAGGTGGTTTATCAGGGAGTGCGCTTCTCCGTGATGAAGGTGGAGAATAAGATGATCCACACGGTACGTGCCAGGAAGCTGCCGCAGGAGGACGGGCAGGCCGGGGAGGGGAACTTGGAACAAGAACATAGGGAAATGTGAAAAAGGACGCCTGGCCAGGCGTTTCTTTTTCTCTATTCAATGAGGTGGTCAGGATGATGAAGGCGATTGCAGATACAAAAGAGATGCTGCGGGATCAGGTTTTCTTGAAGAAAGCAGTGATGATTGCGCTGCCGGTGGCGCTGCAGGGCATGCTGAATACGATTGTAAACCTGGTGGACACGATGATGATCGGGCAGCTGGGGGAGACAACGATTGCGGCAGTAGGGCTGGCAAACAAGGTGTTTTTCGTGTTTTCCCTGCTGGTGTTCGGGGTGGCCAGCGGCTCGGGGGTGCTGGCGGCGCAGTACTGGGGGAACCGGGATGAGAAAAACATCCGGAAGGTGACAGGGCTGGCGCTTTTGATTGCCCTGGCGGGATCCCTGTTTTTTGTGGTTCCCAGTGTGCTGTGCCCGTCCGCGGTCATGCGGATTTTTACCAACAGCGAGGGGGCAATCCAGGTTGGCGCATTATACCTGGCGGTGGCAGCCCTGTCTTACCCGTTTACGGCCCTCACCAATATCTACGTGGCTATGCTGCGTGCCGTGGGGCGGGTGAAGGCACCCGTGATGATCAGCTGCATGACGATTTTAATCAACATTACGTTGAATTATACCTTGATATTCGGTCATTTCGGGGCGCCCAGGCTGGGCGCCCAGGGTGCGGCGGCGGCCACGCTGACGGCGAGGATTGTGGAGACAGGTGCGATCTTAGGGGTGGTATACCTGACGCATTCGCCGGTTGCCGGGAGGCTTTCGGAACTGTTTGGCTATACCGGGGCTTTTGTCCGCCAGTTTGTGGGGACGGCCAGCCCTGTGATTGCCAATGAGTTTATCTGGGGGCTGGGTACGACGATGTATTCCCTGGCATACGGGCGGATGGGGGACAATGCGGTGGCCTCCATCACGATAGCCACCACGATCCAGGATATTGTGGTGGTGCTGTTCCAGGGTCTGAGTGCGGCGACGGCGGTGATCCTGGGCAATGAGATGGGCGCAGGGAAGCTAAAGCAGGCGGAGAAATATGCGAAGAATTTCTTTATCCTGCAATTTTTGGTCACGCTGGCGGCCATGGGCCTTTGCTATGGGATCCGGGAAAATATCATCGGCATGTACAGCATCTCGCCGGAGGTGGCGGCGGATGTGAACCGCTGCCTGATTGTCTTTATCTTGTATATGCCGTTTAAAATGTTTAATTTTATCAATATTGTAGGCGTGCTGCGCAGCGGCGGCGACACGAAGATGTGCCTGCTCGTCGATACCAGCGGGGTATGGCTGATCGGGGTGCCGATGGCATTTTTAGGCGGGCTGTACCTGAAACAGACGATTGCGGTGGTCTATGCGATGGTGATGTCGGAGGAGGTCTATAAGGCAGTGGTCGGGTATCTCCGGTACCGGCAGAAGAAGTGGCTGCGGAACCTGGCGGTGGAATTGGGCAGGTAGGCGAAAGAGGGCGGTTATCATGGCGAATCATTTTCCGGAAATACCGGATCTGTTCTGGGGGTTATTCCGGTCAGGGAACCGGATGGTTTATATCGAGGCGCTGCTGCGGATCAATGAGGAATACCAGTACAGCAATTATTACCTGAGCCGGGAGATCTGTGTGCAGGCGCTGACCGATTATTTTGCCAAGCAGAAGGTGACGCTGGAGCAGGAGGAGACGGAGGACGACTTTGACCTGCTAGAGCCGCTCTCTGCGCGTATCTTGAACTGGCTTTTGCGGACAGGATGGCTGAAAAAGGTCGAGGATTACAACGCCATGGCAGTGAACATCGTGATTCCGGACTATACGGCGGTGTTTGTGGAAGCCTTCGCCCACCTGGCGGGGGAGGATGAGGATGAGACACAGGTGTATATCCAGAACATCTACGGGATCCTGTTTGCGTTTAAAAATGACCCGCGGTCCAATATTTCCCTGCTGAAAACGGCGTTAGTCAACACACGGCGCCTCAACAAGTCACTGCAGGATATGCTGCATAACATGGATAAGTTTTTCGGCAGCCTTTTGGAGCAGAGGAACTATGGGGATCTGCTGCAGGAGCACCTGGAGGGATATGTGCAGGAGATTGTGCAAAAGAAGTACCATATCCTAAAGACGTCGGACAATTTTTATCTGTATAAGGCAGACATTAAGCGGTGGCTTTTGGAGATGAGGCAGGATCCTTCCTGGCTGGAAGAAGTCTGCCGGCGCAACCGGCAGCTTCGCGGGGCGGAGGTGCGGGGGGAAACGATTATAAGCCAGCTGGAGTTGATTGAGCGGGGGTTTGACGACATTGAGAACCGCATTATCAACATGGACCGGGAGCATACGCGCTATATCCGGGCGACAGTTACCCGCATGAATTATCTGCTCAATAAGGAAGACAACATGAAGGGCCTGGTAATCCAGCTTCTCAACCATCTCTCGGAGGCAGAGGGTAAGAATGGGCAGGAACAGGAACTGGAACGGGTGGGGAAATTGATGAACCTGTCATTGATGACAGTGGTTTCGGACAAATCCCTCTATAAAAAACGCCGCACAAAGCAGAATTTCCTGGAGAGCCTGGAGGCGGAGGAAGAGACGAGGGAACTTTCCGGAAAGGAAGTGCTGCGCTTAAACCGGGTACATAGCCGTTACAGCAAAAAACAGGTGGAATCCTTTATCTTAGAGCGGATGGAGGACGGCCGCCTGGAGGTGGGGGCGGATACCGTTTCCACGGAGGAGGACTTTGAACGCCTGGTGCTGGCATATGACAGTGCAGCGAGGAAGGATTGCCCGTTCTTGGTGCGGGAGCAGGAGGCTGGGATGGTGGATAACGGGCTCTACCGCTATCCGCGGCTGGTATTTGAGGCGAGGGAGCAGGCCGGGAAAGGGGAGCAGTGAATGATTGGTTATTATGAGGAATTGTCCCCGGAGGAGCAGAGCAGGGTGACGGAGTCGGTTTTGCAGCTGACGCGGCAGACCTTTGTGCTGGAGCGGCGGTATGACCGCAAGGCGAAGCGCTACCAGCTGAACCGGGAGTATTACCAGTGCAGCAAGCATCTGGAATTTATCCGGGCATATTTTGCGGTCATGGAGATCGAGGTGGTGGAGAACAGCCAGATCGGGGTGATTTACCTTAGGGGGGAGCAGGTGGTAGGCGAGAAGCTTTCCAAGCTGGCGACCTTTTATATCCTGGCGCTGAAGCTGATCTACGACGAGCAGATGTCCGCGGCCTCCACGTCGGTGAATGCAGTGGCTTCCTTGGGGGAGATCCATGAGAAGCTGGGGACGTACCGCCTGCTTAAGAAGCAGCCGTCGGTGACGGAGATCCGGCGGACGCTGGCGCTGTTGAAGCGCTATCAGCTGATCGAGCCGCTGGATGTGCTGGAGGAGATGGACGGGCAGAGCCGCCTGGTGATCTACCCGACGGTCAATGTGGTGCTGATGGGGGATGATGTGCGGGCGCTGGTTGAGAGTTACGGTGAGGAGGATGAGGGAGATGGAGAAGAGGTTTGAGGCATTGTCGAGGATCTGCCTGAACAACTGGCATTATATCCGGCATAAGACCTTGTCTTTCCATGAGGGGATCAATTTTTTCACCGGGCATTCGGGCAGCGGGAAGTCTACGGTCATTGATGCCATGCAGATCGTGTTCTATGCCAATACGGACGGCCGCGGGTTTTTCAATAAGGCAGCGGCGGATGATTCTGACCGCAGCCTGATTGAATATCTGCGGGGAATGGTCAATATCGGGGAGGACAACCGTTTCTCCTATCTGCGGAACCAGAATTTTTCCAGCACGGTTGTGCTGGAGATGCGGCGGACGGACACAGGGGAGTGCCAGTGCATAGGGGTGGTATTTGATGTGGAGACAGCCACCAATGAAATCTCGCGGATGTTTTTCTGGCACCAGGGACCGCTGCCGGAGCATAAGTACCGGGTGGCAGGAGGCCAGGAGGCCGGGAGGGATTCCTGCCCGGCAGGCCGGGCGATGTCAGTGGAGGAGGCCAAACGGTGGCTGTTAGGGAATTTCCCCAAGGAGGGGTGCTATTTTGGTTCCCACAACGAGCGGTTCCGCAGGCAGCTTTATGATGTCTGGCTGGGGGGATTGGATGAAAAGCGGTTCCCGCTGCTCTTTAAGCGGGCGATCCCTTTCCGGATGAATATCCGCCTGGAGGATTTTGTGAAGGAATATATCTGCATGGAGCAGGATATCCATATCGAGGACATGCAGCAGAGCGTCATGGAATATGGGCGTATGCAGAGGAAGATTGAGGATACCTGCCGGGAGATTGAACTGCTAAAGGAAATCTGCGGCCAGTATGGGCGGGTGGCCGAAAAGCAGCAGGAGCGGGATGCCTGCGGGTATTTTGGGGCGCGCCTGGATATCCTCCAGGGGCGTCTGGAGGTGTCGGAGTGCCAGGAAAAGATCCATGTCCTGCAAGAGAATGCGCACAGTGCGGCCGGGGAGGCCAAACGGCTGCAGGCGGAGCTGGAGGAGATGGAGGCAAAGGGCGAGGAACTTCTCCGGCAGATCTCGATGAGCGGCTATGAACAGATGAAGGAACAGCTTTTATCGCTGAATGAACTGGTGGAACGCTTAGGCAGCAGCAGCGCCCGCTGGGAGCAGACGGCAGGGCGGCTGAAAGCCTGGGAGGAGGAGGACTGCGTCTCGAACCGGACTTTGTGGGATATCGAGGCATTTGCCAAGGGAACCATCGGGGAGGAAGGGCTTTTAAGACTGAAAAAGGATTTGGCAGAGTTAAAAAAAGACGCGGCGAGGCAGCAGCAGGGCGCTTTGGGGCAGCTGCGGGAACTGAAAAAAAGCCTGGAACGCGCCCGGGAGGAGCGCAGCCAGTTAAAGGCAGGCAACAAGGCATATCCCAAGGAACTGGAACAGGCGCGCACATTCTTGCAGAATGCCCTCTGCCGGGAGACGGGGAAAAGTGTGCAGGTATCGGTCTTGGCAGACCTTTTGGACATCCGTGACGAGGAGTGGCGGAATGCCGTGGAAGGTTATTTAGGCTACAATAAGCTGGCGCTTTTGGTGGAGCCGCGGTATGCGGCGGCAGCGCTGCGGATCTATGAGGGAATGGACCGGGCACGGTTTTGCCGGGTCACGGTGCTGGACACGGAGCGGGTGGCGGCAGAAGAGCATCCGCGGGAGCCGGGGGCGCTGGCGGAGGAGGTGGAGGCCAGGAGCAGCTTTGCCCAGGCTTATGTGGACTTTTTGCTGGGGAGGGTGGCCAAGTGTGAGGATGTGGAGCAGCTGCGCCGCCATAAGGTAGGCGTCACGAAGGACTGTGTATCCTACCGCAGTTACCGGATCCAGCATATCAGCCCTGCACTTTATACGGCATCGGCCTACATCGGCAAAAACAGCGTGCGGCAGAGAATCCGGCTGCTGGAGAAGTCCATGGAGGAATGGGAAGCGGCGATGGCGCCGCAGCAGGAACTGGTGAGGGAGGCAGAGCGGATCCAGGGGCTGGAGGCACTGGGGCAGGAACTGTCCGTGTATTTGGACTGGAAGCGGGACAAAGATAGATACCCGCAGAAGCAGGCGGAGCAGGGACGGCTGCGGGCAAAACTGGAAGAACTCTCTTCGGGGGATGTAAAGCAGTGGGAAAAGGAACGCAGGGAACTTTTGGAACTGTGCGGCCAGCGCAAGGAGGCGCTGCGCCAACGGCAGCGCAGTGCAGACGAATTGGAACGGGAAAAGCAGAAAGAGCAGGAGAACCTCATCCGGCTGAATGAGGAACTGGTGGCAAAGGAACGGGCTTTGGCGGTGCAGCCCGAACTGGAGGAGGAACTGAACCGTCTGCTGGAGGGACGGCATCTGCCGCGCTACGGGCTTTTGCGCAGGGAATACCTGGACAGGCAGGAACAGGCAGAGGGGCAGCGGCAGCAGGAGATGAACCGGCTGGTGGAACTGAGGGTTTCTTATCTGCGCCTATACCAGAACCGGAACTTTTCGCCGACTAAGGAGGACAACCAGGAGTACCAGGATCTTTTGGATCATTTAAACGATGAGCGCCTGGAGGAATTTAGGGTAAGGGCAGCCGAACAGGCGAGGACGGCGGCGGAACATTTTAAAGACGATTTTATGTACAAGATCCGCAGTGCCATCAAGGAAGCCATCCAGCAGAAGGATGAGTTAAACCGCATTATCAGCCGCCTGGATTTCGGAAAAGACAGGTATCAGTTTTACATTGGGAAGAATAAGGGGCCGGACGGGCAGTACTATGATATGTTTATGGACGAGGCGCTGGACATTAACCCCTCAGAGTTAAATCCCGGGATGGACCATCAGCTGAACCTGTTTACAGTTGAGCATGAAAACCATTATGGGGCGATGATGAATGACCTCATCCGTGTATTTATTCCACCGGAAAATGCCACGGCGGAGGAATTGGAGGAGTCGCGGCGGAATATGGATAAGTATGCGGACTACCGCACCTACCTCTCTTTCGATATGCAGCAGCTGATTCAAAATGAGGAAGGGGTGCTGCAGATCCGGCTCAGCCGTATGCTTAAGAAGAATTCCGGGGGAGAGGGGCAGAACCCGCTTTATGTGGCGCTGCTGGCCAGCTTTGCGCGGATGTATAAGCTGGACGCAACCCCGGGGTTTTTGCGGAATCCGACGCTGCGGCTGGTGGTGTTTGACGAGGCATTCTCGAAGATGGATGCCGAGAAGGTGGCCAGCTGCATAAAACTGATCCGGGGGCTGGGGTTCCAGGCGCTGATTAGCGCAACGAATGACAAGATACAGAATTATCTGGAGACGGTAGACAAGGTTTTTGTGTTTGCCAATCCCAACAAGAAAGCGATCTCTGTGCAGGAGTTTGAAAAGAAGGAGTTCAAAAGCCTGCAGGAGGGCATGGAGGAGGAGCGATGAAACCAGTAGTTGTGAGGAATGTGGCGATCGGGCAGGGGAGGCCAAAGGTCTGTGTCCCGATTGTTGCTGCAGCAAAGGAGGAAATCCTGCGTGCGGCAGAAAATATGGAGGAAATCCCGGCAGATATCGTGGAATGGCGTGCTGACTGGTATGAGGATGCCCTGCAGACGGAGAAAGTGGTGCAGCTGGCAGGCTTTTTGCGGGAAAAGCTGGGGGAGAAGCCGCTTCTTTTTACCTTCCGGACAGCCAGGGAGGGCGGGGAAAAGGCTCTGCCTGCAGAGGAATATGAGGCGCTGAATACTGCCGTGGTGCAAAGCGGTTATGTGGACTTGCTGGATGTGGAACTGCTGGCCGGGGACGAGGCAGTGACCCGGATGCTTGATGAAGCACACCGCAGGCAGGTACGGGTCATCTGCTCAAACCATGATTTCTTTAAGACGCCGCCAAAGGAGGAGATGCTGGGGCGCCTGCGCAAAATGCAGCAGCTGGGCGCGGATATCTTAAAACTGGCGGTGATGCCGCAGTCAAAGAGGGATGTGCTGGCACTTTTGGAGGTGACGCTGGAGATGAGCGAGGAGGCGGTGGGATATCCGGTTGTCACGATGTCGATGGCCTCTTTGGGGATGGTCAGCAGGCTGGTAGGGGAAGCCTTTGGCTCAGCGATCTCCTATGGGGCAGTCGGGCAGCGGTCGGCGCCGGGGCAGCCGGGGGCAAGGGAACTGGCCGAAGTGCTGGATATGATCCACCGGAATTTGGAGTAGGCTACATACAGACAGGTAGTAGGGCTGCCGCAGCTTTGCGGCAGCTTCTTTTTATGCGCAGGCCCGTGCAGTAGAAATCATAATTTTGTAAGGATTTTTCTCTTGCAGAAATTGGGAATCTGTGGTATAAGTGTATTAACAATCTTAGTACACTTATCCACGAGGGCTGGGAGAAAGGGGAATATAGATGATTCTGCTGGATTTAAAGGACAGCCGGCCAATTTATGAGCAGGTGGTAGAACGGCTCCAGGAACTGATGATGCTGGGGATCCTGGAAGAAGACAGCCAGATGCCCTCCGTGCGCAGCCTGGCCATGGAACTCTCGATTAATCCGAATACCATTCAGAGGGCATATGGGGAACTGGAGCGCAGGGGATATACTTATTCTGTAAAAGGGCGCGGCAGCTTTGTGGGCAGTATCCGTAAGCTGCGGGAGGCAAGGCAGTCAGAGATGGCAAAAAAACTGGGGGGGCTGGCAAAAGAAGCAAAGACGATAGGCATTGGCCGGGATGAATTTGTGGATCTGGCACACCAGGCATATGATGAGGCCGGGAACGTGCAGGAAGGGGTGACAGTATGATAGAAGCAGTGAACCTGACAAAACAATTCGATGATATTGTGGCGGTGGACCATATCAATGCCCAGATCCGGGACGGAAGTGTGTTTGGCCTGATCGGAACCAACGGTGCAGGCAAGAGCACATTTTTGCGGATGGCGGCAGGGGTATTAAAGCCCGATGCAGGAACGATCACCATCGACGGGATGGAGGTATTTGAGAACGAGGAGGCGAAGAGGCGTTTTTTCTATATTTCAGATGACCAGTATTTTTTCGGCAATTCCACCCCCAGGGACATGATGGCGTATTACCGGATCGCCTACCCTTCTTTTGACAAGGAGCGCTTCCACGGGCTGATGCGCAGTTTTGGCCTGGATGAGGGGCGCAAGATCAATACCTTCTCCAAGGGCATGAAAAAGCAGGTTTCCGTGATCTGCGGTGTCTGCGCAGGGACGGATTATCTGTTCTGTGACGAGACTTTTGACGGCCTGGACCCGGTGATGCGCCAGGCAGTAAAGAGCATTTTTGCCAATGATATGCAGGAACGCCACCTGACACCGATCATTGCCTCCCATAACCTGCGGGAATTGGAGGACATCTGTGACCATGTGGGGCTTCTGCACAAGGGCGGGATCCTTTTAAGCCGGGATTTGGATGAGATGAAGATGAATATCCACAAGGTGCAGTGCGTGCTGGCGGAAGGGATGGATCCGGAGGGGCTGGAAGGCATGGAGATCATCAAGAAAGAGAGCAGGGGGAGGCTTCTGACACTGACAGTACGGGGAGACTTAAGCCGGGTGGAGCATGCCATGCAGACGGCAAACCCGGTATTTTATGAGACGATCCCCCTGTCCCTGGAGGAAATCTTTATCAGTGAAACGGAGGTTGTGGGCTATGACATCAAAAAACTTATTTTTTAAGCTGATGAAAGAGGACTTGAAAAGGCGCATATGGGCGGTGGCTTTGCTCAGCCTGGGATTCTTCTTTTTCTATCCGGTGGTGGCGGCGTTTACGGCCGGCGAGATCAAGGAATACATGGATTATGCAAAAGGGCTGGCAGAATATGAAGAAAGGCTTGTCCGGTGGCTGTCCTTTAACTGCGGGATGACGGTGTTTTTGATGATGGTAGCGTCGCTGATCTGCGGCCTGAGCAGTTTTTCCTATTTAAACTCCAAAAGCAAGGTGGATTTCTACCATGGGCTCCCGGTGAGGAGGGAGAAGCTGTTTGCCGCCAATTTCCTCAATGGGATCCTCATCCTGGCGGTTCCTTACGGGATATGCCAGGTGCTTGCGGTGCTGGTGGGAATTTCCAACGGAGCGGGTTCCGCCAGGCTTTGGCAGGTAGCCCTGGCGGCTTATGGCCTGCATGTCACTTACTACATCCTGATGTATTCCACGGTGGTGGTAGCGGCCATGATGACGGGGCATCTGGTAATTGCTTTCTTGGGCACCGCGGTGTTTGCCGCGTACATGCCCATGGCGACGGGGCTGCTGCTCGGATACCTTTCCTGCTTTTTTGTGACCTATGCACCCCATCTGCCGGGGCTCTTGTCCGAGGATATGATGATGCATGGGATCCGCTTTTCTCCGGTTGCGGAGTATATTTATCAGCTGGGGCATAACGGGCAGCAGTACATGAGCCCGGAACCTATGGCCATACCCGTGATGACGGCCTGGGCGGTTTCAGTCCTTCTGGCTCTGCTGTCCGGATTTTTGTACCGGAAACGCCCGTCAGAGGCGGCGGGGAAGGCCATGGCATTCCCGGTAACGCGCCCGGTGATCCGGATCCTTTTGACTATGCTGTCATCTTTGGGGATGGGGCTGTTTCTCTATGCAATGCGGAATTCCGTGGGCTGGGCGTTCTTTGGGATTGTGTTCGGCGGGGGGATCTGCCATTGTGTGGTGGAGATTATTTATCATTTTGACTTTAGGAAGCTGTTTTCCCATAAGCTGCAGCTGGTGTGCTGCCTGGCGGCAGCGGCGGCGGTCTTTCTGGTGTTCCGGTTCGACCTTCTCGGCTATGACCGGTATCTGCCGAAGGCCGGCCAGGTGCGGGAGGCATCCATCCATGTGGATAGGCTGATGAATTGGGTATCCTATGGCAATACGGAAAATTTGCCGGACGGCCAGGGCGGCCATTATGAGTGGGTGGATGAAAGTTCCAACCGTTATGTGATCCAGAATATGGAGTACCATGATATTGAAAACCTGCTTGCCATTGCTTCCGATGGGATCAGCCGGGCAGAGGAGAACAAAAGAACGACGGTTCCCAGGGACAGCAGATATTATAACGAACGGGAAGATTATGGCAAACAGCAGCTCTGGAGCCGGGTGGAGGTCTGTTATACGCTCAATAGCGGGAGAAAGGTAAGCCGGAGTTACTATATGCCGGTCTATAACGAGAAGCTGCGCTCTGCTACGGGCAGGCTTTACGCCAATGAAGAGTTCAAAAAGGGCGTGTTCCCGCTTCTGTCTAGGACGGCAGACCAGGTAGCTGCAATCCGTTTCCGGGGAGAATATTCCCTGGGGGACAGCAGGGAGAATGAGGTTTGCTTAAGGCAATTGCCTGACGGGGAGAAGGCGCAGCTTTTGGAAACCTACCAGAGGGAGTTTGCTGCCATGACCTTAGAAAGGATGGAGTCGGAGATGCCCATTGGCCTGATCCGTTTCAGCCAGGAGGCAGATGAGGCAGGCATGGACTGGTGGGCCGGGCAGGATGCGTTGGGGGACAGGGCAAAGGAAAACTATAAAGGGTATTATTACTGGGCAAGGAATGACCTTGCCGACAAAGATTTTTATCCCGTATACCCCTCCTTTACCGAGACGATCCGGCTTTTGGAGGCACAGGGAGTTAAGGCCGGCGGATATCTGGCTGAACTGGATGTGCGGGCAGCCCGGGTGGAACTGAACGATGATTATTTGGCCGGCTATTATAGCTTTTCAGAGGATACCGGCACCGTGATGGCTGAGACGGGAATCTATGGAGAATACGGGAACTATTTCTTTATCCGGGATCCGGAGAGGATTGCACAGATCCGGGAGGATGTGGTATCAAGTGCGTTGTGCTACTATAATCCGGTTTTCCCGATAGAGGATTTGAATGTCTGCCTGATGGTGTGGGATCCGGGATCCGATACAGGGGAGGAAAGAGAAGGCAGAGCCGATATGCCATATGAAAACGGCAGCGAGGGGGATTGGAATGCCAGTGTTGAGGTGAGGTTCCCCCAAGGCCAGGTGCCGGAGTTTTTGTGGGAAAAATTAGAAACTGCACAGTAGGCAGGAGGCCATAAGGGCACAAGGAGAAGGCGAGGAGGATTGAGGGAACCCTTAATCCTCCTGGCTTTTCAGGAAAGACGGTTTCTGCTGCCAGAGGGTCAGCGCATCCGGCAAAAAAGCGTTGACAAAGCCGGGGGGGGGGTAAAATGGATTGACGGATGAGGAGGATAGGAGTAGGATAGTAGGGATAGAATACCCGGAGGAAGAACCACTGGCAGAGGCAACAACAATAAGAGGAGTTTTGACATGACAGATCAGGAATTTGAGAAGGGATTGGCCGAACTGATGGCGGAGGATGCGCCAGGAAAGAAGAAAAAGACGAAAAAAGGCAAAAAAAATTGGAGGTTCTGGAAATCCTGGAGCAGGAAAAAGAAAATAATTGCGGGGGTGGTGGTTGTGGCTGCTGCTCTCTTTGTGGCGGTGAAGGGAAAAGGAAACAGCGGCGAGGGGGCAATCATGGTATCTACGGTTCCCTTGGCAAAGGGCGATGTGGAGGAGATACTGTCCATCAGCGGGCCGGTTTCCGGCACAGACAGCGCGGAGGTGGTATCCCGCCTCCATGCGGAGATTGAGGAGATCTTGGTGAAGGAGGGGGATAAGGTCAAGGCGGGGCAGGTGTTGGCGCGCCTGGATCCGGCGGATGTGCAGAAAGAGGTGGAGATCGCCCAGAATGCCTATGACCTGGCGGTGGCGGAGAAAAACGAAGCCCAGATCCAGGCAGAGGCCGGATACGGGAAAGCGCGGCAGGACGAGCAGGCGGCCAAAAGGGATTATGACCGCAAGGCCATGCTGTTTGCCGGAGGGGATGTTTCCCAGATGGAACTGGAGGCGGCGCGGGATGCGCTGGCAGAGGCATCCAGGCAGGTTTCCACCTTTACTTTGCAAAACGGCAGGCCGGTGGCCAGCGATTCGTATTTTTTGAGGATCAAGAATGCGGAGTTTGAACTGGAAAAGAAGAAAAAGCAGCTGGAAGAGGTGGAGGTTACCAGCCCCATTGACGGTACGGTGGTGCGGGTCAACTCCCGGGTGGGCCGTTTTGCGGACACGGTGGATGATGACAGGCCGCTGTTTTCCATTGACAACCTGGAAAATCTGGAGATGAAGATCAATGTCAGCGAATATTCCATCGGCAAGGTAAAGGTCGGGCAGAAGGCGCAGATCTCGGCAGATATCCTTGGCGGGGAGACGGAAGAGGGCGTGATCAGTTCGATTTCCCCTACCGGCGAGGAGAAGGGAAGCGGCTCGTCGGAACGCGTTATCCCGACTACGATCCAGATCCAGAACCCGCATACCAAGCTGATTGCCGGGATCACGGCGCGGGCACAGATTGTGCTTAACGAGTCAAAGGATACCTGGGTGGTGCCCATGGGGGCATTGGTGGAAAAGGAAGGCCAAACCTTCCTGGCCGCAGTGGAGGGCAATGTGGTGAAAATGATCCCCGTGGAGACGGGGGTGGAGAGTGACGTGGATGTGGAGGTCAAAGGGGAGGGGCTGGCAGAGGGGATTTTCTACATACCGTCCCCCATGCCCTTTTTAGAGGATGGCATGGCAGTTACGGCATCCCCGATGCAGTGAAGACCTGGCAGGCCATAGGACGTGCCGCCGAAAGGCGTGGCTGTAGCGGAGGAATCATATGAAATTATGGAATCACAGAAAAACAGAGGATCTGGGAGGCGGCTGGTTACCGGGAAAGCCTGGCAGGAAGTTTCGGGCTGGGGGGATTATCCCCAAACTTACGGCCGCTTGGGCGGACAGGCGGGGGAAGATTCCCGGGCTTCCGGGATATATCACGGAAAATATCAGTGAGGAACTGATCCGCCTGGAGGATCTGGTGAAAATCTATGATACAGGGGCGCTGAAAGTCCTGGGGTTAAAACGGATCAACCTGACGATCCACAGGGGAGAATTTGTGGCGATCATGGGGCAGTCCGGGTCAGGCAAATCGACATTGATGAATATATTGGGCTGCCTTGACCGCCCGTCAATGGGGCATTATTACCTGGACGGGGTGGATGTGGCAGCGATGGGCCCGGATGAACTGTCGTTGATCCGGAACCGGAAGATCGGGTTTGTATTCCAGTCATTTAACTTGATTTCGCGTACCTCGGCATTGAAAAACGTGGAACTGCCGATGACTTATGCCCGCAAAGGAAAACGGTTCCGGGAACAGCGTGCCCGGGTGCTTTTGGAGCGGGTGGGGTTAGGGAAGCGGGCGGAGCATATGCCCAACGAACTATCCGGCGGCCAGAGGCAGCGGGTGGCCATTGCCCGTGCCTTAGCGAACGAGCCGCCCCTTCTTCTGGCCGACGAGCCGACGGGGAATTTGGATACGGCGGCCTCCGTGGAGATCATGGAATTGTTTTCCCAGCTCCATAAAGAGGGGACTACTGTGGTGGTGGTCACCCATGAGGAGGAGATCGCGGCGTTTACGGAGAGGATTATCCGGTTCCGGGACGGGATGGTGGTCAGCGACCAGCCGAATATGCCCAGAAAGCCAAGGCAGGAAAAAACAGGCAGCGCCGGCATGCCGGGACAGGGCAATACGGCTGTGCCGGAAGGGGAAGAGGAGCCATGCTGATAGAGAATATGCTGATGGCATTTTCCGCCATCCGAGCCAATAAAATGCGTTCTTTCCTGACTATGCTGGGGATCATCATCGGGATCGGCTCAGTCATCTCCATCGTGTCCATCGGGGATACCATGAGGGGGCTGTTTGAGGAACTGTACCGGAAGATCGGGATCACCCAGGCGTACATTGCCATCGGCTACTGGGTCGATGACTGGAGGCAGAGCGATTACTTTACCCTGGATGAAATGGAGCGGATCAAGGAGATTTTCGGGGATGAGATCGCTTATATTGACAGCGACGCCTTCACCTCCGGGGATGCGGTATGTGCCAGGACAACCGTAAAATTCAACTACCAGGGGATCGACTATAATTACCAGGAAGTGCAGCCGGTCAATATGGTGTATGGCCGGTACCTGAATGAGGGGGACATCCTGGGAAGGCGGAAGAATGTGGTGATGGATACGACCAGTGCGATAAACCTGTTCGGGGTGGAGAATGCGGTGGGGAAGACCTTCCGCACTACCATATACGGCACCATGGATGAGTATACGGTGGTAGGGGTATATAAAAAGGATTTAAACCCATTCCAGGCCATGATGCTGGGATCCAATACGGATGGCGGCGAGGCTTTTGTGCCTTACACGATCCTTACCTGGCCGAATGACTATTTTTATGATATCCGGATTTTTGCCAAGGATGAGGAGAGCATGGACATGTTTTTTGACAACCTGAAAGCTTATGTGGCAAAATCAAAGGACAGGAACCCGGAGGATTTCCGCATGGAAACGGCCAAAGCCCAGATGGGGCAGTGGGACAGCATGATGGGAGGGCTGGCAACGGCCGTGGGCGGCATTGCGGCGATCTCCCTGCTGGTAGGCGGCATAGGCATCATGAATATCATGCTGGTGTCGGTGACGGAGCGGACCCGTGAGATCGGGATCCGCAAAAGCCTGGGCGCGAGGACAAAGGACATCATGGTTCAGTTTTTGACAGAGTCTGCGATTTTGTCTGCCTGCGGCGGAATCCTGGGGATCTTGCTGGGAGGCGGCATCGTGACTTTGGGAGGGAGGCTTTTGGGGGTGCAGGCTATAGTCAAGCCAGGCGTGGTGGTGCTGGCGGTAGGCTTTTCGGCGATGGTCGGGATCTTTTTCGGGATCTATCCGGCGTCGAAGGCAGCGAAAAAGGATCCCATTGAAGCACTGCGGTATGAATAGGGAATATGCCAAAAGGAAAGTAGGGTTATGCTGATAGAGAATATGAAGATGGCATTTTCGGCCATCCGTGCCAACAAAATGCGTTCGTTTTTGACGATGTTAGGGATTATCATCGGAATCGGCTCCGTGATTTCTATTGTGTCCATCGGGGATACCATGAGGAACATGTTCGAGGGGCTATACCGGGAGATCGGGGTGACCCAGGCGTATCTTGCGATCGGCTACTGGGTGGATGACGTACGGCAGAGCGACTATTTTACCCTGGATGAGATGGAGCGGATCAAGGAGATCTTCGGGGACGAGATCGCTTATATCGACAGCCGCCCCTATGTCTCTGCGGACGCGGTCAGCGGCAGGACAACCATCAAGTTTAGCTTTAACGGCATTGATTATAATTACCAGGAAGTACAGCCGGTTAATATGGTGTACGGCCGGTACCTGAATGAAGGGGATATCTTGGGGCGGCGGAAAAATGTGGTCATGGATACGGATAGCGCCATGAACCTGTTCGGCGTAGAGAACGCGGTGGGACGGACTTTCCGCACTACTCTTTACGGAACCACCGAGGAATATACCGTTGTGGGCATCTACCGCAAAAAGCTAAGCCCGTTCCAGGCCATGATGATGGGGGCCAATACAGAGGGCGGCGAGGCATTCCTGCCTTACACGATCCTCACCTGGCCGAATGATTATTTTTATGCGATGCGGATTTACGCTAAGGACGAGGCGACTATGGATGAATTTTATAACAGGCTGAAGCACTATGTGGCAAAGAGTAAAGGCCGGGCGCCGGAGGATTTCCGGCTGAACAGCGCCAAAGATGAGATGGGCCAGATGGACAGCATGATGGGCGGCCTGGCAGCGGCCGTGGGAGGCATTGCGGCGATCTCCCTCCTGGTGGGCGGCATCGGCATCATGAACATCATGCTGGTGTCAGTGACAGAACGCACCCGCGAGATCGGGATCCGCAAGAGCCTGGGTGCAAGAACCCGTGATGTCATGGTTCAGTTCCTCACTGAATCGGCGATTCTTTCCGCCTGCGGCGGGATCGTGGGAATCCTGCTAGGAGGAGGGCTGGTAATGATCGGCGGCAGCCTTTTAGGCGTGCAGGCGATCGTCAAGCCAAGCGTAGTAGTGCTGGCAGTGGGATTCTCGGCCATGGTGGGGATCTTCTTCGGGATATACCCGGCATCAAAGGCCGCCAAAAAGGATCCGATTGAGGCGCTGCGCTATGAATGAAAGTGTGTGTGGGGGGGGGGTACGCAGCCTGGGTGGGGTGTGGAGGAAGAGCCAGGGGAGGAGGGCAAGGTTCGGCTCCGGTTTCCGGGTCTGCTGTCTCTAAGGGAAAAAGACGGCAGTCACGGCAAGGTATCCGTTCGCGGCCGCGTCAAGCGCGATCCGCTCTGCCGACGGATCCGTACAACTGCCGCCTTTTTCCCTAAGACACAGCAAGACCCTGCAAATGTCGCCGAACCTTGCCCTCCTCCCCTGGCTCTTTGGGCAGAACTGTTTTGCGGCTGCTGTTTGTTGGCTTGGTGGGAAACTGAAAAAATGAAATGATGGTGGGATTGACAGTGGGTATACGCAGGTATGTATACCCGCTTTTTTGTTTTTTATATGGTAGGATTTACAGCAAACAGCCTTGCGGGGAGGGATGGGGCGGGGGCGGTGCCTGGCGGTTTTTGCATTTGCAGGGGTTTTAGGAGTTCTTAAGCTGCCAGGCTTTGCGTTGAAACAAAAATGCATACTGTCTGAGCGAAGCGAGTTTATGCATTTTTGTTTCGTTTTTAGCAAAACCTGGCAGCTTTAGAAATCCTTAAATCCCGAAACCGCAAAACCGCCAGGCACCGCCCCCGCCCCATCCCTCCCCGCAAAGCGTACCCATCTAAAAAGCGTACCCATCAAAAAAACCGTTTCAAAAAACCCGCCGAAATGATATACTATAGCTATTGACAGAGCGTGGAGGTGTAAGGCTTTGAGGCTGAGGGTAAATGTAAAGAGCGTGGGGAAGAGGAGGAAGTCTGTGGAGGAGGCATCCTGTGAGATTGCCGGGCGGCCGGGGACGGTAAGGGATCTGATCCTGGCGGTGGTGGATTCCCAGGTGGCAGAGTATAACCAGCGGATAGAGCAGTCACAGGGAGGGGAAGGCCAGTGCCCGGAGGTCCTGGCCTGCTTGACGAAGGAGGCGATTGAAGACCAGGCAGAGAGCGGGAAGATCGGCTTTGGCATTTCTTACGGGGAGAAGAAGGCAGACTTAGCGGCAGCAAGGGAGAATGCCCTTCAGTGCTTTGAGGACGGGATCTACCGGATTTTTGCGGACGGGTATGCCCTGGACAGGCTGGATGAGGATATTGTGGTGACCGAGGAGAAGGTATTTACATTTGTCAGGCTGACAATGCTGACGGGAAGGATGTGGTGAGATGGCAGAGTTTAACTGGAACAGCAGGAACGAGATTACAAAAAGCCGGATGAAGGCACTGGAAGGGCGGATCGGGAAGCTTTCGGGGGAGGAGAAGGAACTGGCGCTGCAAATGAAGAACGGTCAGACGGCAGGCAGCGAGATAATCGGAAGGATTGCCAGGGAATATGAGGCAGACCCAAAGAAAAAGCCGTCGGAGTGGTTTAGGCCGGTGAATGCGTCCCCAAGCCTGTTCCGTATAGGAAAGCCGTCCGCCCTGGCGGTTTCCCGCCAGAAGTTTCTGGATGCATTTGTGCCCGAAAAATTCCAGCCTTCCTGCCTGGCCATAGCCGATAAGCTGAACCGGTTCCCGTTTACCCGGGGGTGGATGCGCAGGACGGTGCGCACAGCCTCCTATGGGCCGCATATCTTTTCCCTGTTTTCGCTGCTGCTGACGTATGAGAAACTGTTCTACTGCGGGGAAAGGCTGGAGGATGTCATCTTGCGGCGGATGGACGGGGAGAAGCTGGATTATATCCACAATAACTATTATTTTTATGCGGATTTCAGCTATCTGTATGCGGCGGAGATTGACCGGGGGAACCAGGCGGTGATTGAGGCGCTGAAGGAAGTGATATTGAGTGAGAATAACACGGCGTACCTAGACCGGCAGATGATCCTGGGGATTATCCGCTCGGACAATGAGGAACTGCAGGAACTTTTGTGCAGGCTTTTGCTGGCTGCACGTTTGCAGGAGGGGCTGCGCCAGGCCATCTGTGAGTCCATGGATGAGGGGACGGCGGAGGCGTTTTTAAAACTTTTGCAGGTGATTGAGGAACATGGCCTCATCCGCTTTTCTTCGGTGAAGCGTGCCGTGTCAACCTGGATCGGCATTTTTGATGCAGAACAGGCAGACCGGGTGAACGGGAAGATGCTGACCCTCATGGGCCGGTGCCTGCGGGAGAAGGACTACTGCCGGGAATTGCTGGGGACGAATGATTCCATCGCTATCAGTGCGGCGCTGTGGGCGCAGGGCTTTTATGAGGCAGAGGATGCCGTCCGGTCGATGGAGCGGCTGGTGGATGAGGGGACGAAAAACCAGCGGCTGACGGCGTCCTTTTACAATAACAGCCTGTATGACGAGAAGATCCGAATCCGGGTGGCGAAGAAGGTGATACTAGAGCACGCGGGGGATGTGGAACTGACGGCGGCTTTTCTGCCGGCATTTGCCGAGCGCACAATGCGGCTGATCCGGAAGGCGATGAAGGAGCGGGTCTATGATTCGGATCTGAGAGAACCGCAGGCGATGGATGTGGAGGAGTGCTTCGGGAGCAGGCAGGAGGCAGAGCAGCTTTACGGGTGTTTTCATAAACTGCATGGGCAGCTGCCGAAGAAAGGCGTGGTCTACGACCCCTGTATTTTCCCCTGGTACCGGGTGGAACTGACACCGGCAGATGTGGTAAACGAACTGGCCTTTTTGGCGTATGTGCTGCGGGATGAGGAAAAGGTTACGGAGACGGCCGCGCTTTTAGGCGAGGCCGAGAGCGGCCTGCGGGCGATGCTTTTCAACCTCCTCCTATACCGGCCGTCCAATGGAAGGCAGCGGGAACTGGCAATCGGTTATGTGGGGAATGCAGATACAAAAACCTCATTAAAAGCGGTGCAGGTGGTAAAAAAACTGAGCCTAAAGGATCAGGAGTACCGGATGGTGGAGGATATGCTGCGGTTTAAGCGGAGCAGCCTGCGGGGGACGCTGATCGGGCTTTTGATGGAGCAGCCGGAAGAGAAGATGGAGGGGAGCCTGCGGCGCCTTCTTCAGGATAAGCGGGAGGAAAAGAGAAGCGCAGGCCTTGACATACTGCTGCGGCTTTCCAAGGAGGAGAAGCAGGCAGGGCTTTATAACCAGGTGAAAGGCCTGGCCGCGCTGGTGGAGAACCCCACGGATAAGGAGAGCGTCCTTTTGCAGGAACTGGGCGGGCAGTCCGGGGAGACGGCGGCAGAGAAAAAGGGATATGGGATCTACGACCCGGATGTGCCGGATGTGCTGCTGGAACCCGGCCCGGAGGAAAAACCAAAGACACCTGCACAGATGATGGCAGAGTGCATGCCCCTCACGGTGAAAGAGGCACTGGAAAAATTAAAGAAGCTGGACGGGCTGGTCAGGGCAAATAAGGATTATGAGTATGCGGCGGCTAACGGGGAGAGGACGCTGCTTGGCAATGCCTACAGTTCTTTGGAGGGGAAGCGGGACATCCACCGGCCATATTGGGACAGGAAGCTGGACGATTATCCGCTGGCTGAGGTGTTCGGCCGTTTTTACGAGGAGGAGATCCGGGATTACCGGGTGCTGGTGGAACTGGAGATTTTGCTGAACCAGAAAAGCGCGGGCGCGTATCAGGCAGCAAAACCCTTTTACCAAAAAATATTCGGGGGCCTTCCGTTTGAACCGCAGGGCATCGGCTTAGAATACGGCAGGCAGGTTCAGGAAATCATGGCGGTGTACCACTGGCATTTTTCAGGCCGGGAAGCGCTTATGGAGACAGGGATATCCCTGGCTTTGGCCATGGAGGCAGTGGTTAACCGGGAAAATAAGGTCATCCGCTATACCTACGTGGGATGGAATGGGAGGATGACAGAAACCACAGCCTCTATCGGCAGCATGCCTTTCTTTTCCCAGTATCTGTCAGGCCTGTCCCTGTGGCAAAAGGAGGATCCTGGGGAAGACGGAAGGAGTGTGCCGGACGGGTTTTGGCGTGCCTTTGCGGCCGCCTGGAAGCTGGAGGTAAAATGCCAGGAAGACCGGATGCGGCGGCGCTTCCTTTTCGGCGGAGGCATTGGCCGGGAAGCTACGATGACAGGAATCTGCCCGTACTGGTTTTTGAAGGCCTACCAAGGTGGGATGATAGCGGAAGATACCCTGTACAAGGCAGTGATGGAGTATTTTGCCCGGGAGGACTGCCTGCGGATGCTGTGCGAGGTGAAGCGGGGCGAAGGGGTGAAGACACAGAATAGGAAGTTTTTGGATGCCTTTTTCGGCTGGAAGATGACCAACCGGCTTTTCGCGCAGGGGGAGGGTGCCTTGGGGGAGGATACCTGGCTGGGACAGCTGATGTGCAGGATGTACGACCGGATAGTGCCGCAGCTGGTGGACACGGAACTGCGCCGGGGCGAGGCTGAGACCGAGTTTTCCTGGGACATGAGGGGCGTCAGCTACATCAGCGGAACGAATTACCTGGTACGGATTTTGATGGCGCTGGGGAAGGACACCCTGAGCCGGGACGCCTATTATTCCTACTATTACTCCGGCAATACCCGCTCTAAAAAGGATGTGCTGAGCAGCCTTTTAAAGGCGTGCTATCCACAAAAGGGAGAGACGGGGGAAGATCTGCGGGCGGCACTGAAGGGGACGCATATCAAGGAGCCGCGCCTGGTCGAGGTGGCGATGTATGCGCCGCAGTGGATTGACGTGATCCAGGGCTATCTGGGCTGGCAGGGGCTTAAGAGCGGCTGCTATTACTTCATGGCCCATATGAATGAATATTTTGACGACCAGAAAAAGGCCATCATTGCCAGGTATACCCCGCTGACCCCGGAGGAGCTGCAAAACGGAGCCTTTGACGTGGCCTGGTTTGAGGAGGCCTATGGGTTATTGGGGGAGAAGAATTTCGGCCTGCTTTACAATGCGGCCAAGTATATTTCCAGCGGGACAGCCCATTCCCGGGCCAGGAAATATGCCGATGCCGCCACAGGCAAGGTGTCTTTGGAAATGCTTTGCAAGGAGATCACAGCCAAACGGAATAAAGACCTGCTGATGAGTTATGGCCTGGTCCCTCTTGGGGAGGACCGGGAGAAGGATCTGCTGGAACGCTACCAGTACATCCAGCAGTACCAGAAGGAGAGCCGCCAGTTCGGCGCCCAGAGGCGTGCCAGCGAGGCGAAGGCAGCGGAACTGGCGCTGGTGAACCTCAGCGTCCGTGCCGGTTTCGGGGATGTGACCCGGCTGGTGCTGAATATGGAATCCCGGATGGTGGAGGCGTATGCCCCCCTGATGGAGTGGACGGCGGTGGAAGATGCAAAGATCCGCCTTCATGTCGGGGAGGACGGCAAAAGCCAGGTTTTGTGCCGGAAAGGCGGAAAGGAACTAAAGTCTGTCCCGTCCCGCCTGGCAAAGAAGCCCTATGTGCTGGAGGTGAAGGAGGCGCATAAAAAGCTGAAAGACCAGTATGTGCGCACGCGGGCGATGATGGAAGAAGCGATGGAGCACGGGACGGTGTTTATGGCGGCAGAGGTTGCAAAGCTGTTTTCCAACCCGGTGGTGCAATCAGTCCTGGAACCGCTGGTGTTTGTGCAGGGGGAATATGTGGACGGCGGGCCGTCCCCCTTTGTGGCGGGCTTTGCGGGCGTGAGAGGCAGCGGGACGGCAGGGCAAGAGGGCATTTCTTTGATCTTGTCTTCCTGGGACGGACAGAAGGAGGAGCTGCCGCCGGACGGGAAGCTGCGCATTGCCCATCCGCTGGATCTCTGGCGCTCCGGCCAGTGGCATGAGTACCAGAGGTATCTTTTCAGCCATGGTATCCGTCAGCCGTTTAAGCAGGTTTTCCGGGAACTGTATGTGAAGCTGCCGGAAGAAGCCGGGCAGAAGTATTCGAGGATGTTTGCCGGGAACCAGATCCAGCCCGGGAAAACCGTGGGCTGCCTGCGGGGGCGGCGCTGGGTGGCCGATTATGAAGAAGGGCTGCAGAAGATTTATTATAAAGAGAATATCGTTGCCCGGATCTATGCCCTGGCGGATTGGTTTTCCCCCAGTGACGTGGAAGCGCCGACTTTGGAGTGGGTGGAATTTTCGGATCGGAAGACCTTCCAGGCCCTGACCATGGATCAGGTGCCGGGCCTGATCTACAGTGAGGTCATGAGGGATGTGGATTTGGCGGTCAGCGTGGCACATGCCGGCGGTGTGGATCCGGAAGCCAGCCATTCGACCATAGAGATGCGGCGGGCAATCGTGGAATTCAATCTGCCTCTGTTTGGGCTTAAGAATGTCACACTGTCCGGCAGCCACGCACATATTCAGGGCAGCAGGGCATCCTACAATGTCCATTTAGGCAGCGGGTCAGTGCATATGGAAGGCGGCAAGATGTTAATGATCCTGCCGGTACATAGCCAGAAGCGGGGCAAGCTTTTCCTGCCGTTTGTGGACGAGGATCCGAAGACGGCGGAGATCATGGCGAAGATCGTATTTTTGGCGGAGGATAAGAAGATTAAGGATCCTTCTGTGCTGAGGCAGATTTTGGGGTGATTAGGCTTGCGTGGGCGGCATCCGTGGATTTTTAAAGGAGAAAATTTGTCTTGCCGCGCTGTTTTGGTTGTGCAAAACAGATAAAAATATCCTCGCTTTTTGGAAAATTAATTGATGAGATTGACAATATGACGGAAATGTGATAAGGTTAGTGCTATGATAGGTGACAAAAATAGAGAGCATGAAAGCAAAATGAATGGCAAGATTAAACGAACACCGCTCCAGTCAGAGATCATCCGCTATATCCAGGAATTCATAGAAGGGAACGGCCTGAAGGCGGGAAACCGCCTTCCTTCCCAGGAAAAACTGATCCAGATGATGGGGGTAAGCAGGACTTCTTTGCGGGAGGCGATGAAGACTTTGGAAGCCAGGGGAGTCATTACTGTCCGCAACGGCAAGGGGATCTATGTGGGGGACGGGGGGGATGGCACGGGGCTGGCGATCCTGGATTTTGCCAGGGAGAAAGAAAAGCTTTTGGAGATGCTGGAGGTCAGAAAGGTCTTGGAGAAGGAGATACTCCGGATGGTGATCCACAGGGCTACCCCGGAGGAGATCCGGGAGTTGGGGGAGATCACTGCTGTCCTGATGGCAAAGTTTCGGCGGGGTGAGCAGCAGACGGCAGAGGATAAGCAGTTCCATTATACCATTTACCGCCTGTCCCACAACCAGGTGATGTACCAGATGATCTTATCGATCAGCAGCGTCATAGACCGTTTTTGGGAGTTCCCTTTAGAGATGGAGGATCCGTTCTTGGCGAGCCTGCCCCTGCATGAAGAACTCTACCAGGCGATCTGCGAGAAGAATGTGAAGAAGGCGCAGGCGATCAATGAAAGGCTGCTGGATGCCATTTACCAGGATATCCGGAACCAGAGATAGATTAGCTTAAAGAAGCAGACAGGCAAAGCTGTTTGCAAAACCGGATTTTTTTAACACCAACCTATCATACAGCATATAGCATATAGCATAGAGGAGATAGCCATGTCTGACCAAAGCCAATACTTGAAGAGCAGCCGGCTGATCACGGCCCATTACGGGGAGGAGTATGAGCATTATTATAATGCCATCGTGCCGCCGGTTTTTATGAATTCGCTGAATGTATTTGAGACCTTGGATGATTATTATGAGTTTGACAGGAAAGATAAGCACAAATACTGCTACGGGAGGGTGCAGAACCCTACGGTGCGTATCTTAGAGGATAAGATTGGGGCGCTGGAGCATGGGGTGGGGGCACTGGCCTTTGCTTCCGGCATGGCGGCGGCCACCACGGCAGTCCTGACGGTATGTAAGGCGGGGAGCCATGTGGTGTGCGTGCGCAATGCCTATGGCCCGCTGAAGGATTTCCTGGACGGCTATTGCCGGGAGCACATGGATATCACGACCACATATGTGGACGGGGAGCGGCTGGAGGAGTTTTCAGGGTGCGTCAGCAAAGCCACAAGCCTGATTATTCTGGAAAGCCCTTCCTCGGTCGTGTTTTCCCTCCAGGATATCCGGGGGGTGGCAGGGATTGCCAAGGAGTGCGGCGCGAAGGTCTATATTGACAATACTTTCTGTACCCCGCTCTATCAGCAGCCGCTGGATCTGGGGGCGGACATTGTCATGCATACCACATCCAAGTATATCGGCGGCCACAGCGATGTGATCGGAGGGATGCTGGCGGTGAAGGACCCGGAACTGATGAAGCAGCTTTTGGCTTACCGGGAACTGTTCGGCGGGATCCCGGGGCCTATGGAGGCCTGGCTGATGATACGGGGGCTGAGGACGATGGAGGTGCGGGTCGAGAAGCACCAGGAGACGGCGCTGGCAGTGGCCCGGTACCTGGAACAGCACCCGAAGGTGAGGAAGGTGAATTACCCGGGGCTGCCCTCCCACCCGCAGCATGATTTGATGAAACGGCAGCAGAGCGGGAATACCGGCCTTCTGAGTTTTGAGATTGAGGGCACGGCAGAGGAGGCGGCAAAGCTGGCGGAGAGTTTAAAGATATTTAAGATCGGCGTCTCCTGGGGCGGATTTGAGAGCCTGGTTTTCCTGCCGCATGTGAGGCAGGACGAAGAAAACTGCCGGAGGCTGCGGGGGGATAAAAATATTATACGGCTCCACTGCGGGCTGGAGGGCACGGAAGCCCTGATTGCAGATTTGGAGTCAGCCTTTAGGAGCCTATAAGCAGAAGGCTGTGTGGTAAAACCCCCAAAAAGGGCAGGATAGTGCCTGGGGAATCGGAACTGAAAGCGAATTTAAGGGCATTTGCGTGAATCTGCAGCAAAGGGATGGACGGGAATGGACCTTAAAGGGTATCCCGGCATTTTTCGGGATGCCCGAATAAAAGAAGGAGGAGAACACATGAAGAAGAGAAGAATTATGGCAATGGCGCTGGCAGCGGCAATGCTGACCGGCTGCGGTGGCGGCGGAGAGCCTGCACCGGCACCGGCCGGCGGCGGGGATGCAGCGGCACCGGCAGAATCGAAAGCAGAGGCGGCAGCTTCCGGGGAGGCAGTCACCATCACACTGGTGGAGTCCCTGACCAGCCCGGAACGTACGGCAGTGATCCGTGAGATCGCGGATAAGTACCAGGCAGACCATCCGAATGTGACGATTGAGATCATTTCCCCGCCGCTTGAGAATGCGGATTCCAAGATTACCCAGATGCTGATGAACGGGAGCGGGGCCGACATTGTGGAGGTGCGCGATTCGACGATCACCCAGTATGCAACCAACGGGTGGATCACAGACCTGCAGCCGTACATTGATGCCTGGGAGGAGAAGGACACCCTGACCCAATCGGCAGACGAGGTGATCCATTATTTCCAGGATACGGCGTACATGATGCCTTATGGATTCTATCAGAGGGGGCTTTTCTACCGTGCCGACTGGTTTGCTGAGAAAGGCCTGGAAAAGCCGGAGACATGGCAGGATGTCTATGATGCCGGCATAGCGATCACCGATCCGGCCAACAGCCGTTTTGGCTATTCCTTCCGCGGAGGCACAAGCGGATACCAGTATGCCGACACGATCTACTGGAGCTGGCTGGGCACCGACAAGATTGCAGACCCGACGGCAGGATATTACCTTAAGGACGGCGACGGCGCGACGATCTTTACTTTGCCGGAGATCAAGGAAGCCCTTCATTTTTATAAGGATCTCTTTAAGAACACCTGCCCGACCGACTCGATCGCCTGGGGCTTTTCCGAGATGGTGCAGGGCTTCGTGGGAGGGACCACGGCGATGCTGATCCAGGATCCGGAGGTTATTGCCACCTGCTCTGCCGACATGGGCGATGACCAGTGGGAACTGGTGCCGTTCCCCAAGGGGCCGTCCGGGCAGGCCGTGTTCCCGAACGGGTTTGCCGGCTGGGGGATGACTTCCTTTACCGAGCATCCGGCAGAAGCGGCTGATTTCTTGCTGTTCTTGTCGAATTCCGAGAACAATACTTATTTTGCCAAGAACTACTCCACCATCCCGATCCACAACAATGCGGCGGAGAAGGACACTTACTTCTCAGAGGGACGTTTTGCCATGTATATGGATATGGCAGCCGAGCCGGATGTATACCGCCATGCGGCATATCCGCAGATGTATGAGGCATTTGCCACCTACAAGACCGAGGTGGATGTGATGTACCAGAAATACCTCACCGACGAGATTTCGGATGATGACCTTTTGAACTGGCTCGATGAGTTCTGGAAGAAGGCTTATGAGGACGAAGGGCAGAAGTGGTAAAAAGCACCTGTTTTTAACAGATACCGGCACGAAGACTGCGATGGGTGCAGCCTTCGTGCCGGTGTAGAAATATGGTTTTGCAGGGAAGAGGAGGGTATGGAATGAAACAAAAGTCGAAACTACGAATGAGGCGGACACGGTTTATCTTTTTCATGGTTCTTCCTGCCGTCATTATTCCAATGATATTCACGTATTATCCGATGATTAAGGGTTCTATGATGGCATTCCAGAGTTATAACCTGATGAATGTAAAAAACATCAAATGGATCGGCCTGGAGAATTTCCAGAAGCTGTTTTCCCACAGCGCCAGCAATTCCTTTTACACGACAATGCTGAATACGGTGAAATGGGTGGGATGGTCGCTGTTTTTCCAGTTTACGGTCGGATTCGGCATTGCACTGCTGCTTAAGAGGAAGTTTAAAGGGGCCAGCATCTACCAGGCACTGATCTTTTTCCCGTGGGCGGTGTCAGGGTTTATCATTGGTATCATGTGGCGCTGGATGTTCAATGGGACCTCCGGGGTCATCAATGATATTTTGATGAAGATGCATCTGATCAGCCAGCCGGTGGGATGGCTTGCTGACAAAGGGACGGCGCTTTATTCTTGTATCGCGGCGAACATCTGGTATGGGATCCCCTATTTTACCATCATGATTACTGCGGCTCTGCGGGGCGTGTCCGAGGATATGTATGAGGCCGCCGACGTGGACGGAGCCAATGCACTGCAGAAGTTTACGAACATTACGGTACCCTGCATCCGTTCCGTACTGCTGCTGACGGTGCTTTTGCGGGTGATCTGGATCTTCAATTTCCCGGACCTGATCTATTCGATGACGCAGGGCGGCCCGGCAGGCTCTTCCAATATCGTTACCTCTTATATGATGCAGCTGGTCCAGAGTTTGGATTACGGGCTGGCCTCGGCAGTCGGTGTGCTGTGTATCCTGTTTTTGGTAATCTTTGTGGTAGTCTATATGTCGGTCACGAAATATGCACAGGAGGAGGCGTAGTATGACAGCAAAAAGTAAGAGAAATCTGGCAGCAGCAGTAAAGTTTATCGTGCTGGGAGGATTTTTGGTTCTGGTTATGTTTCCTTTTGTGTGGATGCTGCTGACCTCCTTAAAGGGTTCCCAGGGGGAAATCTATGCATTTCCGGTAAAGTACCTGCCAAACCCGGTATCCTTCGTGAACTATGTGGAAATGCTGTGGAAGGGGAGTTTTGCCAAATACATGCTCAATTCCCTGATCTGCTCCTCGGTGGCTGCCCTGTGTTCGGTGTTTATTGCGATCCTGGCCAGCTATGTCATCAGCCGGTTCCGTTTCCGGCTGAAAGGGGCGCTGCTGCTGTTTTTCCTGATCACGCAGATGATCCCGATGTTTATCATGCTGGCGCCGCTGTACCAGATGCTGGCCAAAGCAAAGATGTTGAATAACCTGTGGGGGCTGGCATTTTTGTATACCAATATGATGATCCCGTTTTCGGTGGTGACGTTGTGCGGCTTTTTTGATAACGTGCCGAAGTCGCTGGAAGAGGCGGCGTGGATCGACGGGTGCGGATATCTGTCAGCTTTGTTCCGGGTAGCGGTTCCGGTGATCAAGCCGGGGATTGCGGCGAGCATCATCTTTGCGTTCATCAATTCGTGGAACGAACTGTTTATGGCGGTCATGTTTATCGATGTGGATAAATTTAAGACCATCCCGGTGGGGTTAAACGGGCTGATCCTGAAATACGATATCAAGTGGGGTGAGATGGCAGCAGGAACAATCATGTCGCTGATTCCGACGATGTGCCTGTTTGCGTTTGCGCAGAAGTATATGATTGAAGGGCTGACGGCCGGGGCTGTGAAAGGCTGACAAAAGGCTTTTAGATGGTGGTATATCAGGTGGGTGGCGCCCAGGCAGTTATTTTCCTGCCCGGGCGCCTTTTTCCCACCCATTTTCCCAGGCCGGGCAGTTTGGCATGGTTTTGCCTGATTTTGCGGGGCGGTACAGAAAGGAGACGGAATGGGCATTTTATTTGAATTGGAGCGGATGGAACGCTTGGCGGCGGATTTGGAGGGGCTTCGGAGGCCAAAGCGGGTTTCGGTGACAGAGTTTTACCGCAAAGAGGGGAAGGACGAAGGGAGCGCCGCCGGTTCTTTGGAAGGATGGGAGAAGTGCGACATCCGGGAGCCGTGGAGGGTGCTGGAGAGCCATCGGTGGTACCGGGCCGTGGTGAGGATCCCAGAGGAGTTTGACGGATGCCATGTGGAGTTTTTGGTCACTACAGGGAGAGAGGGGCAGTGGGATGCGACGAACCCCCAGATGCTGTTCTACTTAAACGGGAAGATGGTCCAGGGGGTGGATGTCAACCACCGGGAAATCTGCATCTGTAAGGAGGCAAAAGCAGGGGAGGAGTATGAGGTTGCCCTGCTTGCGTTTAGCGGAAGCGTTCCGGGGGACCTGATCCTGCATACGGAACTGGTGACCGTGGACGAGCGCGTGGAAAAGATGTATTATGATTTCCTGGTTCCGGTGAAGGCGGCCAGGCTTTTAAAGAAACCGGATCCGGAGAATTACCGCCGGATCCTGGAGAGGATGGGGCCGGCGGCGGACGTGCTGGATCTGCGGCAGCCGTATTCGGAGCGGTTTTACGATTCCCTAGAGAGGGCGGAGGAGATTCTCCGAAGGGAGTTTTATACAAAGGTGCGCATGGAGGGCCCGACGGTCAGCGGTGTGGGGCATACCCATATTGACATTGCCTGGCTGTGGACGGTGGAGCAGACAAGGGAGAAGGTGCTGCGGAGTTTTTCCACGGTACTGGAACTGATGGAGAGGTACCCGGATTACCGGTTTATGTCCAGCCAGCCGATCCTGTACCAGTTTGTGAAGGAGCAGGAGCCGGAACTTTATGGGAAGATCAAGGAGAAGGTGAAGGAAGGGCGCTGGGAGGTGGACGGAGCCATGTGGCTGGAGGCGGACTGCAACCTGCCTTCCGGGGAGTCCCTGGTGCGCCAGATCCTAAAGGGGGAGCGGTTTTTCCGGGAAGAGTTCGGCATTGCCAGCCGGTGTTTGTGGCTGCCGGACGTGTTCGGGTATTCGGCGGCGGTTCCGCAGATTTTAAAAAAGTGCGGGATCCCCTATTTTATGACCACCAAGATCGCCTGGAACCAGTTTAACCAGCTGCCGAATGACACGTTTTTGTGGAAGGGGATTGACGGCAGCCAGGTCTTTGTCTTTATGCCCACGGCCTGCGATTTTGACAAGACGCTGGGGCTGAATGTTTCTTTTACGGATACCCGGAATACCACAACCTATACCGGGATTGTGAATCCGAATATGGTGCTGGGGACATTCAAGCGTTTCCAGAACCGGGATCTGACGGAGGACACGCTGATGCTGTTCGGGTTCGGGGACGGCGGGGGCGGGCCTACGAAGGAGATGTTAGAGGAGGCAGAGCGTTTGCAGTACGGAATGCCCGGGATCCCCCGGTTCATCCAGGAGCCGGAGCGGCAGTTTTTTGACCGGACGTATGAGAAGATTGCGGGCAAGCCGGGGATGCCGGTGTGGGACGGGGAACTTTATTTTGAGTACCACCGGGGGACGCTGACCTCCATGGGGAGGAATAAGAGGAATAACAGGAAGAGCGAGATCCTGTACGGACAGCTGGAGATCTTAGGGGTAATGGCTGAGCAGGCAGGCTATCCGTATCCGGAAGAACTGCTTGGGCGGGGATGGGACGTGATTTTGCTGAACCAGTTCCATGATATTATTCCGGGAAGTGCAATCGGGCCGGTATATGAGCAGACGGACCGGGAATATGAGGAGATCCTGTCAGCAGGTGTCCGCGAAGCGCGGACATTGGCCGGGTGCCTGGGGCAGCCTGCCTGGGAAGGGGACAAAGGCGGGGGCGGGGATTTTCTTATCGTGGTAAATACCCTGGGATTCGTGCGGGACGATGTGGCGGAGGCCACGGGGGCAGGGCCGGATGTCTGCCGGGTCTGGGACGGGGCAGGGACGGAATGCCCGATGCAGTATACCAGCGACGGGCGTCTGCTGTTCTTTGCCCGGGGGCTCCCGTCGGCCGGCACCCGGACTTATAGGCTGGAGAGGGCCGGCAAGGCTGCCCCTAAACCGGCAGGGGCGCCCACGGATACTTGGAAAGGGGTATTTGAAAATCCCTGGTACCGGGCAGAGTTTAACGAGAGGATGGAACTGACTGCCCTGGTAGAAAAGGGGAGCAATTGCCAGCTTCTGAAGGAGGGGCGTGTGGGTAACCAGCTTCTGGCCTATGAGGACCGGCCGATGAACTGGGACAACTGGGACGTGGACATGTTCTACCAAAAGAAGCCCTATGGGCCGGACCGGGTGTCGGCCCCGGTTTTAAAGGAAACAGGGCCGGTGCGGACGGTGGTCGGCATACGCCTGGAATTTGCGGATTCCGTGGTGGAGCAGGAGGTCGTGCTGTATCCGGACCTGCCGCGCATTGATTTCGTCAACCGGGCGGAATGGAACAACCACCATCAGCTGCTGCGGGTGAATTTCCCGGCCAATATCAATGCCACCAGGGCTTCCTATGAGATCCAGTTCGGCAATGTGGAGCGGGAGACTACCAACAACCATAGCTGGGACACGGCCAAGTTCGAGGTCTGTGCCCACAAATGGGCGGATCTGTCGGAGAACGGGCTGGGGCTCAGCCTGCTCAATGACTGCAAATACGGCCATAGCGTGAAGGACGGCGAGATGGGGCTGACCCTGGTCAAGGCAGGGACATACCCCAACCCGGACGCGGATATGGGGATCCATGAATTTACGTATTCCGTCTATCCCCACCAGGGACGGTGGCAGGAGGCATCCACGGTGGAGATGGCTTACGGCCTGAATGTGCCGCCGGTGACGGCGCCGGTGCCTAAAATGGGGGCAGGTGACGGCTTAAGCCTGCTTTCCATCGACCAGCCGAACTGCTTTTTTGAGACCATCAAGAAGGCGGAGGATGGGGACGGGTACATCCTGCGGATCTATGAAAACCGCAATACCAGAACCCGGATGAAGGTGAGGCTTGGCTTTGCGGTGCAGTCGGTGGAGGAGTGTGACCTCTTGGAGCGGACTGTGCGGCAGATAGAGCCGGAGGAATACGGTTTTTGTGATTTTATTAAGCCGTATGAGATTAAGACATACCGGATCCGGGCAGAAAAAGTTGTGGAAAGAGGGGGATTGTGATGAATAGGAGACGGGAATGGTGGAAGGACAGCCTGGTGTACCAGATCTACCCCAGAAGCTTCCAGGACAGCAACGGGGACGGGATCGGTGACTTAAACGGGATCCGCCAGAGGCTTTCTTATCTGAAGGGACTGGGGGTGGATGTGATCTGGCTGTCGCCGGTCTACAAGTCCCCCAATGATGACAACGGGTATGATATCAGTGATTATCAGGCGATCATGGAGGAATTTGGCACCATGGAGGACTTTGACGCCCTGCTTAGGGAAGTACATGGGCTGGGGATGAAGCTGGTGATGGACCTGGTGGTCAACCATACGTCGGATGAGCATCCCTGGTTTAAGGAGAGCAGAAAGAGCCGGGAGAACCCTTACCGGGATTATTATATATGGAAGGAAGAAAAGGAGGGAGGCATGCCGAACAACTGGGCTTCCCGTTTCCGGGGGCCGGCCTGGGCCTGGGACGGGAGCACCGGGATGTATTACCTGCACATTTTTTCCAAGAAGCAGCCGGACCTGAATTGGGAGAACCCCGGTCTGCGGAAAAAGATTTATGATATGATGGCCTGGTGGGGGGAAAAGGGGATTGACGGCTTCCGCATGGATGTGATTTCCATGCTTTCCAAGGAGCCCTCCTATCCGGACGGGGAGTTAAAGGACGGGAACCCTTATGGGGACGGCCAGCCCTTTTACGCCAACGGGCCGAGGATCCATGAGTTTTTAAAGGAGATGAACCGGGAGATATTGTCCCGTTTTGACTGGATGACCGTGGGCGAGGGCGTAGGCGTGGGGACTAAGGAGGCGCTGGAGTATGCGGGCTTTGATTCCGGGGAACTGAATATGATGTTCCATTTTGAACATGTGGAACTGTGCCCGGGGCCGTACGGCAAATGGAATGTGAACCCGGTAGACTTAGTGCAGCTTAAGGAAGTGCTCAGCCGCTGGCAGCTTGAACTGGAGGGGCGTGCGTGGAACAGCCTATTCTGGGAAAACCATGATTACCCCAGGGCGGTGTCGCGGTTTGGGAGCGATGCGCCGCAGTACCGGGAACGGTCGGCGAAAATGCTGGCCGTCTGCCTCTACCTGATGAAGGGGACGCCTTATGTCTACCAGGGGCAGGAACTGGGGATGACGAACTGCGGCTTCCAAAAACTGGAGGATTTCCGCGATATTGAGATCCATCAGGTGTACGAGGAAATGGTAGGCGGGGGGAAGGTTGGCCATGAGGAGATGATGGGGTACATCCACCATACGGGACGGGACAACGCCCGCACGCCCATGCAGTGGGATGATTCTGCCCATGGGGGATTTACAGAAGGGACACCCTGGATCCGGGAAAATGACAATTACCGGGCTGTCAATGCCAGGGAGCAGATGGGGCGGAAGGATTCGGTGTATGCGTTCTACCAAAGGCTGTTTTGCCTGCGCAAGGATTCCTGGGTGGTGAAGGAGGGGACGTACCGGCTGCTGCTGCCGGAGCACCCGGGGCTGTTTGTCTATGAGCGGGAATGGGAAGGGGAAAAGATGCTGGTGGCGTGCAATTTTACCGATCAATGGCAGGAACTTACAGTGCCTGGATGGACGTGGCAGGAGGCAAGGCTTTGGCTGGGGAATTATGAGGAGGCACCAAAAGGGACAGGCTTAAGGCCGTACGAGGGGGCGGCGTGGATCAGGGTATGAAGGAAAGCGGAATGAAATTTGAGCGGAGGACGTAGGATGGGGATTATTGTGCATGAGGCTACAGGGGTGTTCCACCTGTGTAATGACAAAATCAGCTATATCATGAAAAAGATGGCGAACGGGCAGATGGGGCAGCTTTATTTTGGGAAGCGTATCCGTGACAGGGAGGATTTTTCCCATCTTCTGGAACTGGGGCATAGGGATATGGCGCCTTGCGTGTTTCCTGGGGACACGACCTTTTCTTTGGAGCATTTGAAACAGGAGTATCCGTCTTTCGGGACAGGGGACATGCGCTACCCGGCCTATGAAATCTGCCGGGAAAACGGGAGCCGTATCAGCAGCTTTTGCTACCGGGGGTTTCGTGCCTGCCCGGGGAAGCCGGGGCTTTTCGGCCTACCTGCCGTGTATGTGGAATCCGAGGAGGAGGCGGCAACGCTGGAGATCGAACTGGAGGATCCGCTGATTGGGGGGAAGCTGACGTTATTGTATACCATATTTGAGAAGCTTCCGGTGATTGTGCGCAGTGCACGTTTTGAGAATGTGCAGGAGGCGCCCTGGGAACTGGCTAGGGCGATGAGCATCAGCCTGGACCTGCCGGACTGCCGCTATGAGATGCTTGACCTGGCAGGGGCTTCGCTGCGGGAGCGGTATGTGGACTGCCACCGCCTTCACCAAGGGGTGCAAAGCATCCACAGCATGCGGGGGCACAGCAGCCACCAGTTCAACCCCTTCCTGGCTTTGAAGAGGGAGAATACGGATGAGCATACCGGGGAGGTGATGGGCATCAGCCTGGTCTATAGCGGCAATTTCCTGGCCCAGGCAGAGGTGGATACCATGGGGACGGTCCGGGTCATGGCAGGCATCCATCCGGAGGGCTTTGTCTGGCCGCTAAGGAAGGGGGAGCAGTTCCAGACGCCGGAGGCTGTCTTGGTGTATTCGGACCAGGGGCTTAACGGCATGAGCCAGGTGTACCACAAGCTATACCGCACCAGGCTGGCCAGAGGATACTGGAGAGACCGCGAACGGCCTATATTGGTGAATAACTGGGAAGCTACTTATATGAAGTTTGACGAACAGGCAATTTATAACATTGCCAGGAAGGCGAAGGAACTGGGGATCGAACTGTTTGTGCTGGATGACGGCTGGTTCGGCAAGCGGGATGACGATACCTCCTCTTTGGGGGACTGGACGCCGGATCTTAAGAAGCTTCCCGGCGGGATAGAGGGGATTGCCCGGTCTGTGACAAAACTGGGGATGCAGTTTGGGCTGTGGTTTGAGCCGGAGATGGTCAGCCGAAAGAGCGCGCTTTTTGAGGCGCATCCGGACTGGGTCCTAGGGAGCAGCGAACGGGAGATCTGCATGGGAAGGCACCAGTATGTGCTGGATTTCTCAAAGGACGAGGTGGTGGATTATATTGGGGATCGGATGGAGGATATCCTTAAGGGCAGCCCGATTTCCTATGTGAAATGGGATATGAACCGGAGCATATCGGACCTGTTTTCCGTGGGGAAGGGGAAGGAGCACCAGGGAACGGTGTACCACCGCCAGATTCTGGGTGTTTACCGGCTATATGACCGGCTGACCAGGGATTTCCCGCAGGTTCTTTTTGAGTCCTGCGCCAGCGGGGGCGGGCGTTTTGACCCGGGGATGCTTTACTACGCGCCCCAGGGCTGGCTGTCGGATGATACGGACGGGGCGGAGCGGGTCAAGATCCAATACGGCACTTCCTATGTCTACCCGGCCAGCAGCATGGGGAACCATGTGTCGGCGGTGCCTAACCATCAGACCTTTAGGAGCGTGCCGCTGGCCACAAGGGCAGCCTGCGCCTATTTCGGCGCCTTTGGGTATGAACTGGATTTAAACCTCCTGACAGAAAAGGAACAGGAGCAGGTGAGGGAGCAGGTGCGCTTTGTGAAGGAACACCGCAGGTTCCTTCACACCGGGACATTTTACCGCCTAAAGAGCCCCTTTGAGGAGAACGAAGCTGCCTGGATGGTGGTTTCCGAGGATAAAAAACGGGCGTTGGTGGCTGTGTTCCGCAGCCGCCAGCCGGTGAACCGGGGATATGACCGGCTGCGCTTAGCAGGGCTTTGCCCGGACCTGGAATATACCATCAGCGACCGGGATTATTGCTGCTTTGGTGATGAACTGATGGAGGCAGGCCTGATTTTGTCCGACTATGCCAGCGGGGTTCGGTGGTCTGAGGCCGTGCAGGGGGATGATACGGCGCGGCTGATTTGGGTCTGCGCCTGATTCTGCATCATATTCTCCTCGGCAATGAGACAGCTGATAATTAAGAAAGTGTCGCTTAACTATATATTAAGCGACACTTTTTCTTTCTGAAAATCTATAAAAATTCATTTTTTTTCATAACCGAATTGATTATAACATCATTTCTGATAAGCGTCAACCGCAACCAATTCCCTTTTTTAGCAGGAAATACAAAAGAATTTCTTAATTTCTGTCGCTTAATATATAGTTAAGTGTCACATTAGAAGCATCCGGCAGTGCAAATCAGATATGCTATGCCGGATGTCCATGGCAGATCTGTAAAGGAGATGGAGAAAATCTGGTATTTACTGAAATGTCCTGAGGGAAAAGAACAGGATCTGACCCGGAAGTACAAAGCCCTTGCCGAATGGAGAGAACTGAAAGAAGTAGCCTGCTTTGAGTATCAGCGGATGATGCGCTACGGCGGAAGCTGGCATCTGGAACGGCGTCCCCTTCTTCCAGGATATGTCTTTCTGTCGGTACGGGGAGATGAACTCCCGCCAGATGATATGCTTCTGCCGGTAGATTACAGGGCAGAGCCGGAGGGGATAGATATTTCTATCATTCCCTGCGGGTTTCCCTATATGAAAACGCTGTGCCAGAGGGATAATCTGGTGTCTATGTCCAAAGGGATCATAAAGAATGGAAATCCTATGGTGACAAGCGGTCCTTTAAAGAGCCGCGAGGAACTGATTCGGCGGATTGACCGGCATAAAAGGACGGCGGACATTGAGATCCCTTTAGGAACCGGGAAGAGGCAGGTGACTGTGGGGCTGGAGATTTATGAAAAAAGTTAAAGATAGTTAGGTTTTAGCAGGAGTAGGAGACGGATCACTGAAGCATTGGCACAGGGGTCCGGTTCTTATGGTCATATAGGCAGCGAAGATCTTCCGTGTCTCTGATACGGAGGAAGGGCGAAGCATGCCCAAAAACGGGCTGCGGGAACAGAGAACAGGAGAGAAGGATATGTGGTATGTGATACAGACCCTTTTTGGGGAGGAAGAACGGACTGCCGGTATGATCAGGGAGCAGGTTTCTTCCTGTTATGTTGAAGAATGCTTTGTCTCCAAAAGAGAACGGATGAAAAAATTTCACGGTTCCTGGAACAAGGTGGAGGAAATTTTGTTCCGGGGATATGTGTTTGTTATTTCAAAAGAACCAGAAGGGCTGTACCAGGAACTTAAAAAGGTTCCTAAACTGACGAAGATGCTGGGCCGAGAGAAGGCATTTTTCTGCCCTTTAAGTGAGAAAGAGGAGCAGATGATCCAAAGAATCGGGGGGAAAGACTGCAAGACTGTACTTTCTAAGATTGAACTGGGAGAAGGGAAGCAGATTCGTGTGATCGAGGGGCCTCTAAAGAATTATGTGGGGGATGTGGTGAAGGTGAACCTGCATAAGAGGGAAGTGGTGGTGAGGGTGGAATTTATGGGGAAATCAGTGGATGTGTTTATGGGAGTGGAGATGGCGGAGGGGATGAATGGATTGGGTGAAAAATGATGATTATTTTATGGATAATTTTAGTTGCTGCTATTTTTATGGTTCTTATGGCTGTTATAAAGAAACCAGGCTCTGTATATAAGGACAAACCAGAAGAAAAAAATCCTATGGAAGGAAAAAAAGTCCAGTTTATCGAGGATGAGAGTGAAGATGTGAATGGTGATGGGGTCAGGGGGCATCTAGTGGCTATTGGTAACAGCAATCACAGTCCAAGTTTTTACGAGAAATATGTGAAAAGATGTTTTGATGTTTTGATAAGTTTCTGCGGACTTATAATCCTTTCTCCAATCTTCTTGATTCTTTCCCTCTGGATTGTAATTGACGATCCAGGGCCGGTTATTTTCACACAAAAGCGCATAGGCCAAAACAAGCAATATTTCAAACTCCACAAGTTTCGCTCTATGAAAATGACAGCGCCTCATGATAAACCAACGCATATGCTGGAAAATCCAGAGCAATACATAACAAAGGCGGGAAGGTTTATCCGTGCTCATAGCCTTGATGAACTCCCTCAGATATGGGACATATTCATCGGTAATATGTCAGTGATCGGCCCGCGCCCTGGTCTCTGGAATCAGGACCTGCTGACGGCAGAGAGAGATAAATGGGAAGCGAATGATATAAAACCTGGTTTGAGCGGCTTGGCACAGATTAACGGACGGGATGAATTGGAGATATCTGTTAAAGCGAAACTTGATGGGGAATATAAAAAGCAACAGGGAATCAAGATAGACATAAAATGTTTTTTTAGGTCTATCGGTGTGTTAGGCGGAGATAAAAGTGTTATGGAAGGCAGTACAGGTAAGATACATGAGATGGATGAGAGAACGGACGAATTGGTTTCTATAATCACACCCTCCTATAATACAGCCAATTTTATTGTGGAAACGATCCGGTGTGTTTTAGATCAGACCTATACGAACTGGGAAATGATTATTGTGGATGATTGCTCGGCAGATCATACAGATGAAGCAGTAAAGCCATTTCTCTCTGACACAAGAATAAGGTATCTGAAAAACGAAAAGAACAGCGGTGCTGCCGTGAGCCGGAATAAAGCGCTTCGGGAGGCAAAAGGTAAATGGGTTGCCTTTCTGGATTCCGACGACTTGTGGAAACCTGAAAAGCTGGAAAAACAGATTAACTTCATGAAGGAACACGGGTACCACTTTTCTTATACAAAATATAGTGAAATAGATGATATGGGCAATTCCTTAGGCACTCTTTGGACCGGACCGCAGAAAATTGGAAAGATTCGTATGGCTATGTTCAATCATATGGGATGTCTTACTGTCATGTATGACAGGGGGCATGTAGGCATTATTCAAGTGGCAGATATCAGGAAGAGAAATGATTATGCAATCTGGGTAAAAGTTGTAAAAAAATGCCCTGCCTATTTGCTTGATGAAAATCTCGCTGCATATCGTGTGCGGGGCAGCGGATCAATTACGAACCGGCAGAAGAATCCACTGGGCAGAATGAAGTTCAATTATGAAATGTGGTATGTAAGTGAAGGAAAAGGGAAAGCTGCAGCAGGATTTCTGACAGGGATTAACACTGTATTTGGTATAATAAAGAAGATTAGATATAGAAAGAATATCAGTAGAGTATAGCAAAAGTGGCAGAGAGGTAATATGAACATTCTATATTATGACCTGACATATCCAATTGGGCATAAGTATTATGAAGAAAAGATGATAGAAAACATTTCAAAAGTATGCAACCTTACTGTATTATGTCCGTTTAATTGGTATAGAAAAACCGAAAAAACGGTATCATACCGATATAATGCAAAAGAACTGCCGTATGACAAGGCATCGACAAGAAGAATTTTCTTTAATGCAATTCATAACACAATAGAAGCAAAAAATATCCTTTGTAAAAATGAGATTGATGGAATTGTGATAGGTAAACATGATCTCTTTTCCATGCCATTCGTGTTGAAATTGTTAGGTGGACATAAGCCTGTTTTTTTAATTCAGCATAATGAAATTGACCAATTGAATATTGGCGGAAAAAAGGGAAAGATAAAGCGAGTGTTTTTTAACCTGTTCAAAGATAAAGTAACACACTGCGTATTAGAAGATTTCATTAAGGACTATCTAATAAGACAAGAAGGGATTAGCTGCCAAAAAATTTGCTGCTGGCCGCATCCTATAGAAAGGGAAATTGAAAGATTAGGGGGAGGCAATGAGTTTGATTGTATAGGATTAAGCAGCAGTAATAATGACAGATTCATCTCTGATTTATGTAATGATGAGATGAAATCGGGGATGATAAAAGAATCAGGATATCATGTTGTCCTCAGATCAAAAAAAGTGAAATATGATAACGGATTCCTGAAAGTATATACTGGTTGGATAAAAGATGAGGATTATAAAAACTATTTTAACAATGCCCGCAGTGTTTTAATTGCTTTCAAAGAAGGGTATCGCTACAGGGTAAGTGCTTCTATTTTCGATGCATTTTCTCACCAAATTCCTGTTCTGTGTACGGATATGCCATTGGCACAATATTATAAAGAGAGATATCCTGGCATTTGCTTTCTGATAAATGAAAATCTTTCAATATCAATAAAGAACATTATAGAGACTGACAGAAACGATATGAAAAAAGAGTTTGAATCTTTCTGGAAACATCATTCAGACAGCACAATTCAGGAGACGATAGCAAGAGATTTTGACATCCATATAAAGCATAGAAAGTGATCATATATGGAAAAAATAATCAATAGTATTAGGCATGGAATTGCCGGGAATATGATTTTAAATATTGTTTCTGGTGCAATTTCTATTGTGGTTCTTCAGCTTATAATTCTGCCTTATTTGGGAAAGGCAATGGATGAATCATCATATGGTCTTCTTATAACTATTTTAGCATTATTGAATGTTATTCCCGCAACTTTAGGAAATTCTTTGAATAATATACGCTTGCTTTACCAGAACAGGTATGAAGAAGAGAATCTAGAAGGCGATTTTTCGATAATGTTTATATTTGAAGCGATAATTACATGGATCACCGTTATAGGATTCTCAATTTACTATTTTAATCAAGCAGAGAGCGCTTCAGATGTAATTTTACATTTATTTATGCTTGGTATTCTGTCAGTAGTGTGGATAGCAAGAGAATACCTGATAGTTGCATTTCTGTTAAAACTTGATTATAAAAAAATATTTATTAATAATTGTCTTCTGGCCTGCGGATATTTTCTTGGAGTCATATTATTTCAATTTATTAAATATTGGGAGATTATATATATCGCAGGATATTTGGCCAGTCTCACTTATATTTTCAAAAAAACTGAAATATGGCATGAAGAATTAACCAAAACAAGATTATTCCCAATTGTACTTAAAGAAAATGTTATATATATTGTAGCAAGCCTCCTTCACAGAATTACATCATATGCAGATAAAATGCTGCTTTATCCTATGATCGGAGGAGCAGAGATTTCGGTATATCATGTTGCGACCCTTTCAAGCAAAGTAATAACACTGATTATTACACCGATTAGCGGGGTAATGTTAAGTTACTTGTCGAGAGTTCGCAATTCCGATGCAAACAGATCTTTTAGAACTGTATATATTCTTGGAATAGGAGTTTGTATAACCGGATATTTTGTATGTTTAATAGCAAGCAGGCCATTGCTTTGGATTTTATATCCGCAATATGTTGAACGGGCTATGGAATATGTTCCAATAACAACTGCCACAGTTGTTATTGCGGTGCTGATATCTCTTATTAATCCATATGTCTTGAGATTTCTTACAATGAAGTGGCAGGTTGTGATTAACTTTGCCACAGTTATTGTATATGTACTGGTCGGTTTAATGCTGTTAAAAACGAATGGTCTTGCAGGATTTTGTTTTGGCTGTATGATTGCGAATATGGCAAAATTACTGATTATGACATTGATTTATTTATTTGCAAAAAAACGGACAGAATAAAATAGTGTACAGAAAATAAGGGAAATTATGGAGCAATTATAATGACAAGAAGCAGCATATCGGCATTAAGAATGAAATTAATTTTATCCTTGCAAAAAAAATATATATTTAATATTTTCATTTTGACATTTTTATATGTAATTAGTGCTATTGGGGTTCTGTGTCCGCTGATTGGATTGTTCATTGCGATTATAGAATGGATATTTTTGATATTTCTTTTCATACAGAAGTATTATTTTAAGGCTTTTTGTATGACGATTGCATTTATAACTACGTCATTCGAGACAACTACTTTTATCTCGGAAGATGTATCAGAAAACATGGTTGTATACAGCATATACTCTATTCCGATTGTGAGATCTGTTTTATGTTACGCATTTATAATGCTTTTATGTATCGTATTTTACAATAAATATATTGGCCATTATAAACAAACATTAAAGAGAACTGCTGATATTAGAAGAATAACGAGATTGTTTCCTGTAATGGTTATAACTGGTACTGCAACTGGATTGATTGTGTATATAATAAATGATAACAGAGTTGCTGAGTCGATGTGGTATTTTATAAAATTCATTGAATTCACGATCAAAATATTAACATTGATGTCATTAATATATACTGCAGTATTCATATGTATAGGAAATGAAGACGAAAGAAAAAAGCTGGAAATCTTTTGTGAACAGCTTATTATATGTTCTGCAATTGCAACGACAATAACATTGCTCATCGGATTCAGAGGGCATTATGGTTCAAAAGGGACGTTGATTTTTATGCCGTTAGGGGCTTCAATAGCTTCTGCTTTAATGCTGTTTGCCGGATACAGAAAGTCGTATAAATTATGTTATTTTATTCTGGGAGCAATATTTACAGCTGAAATTTTGTTCGTTGCAAGTTCGCAGATGGGATCAAAATTTTATATTATTCCCATGGCCTCAGTGATTATTCTCACACTGAAGGGAATGAAAGACGGAAGATTAGGCTCATTTGCCGGAGTATCTGTTATACTTTTGGTTGTTTTAGCAGGCGGAGGGACTGCGATAACAACGACATATTTTGGCGCGTATAATGATTGGAAATTCACTCAGTTGCTACAGTTATTTCAATTTAAAGGAAATTCGTTAGCAACATGGTATTTGCAGCTTCCCAATTCACCAAGAGTGCGGGTTGATGAATTTATGAGTATTCTGTATGAATATAGGAATAAACCCTGGTATGCCTTGTTTGGAAAAGGAAATGCAGGTACCATTACGCATCATTGGGGAAATACTGTATGGACATTGAAAGGCGGAGGGGCATTTAGTGATTATGAAATTGATAACGGTATTTTTATGTTCATGCATGAAAGCTTGAATGTCCTTTTTATCCGGCATGGACTGCTGGGATTATATTTTTTTTGCATATCGGTTATCGCCTTAATGAAAAGGCTCCTTAAGACCCCGTGGGCATTCATTGGCTTGGTTTGGATCGTTTTCTATTGGGGGACATACAGAAGCTGGTGGATTGGAGCAATTGCATTTGTTCTTGCCTTAACAGCGGAGTATTCCAATAAATCAATTTACCTAGAGCGGAGTAGAAGATTATGAGAGTAATTCTCGTTGACCCAACCGGAATAGCTTATGGAGCTGGTTTGGCAGCCGGATTATCGTTTCTGGTTGATTTGACATATGTAACCAGAAAAAGTGATGTTGCAAAAGAAAATATCAAATGTGATTTAAAATATTGGTTCCTTGCTCCGCAAAAAGGCGGTAAGGCAGAAAAGCTGATTAAGGGAATTAGCTATTTAATTGCATATGGGAAGATTATTAGATATACGAAAAAAAAGAAGGTTGATGTCATTCATATTCAATGGCTTTCTTTGCCAATGGCAGATGCATTCTTTTTAAACCAGTTAAAAAGGACTGGTGTGAAACTAGTATTTACTGCACATAATGTTTTGCCTCACAGAAATGGTGAATCATTTACTGAGATATATCGAAAATATTATTCGATATTTGACAGAATCATTGTTCATGGTGAATCTATAAAACAAGAATTCATAAATTATTTTCCTGAGTATGAAGGAAAACTTGCCATTGAACACCACGGTATTTACAATTTACTTTCAACAGAAATAAAAGAGGAACTTGTTGACCGGGAAGTGCTGCAAAGGGTCAGGGAAGCAAAGAAAGTGGGGATTTTTTTTGGCAACATGTTTTATAACAAAGGGACGGATGAACTTGTTTCTCATTGGTTAAAAGAATATAAGGGTAATTCTGACTATTATCTTTTTATTGTTGGAAAGCTGGATCATAGATATTCAGAGTTAATTGCTATGGAATCTCAAATAAAAGAATGTGATAATATTTTTTACAAACCGCAGATTATTGAAGAAGCAGAACTAAACACATATATTTCATTATCAGATATTGTGATAATGCCATATAGGCATGCTAGTATGAGCGGAATAATTTTTAAGGCTGCTGGAATGGATAAGACGGTGATAACTACTGACACAGGGTCAATCAAAGAATATATTAATAAAGACTGTGCTTTCTGCGAAGATAATATGGATAAGTTCTTTAAACAAATGAATGAAATTTTTATCAATGTAGACAGAGTAAAGCTTGCTGACATGGGAAAAAAATTAGGGGATACTATTCGGTCTGGATATTCTTGGGACAGTATTGCTGATAATACGGTGAACGAAGTGTATGAATCTTTTGGAGGAGCCAAAATGTGAAGATAGTTAAGTTTAAGGCTGGATTAGGGAATCAAATGTTTCAATATGGGTTTCTTAGGTACTTACAGGAAATTTATCATATAAATCCAATAAAAATTGATATTACATACTATGACAATGAGAAATATCGTAAATATTGGAACTCGGGAATTATACAATTTGATTTATCGGTAAATGAGGCGGCAATCGATGAAGTCAAAAAATATAAACCGTTGGCATGGAATAGGATCCCTGGTACGACAGTATATAGGATACTGACTAAATTGGAATATACTATAAACCATAGATGTTATTTTGAAAAAAATCGTGCCTATGTAGATATTGCTAAATATTTAAGCTGTGAGTATTTCGATGGATATTGGCAGAGTTGGAAATATTTAGAACCGATTCGTCCTGCTCTCTTAAAAGAGTTCCAGCCCCGTCGGCCGCTGTCCGAAAAAACCCGGCATTTCATGAATCAAATATGTAATAAGAACTCTGTTTTTGTTGGAGCAAGACGTGGAGATTACTTAAACAATAAGTATGCACAAAACCATTATGGAGCCTGTTCATTGGAGTATTATGCTGCTGCAATTCAATATATGTGCAGTAAGGTTTCTGATCCGGTGTTTGTATTTTTTTCAAATGATATTGAATGGGTTCAGAAAAACTTGAATGCTGATACTTTAAATATTCAACCGGGACAGATTATTTACCGTATGAATCAGGATGTATGTAGCGATTTCGAGGAGTTATTTGTGATGTCTGCATGTAAAAATGCGGTTATCTCCAATAGCACCTTTAACTTCTGGGGAGCCTGGCTAATTCAGGATGATGAGAAGATTGTTATTGCACCAAAGCAATGGTTTAAGGACGGTTCACCAATCGATATTATTCCAAACTCCTGGATTAAAATGTAAAATATGGAGGATAAATAAATCAATGAAAAAAGCATTAATCACCGGAGTGACCGGTCAAGACGGATCATATTTGTCAGAGTTTCTCCTTGAAAAAGGGTATGATGTTCACGGGATTATCAGAAGAAGTTCTGTTGATTTCCGAGAGCGGATTGCACATCTGGAGGGTCATCCGAATTTTCATCTTCACTATGGAGACCTGGCTGATTCTATGTCCTTATTGAAAGTAGTGACAGCTGTCCGGCCTGACGAAATATATAACTTAGCGGCTCAAAGCCATGTTCAAGTATCCTTTTCTGTGCCGGAAAGTACAGCTGATGTCGATGCCATAGGGGTGCTTCGGATTTTGGAAGCAGTAAGAATTGCCGGTATTGCTGATACCTGCCGTATCTATCAGGCTTCAACATCCGAGTTGTACGGGAAGGTTGAAGAGGTTCCGCAGAATGAGAATACTCCGTTTCATCCTTACTCTCCATATGCTGTCGCCAAACAGTATGGTTTTTGGATTACCAAGGAATACCGGGAGGCCTATCATATGTTTTGCTGCAGTGGAATTCTTTTTAACCACGAATCTGAGCGCCGCGGCGAGACTTTTGTTACAAGGAAAATTACACTTGCTGCAGCGAGAATTGCCGCAGGCAAGCAGGACAAGCTGTATCTGGGAAATCTCTCCAGCCTTCGTGACTGGGGCTATGCCAAAGACTATGTAGAATGCATGTGGCTGATCCTGCAGAACAAAAAACCTGAAGATTTTGTTATCGCAACAGGTGTACAGCATTCTGTCCGCGAATTTGCTACCCTTGCATTCCATTATGCTGGCATTGAACTAGAATGGCAGGGAGAAGGCATAGATGAGGAGGGCATTGACAAGGCGACAGGCAAGGTTCTTATAGAAGTATCCCCTGACTTTTACCGCCCAACAGATGTAGTGAATCTCTGGGGCGATCCTGGCAAAGCAAAGCGTGAACTTGGCTGGAATCCCACCAAAACAAGTTTTGAAGAACTTGTACATATTATGGTTCAGCATGATTTGAAAAAGGCGGCTGTGGAACGGGCTGAGGAGCATATCCGAACAAATTTGGCGGAATATCTTGAACAGGGGAGGGGAAGGTAGTGTTAAATATCGAAGAGACAAACCTAAAGGGAGTTTATCTCATAAAACCTTCCGTCCACGAAGATAAGCGCGGAAACTTCTATGAGACATATAATGAGAAAGAATATCAGGATGCTGGGATGACTGCAAAATTTATCCAAGATGACATTTCAAAGTCAGTCAAAGGGGTTTTAAAAGGTATGCATGGGGATCCTGGGACTTACAAATTAGTACAGTGTGTCTATGGTTCTGTTTATGCAGTTATCCTTAATTGTGATGAGAACTCACCGGATTTTGGTAAGTGGCAGTCATTTGTTCTTTCAGATGAGAATAAGCATCAGTTGTACATTCCACCGATGTATGGGAATGGGTATTATGTTCTTTCTGATATGGCTGTTTATACTTATAAGCAATCTACATATTATGGTGAGTACAAACAGTTTACTTATAAATGGAATGATGAACGATTTGGAATAGAATGGCCGGCTGAGGCAAGCATTATTTCTGAAAGGGATGCATGATGAGTTTATACGAAAACATAGATATAGATTTTGAACTTAAAGATGCAAGAGGACAGTTGGTACAACTGATACATGGCGGGTATAGCCAGGTTAATGTTTTAGAGACGAAAATGGGGGTTAACAGAGGCGGGCACTTTCACAAAATCTGCCATGAGGCTTTTTATATTGTTGATGGAAAAGTGGAGGTTACTCTAAAGAAAGGGGAACTGACAGAAAAGGTTATTTTCGGCGCTAAAGATTTCTTTAGAATAAATCCGCTTATCACACACAGCATGTACTTTCTGACAGACTGCCTTATGGTTCAGATGTATGATGTCCCAATAGAAATGGACAATGGCCAAAAAGATATTTATACAGAATAATCCGTTTGTCTTATTAATTGCTGTGGAAGGACAAAAATATGGTTAATCAAAAGAAAGTAGCAGAGATTAAGGAAAAAGTGCTTGAGATGTGTGCAAATGCAGGGGTGGGACATGTGACATCCGCATTTTCATGTGCTGAAATTATAAGTATTTTATATTATGAAATTATGCAAATAAATCCAGAAAACCCAGAATGGGAAGACCGTGACCGCTTTATCATGAGTAAAAATCATGGAAGTGTAATGACATATCCAATATTACAAGACCTTGGATATATCGGTACAGATGAGGCCTTTTTAAAAAACGGAAGCCATCTGGGCATCCACACAAAACTGGAAATCAGCGGTGTTGATTTTTGCGGAGGTTCTCTTGGAATTGGCCTTGGATTTGCATGCGGATTGGCATATAGTGCGAAACTCAGCAAGAAGGATTACCGCACATTTTGTATATTAGGAGACGGGGAGTGCTATGAAGGCTCTGTTTGGGAGTCTTTTTTATTTGGCGGTGCGAAGAGACTGAACAATCTCATTGCAATAATAGATAGAAACGCTTTATGTATTACTGACTTTACTGAAAAAATGCTTCCTCTTAATCCTATGAAAGAAAAATTAGAAGCATTTGGCTGGGAAGCCAGAGAAATCGATGGGCATAATTTAGATGAGATAAGGAACTCTCTTTCGGATATAAGATCGTATAGAGAGAGACCATTATGTATTATAGCGAACACAGTGAAAGGCCATGGTATAAACTTTATGGAAAATGCACCGTTATGGCATGGAAAGGCTCCAACTGATGAAGCTGCATTTACAGCACGAAAAGAACTGCGGGAGGTGCAGTATGGCAGCTAATCAGACAAGGAATGTATTTTTTCAAAAGATAGACGAGTTAATGGGCAAAGATAATAGCATTATAATTGTATCTGTTGATCTGGCAGGTCCTCCATTTGATAAAATTCGCAAAAATCATCCGGACAGATATATTAGTGTTGGAATTGCCGAACAGAATTCTGTAGCGATTGCATGTGGCCTTGCCGCCGCAGGAAAGAAGGTAATCGTATATGCAGCAAATCCGTTTCCATTCTTAAGGGCGTTTGATCAGATACGGAATTGTGCATGTACTATGAAATTGCCGATTGTGATAGCCGGGTTGGGAACAGGATTTAGTGTTGCAGAATGTGGGGCAACACATTTGACAATAGAGGATATCGCTTTGGCTTCCCTTTGCGCGGGATTGGATATATACAGTATCTCAGATGATCCTATGGCAGAATTTATGGCAGACCAAATCACATCGTTTACAAGACCTGCTTATTTGCGCTTTGGAAAATGGTCAGGTGTGCCAGTTGGAATATTCAATCATGAGATATACAGGGCAGGATATAGGATTGTTAAAAAGGGAAAAAGAATTGCTGTTGTAGGAACAGGATGTACAACTCAATTACTGTTAAATATGGAACTTCCGGATGATTATACCATTTATGATTGGTTTAAGCTGTCTGACAGTAAGCTTTTAAGTGAGTCTCTGTGCAGGTATAATGAAATCATTACAGTTGAGGAACAGCAAAGGCGTGGCGGAATGGGAAGCATGCTGCTTGAGGCTTTTAACGATTGCGGTTATCAAAGCCGTATCTATAGGATCGGTATTGATTTGAATTGCTGTTATCCGCAAGAGTATGGTGACAGAGGCTATTGGTTAAAGAAATTTGATATTACGAAAGAGCATATTCTTGCTGTCTGTGAAAGGAAATAAAAATGAGAAGAGATATTTTAGATTGTACACTACGAGATGGGGGATATGTAAATGATTGGAGATTTGATACGGAAACTGCAATAAATATAATCAATGGATTATATACTGCCGGTGTCCGTTGGATCGAGATTGGAATTATGGGTACAAATCCTCATGTGGGAAAGCAGGTGAAGTTTTCCGATTTTGAACAAATGAAACCTCTTTTGAAAAACAGAAAGAAAGATTGCCGTTATGCAGTTATGGTTACTGTTTCATCTTCCTGTAACTTCAAATTTCCCGAATGTTCGTCTGAAACGCCTGATGTAATTCGTATCGCATATTTCAAACCCGACATCGAAAAAACTTTTGATCTTGCAAAATGCCTTATAGAGAAAGGCTATCTTGTATTTATGCAGCCAATGGCAACCTTTATGTATACAGAAGAAGAACTTATGCAACTTGTGGAAGATGTAAATGGTCTTCACCCATATGCTTTTTATATGGTAGATAGTTTTAGTACCATGTATCCTGCCGATGTCATAAAAATGAGAGACTGTATTTTATCTGTATTGGATAGAAATATCTTATTTGGTTTTCATGCACATAACAATATCCAGATGGCATTTGCGAATGTTCAGGAATTTATGAGAGGCAATGAATCCAGAGATCTGCTTATTGACGGAAGCATCTGTGGTATGGGGCGGGGCGCGGGCAATGTTCCTTCAGAACTTTTGATGAAATTTCTTAATGACAATTATCAGCAGAACCTTAATGATTCCATTGTCCTCCAATTGTATGATAAATATCTGCATAAAATTTATAAAAAGTACGGATGGGGGTATAGGCTGCCATATTACCTGACGGCGGTTAATTCTGTTAATTCTGCATGGGGATGGTACTTCATGAGTAAAGGGATTGATTTGCTTCCGGATTTGGAAAAGGCAATAAAACTGATACCGGCTGAGTGGTCTTATACGTTGGAACCGGCAATCGGTGAGGAAATAGTGCATAAGGTAATAGGTGGCTAAAAGATGGAACAGATTTTAAAAGAAATGAGAAAAACAATGCTGCGTGTTTCTGCTGCCGGAAAAGACGGCAATCTTCAAAGCTGCTTTTCAAGTTTGGAAATTCTATGGGCATTATACAATGGGTTTTTGCCTTTATCAAAGGCAGATATTAGTAACAAGAATAGGAATAGATTTGTCCTAAGCAAAGGCCAGTCTAATTTAGCGTTAATGGTGGTTCTTGCTGAGAAAGGCCTGATTGAAAAATCTGAACTTTACACATTCTGCCAGTTTGGCTCCAGAATTTCAATGCAGGCAGACAGGACAAAATTCGGTTCTCTTATAGAAGCATCAGCAGGGAGCCTTGGACATGGATTTCCCATATCCGTTGGCATGGCCTGGGCAAACAGGATGAAAGGGAGCAGAGGCAGGGTGTTCTGCTTAGCTGGGGATGGAGAGATGAACGAAGGGACTATGTGGGAGGCCGCTTTGTTTTCTTCAAGCGAAAAACTCAATAATCTCACCCTGATAGTCGATTATAATCATTCGCTTGAGAAGATGATCCATGTGGGAGATATGGGCGAGAAACTAAATGCTTTTGGTTTTGATGTGATTCGGGTTGACGGACACGACCTGAATCAATTAACAGATGCTTATCATGCCCGCACGCAAAAGCCTGTTGCCGTTCTTGCTGAAACCATACGCGGCTGGGGAAGTAAAACTTTGATGGAAGACCGAAGCTGGTTTCACCGCTATCCTGGAAATGATGAATTGGAAATACTTTTTAAGGAGGTGGATGAGTTTTGAGAAGAATGATGCAGAAATGTATTCGGAATTTCATAAGCAGCAATTCTCATTCGGCGCTCCTTCTGGTTGATATCGGGGCATGGCCGTTCCATGATTTGCTGGAGAAATATCCAAAACGGGCAAAAAACATAGGAATTTTTGAACCAGGTACGATAAGCCTGGCGGCCGGATTATCCTTGTCGGGAATCATCCCGATTGTTTATGGTATTTCTCCGTTTATTGCACAACGGTCATTGGAGCAAATCAAATTAGATTTTGCTTATCAAAAAACGGGAGGAAATTTTTTGGTTACGGGTGCTTCCTATGATTTTTCTGCTTTGGGATACTCCCACTATTGCCCGGAAGATGTTATAACACTCAGCACAATTCCAGGTGTTGAAATAGTGACGCCAGGTACGCCGTCTCAATTTGAAACATTATGGAAAGACTGCCATGCAAATAGCAACCCTACATATTTTAGGATGACAGATCATTGCAACACAAAGGAGTGTTCGGTTGAGTTTGGAAAGGCGGCAGTTTTAAAAAGAGGAACAATGGGGTGTGTGATTTGCGCTGCAGAGACAATGGACAAGGTTATGGCAGCTGCAAAAGAACTCGATGTTACAGTTTTATATTATACTACGATTGTTCCTTTTGATTCGGAAACATTACAAAATGAGATTGCAGATATTCCAAAACGAATATATTTATGTACACCGTTTTATAAGGGAAGTATAACTGCAAATGTTGTAAATGCACTAAAAGGAGCCGAATACGGTATAGAAGAGAGCGGTGTTCCCCTTGAAATACTGCGTAATTATGGAACCAAGGATGAGAAAGATTGTTATTGCGGGCTTTCATTAGAACAAATATCCAGGTCTATGAAGTCCTTTTTTTACGGGAAGTGAGATTTTGGAAAATGAATATAATTTTATTATCAGGCGGATCAGGTAAACGCCTGTGGCCTTTATCAAATGACATACGTTCAAAGCAGTTTATAAAAATATTTCAGACAGATACCGGAAAGTATGAGTCCATGGTACAGCGGATTTATAGACAAATCAAATCGGTTGATCCTGATACGGTTATTACAATCGCCACAAGCAAAAACCAAGTATCAGCCATTCATAACCAACTTGGCGAAAATGTCGGAATAAGTATTGAGCCATGCCGCAGAGATACATTTGCTGCGATTGCACTTGCAACAGCCTATCTTCATGATATTCAGGGCGTAACAAAAGATGAGGCTGCCGTTGTCTGCCCGGTTGACCCATATGTAGAAGAATCTTATTTTGAGTGTATAAGAGAAATGTATGAGGCGGCTGTCCGCGGAGAACATAATCTTGTGCTTATGGGTATTAAACCCACATATCCTTCTGAAAAATACGGCTATATACAGCCCGTATATTCGTGTGAAGGTACATGCTGCTTCAATTTTACCGAGAAACCTACAAAGGAAAAAGCAGAGGAATATATCGCTGCCGGAGCATTATGGAATGGCGGCGTTTTCGCATATAAGCTGGAATATGTTCTTGGCAAGGCCAGAGAATTGCTCGGAACCTGTAACTATACAGAACTGTTTAATTGCTATGAGAATCTTAAAAAAATTTCCTTTGACTATGCGGTTGTGGAAAATGAGACATCTATGGAAGTCCTTCATTATAACGGACAATGGAAAGACTTAGGCACATGGAATACGCTTACAGAAGAAATGAATGAACATATTATTGGGAATGGACAGTATGATGACAGTTGTAAGAATATCCACATAATTAATGAGTTAGATATCCCCATTCTCGCAATGGGGCTAAAAGATGTGGTGATAGCGGCTTCCCCTGATGGAGTGTTGGTATCGGATAAAGATAGAAGTTCCCACATAAAGCCATATGTTGACGAAATTAGCCAGCAAGTTATGTATGCAGAAAAATCCTGGGGCAATTATAAAGTTATTGATATTGAAGAAAGGTCAATGACTATAAAGGTTGCTTTAAACGCAGGCCAAGGGATGAATTATCATAGCCACGAAAAAAGGGATGAGGTATGGACCGTTATTTCTGGTTCAGGAAAGGCTGTAGTTGATGGGAGGGAGAGGGTTATAAAAGCCGGAGATGTGATAAGTATGCCCTCCGGCTGCAAACATATGGTTATTGCTGAGACAGAGTTAATTATGATAGAGGTTCAGTTAGGAGAAGTTATCACCATTAAGGATAAACATAAGCATGAACTGACAGGATGAATCTGAATATCAGTTATCAATGGAGAGAAAGATGATGGACTATAAGAAAGAATATACACGATGGCTGGCATTGGCAGATGGTGATGTGCTGGAAGAATTGAAGAATATGGATGATACGGCAATAGAAGATGCTTTTTATCGTGATTTGGCATTTGGTACCGGCGGGCTGAGAGGTGTCATAGGGGCTGGTACGAACCGTATGAATATCTATGTGGTTGCAAAAGCCAGCCAAGGACTCTCAAATTATCTGGGATCCGGAAGCAGTGTTGTTATTGGATATGACAGCAGGATAAAAAGCAATTTGTTTGCCGAGGTTGCTGCAGGCGTTTTTGCCGCGAATGGAATAAATGTATATATCTGGCCTGAAATCATGCCGGTTCCCACAGTGAGTTATGCGGTGAGGACACTTTGTGCTTCTGCCGGCATTATGATCACAGCCTCTCATAATCCTTCTAAATACAACGGATATAAAGTCTATGGCTCTGATGGCAGCCAGATTACAGTGGAGACAGCAACAGAAATTTTAGCAGAGATCAATATGCTGGATATTTTCTCTGATGTACACATTTCCGATTTTAAGGAAGGTGTAAAATCCGGGATGATAAAGTATATCAAAGATTCTGTTCTGGCTGATTTTATAGAGAAAGAGAAAAGGCAATCGGTTCTCTTTGGCGATGAAATAAATAGGGATGTGGCCATAGTCTATACACCGCTCAATGGTACAGGGCTTGTTCCTGTTATGAGGGCGCTGGAAGAGAGCGGTTTTCATAACATTATTATTGTAGAAGAACAACGTAAACCGGATGGTAACTTTTCCACCTGCCCATATCCTAATCCTGAGATAAGAGAAGCGATGGAACTGGGGCTCCAATATTGTAAGAAGGTCAATGCTGACCTGCTTTTAGCGACTGATCCGGATGCAGACCGCTGCGGGATTGCAGTACGGGCGTCAACAGACGAATATCATCTTCTTTCCGGCAATGAAGTCGGGCTGCTTCTGTTAGACTATATTTGTTCACAACGAATCCGGCATAAGACTATGCCCGCTCATCCAATATTCATCAAAACAATTGTTACAATAGATCTGGCTGAGAAAATTGCAGAACATTATGGTGTTCAGACGATCAATGTTCTCACCGGATTTAAGTTTATCGGAGAAATAATTGGCAGATTGGAGGCACAGGGGAGGGAAAAGGATTTCATATGTGGTTTTGAGGAATCCTATGGTTATCTGACCGGCTCCTATGTCCGGGATAAAGATGCTGTCAATGCTGCCTTTATGATCTGCGAGATGTTTGCATTTTATAAAACGAGAGGTGTGAGCCTGTTTGAGAAGCTGGATGAAATTTATTCTGCATATGGCTATTGTTTAAACATGCTGTATTCTTATGAATTTCCTGGGAGTTCTGGGATGGCAAAGATGAAAGAAGTGATGAAAGCTTTTCGTGCCGGACTTGAAATGATTGGAGGCCAGAAGGTCATCAAAGTAGAAGATTATAGTGTTGGGCTGAACGGTCTGCCAATGTCGGATGTGCTTAAGTTTTATACAGATGATTATTCTTTGGTTATTCGTCCTAGCGGTACAGAACCAAAATTGAAGGTATATATTTCTATCATGGCTGAGAATAAAAAAACTGCAAAAGAAATTGAGATTGAAATTGTTGAATCTATAAGGCCAATATTATTTTATTGAAGATCCCGGAAAAAAACCTTGACATTTCATTCCTGAAATAGTATAGTTATGGAGGTTGCAAAGGCAGCAGACAGGAAAGTAGGTATCCACCTCACCTCGGCACGAGCAAGTGACCCGGGTTTATAGCTAAAACACGGATAGACGGCATCTGTGCGTCCAAAGTGATTTTCAGAGGGTGGATAGAGTAAGTCTATCTACTTTTTTTGTGCAGAAAAGCAGATCATGTTTTATCTTTAAAGATGGAGGTGTACGACAATTAGCGAGTTAATGATTAACGAACAGATCAGGGATAAGGAAGTTCGGTTGATTGGCGAGGATGGGCAGCAGCTGGGGATCATGTCAGCCAGGGAAGCTTATAAGCTGGCCCAGGAGGCAGAACTGGACCTGGTGAAGATTGCTCCGACGGCGAAGCCGCCGGTTTGTAAGATTATCGATTACGGCAAGTACCGTTATGAACTGGCGAGGAAGGAAAAGGAAGCCAAGAAAAAGCAGAGAGTGATCGAGGTCAAGGAAGTGCGGCTGTCTCCCAATATTGACACCAATGATTTGAACACCAAGATGGGTGCTGCACGCAAGTTCTTAGAGAAGGGTGATAAGGTCAAGGTGACCCTCCGTTTCCGCGGCCGCGAGATGGCGCATATGTCAAAGTCCCGGTACATCCTGGATGATTTTGCGGAGAACCTAAAGGATATTGCGGTTGTCGATAAACCCTCCAAGGTTGAGGGAAGAACCATGGTCATGTTTTTATCTGCGAAAAAGTAAACGAAAAGCGAAGATTAAGGAGGAAATATCATGCCTAAGTTAAAGACAAGCAGAGCGGCTGCGAAGCGTTTTAAAAAGACCGGTACCGGCAAACTGGTAAGAAGCAAAGCATATAAGTCCCACATCCTGACGAAGAAGTCCACCAAGAGGAAAAGAAATCTTCGTAAAGATATCGTTACCGATGCTACCAACGCAAAGGTGATGAAGAAGATTTTGCCGTACCTGTAAAACTGTGAGAGAAGGAGGAAGAACCGATGGCAAGAATTAAAGGCGGTATGAATGCAAAGAAGAAACATAACAGGGTCCTTAAGCTGGCAAAAGGCTACAGGGGCGCCCGTTCCAAACAGTATAGAATCGCAAAGCAGTCCGTGATGAGGGCATTGACCAGTTCCTATGCAGGGCGGAAGGAGAGGAAGAGGCAGTTCCGCCAGCTGTGGATTGCCCGTATCAATGCGGCAGCCAGGATCAACGGCTTGTCCTACAGCAAATTTATGTATGGGCTGAAGTTAGCAGGCGTGGAGATGAACCGCAAGGTATTGTCCGATATGGCAATCAATGATGCGGAGGGTTTTGCAAAACTGGCTGAACTGGCGAAGAGCAAAGTGGCATAAGTGTATGGATGGTGGGCGCTGCCGTGAGGCAGCGCTTCATTTATGGAGGGACTATGCTATATCAGATCACGGACGGGACGGTGTCCCTGGGCGGGCATACGGTTTTGTCCCATCTGGATTTTTGGATAAAGGGAACGGAAAAGATTGCTGTTGTGGGGCGCAACGGGGCAGGGAAGACGACCTTGCTGCGTTTGATTGCCGGGGAATTGCAGCCGGACCGCGACGACCGGAGGAAGGGGCCTGCCGTCAGGACATCCCGCCGCCTGTCCATAGGGATGCTGAGCCAGCAGGCATTTGCGGATACTGGCATAACCGTGGAGGAAGAACTGCAAAAGGCGGTTCCTCCAAAGGATATCTTTGAGCGCAGCCGCTTTGATTATGAGCGTGAATACGATATCCTTTTTACGGGCTTTGGCTTTACCCGGGAAGACAAGAAAAAAAGGATCGGGCAGTTCTCGGGAGGGGAGCAGACCCGGATTGCCCTGATCCGCCTGCTCTTGCAGAGGCCGGACATTTTACTGCTGGACGAACCCACGAACCACCTGGATACCAAAGCAACCGAGTGGCTGGAAGGGTATCTTAGCCGATACAAAAAGGCAGTGGTAATGGTATCCCACGACCGTTTTTTCCTGGACCAGGTGGCGGAGGAGGTCTGGGAACTGGAGGGGAAAAGGGCGGTCCGCTACCCGGGGAATTATACCTGGTACCGGCAGGAGAAGGCGAAACGGGCTGCATTGGCCAGGAAGGCCTGGGAACACCAGCGGCAGGAGGCGCAGCGCCTGGAGAAGGTAATTGAGAGGTTCAAGCATAAGCCGACGAAAGCATCCTTTGCCCGGGCAAAGAAAAAACAGCTGGAAAGGATGGAAACGCCGCCGCTGCCCCCCAAAGACCATGCCCGCCTGTTTGCGGGGGCGATAGATCCCCTGGTTATGGGGGGACGGATGGTGCTGGAGGCAGAGCATGTAAAGATCGGCTATGGGAAAACGCTTCTGGAACTGTCGTTTCGGATCCGCCGCGGCCAGAAAATTGGCCTTTTAGGAGAAAACGGCGTGGGGAAGAGCACGTTTTTGAAGACAGTGGCAGGGCTTTTGCCGGTGTTAGGCGGGAAGCTGGCATTGGGCCGCAATGTGACGGTTGGGTATTTTGACCAGCATTCGGCACAGATCCAGTCCCAAAAGAGCGTGCTGGAGCATTTTTTGGATTGCTTCCCGGCGCTGCCTGAGAAGGAGGCGCGTTCCATCCTGGGGGCGTACCTGTTTGGGGGGAAGGAGGCGGCGCGGCGGGTCAGCGACCTGTCCGGCGGGGAAAAGGCGCGCCTGGTGCTGGCGGAACTGTTACAGGCCCGGCCGAATTTCCTGGTTCTTGACGAGCCGACCAACCACATGGATATCCCGGCAAAGGAGACACTGGAATCAGCGTTTCGCGCTTACACAGGGACAATCCTGTTTGTGTCCCACGACCGTTATTTTATCCGGCAGGTGGCGGAGTCAGTGCTGATCTTTGAGGACGGGCAGGCATTTTACTATCCTTTCGGGTATGGGCATTACCTAAAACGGCGGCAGGCAGCGAAAGAGGGCGGGCCGGCGGCACAGGTACAGGCGGAGGATGAGGCGCTGATTGCGTCGCTGCGGGCAGTCCCCAGGGCAGAACGGCACCGTGTGCGGGAGATTTCCACCAAGGAAGCCTATGAGGACTGGCGCCTGCGCCCGGTGCGGGAGCAGATGGAGGAGGCCGCGGAGCGCTATGGGAGGAAGCAGGGGGAGGCGGCGGAGGCATGGAAGCGGTGGAAGGAGAGTAGCAGGTTCTGGGAACTGGCGGCCGGTGGGGAAGCGGGGCTGCCGGAGCCGGAAAAAGGGCATGTCTGCCTGGAAAAGGAAACCCAGGAGGCCTGGGAAGCATGGCATGAGTGCTGCATGCAGTGGCTGGACGCCTGGGAAGAGGCTTTGGAGGATCCTTTGGAGAGAAAAAACAGTTGAAAATTAAGTGCCCATGTGGTATTATTTGAACATTAAGGCAAAGTTCCGACATACATGCGTACGCGCGAAGGTGCAACCCGGGGTGGAATTGCACCATTTTTTGGTCTATAAGAAGGCGCAGCATAGGAGCGGTATCTGGGAAGGCGAAAGCTTTGCGGGCGGATGTGGCGGATAGGAAGAGGAGGATGGAATTATGAAAAAACAATTGAGTCTGGCTCTTGCCGCAGCGATGGCGCTGGGGCTGGTGCTGTCCGGCTGTGGCGGCGGAGGCGGCACAGCCGCAAACGGCGGAGAGGAAAACACATCGGCTGCCGACGGAGGCGGCACGGAGACGGCGGCAGCCGGGGACTCCGTCTCCGGGGTGGATACAACAGGTTTCATGGTTGACGTGGTGAATGCAGATATCCAGACAGCGGATGTGCAGAAGACGACGAAGGACTATACCATGCCGCAGAATATTTATGACCGCCTTTTGGACATTGAGGTGGATGATGCGGGGGTTTCCAAGATCGTCCCCAGCCTGGCGGAGGACTGGGAGATTTCCGGGGACGGGCTGGAGTATACCTTCCACCTGCGCCAGGGAGTGAAATTCCAAAACGGCAACGATTTTACTGCTGAGGATGTAGTATATACGTTCCACCGCCTGCTGACGGTGGAGAATGGCGTTAACACAGAACTGTTAGACCAGGTGAAGGGTGCGTCAGAGCTGATTGAGGGGAGTGCCGATACGCTCGAGGGCGTGGAACTGGTGGATGACTATACCGTGAAGATTACCCTCAAGGAGCCTTTCGCAGCATTTCTTTCCTGCCTGACGGCACCGGGGCTGTCGATCTATGACAGTGAGGCCACGGAGGCTGCCGGTGACCAGTTCGGCATGGATCCGTCGGTTACCGTGGGCACAGGCCCCTTCCGGTTTGCCGGCTGGACATTCAACGACCAGCTGGTGTTAGTGAGGAATGAGGATTACTGGAAGGGTGCGCCGGAACTGCCGGGCGTGGTGATCAAGGTGATCCCGGATACGGAGACCCAGACGATGATGTTTGAGAGCGGGGAACTGGATCTTTTGGACCTGGATTTCGTGACGGATGCAACAGACCGTTTCCTGGAAACCTATCCGGACCAGATTGTGCAGGGGCCAAGGGTAGGCATCACCTACTTTACGATGAATTTTAATATTGAGCCGTTCCAGGATGTGAAGGTCCGCCAGGCGATGCAGATGGCGATTGACCGCCAGGCGATCCTGGATGCTTTGTACGGCGGCCGCGGACAGGTAGAGCATGGCATCTATCCGTTTGGCTTGATTGGCTTCCATGAGGGGCAGACCAAGATCAGCTATGACCCGGAGGGCGCGAAGGCGCTGCTGGCAGAGGCCGGCTATGGGGACGGCTTTACCATGGAACTGGCGGCGGATGCCTCGGCTTCGGACACGGTGACGATGGCGTTAGAGATTATCAAGGAGCAGCTGGCTGCCGTGGGCATCAATGCCGAGATTAAAAACTATGACGAATCTACCTGGCTGGAGACCCGCAAAGCCGGTGAATTGGGATCCTTTATGTCAACGTGGACAGCAGATTTTAATGACCCGGAGAATTTCATTTATACCTTCTTCGGCAATGAAGAGAAAACGAAGATCCGTTCCATCAACTACCCGGATACGGCAGTGATGGCCCGGGTGAGCGGGGCAAGGGGCATTGTCAACGAGGATGAGAGGCTGGCAGAGTACCAGGCACTGGAGGAGAAGCTGATCCATGAGGATGCCGCCTGGGTGCCGATGTATTCCCGGATGCATCTGTGGGCGGTGAGCAAGCGGGTGCAGGGCTTTAAGCCAGTGTGGAGCGGGGTCAGTGACCGGTCGTATTATGGGATTTCTCTGAGCGAGTAAGGGGATGCCTGGCTATACGCATAACAAGCCGGGGTGTGACAGGTTTGTGACCATGCAGCCGTAAGGAATGAATGCCGCAGAATGGAGAAATCGATTTTGCGGCATTTTTTCATAACAGCCTGCCCGGGGCGCCCCGGGCAGGGAAGGCTTTATCTTTTATTATGGATGGGGCTTGGCAGAAGGAGGGAGAGCAGGTGTTAAGCAGAGTACTAAAGCGAATTGCCATATCGGTTCCGGTGCTGGTAGGGGTGGTGCTGGCCATCTTTATCATGCTGCGGATCGTGCCGGGGGATCCGGTCACCACGATGATGGGGGAACACGTGAATCCGGCGGTGATTGAGAAGATCAGCCGTGAGATGGGTTTAGACCAGCCGTTAATCGTCCAGTTTTTCCGGTATGTGGCCAATGCCCTGCGGGGAGATTTTGGCACTTCCTACCGGCTGAACCGGAATGTGACCCAGATTATCCTGGATGCATTCCCGAATACGGTAAAACTGTCGCTTTTAGCGGCGGCGGTGGCGTGGATAATCGGAATTGTGGCCGGGATTGTGGCGGCGATCCAGCAGAATAAGCTGTTGGACCGGCTGTTTATGGGGAGTGCCCTGCTGGGGGTTTCCATGCCGGTGTTTATGACAGCACTGGTGCTCCAATATGTGTTTGCCTTCAAGCTAAAATGGTTTCCGGTGTCGGGGTTTGATTCCCTGCGGGCGATGATCCTGCCGGCAATTGCATTGGGCTGGAATTCAGCCGGGAGCATTGCCCGGATGACCCGCTCCAACCTGGTGGAGGTCATGCAGAACGATTTTATCCGCACTGCCCGGGCGAAGGGGCTGCGGGAGCAGGGGGTGATTGTGGGGCATGCCTTAAAGAATGCCATGCTCCCGGTGGTTACCATGATGGCCTTGCAGCTTTCGAGCATGCTTTCGGGAGCGGTATTGACGGAGAGCGTGTTTGGCGTGCCGGGGATCGGGCGCCTGGCGGTCAACGGCATTGAGACGCGGGACATGCCGCTTCTGCAAGGCACGGTGGTGTTTACTACAATTTTGATTATCCTGGGCAACCTGGTTGCCGATCTGCTTTACAATGTGCTGGATCCCAGGATACGGGAGGACGGATAGGATGAAGGATGAGAGACAGGAAGAGATGATGGCTGCGGCAGGCACGGCGCCGAAGCCGGACATAGCAGAGGCACAGCTGGGCGAGGCGGATACCTGGATGGATAAGCTGCGTACCCTGGTGCGCCAGAATAAGATGGCGGCCGCCTCGGCAGTGGTGATTGTGCTGATGATCCTGGTGGCGGTGTTTGCACCGTGGGTGGCTCCCTATGACCACCTGGCCCAGAGCCTGACGGACCGGCTGCAGGACCCAAGCGCTGCACATTGGCTGGGGACGGATGAACTGGGAAGGGACGTCTATAGCAGGATTATTTTCGGGGCACGGATTTCCCTGACCATCGGGCTTGTCCCGACCTTGATTTCGATGGCCATCGGCACGGTCCTGGGGCTGTGTGCCGGATTTTATGGCGGGAAGACGGATTTTATTATCATGCGCCTGGCGGATGTGATGCTGGCTTTCCCTTCCCTTCTGCTGGCGATGGTGGTGATGTATACCATGGGCGGCGGGCTGATTAATATTTTTATCGCCTTAAGCCTGGTGAACTGGGCGGGCACGGCGCGGATTGTGCGTTCGCATACATTGTCCTTGAAGGAGAAGGAGTTTGTGGAGGCGGCGCGTTCGATCGGGGTAAAGAAATGGACGATCATGTTCCGCCATATCCTGCCCAACTGCCTGCCGTCTTTGATTGTATTGTTTACCTTGAATATCCCGTCAGCAATCCTGTCGGAGGCATCCCTGAGTTTTCTGGGGATCGGGGCGCAGCCGCCCTCGGCAAGCTGGGGGCTGATGGTGGTGCGGGGCAAGAAGTACTTATTCTCAGAGCCATGGCTTTCGATTGCACCGAGCGTGGCAATCATGATTGTGGTGCTGGCATTTAATTTCCTGGGAGACGGCCTGCGGGATGTGCTGGATCCGTATCTGAAGGAGCAGTAGGGGAGGAGAACCGATGAGTGAAGCAATCGTATTGGATATCAGGAACCTGCGGTCTCATTTCTTTACGGCCAAGGGGGAGGTACCGGCTGTTGACGGGGTCAGCATCCAGGTGCCGCCGGGAAAGATCATCGGCATTGTGGGGGAGTCCGGCTGCGGGAAAAGCATGACGGCAATGTCAGTGATGGGGCTTTTGCGCTACCCCGGGCGGGTGGTAGGCGGGAGCATCCTCTTAGACGGGCGGGATATCACCCATCTGACCAAGAAGGAACTTTCGCAGGTGCGCGGAAATGAGGTCTCGATGATTTTCCAGGAGCCGATGACTTCCTTAAACCCGGTCTATCCGGTGGGCAAGCAGGTGCGGGAGGCGATTCTGCTGCATCAGAAGATGGGCAAGGATGAGGCGAAGGCGCGGGTGCTGGACATTTTTTGTGCAGTGGGGATCCCGGAGCCTGAAAAGCGGTATTACAGTTATCCGCACCAGCTGTCCGGGGGGCTGCGCCAGCGGGTGATGATCGGCATGGCGATGGTATGCCGGCCCAAGGTGATGATCGCGGATGAGCCTACCACGGCGCTGGATGTAACCATTGAGGCACAGATCCTGCAGTTAATGAAAAAGCTGTGTGAGGAGCAGGGGACGTCCATCATCCTCATCACGCACAATATGGGCGTGGTGGCGGAGGTCTGTGATTATGTGTATGTGATGTATGCGGGCAAGGTGATGGAGCAGGCCGAGACCTTTGCCCTGTTTGAGAAGCCGAGCCACCCCTATACCCAGGGGCTGCTAAAATCAATCCCGAAGCTGGATGAAAAGGCAGAGCGCCTTTATACCATTGACGGCGTGGTGCCGAACCTTCTGCACCTGCCGAAGGGCTGCAGCTTCTGCACCCGCTGTGACCAGGCGCAAAAGAGATGTTTTGTGGAACGGCCCTGCCTGTATGAGACGGCGGGGAGCCGGGAGGCTGCCGGCCAGGGAGCGGGCTGCCAGGGGCAGGCCAGCCAGGAGGTGGGGAGCCGGGAAGCGGGCTGTCTGGAGGCAGCCAGCCATGGGGTCAGATGCTTCCAATATGAAGGCGGAGGGAAGTTGGATGAGTAGCAGGAGCAGGGAGGAAGACATGGAGAGGCAGAGGGAAGGCGGGGCTTTTTCGGAGAACGGGATTCTCCCAAAGCCGGACGGTAAAAAGGTCTTGCTGGAAGCCAGGCAGCTGGTAAAGGAATTTCCGGCAGGCGGCACCAGGAAAAAACCGCAGGTGGTACATGCAGTGACGGATGTCAGCCTGAAGATATACGAAGGGGAGACGCTGGCGCTGGTGGGGGAATCCGGCTGTGGGAAAAGCACATTAGGGCGGGTGCTGATCCGGCTGCTGGAACCGACTTCCGGCGGGATCTTATATCAGGGGCAGGAAATCGTGGGCATGAAGGAGGCAGAATTTGCAGGCCTGCGCAGGGAGATGCAGATTATCTTCCAGGATCCGTATGCCTCCTTAAACCCGCGGATGAGCGTGGGGGAGATCATCGGCGAGCCGCTTCTGACATACGGCATGAAGGACCGAAAGGAGCGGGAGGCACGGGTGCGGGAACTGATGCAGGAGGTGGGCATTGCCCAGGAGTTCTACAACCGTTACCCCCATCAGTTTTCCGGCGGGCAGCGGCAGCGGATCGGCATCGCGCGGGCGATTGCACTGAACCCGAGGCTGATTATCTGTGACGAGCCGGTGTCAGCCCTGGACGTATCGATCCAGTCCCAGGTACTCAACCTTCTGAAAGATCTGCAGGAGAGGTACGGCCTGACTTATCTGTTTATCTCACATGATTTGAGCGTGGTCAAATTCATTGCAGACCGGGTGTGCGTGATGTTTTTGGGGAGTGTGTGTGAGATCGGGGATACGGATGAACTGTATGGGAAGCCGCTGCACCCATACACCCGTTTCCTGCTCAATGCGATCCCCAAGGCAGACCCGCGCCTGCGCAGCAAGGAGAAGGAACTGCTTTCCGGGGAGATCCCCTCACCGGTGAACCCGCCGCCAGGCTGCCGTTTCCATACACGGTGTCCGTATGTGAAGGACATCTGCCGCAAAGAGGTGCCGGAGTGCCATAAGGTGGGCAAGCGGCGGGTGTTCTGCCATTTCCCGCTGGGGTGAGAGGAAGCGGCAGTACGGCATGAGGAGGCCGCAATGACGGGCATAAGGACGAAGGAGAACCTGTGAAGTGACGGAGATGACCAATAAGGCGGCAGCGGCAAAAAGATGCCGGAAGGTTTTGGAAATTGAGATCAGGCTGTTTTGGAAAGCGGCAGGCTTCCTGCTGCTTTTTCTGATGCCGGTAGCCTCTTACCTGGTATTTGAGACAGTCACCGGCAACCTGCAGCTGATATGGGCGGAGCGGGCGGTTCTGAATATCCTGTGGATCGGTGTTTTTTACCTGCTTGCATTTGCCATAAGCGGCACCAGCCGTATTGCAGTGCCGGCAGTCTCCCTGCTGCTGTTTGTGCTGGCGGTGGCGGAGGCACTGGTGGTGGAATTCCGCGGTACGCCGATCATGGTATGGGATTTGCTGGCAGTCCGGACGGCTATGACGGTGGCAGACAGTTATGTGATTGAACTGACGGATGAAATGTGGGAGGCAGGCAGCGTGCTGCTGTGGCTGAACCTGCTGGTGCTGGTATGCCCGGCCCGGCTTCGGTGGTGGAAGGAGCGGCTGGTCGGCGGGGCGGCATTTGCCGGGGCGGCAGTAGGGTTTGTGTGCTATTTTTACCTTTCTATCGTGCCGGGGCAGGTTCTGGAGATCAATATGTGGGAGATGAACGATACATATGAGCACCAGGGATATATCCTGGTGACGGCGATTTCCCTGAAATATATCGTAAAGCAGCCTCCGCAGGGATATTCTGCAGAGCGGCTGGAGGAGATCTATGCCAAGGTGGCAGAAGATGCGCAGGAGGAAGGAAAAGAGATCTATGGCAAGGCGGCAGGGCATGTGCAGGAAGAAGGGGGAGCGGCAGGAGATGGGTGCCCGGATGGGAACCGGCCGCAAGAATGGGCTGTTAACAAGGGGAAACGGATAGAGGAAGAATGGGCTGTATGGGGAACGAAAGAGCAGATAAGGGCAGCCGGGGCAGCGCCAGGGGAGATGGCACAAAGAGGGATCATGCCGGAGATATCACCTGAGGAATGGATGGGAGAGGGCTTGGCGGAACCCATCAGTGGGGGCATGGAGGCGGATTCGGCCGTGGATCCGGCTATGGGTTCGTCCGGGGACAGGATCCAGCCGGTGAACCTGATCTGCATTATGAACGAGAGTTTGTCAGACCTGCGGGTGGCGGGGGACTTTGGCACGAACCAGGAGTATTTCCCTTTTCTTGGCCGTTTGCAGAAAAATACGGTGCGGGGTAATCTGTGCATGCCGGTGTTCGGGGCCTGGACCAGCAACTCGGAGTTTGAATTTTTGACTGGGGATTCGATGGCACTGCTGCCTTCAGGGGTGATAGCCTATCAGTTCTATGTTAAGCCAGAGACGGGCTCTTTGGTCAGTACCCTAAAGGCACAGGGATATGAGGCAGTGGCCATGCATCCTTACCCGGCAGCGAACTGGAACCGTGACCGGTGTTATGCCAATATGGGTTTTGATGAATTTGTGGCAGGGGAGGATTACGAGGGCTGCGAGACAATCCGCAATTATGTCAGCGACCGTGCGGATTACCAGAAAATCATAGAACGGGTGGAGCAGAAGCAGGATCCGGATGACAGGCTGTTCGTGTTCAACGTCACCATGCAGAACCACGGGGGCTATGAGGGAACCTACGGCAATTTTGAGGAGGATGTCTGGCTCACGGGAGGCATGCAGGGAAAATACCCGAAGGCAGAGCAGTACCTTTCCCTGATCCGGCAATCGGACGAGGCATTCCGGGAACTGACAGAGTATTTTGAAAACCAAAAGGAGCCAACGATGATCGTTATGTTCGGCGACCACCAGCCGGGCATTGAAGATGAATTTTATGATGAGATCTACGGCACTCCCAGTGAAAATGTGCCGCTTGAGGAGCGCCTGATGTGGTACGAGACTCCGTTTGTGATCTGGACAAATTACGAGCAGCCAGAGCGGGACATGGGGCGCCTGGGGGCAGTGTTTTTGTCCTCCTATGTGCTGGAACTGGCCAACCTGGAACTGTCGCCCTTCCAAAAGTTCCTGCTGGAAATGTCAAAAAGCGTCCGGGTTGTGCATCCGGTCGGGTGCTATGGGAAGGATGGAAGCTTTTATAGCTGGGAGGAGGTGCGGTCGGCAGCATGCCCTTACCAGGAACTGATTGCGGACTATGAGTGCCTGGTGTATAACCATAGCATGGAGGCGGAGGGGAGGCGGCTAAAGAAAATGTTTCGGCTAAGAGACACGCGGCGGCGCTGATAATGGAACAGATTTTCATACATGATACTACGGGTCTGCTACAATATGGGACGCCGTTCTTGCCATTATCAACAAGCTGGAGCAGTATAACGGCTGCATCCTGGCAGACAGCGTAGGTTTGGGCAAGACCTTTATTGCCCTCGCTGTTAGGATATTCACTTTATCATCTAGGATACTGCCGTGATTGGCATGGTGGTTATACTTCTTTATTACCACAGGGCGCAGTCCCTGCTCTGCCATATGCCTCTGAACCCGCTTGATGCTGCAGGGTGTCCCGGCGCCACCTAGTACACGGCATAGTTTGACAGCCCCGTATCTGCGTTTGGAATCCTCAAAGGCCTGTTTCACTTTCCTGCCGAATTCCTCATATTCCATCCGTTTATTTGAAGGTACACAAACCAGAGCCTTGTAATAGGTACTCCTTGGGAATTTCAAGGCATTGCAAAGCTGGGATATAGAGTAGCTAGTTAAGTTGTCCTGGATAAATGCAACAATCTCGGATATTGTTCTTTTGCGAATATGGCGGTCGCTTTTTTGGCTCTGCCCGCCTTTGGTGTAGTATTTCATTCTCGTTTTTAAGGCGCTGGATTTCTTTTTGGAGAGCCTTATACTTCTTGAGGGTGACCGTTTCCTCCTCTGATACCTTGATAGGGAAAGCTGCTTTACCCAGCCGCTAATCGTACTCCGATTTACGCCATATTCACGTTCCAGTTGTGGATACGAAGTTCCTCCGGCATTATACAGATCCACGATCTGCCGTTTAAATTCCGGAGTGTAAGATTTTTGATTTTTCGCCATATGGAACATCTCCTTTGCTCTTTCATCTGATAGTATAGGTTGTTCAACTTTTCCTGTTCACATTTATATACTAACACCAAACATCGCCAGATATATGAGGGTGGACAAGCTGAACCGCCCGTTCAAGGACAGGCTGGATGCGTGGTTCGCCGGGAAGGAGGCTACCGATGTTCAGTAATGAAGATTTGAAGTGTCTGGATCCGAAATATTTCTCCATCATAACCACGGATGCCTATGATGTAACAATCATGTCCAGGAATAACCGGGTATTATTGGTATCTGCATAATCCGGAGTACCCGGAACAGGGGATGGTGATCATATTCCATAAGCATAAGGCTTCTCATCTGTATCACCAGCACGGCAGTGCGAATACTCTGCGGCAGGCAGTGTGGAGCATTCGAGGGCATGATCGGTGGCAGATGAACGGGAGAAAAGATAGGATAATAAGCACTTTTGTATCAGTACTTGATTCAGAAGTGCTACTAAAAAGATGTTAAAATGATAGGTTAATGTTGTTTTCCTGTTCCTGATATGATAGTATTAGGAAGTCAAAATGTGGGTTTGGAGTTCGAGGATGAATCGAGAGGTATAAAGATGGCTTTTTCTGAAGATATAAAAAGAATTCGGCGTAAAGCACTGATGACCCAAGAAGATTTCGCTAAAGAGATAGGGGTTTCTTGTATTACAGTGACCCGTTGGGAAACGGGAAAGGCAAAGCCAAATCTTAAAACGATGAGGAAGATCGATGATTACTGTAAAAAGAATGAAATCGATTTTGACATTAGTGAACAAATAGATGAGTAGGAGATTATTTCGTTATGACGAAACCTAAGTTTATAGATTTATTCTGCGGTTGTGGAGGACTGAGCCTTGGGTTTAAGCAGGCAGGTTTTTCTCTTGTTGCAGGGATTGATTATAACCAGGCGGCTATAAAAACTTATAGACGCAATTTTAAGTCTGCAAAGGCAATATGCGCAGATATTTTAACTATCGATAAGGAAGATATTCTTACGAAAATTGGTGATATTCAAAAGATAGATGTTATTATTGGGGGACCTCCGTGCCAGGGATTTTCTAATGCAAATAAAAACTATGTTGAATTAGATGATCCAAGAAATAAACTGTTTTTTGAGTTCGTTAAGTTTGTAGAACTTGCAGATCCTCAGATAGTTGTAATTGAGAATGTTCCTCAGATTGTCACTAAAGATAACGGGTATGCAAAAAATAGAATAACTGAAATATTTACCGAGCGTGGGTATTCGGTTACAAATGCTATTCTGGATGCCTCCGACTATGGCGTGCCACAAAAGAGACTGCGCAATTTTTTCATCATAAAAAAAGGGAATGTGTTTGACCTTACAAGAATTAGAAAAAGTGATGTTAAAATAACGGTTCAGGAAGCTATCGGGGAACTGTACCAGTTTGAAGGTGTGAAAGAGGATTTTCGTGAACTTCATTGCCCTCCAATCACGCCTTATCAAGAATATTTAAGGGCGAAGGATAATCTGGTTCCAAATCACGATATACACTATCCTGCTGATATACAACAGAAGAGAATATCATATGTTCCACAAGGGGGAAATTGGAGAAATGTACCTGAAGACTTGTGGGCTACTACAAGAACAACAAATTCAACCAGAAAGAATAGGCATTCTTCGGCTTATAAGCGATTAAAGGAAGATGATTTTTCAGTGACAATAGATGCAGGAAATCAGCACAGTAACTATTATCACCCGATTTTTCATCGCCTTCCAACAGTCAGAGAAGCAGCACGAATACAGTCTTTTCCGGACGATTTCGTATTTGAAGGAATAATGACTGAACAATATCTGCAAGTTGGGAATGCTGTTCCGCCGCTGATGGCGAAGTGCATTGCAGAAGCGATAAAGGAGACATTAGATGAAGAAAAAAATAATTGATCTGTTTTGCGGATGTGGTGGGCTAAGCCTTGGATTTGAAATGGCTGGATTTGAAGTATCATATGCCATTGATATGTGGCAGAAGGCAGTAGAAACCTATAACCATAACCATGAAGAGAAAGTTGCAGAATGCGTGGATATCCATTCATTGACAGATGAACAGATATCTGCATTAAATCAGAACAATGAGATTGTTGGCGTCATTGGTGGCCCACCGTGTCAGGGATTTAGCAAGGTTGGAACTAGAGATGTGAATGATTCACGAAATCATTTATATCTTGAGTATTATAGAGTAGTAAAACTTGTTAGGCCGGAGTTCTTTGTTATAGAAAATGTATCAGGGCTGCTTACTCTTTCAAAGGGATTATTTAGGGACGATATTGTAACCCGATTTGGTGAACTCGGCTATGAAGTTTCGTTCAAAGAAGTGGTCGCTTCTGATTATGGAGTTCCACAGAACAGGCATCGTGTATTCTTTGTTGGAATGAAGAATCATAAATATCAATTTCCGAATAAGCTTGAGAAGGTAATAACTAGCAAAGAGGCAATTAGTGATTTAATGCCACTGACGGTTGACGATGGTATGGATGATGAACATGGCTATGCTACTGATCCACAAAACGATTACCAGAAAAAAATGAGAGGTAAACAAACTGTTGTAAAGAATCATCAGATTACAGTTCACACTCAGCAAACAATTGACATTATCAGTATGGTACCTGATGGTGGTACCATATATGATTTGCCCGATGAATATTGGAATGTCAGGAAGTATAGGAAAGGCTTTGAAAGAATGCCAAGTTTTAAGCCTTGTCATACTGTAGACACAGGTCATAGAAATTATTTTCATTATTCTGAAAACCGAATACCTACTGCCCGCGAGAATGCAAGACTTCAATCTTTCCCAGACTGGTATGAGTTTTTAGGAACGAAAACTGATCAATATAAGGAAATTGGCAATGCGGTTCCACCAATGTTAGCGTATCATATCGCAATCGCCATTATGGAGCAACTGCCTAAGGAGGATTGATTATGGATATTACCGTATCGAGTCCGGGATCTCCAGGTACAAGTTTCACAGATAATGTGAAAGAAAAGATAGTCACAATTTTTGATGTTCTTGCCAACCATCCTGAGAACTTTGCCTCTGTTCGCGATTTGGGAACGGAGTTGGAGCAGTATGGTATAAACTGGAATTATGCAAGAAACATTCTTCCATTTATGCAAAACTGCGGTATTGTAGACTATCAGGATGTAGATGTCATTATTAATGATAAGTTCTTTACAAATATAGGATATGCGTATGTTGATATCTTAAAGACAATAAAAATAGTGAAGGATGAGCCAGAAAGCACAGAACGAGAAGAGATTCTTGCAATGCTTGAAAAAATACAGGAAGAAATTTATTTTCAGTGCCTTGTTATTATGATGAAGAATAAAGAGTGTAATTACTCACATGATTTCTTCGATGTTTTATGTTTTGCAAAGAAGTATGGCAGTATAGATTCTATGGAGTACTATTTAATTCAATATGAACGAGAGCAAGGAGCACAGAACTACCTGGATGTAATGGGAGATACGGTAAAACAATACCGAGATGGATCTTTAACAATCAATGTTAGAACAAAAACGAAGAAAGATGAAAGCGGAGCAGCTAAAAGCGTTAATTCATTTCCGTATGTCCAAGGGAATTTCATCAAAGCGGGCATCTTTTATAAGGGCAATGATTCCCGATACTATATAGTGAATGAAAGAATAGCAGAGGTTGATAATGCCATCGAGGAGGTAGGTTATGTCAGAGTTTAGTCAAGTGGCTATTGATGCAATAACCACAAATTTGAATGATATAAGAAGACGTTTGTCTTTGGATATTGAAGGAGATACATCTGTTCAGCAAAATGGAGAAGGTGGAACAATTAAACCAGAAGAACTGGAAAGAAACAGGATTGAAGGTGGTATGAACACCCTTTTATATGGCGTTCCGGGTTCTGGTAAGAGCTGGACAATAGTGCATGAATATTGCAAGAAAGATACTAAAGTTGAAAGATTAGTTTTTCATCCCGATTATACATATGCTGATTTTATTGGCCAGATACTTCCTGCAGTAGATGAGGATGGACAGGTAAGCTATAAATTTACTGCAGGACCGTTTACCAATATACTAAAAGAAGCATATTGGCATCCTAAACAGAAATATATTCTGATTATTGAGGAAATCAATCGAGGAAATGCACCGGCGATATTTGGGGAGATTTTTCAGCTATTAGATCGTAAGGCTGATGATACGAATTCGGCAGAAGAGGACAGGATTTACCCTATTGGTACGAGCGAATACGGTATCACAAACGCAAATATTGCGCAAGTAGTATATGGCAATCCGGATACAAAGGTAAGGATTACTTCTAATTTATCCATCATCGGAACAATGAACACATCCGATCAGAATGTGTTCACACTTGATACTGCTTTTCAAAGAAGATGGGACATGCGCTTGATTGAGAATAACTTTGATAATGTTGATCCGAAATTGGCGGATGCACAGATTCTTGATACTACGGTAACTTGGAAGAATTTCTGCACAGAGATAAACAGAATTGTTGTAGGTAATAATGCGAGGATGACATCTTCGGAAGACAAGCGTCTGGGAGCGTATTTTGTTCATCTCAGGGATCTACTATACGATGATAAAATGGGAGATTTGTCTTCGGGTGAATATGATGGCTTGCGAAAGAAGGAAGGCAGTGCTTCTATTACAGAGCCGGAAAGAGCAAGACTGGCTGAAATCCGTGATGCCATGAAGCAAAATCGAAAATTCCCTGAAAAGGTAATCAAGTATCTGTGGGATGATGCGTTTAAGTTTAACCGAGAAGTTGTTTTTGAGACGACAGATTATCAAAGTCTGGAGCAGGTAATCAGAGTTTTCATGTATGCTAAAGGGCTTCAGCGTTTTGCGATGTTCAAGGAAAACGTAAGGAGCGCATTTACAGACACTGATCAGTAAGGTGGGATGACAATATGGAGTCTGCTATACATGCAGTCGAAGATGAAAAATTTGATATAAAGACTCAGTGCCATGTCAATTCTAACGAAGATGGTGATCGTTTTGTGGGCATCAAGGCAGAATCCGATAAGGCAATGGTGTATTTTCCTATCGGATATGAGTTGCCTGAAAGTGATGCAGAAATCCGGACAGATATAAAACACTTGATACAGGTATTGGCAGAGTTTACAACGAAGGAAGACCGACTTCTGGCTGCGAATAAATTTGCTGCACCGCAGACGGTTGACTTTCCAATCAACGCCTATCGGAACGTTATCGAGTATTATCTTTCTACTGGCAAGTATTATGTGGAAACGGATCCAATATTCGTTACTGCTGCATCTGGCAATCAGGACTGGCCGCGAACTGTAAAGGAACAGATGCCGCTTGTTCAAAGAAAAGGAGATGTGAGTTCATTTATTTTTACTTCTTTTACTGTTCGCGCTTCTACGCCAAATTATGCGAAGCAGATAACTCAGATCAACAGGTACTGTGTCTATGAAGCATTCCAAAAGTTGGGATGGCTTTATGTTCCATTCATGCCAGAAGAGCCAGAACCACATCCGACAGTCACAGAATCTATAGCCATAGTTCGAGGTAAGATGTCCGGGACAAACGATGATAAAAAGCGGAAGCTGTTTCAGGGCATGTTGGATATGCTCAATTACATGGATGAAAAGACGTCCGAGAAACAATTCTATTTTGGAACGGATGATTTTGATCATGTATGGGAAAAGCTGATTGACAGAGCGTTTGGCGAGAGGGATAAGGACAAGTATTTCCCGAGATCGAGATGGCATCTTGATTATGGAAAATATAAAGAGAAGCGTCCTTTGATGCCGGATACAATCATGATCTATAATGGCAAATACTATGTTCTGGATGCAAAGTGTTATAAATACGGGTGGACAGGCAACCCGGATCATCTTCCGAATGGTTCTTCAATCAACAAGCAGATAACCTACGGTGAATATCTGGAAAAGTATAAGGGTATAGGAGCGGATTCCATTTTTAATGCGTTCATTATGCCATTTAATATGGGTAAGAATTTTTTTAAGATAACAAATTTCATTGGAAACATCGGAGAAGCGACAGGTGATTGGCGTAAAAATCAGAAACTATATGAACGGATTCAGGGAATCGTTTTAGATACGCGATACTTAATGTATCACTATTCTGGGAAACCATTAAAAGAGAAAGTTGCTCTTGCCGAATGTATAGAAACAGTATTGGGAAAGCCATTGATTCCTGCGGGAGCAGAAGCGTTGCCTGAATATAAGCCGGTTAAATATGAATTTTCTTCTCCGCCAGTTATAATGGTCGCTGAAGATCCGGCACCATATGGAGTGAAAAAAGAAGATGAATAAGAATCCTCTGGTCGAGGTAAGAACTTTGACCAGAGGATTCTTTTTATTTGCCTTTTTTCTCTTTTCTTCTTTCTGTAGCGATCCTGAGTGACACGGTTGCAACAGGCTGTGCTGCAGTATTGAACCCTTGTGGATGTTGCTTTGACAAGGAAGTATTTACCACATCGAGGGTTCTGGCATGGCCGGTATAATTCCAGTTCCGGGTTAAGATAAAAGATGGAAAAATATGCAGCACAGAGAAGAGAATCCATTTTCCAGGATGGAGACATCTTATCGGTATCATAAATTGGATGGATTCCCGTCAGATTAGCATTGATCTTTTCGTTGATAATGATTTTAGCCACATCGATCATTGCTTGTTTTAGTTTATCAGTAAGCTTGCTGTGATCTGGGTTGAGTAAAATGAGGGCGGGCATCGGCGGCAAAAGCCGGTGCCTGTTTTCGGATTGGAGGACAGATGGAAACGATCAGTATTGATATTGAAACCTATTCCGGGAATGACCTGAATAAATGCGGCGTGTACAAGTATGTTCAGCATCCGGATTTTGTCTGGGAAGAGTTCTGGATGGATCAGGAGATCAACGACAGGGGATCCTGCTTGACCTGATTTTGGTGCAGAACGCATCATATAGCTGCAGAACCACATGGATGATCTTGAACAGGCCAGAGGTCTTGTGCGGAACGGGGATTATGATGCTCTGTCCATGCTTTATGATTCTGTCCCGAATGTGCTGTCAGAACTGATCAGGACGGCGTTTGTTGCCGGGGATGGGAGAGAATCGGTTTGGTGGTGAGTCCGTGACCTATGAAGGCGTGGGCGGAACAAAGAAATGGGAACGGATCGAGAGTTACGGTCCGAAGTTTGTGGAGAATATCGTACAGGCGATATCTAGGGATATCCTCTGTTATGCCATGAGGACGCTGTCACATTGCCGGATCTGCGCCCATGTGCATGATGAACTGATCATTGAGATCAGGAAGGATGCTTCCTTTGCGGCAATCTGCGAGCAGATGGGAAGGACGCCGCCCTGGGAGGAAGGTCTGGTCTTAAGAGCCGATAGATATGAAACACAGTTTTATAAAAAGGATTAAACTATTGGTTGATTGAAGAGAACAAAAGCGATGATTACAATGTTAGGAAAGCCGTTGAGGGTCACATCCACATAAATTTCACAATTTACCTACTGTTCAGGATCCGGTGGTTGTGGTATATTATATCTTAGAAAGGAGGGCGAAAAAATGGCAAATGTTTTTGATACGGCAAAATACATTTTAGAGCAGTCTGGCTCAATGTCAACGATGAAGCTTCAGAAACTGTGCTATTATTCTCAAGCATGGTCACTTGTTTGGGATGATTCTCCTTTATTTGAGGAAGACTTTCAGGCGTGGGCTAATGGTCCGGTATGTCCTGAATTATTTTTCAAAACACAAGGAAAGTATTCGGCAAGTGTCAGTGATGAGACGGGTGGAGAAGGCGATTTATCTGACAATCAAAAGGACACCATAGATAAGGTGCTCGAGCATTATGGTATCCACAACGCTCAATGGCTTAGCCAGTTGACACATATGGAGGATCCGTGGATTAAGGCGAGAGAAGGTGTTCCGTCTGGTGCAGGATGTAACAATGTGATTACAAAGGAAAGCATGGCGGTATACTATGGCGGGCTCTAAGAGAAAAAAGGAAGTAAAACAAAAAGAAGTTCCCAAAGGAAAAATTATCGCTCAGGGTGGAGATCCTGAGCGATATTATTCAGAAAATCCTGCGTGGACATTTGCGAATTCGGATCAAGAGATGTGGGCGTTCACTCAAGATCATATCGGAGATGTTATTTGGTCAGAGATACTTCCAAGGTTAAAGGCGTTAGAATCTCAGACTTGGAGTGAGATATTGGTTTGCGATAAGAAGCAGAATCACTCAATAGACTTGGATGATCTGAACAAGATTGCACAGGATAGACTCGCTTCAAGATATATAGAAGCAGAGTCGTTGATTTCATTGAGATTGACGGGTAATCACAGGTTATATGGCTATATGACTGGAAGAGTCTTTAATGTACTCTGGTATGATAATGATCATGGAGATAATAGTAAGTGTGTATGTAGATCTTACTTGAAACATACATGAGTAATATAAGATTTAACTGGTACGTTGCATACCGTTCATGCCGGTTTCCAGTGCGGCTGGGTCACGAATTCAGAACCTCTGTCAGTCAGGATGTATTCAAATACAGAAACGAATTCATAAGTTCCCATACGTTTTTCCAAACGGTCAAAAACAAGGCATACAGCCATTACAGACATAAGGTGCTTTATCAAGTCTTTTACAGTGTCCTTCCTCAAAGTCCTTGCAAGTCTGATTGCAGGTAGGAGAGGAAGTGCATTTGGCGCCGCACAGGATGATCTTGCCACAGGCATTGGTTTTCTTACAATGATACCCTCAGTGGACAAGGGGACACACGCCCCAAGTACCGTCTTTTGGCGGCTGGCGGCGTTAACGTCACTCGGCGTACTGGACGTACGCTGAGTGACAGTAACGCGGCAGAATCGTAAATCTGTAGTGCAAAACCGAGTGTTCTCTTGTTCACTGAGGGTATCCTATGTTTAAAAAACAAATGTCCCGGCAAGGCTGGTGAAACCCAGCGCCTTCCGGGCAAGGTTTTTCAGAGAGCCTGCCCTCCGAACGTCCCCATAACTTTTACGTAATCTTCTGTCTTATCCCGCATCAGTTCCAGCCCTTTCTCCAATCCCTCCAGAGAAAAGCGGTGGGAAATCATCCTGCCCGGGCTAATCTTCCCCTGAGCCAGCCGTTCCAGCACATAATGCCAGTCATCCCTGCCGTCCTGCATAAAGGAAGAATTCCAAGTGCCAAAAACCGTCAGTTGGTTTCTCAGGATCTTCCAGTATACCTCTTTTTTCAGTTCCATGTCCGAATAGGGGTTTCCCACCAGCACTACCTTGCCTGCCGGTGCCGTGCCGTCCACAGCCTGCCCGTATGTCTCACTCTTCCCCACACACTCAAAATAACAGTCCACCCCGGTTCCGCCCGTGCCTGCCATCAGCCACTGATGCTGGTCCTGGCGGCGGCCGTCACAATAAAATTCCTCCGCTACGCCCAGTTTCAAGGCCATCTCCTTCTGAAAATCTTTATTGCCGATCACATAAATTTCCCGAAACCCTGCCTCCTTAAGGAACATCAGGAGCAAAAGGCCGACCGTCCCAAGGCCGCAGACTGCTATTTTTAACGGCGGCTCTTTTGCTGGGAAGCATCCCCTGCCCGGCATATCTTCCCTGTCCTTCAGGATCCTCCTCATCGCATGGACTGCCACCGCCATCGGCTCCAGCATGGCCGCCTCCTCAAACCCCACCTGCTGCGGCAGGCGGATCAGGTTCCACACCGGCACCGCCACATACTCCGCAAAGCCGCCATCCTGCCGGGATCCCAGGTAGCCGTAATTCCGGCACATCTCATACTGCCCCTGCTGGCATGGGTCGCAGGCTCTGCACGGGATCAGGGGGAATATCCCCACCCTCTGCCCCAGCCATTTTGCACCCACGCCTTTTCCCAGGCCTACCACTTCTCCAGAAAACTCGTGTCCCGGAATCAGCGGATGCCTATGCGCGCCGGTCCGGTAAATCCTCGGTATATCCGATCCGCAGATCCCGGCCGCCTTCACTGCAACCAGAACTTCCCCAGGTTCCGGCACCGGCACCGCTACCTCCTCAAGCACCAGTTTTCCAACCTCGTGTAATACCCATGCCTTCATCTGCTTTCTCCCTTCTGTCTTCCCGGCCATCCTTCCTGCCTCCCGTTCATCCTTCTATCCTTCCGGCAGGCCTCCTGCTGCCTGGCAGTGCTTCCGGCAAGCCTTTCACCGCTCCTCCATGATCCTTAAAAACCGCTCCAAGTCCGCCCTGGTCGTAATCTTAAAATTCCCCTCATCCCCCGGAATCATGGCAATGTCCATCCCGGCCATGACCGCCGGTTCCGTTGAACCATTAATCCCCAGGATCCCTTCCGGCAAAAGCCTTCGGTTTGCCTCATAATACCGGCCCAGCACAAATACCTCCGGCGCCTGCCCGGCATAGATGGTACTGCGTTCCAAAAGTTTCCCTACACTCCGGCCATCCCGGCTGTAATAGACAGTATCCTTCATCGGCAGCACAGGCATCGCCCCGTCATGCCCCTGTGCCCCCTGCAAACAGGAGGATACCTGCTTGGCAGACAAAAGCGGCCTTGCCGCATCATGAACCAGCACATAAGCATTATCCCCGGCATATTCCCTTATATCCTCCAGGCCATGGAAAATCGAAAGCTGCCGGTTCTCCCCTGGCAGCGAAAACCCACGGAATTTCGACTCCCAGGACTCACGCCCCGGCAGCTGCTCCCCGCACCGGACAACCGCCTCCTGCCACGCCGGATCTACCACAATCTGAACCGCGTCAATCTCCGGATGGGCAAACAGCGTTTCCATACAATAGGAACAGACCAGCCTGCCCCCTGCCATAAGGTACTGTTTGGGGACATCCATACCCATCCGCGCCCCTGTGCCCCCGGATAAAAGCAATGCAATATTCATTCGTTCCTTCCGCCTCCTAATATCAGCCTGCTCTGCTTCCCTTCCTATAACGACACCATTATACTAGAAATATAACCGGCGTTCAATAAAATGTCATTGCTATTATTTTTTCCTCCCAAAATGAATTTACTCCCGCACAGTTGATATTTACTCTTTCATATTCTCATGCTATGATTATTTCGCCTTCTGACAGCAGTAGAAGAGGAACATTATGAGTAAATACATCCCCGGCAACCAGAAGCACCTTTCTCTCGAAGACCGTATCTACATCGAGAACGAATGGAACAAAAGCACGTCCTTTAAGGATATCGCCAGGTTCCTGTGCAAAGATTCTACCACGATTTCAAAGGAAGTAAGATCCAGACGGCGTTTTCCCCTTTTATCCATGGGAGATGGCCTGGATAGATGCCGGTTTGGCCGGCTACTGCAGTTCCAGGTTAATGTTCCAGAACGTGACATCAGCGCTTCTGGCCACAAACATCCCCGCATATACATACTCGGAATCAACCGTGGCCAGCGGGAAATCAAAGCCGGCAGATACGGGGGGATTATCCCCGAAGGTGCAGGTATAGCCGTCAGAGGTCTTGCGGATCTCCACATGCACGATTTCCCCGGGCTGATAGACCCGGGCGGCAGTGCCTCCCTGGGTCAGCACCCCGTTTTTGCGTGCAAAGCAGTTCCAGGGGGTATCAGAGCCAAGCATCAGCGGCCCGGCTGCCACATAGTCCCCCAGGGTGTCGCTGGTTACGGTGTCAAGGTAAATATCATCGCGCACCATCAGGCCAAAGGATGCCTGGTTATTGGGGTCGAGATGATAGATGGTCACATCCGCGGAGAGGGTGAAGTTGCGGTCAGCAGGGATGGCCTGGTAGTACATGGCAATGCCATCCGTCGTGGTGGAAATCTTCCCCACCCTGGCGCCGACGGTAGAACTGTCATTTCCCTCAAAGCGCCCGGCTTTCATCCAGAGAATACCATCCCCGTAGGGGGACAGGTTGAAGTAGATATCATTCAGGTATTCATAAGCTTCGATGTCTCCGAACACAGTGCCCTTCCAGTCACCGACGGAAGGCCAGCGGGTGCTCTCTGCATCCGGACGGTTGAAGGTACGTTCCTGGTAAAGAGGATTTACGGCCAGCAGGGATGGGTCAGGCGCCGCAATATTTTCTGCCAGATAATTTTTCAGGGAGCAGTTCGTTTTGGAAAGTTCATCGGCAATTAACCAGGCATTGCAGGCGGCACCATAAAGGTTGGTATGGGTGTTGTCGATGCTTGCCTCCCTGGAGGAACTTCGGGCATGGCGGTTTTTGACGCCCTGGGCGCCTAACTGGAGATAGATCTCCCGCGTCCGCTTCGTCAGGTCAAGGACGGGTACGCTTTTGGCAACCCCGGCGCGCTGGATGGCTTTGGCGTAGTCCCCGCCTTCAAAGGTGCCTTCGATGGTGGTCTGAGGGCTGGTGATGTGGCCGCTGGCACCGGTGTAATTGTTCCCTAAGTCACGGCGGACGATGGGGGTACACAAGACCGGGGTCACACCGGCCTCTTGTGCCGGGCGGATATAGGATTCATACAGGTAATTCTGGGTAGAGCCAGGGGTGGAGATCGTGGTATTGGGGTTCGTGTAGCGCAGGGATTCCGGCTTTTCGTCATTGTGCCCAAAGCCGATCAGCAGGTAATCCCCAGGGCGCATCTCCTGCAGCAGCCGCTGGTATTGGGGGGTCTGCAGGAAGCTTTGTGTACTGGTGCCGGAAACAGCCAGGTTCTCGATAGAGATTCCCTGGAAATACCGGGAAAGCTGGGTACCCCAGCCGTAACGGGGGTAGTAATACGTGGTATCGTCAAACTCGGCAGCAGTGGAATCGCCGACTACCCATAGGGTGGGCGGCACTTCGGGGAGGGCATTTTCCTGGGGAGCCTCCTGCCCGGGGTCTGCCAGGCCGGCGGCGTCAGAATGGGCGTCTTTTGCGGCGTTGTCAAGAGACGCGCAGGCCGGGAAGGCCCAAAGCGCCAATGTGGCGGTACAAAGTGCAGCAAAGGTGATGGCCTGGCGGGTGAAGCGATATATTTTCATAGTAAAGATACTCCTGTCCGTTGGTTTTTGGGTACCCTCCGCAGACAAGGGTGTATGTTCCCTTGTCCATGGAGGGGATGGATACCCTAGAACAGTATACCGAATTTTGTCAAAAATGGGAATGGGGTTAAAAAAAACGTAAGAAAAGAAAGTTGTTTTATTGTATCAGGCGTGCCAAATCCTGATAAAATTCCGGATAGGAGATATTGACACATTCCGCCCCTAAAATCTCGGTCTCGCCTTCCGCCAGGCAGGAAACAACCGCAAATGTCATGGCTATCCGGTGGTCCAGGCGGCTGTCGATCTGCGTGCCGTGAAGAGGCCTGCCCCCCCGGATGACCATGCCGTCCGGCGTTTCTTCCACGTCCGCGCCCATGGCGGAAAGGTTCCTCACCATGACATCGATGCGGTTGGACTCTTTTACCTTTAATTCTGCGGCATCCCGGATAATGGTTTCGCCCTCCGCGAAGCAGGCCATGGCAGCGATCATGGGCAGTTCGTCAATCAAGGTGGGGATGATGGCGCCGCCGATGGTAATTCCGTGGAGGCGGCTGCTTTTGGCCAGGAGGTCGGCCACAGGTTCCCCGGCACCGTGGTTTTCGTTGAGCAGGGTGAGGTCAGCCCCCATCTTCCGGCAGACCCTTAAAATGCCGTCCCGCGTAGGGTTGATGCCGACATTCCGGATGAGAAGTTCGGACCCGGGGACGAGAAGCCCGGCAGCGATAAAAAAGGCGGCAGAAGAGATGTCCCCCGGCACCAGGATCTTCTGCCCATACAGTTCAGCGGCAGGCCGGATAACGGCGGTGGTGTTTTCCGTGCGTACATCAGCGCCAAAGCGGGAGAGCATCAGTTCCGTATGGTTCCGGGAAAGTTCCGGCTCCGTGACCCGGGTTTCCCCATCAGCATAGAGCCCGGCCAGCAGGACCGCAGATTTCACCTGGGCGGAGGCTACCGGGGAGAGATAGCGGATCCCGTGGAGCGGTGAGCCGATGATCTCCAAAGGGGCACAGCCATTGCCATGGAGGCTACGGATCTTGGCACCCATCTGGGAGAGGGGATCCATGATCCGCTCCATGGGACGTTTCTGGATGGAGGCATCGCCGGTGAGGGTGACCGTGAAATCCTGGGCGGAGAGGATTCCGGAGATCAGCCTGGTGGTGGTGCCGCTGTTGCCGCAGTCTAAAATGCCGTCCGGCTTTTGCAGGCCATGCATTCCCCGGCCGTGGACCAGGATGGTGCCGCCCTTGTTTTCGATCTCGATTCCCATCCTGCGAAAACAGGAAATCGTGGAAAGGCAATCCGCCCCCTGTAGGAAATTGTGGATTTCGGTGGTTCCGCTGGCAATGGAGCCGAACATTACGCTCCGGTGGGAGACGGATTTATCCCCGGGAACCGTAACTTCCCCCCGGAGTGGGCCGCATTTGGAAAAATTCATAGCAAAGAGTCCTCCCTCTTGGTTTTTCTGGATCCCCGCAGGCTTTTGGCTCTTGGCTTTGCGGCTGCCTTTTGTCAAAGCCCTGCACGGGACAATCCTTTGGTGGAAACGGCCTGGCTTATATGCCTGGCGCTTACCGAATCAGTTCATAATTATATTTCTTCAACTGTTCCCAGGCCGCATTCATGGCCGCTTCCTCATAAAATGTGATCCGCAAGGCGCCTTCTCCCTGTTCCCGGTTGTGGTTGATGCCGATATTTTTGATATTAATGCCCCGTGCGCTTAAAATGACGGATAAGGTGGAGATGGAACCAGGCTCGTCCACGATATCTACCGTAAACGAATAGTCCGGCGGCACAGAACCCTTGCGCACATCGGAGATGGCATTGCGGTAGGTGCGGGACTGGTCAAATAATTCATAGACAGCATGGCTGTCCTGCTGCTGCAGGTTTTCCAGAATATGCTGCAAAGACACGATATAAGCCTTTAGCATCTCGCTGATGGGGCCGGTGTTGGCCATGCAGATCTGTTCCCACATCTCCGGAGAGGAGGAAGCAATGCGGGTGATATCTTTGAACCCGCCGGCAGCCAGCTGCTTCATCCGTTCCTCCTTATCGTCACAGTCCCGGACAAGGTTGACTAAGCTGGAAGCAATGAGGTGGGGCAGGTGGCTGATGGCAGCCACGATGCGGTCATGCCTCTGGAAATCAAGGACAATGGGAAGAGAGCCGATCAGCCTGGCGATGGCAGCCATCTGCTCCACATCCCCCGGACGCGAATGGGGGGTGGGGGTAATGATATAATAAGCATTTTCCAGCAGATGGTCAGTGGCATTTTCATAGCCGGTTTTCTCGGAACCTGCCATGGGATGCCCGCCCACAAAGCAGCCCTCCATCTGAAGTTCCCTGACTGCCCTGTGAATATCCGCCTTGGTGCTGCCCACGTCCGTCACAATTGCATTTTCCTTCAGATAAGGGCGGATCTCGCTGAGATAATGGGCATTATATTCCACGGGGGTGCACAAAAAAATGATGTCGCATTCCCGCAATTGCTCCCCCACGCCGTCTAAAATGCCGTCAATGATCCCTTCCCGCACAGCCTGTTCCAGCCGGGAACGGGTTCGCATATAGGCAAGAAGCTTCACATCCGGCCGGCGGCGTTTGATGCCCTTGGCAATCGAACCGCCGATCAGCCCCAGGCCGATAAAACCGATTACATGGTCTGCCATCAGAATTTCCTCCCCTCCAGCCGGGCATAAGGACGCAGGCTGGCGCACAGCTGTTCAAACTGTCCAAAAGTCAAAGACTGCGGGCCGTCGGACAGGGCGCGGGCCGGATCGGGGTGAACCTCGATCATCAGCCCGTCGGCACCGGCGGCAACGGCGCTTTTTGCCAACGGCGGCACGTAAGCGCGGACACCCGTAGCATGGCTGGGATCCACGATAACGGGCAGGTGGCTTTTGCTGCGGAGCACCGGCACGGCGCTGATATCCAGGGTGTTGCGGGTACTCGTCTCATAGGTGCGGATGCCCCGCTCGCAGAGCACGACCCGCTCATTGCCTTCGGACATGATATATTCGGCAGCATTCAGCCATTCGTCGATGGTAGCGGAGAGGCCGCGTTTTAAAAGCACCGGAACCCGGGCTTTGCCTGCTTCCTTTAACAATTCAAAATTCTGCATGTTCCGGGCGCCGATCTGCAGCATGTCCACATATTTAACGGCAGTCTCAATGGCATGCTGGCTGGTCACTTCGCAGACCACTGCCAGTCCGGTGGCTTCCCGTGCCTCTTTCATGTATCTTAGGCCTTCCTCTTCAAGCCCCTGGAACGAATAAGGGGAGGTACGGGGTTTATAGGCGCCGCCCCGCAGGAAATTGGCTCCGGCTTTTTTCACGGCGACGGCTGTCTCTAAAAGCTGTTCCCGGCTCTCCACCGCACAGGGGCCGGCCATGATGGTCAGGCTGCCCGGCCCGATGGAGGTATTGCCTACTAAGACGGTGGAAGCTTCCGGGTGGAACTTGCGGTTGGCAAGCTTATAAGACTCGGTGACAGCAACCACCTTGTCCACTCCGTCCGCAATCTCAAAATTGATTCCGTGCAGCAGCGACTTGTCACCGACCACGCCGACGATGGTGACTTCATGCCCTTCAGACAGATGGACTTGCAGCCCTTTGGCTTCAATCTGGCAGGTCACGCCCCGGATTGCCTCTTTGGAGGCATTTGGTTTCATAATAATAATCATAAGAAAGCCCTCACAATACTTTGCTGTTTGTTTTCATTTATTTTCTCCCGCTATTTTAGCGCACCTGGGTGGGATTGTCAACGCTTTGTGACTTTAAAGTTCGACGCTTTAAAGTGAGAGTTACTGGGCGACGGTACCTGCTTTTGGTTTTTTTAGGCCGTAAATTACAACATTCCTAAAGGGATTTACAACTATGCCAAGGGCCGGCAGCCGTCAAAAACTTTGCCGGGGGAGGCCGGGCCTGGCAGGATTTGGCGGCATTTGCAGGGTCTTGCTGTAACTGAGGCAAAATTTGGCAGCTGTGCGAAGGTTGTGCAGCAGCAACGTGCCAATACATGGCTGCGTTCCGCTCAAAAAAGAGGCAGATCATCACTGCTGAGAATAATCAGGAAAAAATTGTGAAAATAGTTGTAAAAAGCGTTAAAGTCCGATATACTGTTTGTACAAGATGTTGTTTTGGCGGCAGTTACCTGCTTAAAATTATGGAGGAGGAGTTTAAATATGGGATTTTTCAGTTGGAAGAAAAAGGAAGAATTTGTCAGCCCGATGACCGGGATATTGCGTCCGATGGAGGAAGTGCCGGATCCGGCATTTTCGGAGAAGCTTATGGGGGATGGTTTTGCGGTGGAACTGACGGAAGGTGCGGTGAAGGCGCCGGTAAGCGGGACGATTGCCGCGGCTTTCCCTACGGGGCATGCTTTTGGCATCCGGACAAAAGAGGGCATGGAGATCCTGATTCATATCGGGATTGACACCGTGAATCTGCAGGGCAAAGGCTTTGATGTGAAGGTTAAGGCGGGGGACACTGTCAGGCAGGGGGATGTGCTGGTAGATGTGGATGTGGAGTATGTGAAGGGGCAGGGCAAGTCTGTGTGCTCACCGGTGATTTTTACGGGAGGGCAGAAGATTGAACTGTTAAAGACCGGGGCTGTGCAGGCCGGGGACGGAGATATTATTAAAATCCAGTAAAGGAAGGCCAAAGAGCGGCGCACAGTGAGAAAAAGGCGGTTTTCAGAGGTGCCCTGGTGAAGGTGAAACCAGACAGATAAAATAATTTGTGCAAAAACACTCTTTGTCTTGTAATTTTCAAACTTTTTTAGTAAAATATCCTCATGGACAAAATCTGAAGTACAGGAGGAACTTTTATGAATGTGTATGGAACACAGCAAATCCGTAACGTTGCGTTGCTTGGCCATGGAGGCGCAGGGAAAACGACGGTTGCAGAGGCATTGGCCCTGGTAACCGGAGTCACCAAGCGCATGGGAAAGGTAACCGACGGAAATACGATCAGCGACTATGATAAAGAAGAGATCAAGCGTCAGTTTTCTATCTCCACATCGTTGATTCCGCTGGAGTATCAGGGAGAGGACGGCCTGATCAAGATCAATCTTTTGGACACTCCGGGATATTTTGATTTTGTAGGAGAAGTGGAAGAGGCGATCAGTGTTGCCGACGCGGCGATCATTGTGGTGAACTGCAAGGCCGGCATTGAGGTGGGAACCGAGAAGGCGTGGGAACTCTGCGAGAAGCTGAATCTGCCGCGGCTGTTTTTCGTGACCAACATGGATGATGACCATGCCAGCTACCGGGAACTGGTTTTAAAGCTGGAGACCCGTTTCGGGAGAAAGATCGCGCCGTTCCAGCTGCCGATCCGTGAGAACGAGAAGTTTGTGGGCTATGTGAATGTGGTGAAGATGGCCGGGCGCCGTTTTACGAATATGAGTGATTATGAGGAGTGCGAGATTCCGGAGTATTCCCAGAAGAATCTGGGGATTGCCAGGGAGGCGCTGATGGAAGCGGTGGCAGAGACCAGTGAGGAGTACATGGAGCGTTATTTCTCCGGTGAGGAGTTTACCCAGGAGGAGATTTCCGCGGCGCTGAGAGAGCATGTGATTGATGGCAATATCGTGCCGATCCTGATGGGTTCGGGTATCAACTGCCAGGGCTTTAAGACCCTTTTGCAGGCGATTGACCGCTATTTCCCGACTCCGGATAAGTTCGAGTGTATCGGTGTGGACGTGTCTACCGGCGAGCGTTTTACTGCAAAATACAACGACCAGGTTTCTCTGTCTGCCCGTGTATTCAAGACGATTGTGGATCCGTTTATCGGCAAGTATTCCATGATGAAGGTCTGTACCGGAACCTTGAAGCCGGATTCCGTGATCTACAATGTCAATAAGGATGCCGAGGAGAAGGTGGGCAAGATCTATCTGCTGCGCGGCAAGGATTCGATTGAGGTGCCGGAACTGAAGGCCGGCGATATCGGCGCCGTGGCGAAGCTGAATGTGACCCAGACCGGGGACACCATTGCTGTGCGTACCGCACCGATCGTCTACCATAAGCCGCAGATCTCCACTCCTTACACGTACATGCGTTATAAAACCGTGACCAAGGGCGATGAGGACAAGGTGAGCAGTGCGCTGTCGAAGCTGACCGAGGAGGATCTGACCCTGAAGGCAGTCAATGACAAGGAGAACCGCCAGCTGCTTCTCTACGGTATCGGGGATCAGCAGCTTGAGGTGGTAGTCAGCAAGCTTCTGTCCCGTTATAAGGTGGAGATTGAACTGAGCAAGCCGAAATTCGCTTTCCGCGAGACCATCCGCAAGAAAGTGGAGGTTCAGGGCAAATATAAGAAGCAGACAGGCGGCCACGGACAGTATGGTGATGTCAAGATGACCTTTGAGCCGTCCGGGGATTTGGAGACTCCTTATGTATTTGAGGAGAACGTATTCGGCGGCGCGGTGCCGAGGAACTATTTCCCGGCAGTCGAGAAGGGTGTGCAGGAAAGCTGCGTGAAGGGTCCGCTGGCTGCCTATCCGGTAGTGGGGGTGAAGGCTACCCTGATTGACGGTTCCTACCATCCGGTGGATTCTTCTGAGATGGCCTTTAAGACAGCGGCTTCCATGGCTTTTAAGAAGGGTTTTATGGATGCCAACCCGGTGCTTTTAGAGCCGATTGCCTCCGTGAAGGTGACGGTTCCGGATAAGTTTACCGGGGATGTCATGGGGGATTTGAACCGCCGCAGAGGCCGTGTGCTGGGCATGAATTCCGACCACCATGGCAAACAGATCATCGAGGCGGATGTGCCGATGTCCGAGATGTTTGGCTACAATACGGATCTGCGTTCCATGACCGGCGGTATCGGCCTTTATGAGTATGAGTTTGCCCGCTATGAGCAGGCTCCCGGCGATATCCAGAAGAAGGAAGTGGAAGCACGGGCGGCGAAGGTTGATAAGATGGATGCGTGACATTTGCCAAATGCTTGTGCAGGCATGGCATCCGGGTTTGTGTTCCAATGAGGCTGGTTTGGGATAAGTGCCGCTGGAATTTGGGGCTATAGCCCGCTAAAATGAGAGTTCGGGGGAAAGCAGGCAGGACGGCAGCTTTCCCCCTGCTTTATGGGATGTGTGGATGACGGTGCATTGCAGAGGGCATGGCAAGATATAGCGGCGCCGTGTTTGGCGTGATTCCAGGATGACGGAGGATTAAATGGAAGTAAGGAGACAGTTTTCCCGGATTGGATGGGCATTTGTAGTGTTCTGCCTGGTGGATGTCATAATACAGGTGGTGATGGCAGTAGGGATTGTGCTGGGGAATGCACGCGGGTATTTGTGGGTATCTGATGTGAATTTCCTTTTTCTGGGGCAGGTTTCCATGTATGTGTTTGCCTTTCCGGTATTCTGGCTGATGATGAAACGGATCCCGTCCTGGAAAAAGGATGAGGGGGAAAGGATCTCCCTGGGCGGGTTCCTTTTGTGGGCTGTGGTGTGTTTTGGCTATACTTATATCGGGAATTTGTTTGGGCAGGCCTTTATGGGGGGGATGGAGGCCTTCACAGGCATGCCGCAGGAAAATCCGGTGATGGATGTCTTGAACCAGATGAACCCATGGATGGTGTTTTTGACGACAGTGGTGGTTGCCCCGGTAATGGAAGAATTGATGTTTAGGAAGTTTCTGATTGACCGGATAGTCCCTTTCGGCCAGAGGGCGGCGGTTATCGTGTCCGGGGTCGCGTTTGGGCTGTTCCACGGGAATTTTTACCAGTTTTTTTATGCCTGTGGCCTGGGGATGATTTTTGCCTATCTCTATAGCAGCACGGGGAGGGTACGCTATGGGATCCTGTTGCACATGATGATCAATATGGTCGGGGGGATGCTGCCGATCGCGATGATACAGGGGATGGATGGGTTTGGGGTAGGAATGGTGGCGGCAATGATTGGGGGGATGGTGCTTGGCCTGTTGATGCTCGGAAGCATGGCCGGGGCGGTTGTGCTGACCTGCATCTATGCCAGGCGCCTCACATGGTTCCAGGGCTGGGCACCGGTGCCGGAGAAAGGGTTCTGGCGGTCTGTGCTGACGGCACCGGGGGTAGTAGTGTTCCTTGTGATCTGCCTGGTCTTGTTTTTGGTGAATTGACGGATATAATGCAGGCAGTGCACCAGGAGGGAAGCTTTTCGCCCAGGGTTATTGGATTGTGGTTCCGGCCTTGCCGTCGATGCTGTCCAAAGCCTTGCCCAGGGTCGTGATGATGGCGCTGCGCCCTTTCCCTGCCTTTAAGAAGGCGACGGAGGCTTCTACCTTGGGGAGCATGGAGGCGAACTCAAAGTGTCCCTGCCGGATATATTCTAGTGCCTCGCCGACGGTCATATGGCGGATAGGCTGTTCCTTGGGGGTGCCATAGTTTAAAGTCACATTGTCTACGCTGGTCAGGATCATCAGCACGTCGGCATCAGCCTCTGCTGCCAGCAGCCCGGCGGCAAAGTCTTTCTCAATGATGGCGCTGGCGCCTTTTAGCCGGGAACCCTGCTCCAGTACAGGGATGCCCCCGCCCCCGCAGCAGATGACAATCTGGTCGGCATCAAGCAGGGTGCGGATAGCATCGATCTCCACGATGGATACCGGCCTGGGGGCGGCTATGATCCGCTGCCATCCCTCCCCGGGAACCTCAGCCACGTAATTCCCTTTGGCTTCTTCGGCATCAGCCTCCGCGCGGGTCATGTAGCGGCCGATTTTTTTGACTGGTGTGTAGAAGGAATCGTCATAAGGATTCACCATCATTTGGGTCAGGATAGTAGAGACCGGTTTGTAGATACCACGCCGGATCAGTTCGGAACGGATGCCGTTTTGCAGGTCGTATCCGATGTAGCCCTGGCTCATGGCGGAGCAGACGGACATGGGGGCAGCGGTATAGCCCGGGTGCTGCTTGGAGAATTCGTTCATAGCAGTGTGGATCATGCCTACCTGCGGGGCATTGCTGTGGACGAGTGCCACCTGCCATCCTTTCTGTATAAAATCGGCGATTACCTGGGCTGTGCCGGTGACGGCCTCCTTCTGTTCGGGAAGATTGGTGCCGAGGGCATGGTGCCCTAGTGCCATGACGATACGTTTTTTAGCCATTGGAAAGCCCTTCTTTCTGTCTGTGTTCTTAGGAAACTGGTTCCTGTCATTAAAATTTAGTAACATTATAGTGTTTCCACTAGAAAAATGCAACAGGTTTTGCTATACTGTAACGGATGAAAGCCCCATAGGAGGGAATACTTCATGCAAAAGAAGTTCTTAAGGATGCTGCTTCCTCTTTTGGTATATGAGATAGTTTGTGAACTGGTGTTTGCATTCTGGCGCTTAAGGTACGGCCAGGCCGGGGAGACGCAGGTGCTGCCTCTCACAGCCCTGGCTTCCGTGCTGTCCTTGGTTCTTCTGCGCGGGGAATACCGGCGGCTGAGGGAAGGCGCCAGGCCGACAGGGGGAAAATCGGCGGTTTTCCGCAGGCACTTTTATTTTTGGCTCGGTTCCATGGCTGCCGGTGCCGGCGCCTGCCTGCTTTTTAATGGCCTTTTCCGGCTTTTGCCGGTACCTGGTGAGGGTTACCGCCAGGCAGGCTTGGTGCTGTACGGCCCGTCGGTTATGGTTCAGCTGGCCTGCATGGGGATCCTGGTCCCTCTGGGTGAAGAACTGGTGTTCCGGGGGCTTTTATACGGCCGTCTCCGCCAGGAGTTATCCTTTTGGGAGGCGGCGGTGGTATCTGCCGTATGCTTTGGGCTGTTCCACGGCAATTTGGCCCAGGGGCTCTATGCAGGGCTGTTGGGCATGTTTCTGGCTGCAATCTTTGAATATGGCCAAAGCCTGTGGGGCTGTTGGCTGTTCCATAGTGCCGCTAATGTGGCCGCCATTCTCCTGACCCGTATTTTGGGGGAGGAAGGGGGGCAGGCGGGCTGCCAGACGGCAATGGCAGTGTCCGGGGGGATCCTGCTTGTGTTTGCATACAATAGAATAAGAAGGGACGGAAGAAGGACGTGAAGCTGTTATCCATAGCAATACCATGCTATAATTCAGAAGGTTATATGAGAAGATGCATTGATTCCCTGCTGCCAGGCAAAGATGAGGTGGAGATCCTGATTGTGGACGATGGTTCCCTCAAAGACAGGACAGCAGAGATTGCAGATGAATATGAAAAAAAGTATCCAGGGATCTGCCATGCCATCCACCAGGAGAATGGCGGCCATGGGGAGGCGGTCAACGCAGGGCTCCGTGCTGCCACAGGCATCTATTTTAAGGTGGTGGACAGTGATGACTGGGTTAATGCGGAGGCGTATAAGGAGGTTCTTGAAGTGCTGCGCCGGTTTGTCTATGGCGATGAGACTTTGGACATGCTGGTGACGAATTTTGTCTATGAGAAACAGGGGGCGAAGCATAAGAGGGTGATGCAGTACCGCACGGCGCTGCCAAAGCGGGAACTGATGACCTGGGATGACGTGAAAGTGTTTATCCTGGGGCAGTATATCCTGATGCATTCCGTTGTCTACCGGACAGAGATGCTGCGGGATTGCGGCCTGGAACTTCCCAAACATACTTTTTATGTGGATAATATTTTTGTATACCAGCCGCTTCCTTATGTAAAAACGTTATATTACTTAGACGTGAACTTTTACCGCTATTTCATTGGCCGGGAGGACCAGTCGGTCAATGAGCAGGTGATGATCGGGCGGATCGACCAGCAGATCCTGGTGACAAAGCTGATGCTTGGCTGCTGTGACCTCTCAAAGGTGGGCAGCAGGAAACTGCGCCATTACATGGTGCGCTATTTGGAAATTATGATGACGATCTCTTCCATCCTGGCAATCAAGTCAGGGATGGAGGAGAATATGGCAAAGAAGAAGGAACTGTGGCAGTATCTGAGGAAAAAGAATTTTCCGCTGTTTCTGCGGCTGCGGTGGGGGTTTTTAGGGCAGGGGATGAACCTCCCTGGCAAGAGCGGCAGGACAGTATCGATTGCAGGCTATAAGATCAGCCAGAAGTTTTTCGGCTTTAATTAAGAAATGCGGGAAAGAATCTGTATATGTCCCAGAGCCAGGGCAAAAACAGATTCTTTTTCTTGCATAATGGAAGAAATGGCGGTGATGGCTTTTGGCAGCTGCGCTCTGGGGAGCAGTGTGAAAAAGTAGCAGGAAAGACCGGATGCTGCCATGTAAAATATGGACAAGGAAGAAAAGGTGTGTTATCATAAAATATATTTGGGGAGTGCCGGTGGTGAACCGGATTATGGAGGGATTAATATTAATATGGCAGGTTTTTTTCAGCAAATGAATGAGGGATATGCGCAGAAGCATTTTCCCACAGGATCCGTATTTGGGAATGTTGCCAAGACTTTAAAGCGCAACAGCTTTGTATTGCTTATCGCTGCCGGTTTTATGTTAACCGGCTGCCTTGCGGGGCTTGTGTGGAGTATTCGCAGAACCTTGGAGGTTGCAGCTGAAGGGGACAAAGATGTGCTGGGAATTGGCATAGGGTTCTGCGTTTTTTGGGTAGTACTTGTATTGCTTTTAGGAGTTTCCTCTTATTTTGGGATTCGGAACATGACGAAAAAAAGGGAAGATTATATCAGGGCTTCTGCAAAATACAGTAAGCTGCCGGAGAGTGAAATCGAAGATTTTGACCGGCAGGCATTGGCATCCGACACCTATATTTTAAAGCTGACCGCCGGCCTTGACAGGATCCTGTCCAACGCCACCAACAAGGACGGTCTGCTCACAAGAGACTACATATATCTGGCAGGCCCTGCCCAGGCCGTTATTCGGGTAAAGGATTTAAAAGCCTGCTGCTTCAATGATTACACATATTATGTCAATACAGGGAAACGTTCCAAAAAGATTCATTGCCTGGCCGTTACCCTGATCAGTTCCAATGGGGTTACGGATACTTCTGATACCACCGAGAAGGCTGGCCGGGCTCTTATGGCTCTTCTTAAAGAGAGGAACGAAACCATTGATACCAATGACGGGATGGTTCTTCCTGAAGGGGCGCTTAGCGCTTACATGAAAAAAATATTAGCAAGTTAATAAGCGGGTTTGAAAGAGGGCAGGGGAAGCTTTAAAATAGTTTTCCTGCCGTTGGTGTTTATGAGGAAATTATACTTTCAGGGAGCAA
>RAYB01000090.1 GCA_003669055.1 bacterium 1XD21-70
ATAAAGAAAAAATAGGCTCAGGGAAACCATTTTCATTACGTTTTGTGCCTGAGCGAAGCGAAAGGAATGGATATAAATATGGTATGATTGGGCATAAACCCAAAATAATACATCTGCATTGGAGGAACCGCTATTAAAAATATGACATTATCACAGAAGGCGGCACCATCCTCCTGTGAAAAGGAACCAAAGATGGGTGCCAAACCGGCGCCCCACGGCTAAAAAGGTGGAATTAAATGGAATATTATGTAAAGTCTGTGGTGCCAATCATCAAAATGAACTATGAAAAATTTACTACCGTAGAAAAAAGCATTGCTGACTTTTTTATCAGTAACCAGGAAAAGGTAGACTTATCCTCCAGGTCAATCTCCGATCGGTTGTATGTATCGGAAGCCTCCCTGTCCCGCTTTGCACAGAAATGCGGCTACCGGGGATACCGCGAATTCGTGTACCAGTATGAAAGCACCTTTATCGGAGACACCTCCTCCCTGACAAGAGGCACCCGCATGATCCTAAATTCCTACCAGGAATTGCTGAATAAGGTGTATAGCCTGGTAGATGAAGAACAGATTGCCCGTATTGCCCGCTATCTCGATGAAGCCACACGGGTGTTAGTGTGCGGCAAAGGCAGTTCCGGGCACGCTGCCGAGGAGATGGAACTGCGGTTCATGCGCATCGGGGTCAACATCGATTCCCTCCGGGACAGCGACCTGATCCGCATGCAGGCAATCTTCCAGAGCAAGCAGAACCTGGTGTTTGGCATCACGATCAGCGGGGAGGCTGAGGATGTACTGTTTTTGCTGCGGGAAGCCCGCCGCCGCGGGGCGAAGACCGTGCTGATCACTGCCCATAATAACGACCAGTTTTACGAGTTCTGCTCTGAAATCGTACTAATGCCGTCCCTCAAGTATCTCAACCAGGGGAATGTCATCTCCCCGCAATTCCCGATCCTTTTGATGTTCGATCTCATTTACGCCTGCTATTCCGGGCTGGACAAAGGCATCAAAGAATGGATGCATGGGAACAGCCTGCGGGCACTGTCCGCAGGGATAAAGAAAAGCAAAGGCAGGGAATAAAATAAAACAGGGGGTGCATCCGCCCCCTGTTCTGCCTGTTTTCTTCCTATGCCCCTATCCCCGTTTATACACCCTTGCCCGCCGTTCCCCCTGTTCCTTTAGCAGCCCCTCCTCTGCCATCTGCTTTAAGAGCCGTTTGGTAGTGGAATCTGCCAGCCCCAGCAGATCCCTGGCCTTTTTATTGTTGATTTCCCCATATAATTCCACATACCGGAGAATCCGTCTCTGCCGTTCCTGGGCAGCTTCCCTTTTATCGGCTTTTTTTATCGGCTTTTTATCGGCTTTTTTTATCGGCTTTTTATCGGCTTTTTTTATCGGCTTTTTATCGGCCTTCCCATCTTGGAGCCGATAAAGGTTTACACGGAATGTATCCCCTATCTCCATAAATTCCGGCTCTGGCAATCCATATTCCTTTGCCCTCCTGATAATGCGCCGGATTCCGGTTCCCCATTCTTCAATCAATTCCATACGGCTAAAAACCTCTGCAATTACCCGGTTCCTTATCTTGGAACGCCCGTTCATCGCCTCTTCCAATGTCAGGCCGCCATAAAGCATGCCTGGCGAGGTAACCTCCAGCCTGTCATCATAAACCGCCACCTGTATACAAGAATCGTCCATAAAATTGCGGTGGCATTGTGCATTAATAATCATTTCCCGAATTGCCCCTGTCGGCAGTTCATACTGCTCCCTCCTAATCAATCCGTCAATCTCGGCACTCCGGTTAATATGGCGCAGCACAAACTGATATGCCCCCTCTATCTGCTCATATAAAGGACCTGAATATTCCTTTTTATCGATAAACTCATCTCTGTCATTTCCTTTAAAAAGGGCACACTGGATTCTTGCAAAGCGAAAAGAATCGCTGGTCAAAAGCACAAAACCATTCGTCGCCAGCAATCCTTCTTCCGTTTTTTTCAAAAGTTTCCAGTTGATTAGCTGCTCTATTGTCACTCGGGGAAGTTCTTTTTTCTCCTCCTCCGATACGACCGACTTAAGCATATATCCATAAATATCCTGGCATAATTTACCAATTGCCTGTTCTGTAACCGGATGGCCTACACAAACCAGTTCATCCCATGACAAGTTTGCTCCTTCTATCTCCAATTCCCGGATCTTCCTGCTGTCCGCCAGTCGGGAAGTGCCTGCAACCCTGACATATACTCCCTGGTTCTTTCCGGCACTCTTTAAATAATAAGGGCGGCTCACCCCCGGATATATCGACACGATAACTACACACTTTCCATCTATATTCTGAAATGTGATATCTGGAATAATCTGAGGTTCGCAGCAATCCGAAACCGCATTGGCAATCCCGTCCATGACCTGGAATACAGAATCCTTGTCAACACCAATAACCTTATTGGATCCATCTTCAATCCCGATTATCAGCTTGCCGCCGCTTGTGTTGGCAAAAGCAACCACAGATTTCATGTATCTCTCACTTTTCTTCGGAAGTTCGGATTTGTATTCGATATTTCGGGATTCACCCTTTAAAAACTCTTCTGCTCCCATTTTCTTCCCTTTCCAGGCTTTCTATTCGCCAGACACTCTCACTTCATTCATTTTATCATAACCCCCCTGTTCCTTCAATGAAATTTTGGCATCTCACTCCCATCCATACACCCAACCATGCCGCCATCTCCTAAGCATATAATAGGTAATTGCGAAACAAGTTCAAAATCTTGATTCCAATAGGGCAAAGGCCCGGTTGAGCCGGACTTACAGGAGG
>RAYB01000091.1 GCA_003669055.1 bacterium 1XD21-70
ATTCCTAAAATTGCCTGTTGGGATGCCTGTTTCTCATCCCGATGGTATTATACTTCTTATAATGGCAATTATTGGAATGGCTCCAGATTGTGATATAGCCCTAAACTTATTCTCTTAATTTGGTTGAGGATCTTTAAAATCATGTTATACTATAAGTGAACATTGTTCTAAGGAAGCAAAGATAATTTAAAGAAAGGATCCCTATATGAATAAAAGAAAAAGATTCAATATAACAGGGCTTTGTGTTCCAGAGGTTCATTATACTGTCGATATTAGTGAAAAGATTCACCAGATCATACATGATTATATTAAAGCAGAAGCATATTTTACGATTAACAGAGCCAGACAATATGGAAAAACGACTACCCTCCGTTTTTTGCAGCATGCCCTTAGACAGGAATATGTCGTGATAAGGATCAGTTTTGAGGGAAAGGAAGAGTATTTCTCTTCTTTCCAGACATTAGCAGGTGGTTTAAGCTTTAGTTTTTTTAAGGCACTTAAAGACAACTACTCTGATTATGCTGCTATTTTTGACAGCCCGATAGACCCCATTTATCCTATGCAGGATCTGGGTGAACGTGTTTCTTCTCTTTGTTCCCAGTCTGCATATGGTATTGTTCTGATGATCGATGAAGTTGACAAAGCAGCTGATAATCAGACTTTCCTAAGTTTTTTGGGGATGCTGCGGGAAATGTATTTAAATAGGATGGATTATCATGCGCCTGCATTTAGCAGTGTAATCCTTACAGGGGTTCATGACATTAAAAACCTGAAACAAAAAATTCGTTCTGAGAATGAACATAGTTATAATAGCCCATGGAATATTGCAACAGATTTTAATGTTGATATGAGTTTTTCCATTAAAGAGATTGCTGGTATGCTCCTGGAATATAAAGATGACCAGCACATAGAAATGGATACCCCTAAAATTGCCAAAATGATTTATGATTATACTTCGGGGTATCCATATCTGGTTTCTTGTATTTGTAAAATAGTAGATGAGCAAATTGTCGGCCGGGGTGCTTTTCCAACCTTAGAAGATGCATGGACAGAGAATGGCATCAAAGAAGCCATTAAAGAATTAATGAAAAGAACCGATACCCTGTTTGATGACATTAAAAAAAAGCTTCTTGATTATTCGGAGTTATCTGGAATGCTCCACGCAATTTTATTTAATGGCCGTGCATTTCCCTATAATCCGGATAACGAGATAATTGATATAGGCATAATGTTTGGGTTCTTAAAAGAAGAAAACGGACAAGTACATGTTGCTAATCGGATATTTGAAACCCGCATGTACAATTATTTCATGTCTGAGGAACTGGTTCGTCAGGCAGTCTCTGTGCCGCCAGTTTATAGCCCTAACCAGTTTGTACACAATGATGTCTTGAATATGGATTTAGTCATGTCAAAATTTGTTGAATATTTTACAGATATTTACCGCAACAGTGATGGCAGATTTATTGAAGAGAATGGGCGCCGCTTATTCCTATTATATTTAAAGCCTATAATTAATGGGGTAGGGAATTATTATATTGAGGCAAGAACACGTGACATGACCCGGACAGATGTCGTGGTTGATTATAAAGGTCACCAGTACGTGATCGAAATGAAGATCTATCATGGGAATGAATACAATCACAGAGGGGAAGAGCAATTGGCCGAGTATCTGGAATCTTACCATCTGGATAAGGGGTATTTGCTGAGTTTTAATTTTAACAAGAAAAAGCAAACAGGGATTAAAACTATTTTCTGTAATGGAAAAGAGTTGGTAGAAGCGATAGTCTAACCATCGTACAAATATTTTTATAGCAAAAGACGCTAATGGAGAGAGTGAGGAATGGCACTATGTTGATGGGAATGGAGAAAGATTTGAGGACGGTTCCCATATACTGTATGTAAATGGCGCTTATCGTGGAGATACACCAATCGGAAAACTCATGCATGATTTTTCATGTACCAATGCAACAGATATGTATTATACGACACTGGCAGACAGAGTTCGTTTTTTTAAGGAAAGTAAGGAGGGCATTTTAATCATGTGCAAAGTCATGGAGGATATGGGAAAAGAATCTTTACAAGAGGGTGTAAAAGAGGGCATAAAAGAAGGGGCAATAAATACTGCGAAAAGAATGTTGGCAGATGGAATGCTGACACTTGAAAAAATTGCGGAATATGCAGGGCTTCTTCTTGACGAAGTGAAAAAATTGAACGCAGAACGGACAGCATAAAACAAAACCGTAGGCCGGGAATCTAAAAACAGGTTCCTGGCCTTATTTTTTGCTCTGAAATGTAAATTTTCTATGAACTTGATTAAAAAGAAAAAGTCCTTTACAAAACGTCATTGGTGATACTAGTTGTAATTTTCCGAGAATCAAATCTGTAACTAAGGATGGACTTATCTGTATTTCAATATATCAAATGTAATATCATTTGTATAATTGAAATTTTTTGAATGACTATCCATTAATTCCATTTTATCCTGTCTGTAAATTTATATGGAAATATTTATTTTACTTATAGTATACTATGATTTTTTGAACCTTTAACTAGTTTTTAAAAATAAATTGTGCTTGGAATTTACCCCTTTTCCTTTTTCCAATAATTGCCATTATAAGAAGTATAATACCATCGGGATGAGAAACAGGC
>RAYB01000092.1 GCA_003669055.1 bacterium 1XD21-70
CTTCGCAGCTACCGGCTGGGTGGAAGAGGATGGAACCTGGTATTTCTATGACAGCGACGGCAACAGAGTAGAAGACGCTTGGAAGAAATCCGGCGACAACTGGTACTGGCTGGACAGCGAAGAAGGCGGTGCCATGGCTGTTGACAAACTGGTTGAGGATGACAATGACACTTATTATGTGGATTCCAACGGTGTTATGGTTCGCAACACTTGGGTAAAAGTTGTCAATGAGGATCAGGACGAGGATGATGACCCGGCTGAGTACAACTACTACTATATGCAGTCCAACGGTAAAGCTTACAAGGCTCCGGACAACAGCACCACTACCCGCTTCAGAACTATCGACGGCAAGAGATATGCTTTCGATGACGAAGGTAAGATGCTGTACGGCTGGGTAAGCAATGGCGAGAGGGAAACCGACGAAGACGGCTGGACAAATGCTACCTACTACCTGGGTTCTTGGGATGATGGTGCTATGAAGACCGGCTGGCAGAAGATTTATGTCCATGATGACAAGGAAGATGATGACCTTGAGCATTGGTTCCACTTCAAGTCCAATGGTAAAAAGCGTTATAACGATACCACCAACGATATCAAGGAAGAAAAAATCAACGGCAGGAGATATGGCTTTGATGACCGTGGTGTTATGACCTTTGAGTGGACCCTGGCAACCACCGCCAGCACAGCATCGACTTCTAACTGGAGATACTTCAACAACGTAGATGACGGTGCACGTGTAACCAAAGGCTGGTTCAAAGTAGTCGCTCCTCACGAGGACAATGACAACGTATTTACAAGCAGCTATGGTTCTACCACTTTTGCATATAAAGATGCAGACGAAGAGAACGAGAGATGGTATTACTCTGATGGAGATGGCAAGGTTGTTTCCGGCCAGATCAAGAAGATCAAGGGTAAATACTATGGCTTCCGTCCGGAAGGTGCAGCTGGTGACTATAAAGCTGGTGCAATGTTATCCGGCCTGGTTCTGATCAAAGTTGACACAGCTACTGGTGAGATCCTTGAGGTTCTGGATGACGGTGTGGATTCTGACGAATTAGATGATTTGATGGGCGAGGATGCTGGTTCTACCATTTGGCAGAAATATAGCACCACTCCTGTCAGCGGAAGCCAGGTAGTAAGCTTGTACTATTTCGGTAGCGATGAAGATGCCGATGGCGCAATGAAGACTGGTGCAACAACCGTGACTCTTGATGGCTCCACCTACCACTTCATGTTCAACAAGACCGGCGGTGCTGAAGGCAAGGGCAGAGGCTTGACCGGTATCGATGATTACAAGTACATCTACAAGCTGGGATGCAGAATCAAAGCTGACAGCGATGACAAGTATCAGGCTGTGAAAGTAACTCCTGGAGTAAACGGCGCTCTGGATATCCATGGTGCAAACGTATGGGTAGAGAAAGTGAAATCCCAGGATCTTAAGACTGGTGCAACCACATTCAAGAACAATGATAATGAGACCGTCAGCTATAAGGATATTTCCGCTCTGCAGGCAAGCGAAAGAAAACTGTATTACCTGGTAAATACCAGTGGTAATATCCAGAAGACTAAGTCCGCAGCCAAAGATGGCGATGACTGGTACTTCTACGTATACAAGTCTGCTCTGAAGCTGTATGCAAACGATAAGAACCTGAAAGAGAAGGTTCCTGGAACCAGGGCTAAGTGGGAGGATTATGTAAGCGATTCTACCACAGAAAATGGCAAATAATAATTTCCGTTTTCATCATTAGGATTCTGTCATAATAGTCAAATTGGAAAGAACTTGGTTTATAAACAGCCAAGTTCTTTCTTTTTCTTGAATATTGTTTTGGTGTAAGCGATTGCCTTAGAAATAAAAGCCACCTATCAGTTCCAATGTATTTGTAATTGTTTTTTTTGCTCAGCACAATCTGAAAGATATAGATTTATGAGTGTTTGGTATGGGATACCAGAAAATTCAGACTGTGATTTGAAATAGTCGATAGTATCTGTGTCAATATTGATTGTAATCTGTTTTTTTAATTTTTTAGAGTAAGGGTTTTTTCGGGCTTGGCTGAAATCATATTCTTCCTTCATTGTAACACCTCCTATGAATTGTAATAATACTTTGTCTCTGTAGTTGTTGCTTTTCTGGCGGATATAATGCGTATAATGGAATCAGATTCCCGGTAGCAATGACAAACCACAAGCAAATTAGCCTTTTTGCTAAGACCTAAAATAATAAATCTATCCTCCTGTTCTGAATGTTCTGGATCATCAATGACAAGGGCTTCTGAGTCGTAAAAGACAGTCTGTGCTTCCTCAAAAGATATTTTATGTTTCTTCTTGTTGATTTGGTTTTTGTTATTATCCCATTCAAATTTTATGCTTTCCATAATTATATTATAATTATATCATAATTGTATGTCAATGGTCATTTTAAAATTCGTGTTTTGTCTCTGACTTTGTAGTATTGTTGAAATTTTTAACTCTAGTACTTTAGAGTGCTTGTAAACATCATAAAAAGACGATTGCAAAATCCTTATATTCTTGGTTTCCTCACTTTCCAATAATTGCCATTATAAGAAGTATAATACCATCGGGATGAGAAACAGGCATCCCAACAGGCAATTTTAGGA
>RAYB01000093.1 GCA_003669055.1 bacterium 1XD21-70
TGGGGTTCTTTCTTTGGCAGGCTGCTGGCCGGGATAAACACGCCTTTTTCCATATCCTCGGCATGGATAGCGGCTTTCTTCGCCTCGATTTCAGCCTTTTTCTTTGCTTTAATTTTTTCCTCATACCGTTTCTGCGTTCCATTGGCCTTGCGACGGAGATATGCCTGGTGCAGCTTGTCCTTACGTTCCTCTTTCTTCCGCAGGGCTTCCAGTTCCTCCGGCGTAAGGTTCACTTCCCCGAAATGGGGCGGTATGTACCTCCCGACAAAATTGAAGTAAATCTCAACCTCCTGTGTAGTTTCAATGCTGCCTTTCCGGTCACGCTCATGGACAAGAATTTTCTCCACAAATTCATTCAGCATAGTGGTGGTAAGATTGTCATAATTCTCGTATTTATCAACAAGGGCGATAAATTTCTCCGCTGATTTCCTGCTCTGCTCATAACCAGCGATTGCTTTTCCCAGTTCGTCAATCTCACCGGAAAGGGATTCCTGCTCCTTTGCGTACTGTGCGTCCAGGGCGGCATACCTTGCGTCCGGCAGCTTGCCCAGCACATTGTCCTCATAAATCTTGCATATCAGTTTTTCCAGTTCCCCGGCCCGTTTCTGTGCCGCCACCAGCCGTTTCCTCTTTCTGGTGATGTCGCTGGCCTGCTGCTCGGCCTGGGTTTCCTGAACCGCTTTGATAAACTCTTCCCGGTCATTTCTGGAATACTCCGCAATCGCCCGGAGCATATCGGAAACCAGTGTCAGGACGGCGCTTTCGTTGATTCGGTGCTGTGTGGAGCAGAGGACACCAACCGAAACCTTGCTATATTGGGAACAGGTATATTGTGAGATACGCTTGCCGTTGTTGGTGCGGTGGACGTACATCTTGCCGCCGCAGTCGGCACAGTAGAGCAGGCCGGTGAGCGGGGCGGCTTCTCCCCAGCCGTCCGGGTAACGCTTCACATTGGAACGGATTCTCTGCACATTCTCAAAGGTTTCCGGGTCAATAATGGCGGCGTGGGTGTTCTCAAAGATTACCCTTTCATTTTCGTCAACGTAGTGGCTTTTCTTGTCCTTGAAATGCTTGCGGGTCTTAAAGTTGATGGTGTGGCCTAAATACTCACGCTTTTTCAGGATATTGACGATAGTGGAAGAACCCCAGCCATAAGGGTCTTTAAACGTCTTGGATTGATTCACGCCCTCCCCATAATGGGAGAGGTGCAAGGAAGGTATCTCAATCTTTTCCCGTGACAGCCGGTTCGCAATCTGGTAGGGGCCGTATCCGTCCAGGGTCATAGCGAATATCCGGCGCACCACGTCAGCGGCTTCTTCGTCCACAATCCAGTGTTCCCGCTTTTCGTCCCATAAGTAGCCGTAAATGACCGTACCGGTCAGGTGCTTGCCGCTCATGCCTTTTGCCTTGAATACGGACTTAATCTTGCGGCTGGTATCTCTGGCGTAAAATTCATACATGATGTTCAGGAACGGGGTAAAATCATTCTCTCCGTTGGCGCTGTCCACTCCGTCATTGATGGCGATCAGCCGGACACCTCTCTGCCGCAGGATTTCCATGACCTGGCCGACTTTGAGATAATCACGCCCCAGGCGGCTCATGTCTTTGATGATAATTGCCTCCACGTTCCCGGCCTCCACTTCCTCCATCATGGCGGTGAATCCGGGTCGGTCGAACCGGGTTCCGGAGATTCCATCGTCCGTGAAATGGGTCGGGTTGGGGAAACCGTTGCGGCGGGCGTAATCTTCCAGCATGGATTTCTGAGAGTTACTATGTAGAGGGTGGTTTCTGCCACCAAATACATATGACTGCGGCTCGTTTGTGGTGAATAGGACTTGCGGTTGTAAGAAAGGAGAAAAACACATCGTATTATCGGTATCCGCTACCGAAAATATCTGAAATGACGGAGGGAAACGCTATGGACAAATTGAAACTGAGCATCCATGACGCCACGAATGGCCTTGATTATGTCCTTGCCGGGGACTACTACATCCCGGCTATCGAGCTGCCGGAGGACGATGACCGCCCCATCGGGAAATGGGGGCGGATGCACCGGGCCTATCTGGAGGAAACGAACCCGCTCCTGCTGAACCATCTGATTTTGACGGGCAGACTGCACACCTACCTTGCCGACCTGGATGCACAGGCAAAGGAACGCTGTCGGGTACTCATTCAACAGATGGCCGCCGCCGAGGACTCGAAACGCCGGTTACAGTGGGAATGGGTCAAGGCCATGAACAGCATTGTAAACCGCGCTGAGGAAAGTATCAAGCGAGAACTGATTTATGCATGACTTTCACCCGGCATTTGCGCCAGCGCAAATGCGTGCAGGCTTCCGCAAGGCTCCCCCCTATGGACGGGACCTTGCGGGAGTTTTTCCTTTGCATTTGTACCATCGCTGACCGCCTGTCCGCCGCCTCCCTCAAAAATTTTCTTCGGCAGGGCTT
>RAYB01000094.1 GCA_003669055.1 bacterium 1XD21-70
GAATTATCAGTTCACAGACTGATTTTGATAAATCATGCTGTGCGCAGACTTTTTACCGCCTGCGAACAAGTCGCACTGACCCAGAAATCGTCACTGGCTTTCCCCTCGCCCTTGGTGTTGGCGATTAAGGTTGTCACCAGCTTCAAGATGTCCTTTTCGCTGTGGATATAGGCGAAAGGATTGTATTTCATGGATTTTTTGAAGTTGATGGTATTCAGCACCTTGATCCGGTACGGTTCATAGATGGTTTTGCCGTTCTTGTCCTTCATGGGCTTTCCGTCCTTATCCAGCCTGGGCGCGCCCCGTTGGAGCAGCTTTCCACATTCGACCAGGATTGTGCCTTTCGGATCAGTAACCACATACGAGCTATGGAGCTGCATCAGGTTGGGCTTGAGCCAGAAGCGGGTCTTGCCGGAGCCGGAACCGCCGATGACCAGCACATTTTTGTTGCGGGCGGTCTTGGGGTCCTTGGGGCGGCTGCTCATGGTAAGGCGTTCCGTCTGGGTGAGGATTACATTGTTCTGGAATACCGGATCGACATAAGGGGCGATGTCCTGGGAATTTCCCCATGAAGCATTTTGTCAAGTGCTTTTTTGAGTTATTGACGCAAAACTTTTCAGCGCGGCGGGAAACGGGCAGGAAGAACGGGCGCAAAACGCGCCTGTGGACGGTTAGAAGCCCTTTTCGTGGGTAGGTAGTATAAAACCCTTACCCTGTGGATTTCCGCGTCTGCAATGCCTTAAAAATCAAGCCTTTTCAAGCCCTATTGCGTAACATTCCATTCTGTTCTTTGGGAGAGGTCGGGGGCGCGGGGGCAGAGCCACCGCAAAACCTACCGACAGCCGCCGCAGTAGTGCAGACGGTTTTGCCGTTAGAATGAAGCGGGCGGAAGCGGGGGCAGGATTGTGTAAAATCCTGTTCCCCGTTTTCGGCAGCGAAATGGCAACGGCAAAAATCCAGACGGTCAAGGGTTTAAGAGTGGAGATTTTTTCGCGCACTTTGCGAAAAAATACCACTCATCCCTTGACTGTCTGGATAGTCGGAACGGGGTAAAGTGCAGATTGCTTTTCAAAATTGGATATGATATAATTTTCCCCAGTGCAAACCGACAAATCAGGATTGGAGAGAAAAAACGTGCAAAAAAAAGAAAGACAACTTACTCCTATTGAGCAGAAACGAAAAGAGGATTTTGAGAAAACCTGTGAAGAAATGGCGCAAAAGGGATATTTGAAAAGGGATTTAACGGTTGGTGTTTTGCAGGCAAATATCATGGCTGTTATCATCATGTTACCCTTTGCAATACTTGCCCTAATCATGTATCTTTTTGCTAATTCAAGTAATAGCAGAAATTTTCCTTTTTCTCTCTCTACGTGTATTGTATTTTTGATTGCGCTACTTTTGTTGACTGTACTTCATGAAGCTATTCATGGATTGACTTGGGGATTTTTTGCCAAAGGACACTGGAATGCGATTGCCTTTGGTGTCATTTGGAAAATGCTCACCCCCTATTGTGCTTGTACCGAACCGCTGACCAAACAGCAGTATATTGTTGGTGCGGCTATGCCCACCTTAATTTTGGGCTTTGGACTGGCAGGTATCGCCGCAAGTATCGGAAGTTATGGACTTTTTGCACTGTCTGAGATTATGATTTTTGGCGGTGGCGGAGATTTTTTGATTATTTTGAAATTGCTCCTATATAGATGCCGCAATAGAGAGGTTCTATATTATGACCACCCCTATGAATGCGGTGTTGTGGCATTTGAAAAGAAATAAACGAAAATCTTCGGTTTATTGGTGTAATGAAACTACCATAGGGCATAGGGCGGCGGTGACAGGTATTGACTATCCCGCCGCCCTGTCCGTTATCGCTCCATATCCTGCTTTCTTTGGGGTTGCTGTTCCCGATGTTCCTGCCGCAAGATACTGTAAACGCTCTTTCTGATTTTCTCCGCTTCTTTCACTTCCTCTTTCAATGCAAGATACCGCTGATTGAGTGTTTTCCTCTCGGCGGTCAGCTTGGTGTATTCTTCTTTCCATGTCTTTGTCGGGATTGTGGTCTTGCCGTTCATCACGCCTTTGAGATAATCTTTCGCCGTTGTGAATAGGATTTGCTCGGCTTCGGTCAGCGGCTTCTTTCCCTTGTACTTGAAATAAATGTCAGCTTGCTCTAAGTGCTTTTTCAGAGTGCCTAACCGCCGTTCAACGGGTTTCAGCTTCCCTTGAATATCCAGTTGTTCCCCTATCATAGACTTGAATTTTTCATCAAGCCCCGTCATATCCATGATGTTGTT
>RAYB01000095.1 GCA_003669055.1 bacterium 1XD21-70
ATGCGATGAAAGTCGCATGTCCGGTGTTAGCTGGGGGAAAAGCTGGAGATTATTTCAAAGGCTTACCTATCAGAACAAGCGGAAACGCTGCTGTACTGCGCCCTGATTGGATATATCCACTACGAGGCCCCGGTGGAGGAACAGAACTTCTCCACCCTGATTGAGTTTATTAACGCGATGGAGGTCCGGGAGGACGATGAGGAGTACAAAAACCCCGTTGATCTGATGTTTGACGCGCTGGAATCCGAGAAGCCCAACCATTTTGCGGTGCGGCAGTACAAAAAATATAAGCTGGCGGCGGGGGATATATGCTCTAAATGACTTCTTAATCACGAGATTTTCTCATGGTTAGTGAAGAACTCATTTAGAGCATATTTCATGTAAGGAGGCAGACGTTATGACAAAAACCAAAATCACTCCATTATACGAGAGGTTGAGCCGTGACGATGAATTGAATGGGGAATCCAACTCCATCAGCAACCAGAAATCCATGCTGGAAGATTACGCCCGCCGCAACGGTTTTCCCAACCCGACCCATTTCACGGACGATGGAATCTCCGGAACCCGGTTCGACCGCCCCGGATTCACCGCCATGATGGAAGAAGTGGAGGCTGGGAACGTGGAGGCAATCATCATCAAAGACATGAGCCGCCTGGGGCGTGATTATCTCAAAGTCGGCCAGGTCATGGAAATCCTGCGTCAGAGAGGCGTCCGGTTGATCGCCATCAATGACGGAGTGGACAGCGCCAACGGAGAGAATGATTTTACCCCGTTCCTGAACATCATGTATGAGTTTTACGCCAGAGATACCAGCCGCAAGATTAAATCCGTATTCAAGGCAAAAGGCATGAGCGGCAAACACCTGACAGGTACTGTCATTTACGGCTACTTATGGGACGAAAAGCGGGAACACTGGATTGTGGACGAAGAAGCCGCTGACGTGGTGCGCCGGATATTCGCTATGACTATGGACGGATATGGCCCTTATCAGATTGCGAACCGGCTGTCACAGGAAAAGATTGAGATACCTTCCCTGCACCTCTCCCATTATGGGGAGGGCGTGAATCAATCCAAGACGTTTAAAGACCCTTATGGATGGGGTTCTTCCACTATCGTCAATATCCTGAAAAAGCGTGAGTATTTAGGCCACACCATCAACTTTAAGACCCGCAAGCATTTCAAGGACAAGAAAAGCCACTACGTTGACGAAAATGAATGGGTAATCTTTGAGGATACCCACGCCGCCATTATCGACCCGGAAACCTTTGAGAATGTGCAGAGAATCCGCTCCAACGTGAAGCGTTACCCGGACGGCTGGGGAGAAGCCGCACCGCTCACCGGCCTGCTCTACTGCGCCGACTGCGGCGGCAAGATGTACGTCCACCGCACCAACAACGGCAAGCGTATCTCACAATATACCTGCTCCCAATATAGCAAGGTTCCGGTTGGCGTCCTCTGTGCCACACAGCACCGAATCAATGAAAGCGCCGTCCTGACACTGGTTTCCGATATGCTCCGGGCGATTGCGGAGTATTCCAGAAATGACCGGACAGAGTTTATCAAAGCGGTTCAGGAAACCCAGGCCGAGCAGCAGGCCAGCGACATCACCAGAAAGCGGAAACGGCTGGCAGCGGCACAGAAACGTGCCGGGGAACTGGAAAAACTGATATGCAAGATTTATGAGGACAATGTACTGGGTAAGCTGCCGGACACAAGATACGCCGCCCTGGACGCACAATATGCAAAGGAGCAGGAAGCACTTTCCGGCGAGATTGCCGAACTGGAAAAGGCAATCGCCGGATATGAGCAGAGCCGGAAATCAGCGGAGAAATTTATCGCCCTTGTTGACAAGTACGAGAATTTTGACAACCTGACTACCACCATGCTGAATGAGTTTGTGGAGAAAATCCTTGTCCATGAGCGTGACCGGAAAGGCAGCATTGAAACTACACAGGAGGTTGAGATTTACTTCAATTTTGTCGGGAGGTACATACCGCCCCATTTCGGGGAAGTGAACCTTACGCCGGAGGAACTGGAAGCCCTGCGGAAGAAAGAGGAACGCAAGGACAAGCTGCACCAGGCGTATCTCCGGCGCAAGGCCAACGGGACGCAGAAACGGTACGAGGATAAAATCAAAGCAAAGAAAAAGGCTGAAATCGAGGCGAAAAAAGCCGCTATCCATGCCGAGGATATGGAAAAAGGCGTGTTTATCCCGGCCAGCAGCCTGCCAAAGAAAGAACCCCA
>RAYB01000096.1 GCA_003669055.1 bacterium 1XD21-70
CTGGAGGAATTGCAGAACCCGGAGGACACCGCCCACGCCCGCATTTATGACCGCCTTACAGAAATGTGTACCCCCGTCCGCATTACCGGGGAAAATTTCAGAAAAGCCAGAGCAAGGGAGAAAATGGAACGCCTTAAAAAGCTGCTGAACGGAAAGGAGATTTGCCTATGACCGACACGCCCAAGAAAAGCACCGCCACTACCGCCCGCCGCCCGGATTGCGTGACAGAAGTACGCAGAGGGAACACCGTCCTTGTGGTTTCCGGCTATTTCAAACAAGGCACTACCGCCACCGCCGCCGACAAGATGATGAAAGTGCTGGAAGCGGAAAGCGCAGCCGGGGGAACAGCCGCACACGCTATGTAATGCGATAAGCCTTAATAAAATAATGTGATATTTTTCGACATAAAGTAGCAAAAAGGACTGTACAGCAAGCCCCGCCCTATGGTATAATAAACCTACGGAATAGTGGGGCTGGCTGTCGGAAATGGAGGAAACCATGACAAGACAGACCACCCAAAAACTGATTACCGCCCTATATCCGAGATTGTCGCACGAGGACACGCTCCAAGGCGAATCCAACTCCATAAGCAACCAGAAGCGAATCCTTGAAGCCTACGCAAAACAGAACGGCTTTTCCAACCTCAAATGGTACACGGACGACGGATTCTCCGGGGCAAATTTCCAAAGACCCGGCTTCCAGTCCATGCTTGCCGACATTGAAGCGGGGCTTGTGGGAACGGTTATCGTAAAGGATATGTCACGGTTAGGGCGAAATTACTTACAAGTGGGAATGTACACGGAAATGATTTTCCCACAGAACGGCGTCCGCTTCATTGCCATCAATGACGGCGTTGACAGCGCACAGGGCGACAACGATTTTGCGCCCTTGCGTAATATTTTTAACGAATGGCTGGTGAGAGATACGAGCAAGAAAATCCGGGCGGTAAAACGCTCAAAAGGCATGAGTGGGAAGCCCGTCACAAGCAAGCCCGTGTACGGCTACCTCATGGACGAGGACGAAAATTTCATCATTGACGAAGAAGCCGCCCCCGTGGTAAAGCAGATTTACAGCCTATGCCTTGCCGGGAACGGTCCGACCAAGATAGCCCGTATGCTCACGGAGCAGGAAATCCCCACGCCGGGAACGCTGGAATACCGCCGGACAGGGAGAACCCGCCGCTACCACCCCGGCTACGAGTGCAAGTGGGCGGCGAACACCGTGGTACATATCCTTGAAAACCGGGAATACACGGGCTGCCTTGTGAACTTCAAGACCACCACACAATCCTACAAGTGCAGCAAGATTATCTACAACAGCGAGGACAAACAGGCAATCTTCGAGAACCACCACGAGCAGATAATCGACAAGGACACATGGGAGCGTGTGCAGGAGCTACGCAAGCAGCGCAAACGCCCTAACCGCTATGATGAAGTGGGTTTGTTCTCCGGCATACTCTTTTGTGCCGACTGCGGCAGCGTCATGTACCAGCAACGCTATCAGACGGACAAGCGGCGGCAGGACTGCTATATCTGCGGCAGCTACAAGAAGCGCACGGCAGACTGTACGGCGCACTTTATCCGCACCGACCTGTTGACCGCCGGAGTGACCGAGAACCTACGGAAAGTCACCAGCTACGCCGCCAAGCACGAAGCCCGGTTTATGAAGCTGTTGACCGAGCAGACCGAGGACGGGAGCAAACGCCGCAACGCCGCCAAGAAGAAAGAACTGGAAGCGGCAGAAAAACGGATTGCGGAACTCTCCGCTATCTTCAAGCGGCTGTATGAGGACAGCGTGACCGGGCGCATATCGGACGAGCGTTTCACGGAACTTTCGGCAGACTACGAAGCCGAGCAAAAGGAACTGAAAGAGAAAGCCGCCGCTTTGCAGAGCGAACTTTCCAAGACGCTGGAAGCCACGGCAAACGCTGAAAAGTTTATGAAAGTGGTACGCAAGTACACCAGCTTTGAGGA
>RAYB01000097.1 GCA_003669055.1 bacterium 1XD21-70
TCTCATGAGCATTATATTGAGCCGTGAGAATATATTACTCGCATACCGAAACATAAAAGCAAACAAAGGAAGTTACACAGCAGGAACAGACAAGAAAAACATTACCGATATCGGGGGAATGTCTCCCGAAGAAGTAGTTGAGAAAGTGAGATTTATTGTCGCAGGAAGCCAACACGGGTACAGACCAAAGCCCGTGCGACGCAAAGACATTCCTAAGCCCAATGGAAAAACACGTCCGTTAGGAATCCCTTGTATCTGGGACAGACTGATTCAGCAATGCATTAAGCAAGTCCTGGAACCTATCTGTGAAGCAAGATTCAGCAACAACAGCTATGGCTTTCGCCCCAACCGGTCGGTTGAGCATGCTATTAATCGCACTTATAACATGTTGCAACGGATTAATCTACACTATGTGATTGAATTTGATATCAAAGGCTTCTTTGATAACGTAAATCACAGCAAGTTGATAAAACAGATGTGGGCATTGGGTATACAGGATAAACAGTTACTTTTTGTAATCAGGCGTATTTTAACAGCATCCATCAAAATGACGGACGGCTCTATGATTAAACCGGACAGGGGAACCCCTCAAGGCGGTATTATTTCACCACTGTTGGCAAATATTGTATTAAATGAACTGGACTGGTGGATTGATAGCCAGTGGCAGAATCATCCCATCGTTCAGAAGCAGGGAAAATATCGACGGATAGGTAAATCGGAATCCTTCGATAGAGGGAAGGCTTTTAAGACGATGCGTAAAACAGCACTGAAAGAAATGTATATCATTAGATATGCCGACGATTTTAGAATTTTCTGCCGTAACAAAGAAAGTGCAGAGAATACAAAAGAAGCCGTAACAAAATGGATTAGTGAAAGGTTGAAACTTGAGGTATCACCGGAAAAAACACGGATAGTGAATGTCCGCAAACGATATTCAGAATTCCTTGGCTTCAAGATTCGGGTAAGACCGAAAAAACATAAATATGTGGTTCAGTCAGGAATATGTGACAAGAAGTTATTGTTGGAAAAAACTAAGTTGGTAGAGCAAGCGAAGCATATAGCCAGACCGACGGAAAGAAAAAGCTGTTTATATGAAATACAGCTCTATAACTCCATGGTTTTGGGTATACAGAATTATTTTTGCGTAGCAACCTGTATCAGCATTGATTGCAGGGACATTCACCGACGAGTTATGACGGTTTTAAAAAACAGATTGAATTCAGAAAAAGGGTGCAGGCTTGTTCGGGAGGGTGGAACTCTCACTCAAAGCGAAAAGGAGAGATTTGGTAATTCCAAAATGATTCGGTACGTAGCCGGAATTGAACAGCCAATTTATCCAATAGCCTTCATAAAGCATAAAATACCGATGGCAAAACGAAATGCCGTAAATAGTTATACCGTTAAAGGCAGAGCATTAGTCCATACAAATCTGAACTTAAATCATAAAATCCTGGTTGATATCAGTAAACAGAAATCCGGTGGACACAGCATGGAATATATGGATTGCAGATTATCATTATTTTCCGCACAGCAAGGCAAGTGTTCCATATGTGGAGAAGAATTTACTACGTCTGAAGAAATAGAAACATGGCTTAAAAAGCCGGCAGAAAAAGGTGGAATGGAACGGTATCAGAACATGATACTTATTCATAAAAGATATGTTCCCCTTTTAGTTGCCACTTCACCGGAAGAATTAAAAACAATAAGTAAATCTCTAAAAATCAACAAAAAGATATTGGAAAAAGTTAATAACCTGCGTAAGCAGGCATGGTTACCTGCAATAGAATAAGAAATAATTTTTGGTCACTGAATAAATGCCTAAATGAACACAATCGATGGGGCGCCGGATGCGATGAAAGTCGCATGTCCGGTGTTAGCTGGGGGAAAAGCTGGAGATTATTTCAAAGGCTTACCTATCAGAACA
>RAYB01000098.1 GCA_003669055.1 bacterium 1XD21-70
AACTTTATTCTACCAAACGGCTATAGACCATGTCTATTTTTATGAAATTGAATTTGCGAAATTAATTATACGTTATCTATGATATCTGATGTTATTATAAATAATAAGCAGAAAGGCAGGTGGAAGTATGTCTATGATTGGTTATTATGACGGAACGGCAATTCAGGTAAAAGAGCCATTACAAATGAATCAAAAGGTTATTGTGATTCCGATAGAAGACGATACAGATTTGGGAGAGTCAGCCGCAGGAGGGCTTCATAAGTATGCGAATCCTTCTTTAATTGAACAGGAAAAGGATGCGTGGAGAAAGGCGGCGATCAAAAAACATGCAGGGGAATAATTGTATACTTGATGCAAATGCAGTGCTGAGATTTTTGCTACAGGATACGAAGAGCAGTTTCGGCAGATGAAAGAAATCGTTCGAGAAAAAAACTGACGCGTGATATCAATGAAAAAGAAGCAGAGAGGATTGTTCAGGAAAAGATAAAAGAGTTTCGGGAGAATCATTACAGCCTGGATATACTTGCAAAAATTTGTGCAGAATATGAAGGAAATTCTCTGGGAAGAGCATTAATGCGATATTGGTCTGAGGGGAGATTTGATATTAATATCTATGAATTACTTATAAGAAACCAGATTTCAGGAGAAATGGCTTTGGATTATTTGTGGGCAGCGGGGGATTTTAACAAGGACATTTTTGAAAAGTGTTTCCGGCTTGCAAATTTCTATCAGTGCAAAGAGGACTTTATTGTGCAGTTATATGGGATAGAGGCATTTAGAACATCTGAATTACCGCTGATTTCAGAGGCGGAAGAAAGCGTTAAATACAGATTCTGGGAGAACTCGGGAAGATATTCTGCCCATCATGAAGAATGGGCGCTATCAGAATGTCGGAAATATGGCACTATGCAGGAATATCTGAAGCTTTTGTATATGATTAATCGAAACAAGCCCTTTTCTGCAGAACAGATTTATGATTATCTAAACGGCATTGAAAAAATAAGGCGTTCTCAGGATATTCAAATGGCAGATTTTTATCTTGAAAATTTATTGAAACCTGTTCAGGAAGCATTTATTGAAGATCAAGAAAAATGTATGGCAATTGCAGCTTTGGAAATGATTTTTATGAATGTACTGGATTGGACAAGAATGAGATGTTTTCAGAGAGAGGTAAAGAGAACCCCGGAAATATTTTCGCAAATTGTATCTATAATATTCAGGCATCAAGGAGAAGAACGAAGAAATAAATCAGAAAAAGAGGAATCTGATATAAGCAATGTCTATGAACTTTACTACAAAGCCAAGTTTTGTCCGGCAGAGGAAAATGATGAGGTAGATATTGGGAAATTGCAGGCATGGACAGATAAGTTCAAGATATTGCTTGCAGAGTCGAGACAATCTAATCTTTATGGCCTTTTGATGGGAAGATTATTTGCATTTTCTCCAAAGGGAAAGGATGGTCATGAGCCATGTGAAGCAGTTAGGTGCATGATTGAAAGAGATGCCGATGATAGCCTGATTAGAGAATATAAAGTTACAGTATTCAATAAAAGAGAGGGATTCACTCCGAACGCAGGAAAATCGGAACGGCGAATTGCAGAGAAATATCGAGATAATGCAGATTTTTTAAGTATGAAATATCCCAAAACTGCAGAAATCTATTATAGTCTGGCTAAGGAATATGAAATTTACTCAAAAAATGAGCGTGTGGAGGCAGAAAATGGATATTGACATGTTAAATTGCAAATTAAATAGATATTATATATGAAAAATAATATCTCAGACTGTAGACAACTAGCCTCCTAATAGGAGGCGGCAGACTGTCAAAAAAGGTCAGCAAAAGCTGGCTTTTTTTGATATAATAAAATCAGGGGGTAAGGACATGCTGATAAA
>RAYB01000011.1 GCA_003669055.1 bacterium 1XD21-70
TATCAGCATGTCCTTACCCCCTGATTTTATTATATCAAAAAAAGCCAGCTTTTGCTGACCTTTTTTGACAGTCTGAGGAAGGCATCCCATGGATGCCTTCCCCAGAACGTTCCTCAATCGTCCTGCTTACTGCAGATTGCCAGCCGGTGCTGGTACTTCTCCCGCGTGGCCAGCCCGCCGCGGATATGCCGCTCCGACTTGTTCACATCCAATACGATCCTCGCCCTGGCTGCCAGGGACGGATTGATATGCTCCAGGCGATCTGTTACATCTTTATGTATGGTTGTCTATGATTAGAGCGTTTTCATCCAAACCCAAATCGCCGAGCAAACGCAGGTAAATATCCACATTTCTGTCCTTGTCCACTTCGATTTTCTGAATAATCCGCTTTAACTGCTCATTACTCATATCACGGACAGAAGTAATGTCCTCAATGTTCTTGAATGTGCCTTTTATGATTCCCTCCAGTTGGTCGCCTTTGTCTAAATTGTACTGTACCAGCTTCAAATCATTTTCCAGCCTCTCCATTTCCGCTTTCATGCCGCCGATTTTCTCATTCAGTTCTTCCCGGCTGATTAAATCGTCTGTATACATATCCATGTACTTCTGGCGGGTTTTTTTCAGTTTGGCAAGCTGGCTGTTTAATTCCCTTTCGTAATTCTCGTTATCATCCTTTGCCTTATAAATCTTTGTAAACTCCTTTACCACATAGCTGATGATATTTTTCTTTCCTTTCAAAAGCCCGGCAAAGTATTCCTCCAACGCCTGAATCAGTTCGTCCTCATCCACTGTCACCGCATTGGGGCAGCTATTTGCACCCTTGCCGTTATGCCCGGAGCATACCCACCGGATGTAAGTATTCTTATAAGTGCGGACAGTGCGCCGGAATGACCAGCCGCATTCCTTGCACTTAATAAGCGTACTGAACAAATATTTATTGCTTTGCCGTTCATGTTTGACATGAAATGTGTCGTGCCGCCCATGCAGGATTTTTTGTGCCTTGTCAAACTGCTCCGGCTCTATGATCCGCAGATCGGGGCGGTCAGTAACGAACCACTCCGACTCGTCCTTTTCTGCCCTTGTACCTGTGAGAAAATCAGTAACCTCCTGTTTTCCATTGATGATTTTCCCGGTATACAGTTCATTGGTTAAAATACGGCAGACAGCGTTTTGGCTAAAGCTGCAATTCCGCTTTGTTTTCAACCCCCTCTCATTAAGCATATTCGCTATTTTTGCTGCACCGTATCCCTCATTCAAATACCATTCATAAATCTGCTTTACAATCTTTGCTTCTCCCTGATTGATTGCAAGATTGAAATAATCGCCAATGGTCTTATCATATCCGTAAACGATATTTGGCACTCTGCCCTTTTCTGCGTTCATTTTCTTTCCGAACTTCACTCGTTTGGACGTATTCGCACTTTCCTCTTGTGCCAACGCCCCGAAGATTGTCAGGACAAATTCGGACTGTCCTAAAACACCCATATTTGCAGTTAAAAATGTGGTTTCTATCCCTAATGCCTTTAATGTACGGATACTTTGCAGAAGGTCTACGGTGTTACGGGCAAAGCGGGAAATATCTTTTACTACTACCATATCAAATAAACCCTGCTGTGCGTCACGCATAAGACGGAGAAATTCTTTACGGTTTTTAATTTTTGTACCGGAAATACCCTCATCTGCATATAATCTTACCAGGTTGTGACCGTTTTTTTCGGTATACTCGGTAAAAAACTTCTTTTGGGCTTCTAAGCTGTTAAGCTGGTCGGATTTGTCCGTGGAGACACGGCAGTAGGCAGCTATATTCATAAGCGGCAGCCTTTCTGTTATATTCAAAACGTTCTGTTACAACTAAATTGTAATACCGGATCCGCCAATAGTCAATACTATCCAATCCTTATCTCTTTACTGAATACCACTTCGCATACCGGTTCGTCCCCCTTGCCGCAATAACTCCATCTTTTTTCATTGCCTGCAAAAGATTCGATACCTTCTTTGACTTCTGGTTCTCACTCAGCACCTCTGGCAGCGCTTTTTCCAATATCTCCATCAAATCCTGTTTTCCTGCTTCTCCCATCTTCTCCAATGCCTTTACAATCAACTGTTTGCATATATCATCATCCAATCCCTTGTTCCGAATATAATCCGCCTTTTGCCCTACCGTATCTGCCACCTTAAACGACACAAACAAATTCGGATATCTTCCCTCCACTAATCCCTGTTTTCTCAAAACCTTAAAGTCCTCTTTAGAAATCATCTCTTTCTTTTGCACTTTATCCAATAAAAATACTGTCTGTATATCAAGTTCTCCATTAGAATACAGTAGCTGCGTATAATTTTTGTCCAGTATTTTTCCATACACCGTCACTTTAACCCTGTCAATAATATCCAGGTTATATGTGGGCAAAGGAAAACATTTATCTCTTTGAATCTGGTACATCATGGGGATTCCCATAGAATTTGTATCAATCATATACAGATTTACCATAGCATTGCACAAAAATATATTGCGGTAGTAAGGCGGCTTATACCCAGGTTCCAGCGCCTGCTCAATTGTCTCTGGGATAAATCCACCTTCATTGATAAAAACAAGCTTGTCCTCAAATTCTTCTACATTTATTTTTCCTCTTAACCGATAATCCTGATGTGCGATACAATTATTGAGAATCTCTTTAATCATTTCCGGCTCATACTGGTCCACTTCGTCCGGAAACAGGGTTTGCTGCCCTGCTATGTAACGGTACTTCACATTCCGGATTCTGGAATATACCTTATCAACGGCCAATAGCAGCGGCATATCAAAATGCTCATAAGCCTTGACCGAATTGTCCGCATTATAAAGCGTCCATGTTATTCTTGGGATAAACCCGTCAAAAAAATAATGCGATTCGCTTTTTCCCAAAAGGAGCAGAGCTGTTCTTGTAATATTGCCCTTTATCGTAATCCCTGCCTTATTCAAAACCTCCATATCAGACAGTTTCTTCAAAATTTCCTGTGCCTTTTTGCGGTCACCCTGCCGTTTTGAAAACAGTTCTCTCGCCCGTTTCACGGCTTCCCTGTCTAAATCATCCAGTGTGGCACCCTCCACGGTTTCTTTTGACCAGTCCATTCCAATCTGGCTTCTGATTAAGTCCACTTTATTCATTGGCAGCGGCGACACCGATTCATGCTCCCTGGCATAAGCGGCTCCCTGCCACGTAGTGGGAATCCCCCTGATTGCCGGTGGAACCTGAAATGCAATGACTCTGCACCCGTTCATAGACAACTCATAGATTTCCATAAAAGTCAGCCTCTCATTTGTACCATTCACAAGTTCCCTCTTCAGGTTTTGGAGCCCGCCCTGCTTTCTAAACTCTGTTCCCACAAACTCTTTGCTGTCAGATACTCCAAAAATCAGCCATGCCTCCGGCAAACCGCGCAAATTTGCTTCATTGCTCAAAGCAGAAAAATATTTTCCTATGTCATTAAACGAAAAATTGCTTCTGGCTTCTTTGAATTCAGCCACTTCATTTTCAAATGAATCTATCATCGCTACGATCTTTTCTTTCAGCCTCGCATCTGTGTAAATCATATTGCCATATCCGCCTTTCATCATCCTATGACTAAATTCTATGACTAAACCAGGACTTCCTAGAACTAATTTGAAATTATTTTACCCTAAGTTCAGTCATTGCGCAATCGCCAACCACAAGAAAAGCCACTCATTCTGAATGGCTCCCTGTTTCTGCTGCCTGAAACATCTTTCCTTTTACGCTTTCCTGCAATACCCTCTCGAATTTTTTTTGGTTTGCTTCAAGAAATGCTTTCAGTATGTAGCTGGCAGCTTCCTCCACTGTATTAGGATTGTGAAAGCGGAAGTTTAACTTAACCTTATTAGCAATAGTGAAACCACCCCCGTTTCATCTTACTGTCTTAGTTCTTTGTCCATAACTATGAGCAAGCGCAGAAAAATAGTCCTCATTTTTTTGCTTCGTTCATAAGCAATCTGAATCTCCCCATTTTCACCTGTGTTTTGGCCCCTCTTGCAGAGGGAAACATGTTCGGAAGATTTGAAAATGCCAAAAACGGACACAAAAACAGGAAACCTTTTCCTGGTTTCCTGTTTTGGTATGCCGTTCTATAGAACATTCTGCAATTTTTGAGATTTCTTCATGGTCAATTAATTCTTCTTTTCGTTGTAAATGATTCTCAACATAGCCAATAATCACTTGCTGTTTTTCATTCCATTCCGTGTTGATTTCCTTTCGGCCTGATTCCTATTATCCTTATTCTATTATCCAAACTGTGTTTTTTATTTTTCGTTCTATTTCATCACAACCATATGTACCGTACTCTTGCTTATTCCAAACTTCTTCGCCGTCTGCCGCACCGTCGCATTGTGGTCTATAATGTAATTGGCAATGGCCACCGCCCGCTCTTCGATATAATCCTTCATGGTTAAACCCTTGAGAATGTTTTTACCATCATATGAAAAAACAAAGAAGAATATGCCGTTATTCCACTGCCTGCCAAGGCCTTTTTCTCTTTTATTTCCTTACGGCCTGGAACTTTTGCACGGTATTATGTATGGCTCTCTCCACCGGGATCCTCTCCATGCTGGAAGCGCCCACAAACCCTACTGCACAGGTCTCCTTAAAGATCCTCTCAAACGCCTGTGCATCCTCAATCGCGCCTCCGTGGCAAAGCGTAATGATATCCCTGTTCTCAGAAAGCCCGGCTGACAGAACCTCCTCGGTGATTTTAACCGATTCATCAATCGTTGCCGCACAGGTGGCGCCAATGTCACCGCCCGATGTAAGCCCGGCATGCGCAGCCAGGATATCCACCCCCTGCTGGACCATGATGCGGGCTTCCCTGGGTGTGTATACATACCCAATGGTCAGATACCCCATATCATGGGCCAGCTTCATCATGGCTGCCTCCCTCTCATAGCCCAGGCCGACACTTTCTATCTCCCTTCTGAATTTCCCTTCAAATTTCCCCACGGTCGGATAGTTAATAATCCCCGAATATCCGGTTTCTGCAAGGCTATAGAGGAATGCCTCCATATCCCTGGTGGGGTCACACCCGAAAACACCTGCTGCCACAGGCATATCGTGGGTAACCGGAAGGATAAGGTCGCGCCCCAGCTTGTATACAATCCCATTGGCATCCCCCACCGGGAGGTTGCCAAGGATCGAACTGTGCCCATTCATACGAAAATACCCTGAATTATATACCACTGCCATATCGGCGCCTGCTTTTTCCAGAACCCTCCCCACAATGCCTACCCCGGCACCGCTGACAACCACCGGTATGCCCATCCCGATTTTCTCACGCATCCTTTGGAGCGTCACTTCACGCCCTACCCTGCACTGTACCTGCCGCATCATGATTTGCCCTCCATTATCCTTCCATATGAAACTTCCTGCCAATTCAGCATTTTAATCAGATTCTTAACCAAAAGTTCTGCAAATTCCGGGTCGTTAATGTGATGCTCATCCGTGATCACCGGGACATTCTTCGGCATGCTCCGCTCCAGTTCATTGATAAACGCTGCGTCAGTCTGCCGGTTGTAAAAAACATTACCCTCCTTATCCACCTCAGAAAACCCTTTTGTGGGCACTATAATTTTTGTGTTTCCCCTGCTGTCTTGCAGCCGTTCTGCAAAGACGCGGGCAAGGCTCCTCACCTCTGCCTCGTTAGACCTCAGCTTCAAAAGCGAAGTGTTGTTATGGTAATACATAAGGTGATCTTTTTGCTCCGGCCTTAACATTTCTGCCGGCCCGATGTTAATCATATCGGTTGCCCCAGGCACCACAATATATGGGATATTCTTTTTTACAGCCGTCCTTAGCCGCTTTGGCCCTACCACATAAGCCCCGCCTGCAATCTCATCGATCAGTTCCGTGGTTGTGACATCGAGCACACCGCAGAAAAAATTTTCCTCTATCATTTTTTCCATGATTTTCCCGCCGGATACCCCCCTTGCATGGAAGATCAGTATCTCATAACCATAATCCTCCAGCAATTCCTGGCACCGCTGCACGCAAGGGGTTGTAACACCAAAGCATGTGATAGCGATACATTTTTTCTTGTTGGGGGTAAGCTTCGGCATCCTGGCCATGGCATTGATGATGCGGGCAGCCTCCCTTAAGATATGGGTGCTCATAAAATTCAGGCTCTGGATATCCACCACAGAATTAATCAGCAAAATATCCTGCCCTTGTACATAAGGAAGCGTATTGCCGCTTGCCATAGTCCCCACAACTACTTTGGGGATCCCTATCGGCAGCTGCTGCATCGCCCCGGTGGCAATGGTAGTCCCCCCGCTGCCTCCCAGGGAAATCACGCCGTCCATTTTCTTTTCCTTTAAAAGCTTCTGGAGGATGACATTCAGCCCGGTGACCATATATTTTGAGGCTTCTGACCGCAGATTTGTGCCCAGCACCGTGGCAATCGGCACCTTGGCCGCGTCTGCTACCTGGGTTTGCGTATAGGAAATAGGGTAGTTTTTATTGCTGTGCCTCAAAGAGACATCAATCAGAAAAGCATGGTTGCCGCAGGCCTCGATCTGTTCTTTCAGGTAAACTGCCTCTTCCCCTTTAGTGTCCATAGTAGCACAGATATAAATGTTTTTCTTTTCCATAATTATGCCCTCTCGCATTGCTGCCTCTATGCCGCTGGTTCCCTCTTATTTTCCCACGCGGCGGTTCCACACATTATTTTTGCCTTTTCAAGCGTATGGCATGCATCAGGATGATGGCCACAGCAAGGATAATCCCCACAAAATCCAGGACATATACCGGCATCACACAGCAGGCAGCTGCCGCAATGGCGGCAAGCCTTTCCGGCACCGTAAGCTTATCCAGGAAAAATCCCTCACAGGCAATGATGAACGTAAACAGGAAAATAACGATCATCATCACAGCCCAAGCCCACCCTCCCACGGTTCCCAAGCCGAACAATATCGACGGCCGGTAAAGGAACATAAAAGGCAGGACGAATCCGGCAATAGCCAGCCGCAGCGACGTAATGCACGTCTTCATAAAATCCGCTTTTGCCATGCCTGATGCCACCAGGCAGCCTATGGCCACAGGCGGGGTCAGCGCACTCATCTCCCCGAAATAAAACACAAAGAAATGCGCTGCCAGCAGGGGAACTCCAAAAGAAGTCAATGCAGGCGCCCCCAAAAGGGCGCAGAGCACATAGGCCGGGGCTGCCGGCATGCCCATGCCAAAAACAACACAGCTGATGGCTACCATGACCCCCAAAAGGAAAAGGGAACTTCCGGCGGAAGCGACAACAAACTGCGAAATCTTAGACGGAAGCCCTGTGGCAGTAAGGATCTGGACCACAACCCCTGTCGCTGCCAGTACAATGGAGATCGCCGCGCAGCTTTTGGCTCCGCCCGCAAAGCCGCCCACCAGCTTTCTGGCAAACAGCTGCAAAGAGTCTTTCACAGGGCGCCCCTTCCTAAATTGCTTGCAAAAGCCAACCAGCATCATAGCGATAATGGCATAGAAAAGCGACATCTGGGAGGAGAGGTTTTGAGCCATAAGGATTACCAGCACAATAATCGGGATGATAAACACGAAAAACTCTGTCGCCGCACTGCGAAATTGCGGCAGGCTATCATCATCCACCCTTTCATCCCCCAGCTTGATGGCCTTGATATAGACGGAAAGCGCAATTCCCAGGAAATAAAGGACGGCCGGGGTGGCTCCTAGGATGACAATCTTAATATAAGGCGTGTTTGTCCAGCTGGCTATGATAAATGCTGCCGCATTCATTACCGGAGGAAGTATGGCTCCGCCGGTAGATGCCGTCGCTTCTGCCGCTGCCGCGAATTCCGGCGGGTATCCCCGTTTTTTCATCAGGGGGATGGAAACCGTCCCGGTCATCGAGATATTAGCAGCCACCTGGCCTGTCACAGACCCGATAAGCCCGGAAGCGATCACTGCCACCTGCGCCCCGCCGGAACGCACCTTCCCGGATGCAGACATTGCCACATTCATGATGCACTCAAGCGCCCCAAAGGAGTCCAGCATCCCGCCAAACACCGAAAACAGGATAATGGTATTCGCTGTTATCTGCCCCATCATGCCGAAAACACCGGTAAAATTCGTAGTAGAATAAGTGATCAGCCTTTTTACGGAAAGCCCTCCGTGATACAAAAAGCCCGGCAGCCTGGAGCCAAAGTAACCGTATAACAAGAAAAGCACCACAATCATTGGTATCACTTTCCCCCAGGCCATATAAGTGGCAATCAGGAATACAGCAAGGTAAACCGCCCCGGATACAATCTGCCCTGCCGAGTAGTTGCCCATTGCCTGCAGGTACTGGTCGTGATGTGCATAGATATATATGGTGTCGGCCAGCATGATAGCAGCAAGAGCCAAACAGACGACATTTTTCAGCAGTTGGCCGCGGGCAGCCTCCCTATCTGCATCCACCCTGATTCTGCCGAAAAATAAGATCGCAAAACACCCTAAATAGTGGATCATGATATGCCGGTATGCGCTTGTCAGCATATATCTCGCATATATGAAATGATAGATGCCCAAAATGGCAGCAATAGCAGTAACCGCAGCCCCAACTGCCCTCTGGGTGCCCTCTTTACTTTTTCGCATATTTCCCATCTATACCTCCCGCCTTCCCTCCGCTCCTTTATTCCCCGTAAACAGTAAAACGTTCGTCCCACAGCCCGGCCTCTTTCAGGGCACGCGCCGCTCCCGGGTGGAAGGGAACCGAAGGCACGCAGACGCTGGTCACATAATCCTTAAATACTGCAAGATCCTGCGAGATATTGCCCAGTGCCTCCACATTGTCCAGGCATGTCTTTACAAATTGATAAACCGCTTCTTCCTCCACATCCGCACCGAATACGCACACACCGGAATTACGGGCAGCCAGCCTCACCTCGCCTTCCGGAATAGAGGGGTCATTTTGGGACGTCATAGCCTGGTATGCGATGCCGTCATTGACCTCCCCAAGCTGTTCTGCCACCTCTTCCGAGACGGGGAGGATCACGATATCACGTGTGGTGCAGAGTTCGATGATGCCAGACGCGGGCAAGCCGTTCGCCCATGAGCCGCAGGCAGCATCCACCCGGCCGTCCTTAAGCGCCTCCCATGCATCATTCCACCCAAAATATTCGATATTGACTTTTCCTGTCAGGCCGTAACAGTCAAAAAGCACCTTCATAACCTCTGCAGAAGCCGACCCCTGCTGCGGAAATGCCACTGTCCTGCCTTCTAAATCTTCATAGGAACCAATGCCTTTATCCTTTGTGGTGATCACCGGGAGCATCCAGGAAACAAAACCAAAGCCCTGTGTCATGGATTCCACCGGAACCGGCTCTGCAAACGGCTCCTCCCCATTGAGCGCCTGGATCAGGTTGATGGTTCCCGCATACCCGCCTTCCAGTTCACCGCTGTGGATTAGGTTGATAATTTCAACTGCCCCTGTAGTGACAACTGTAGATGTCTTTAATGCTGTATTTTGGTTGACAACCGCTGACATGGCCTCCAATGCCGTATTGGCCGTCCCTCCTACTGCATCGGTGCCAAGCCTGAGAATATAACCGTCTACATTCGCTGCTTCCTGTCCCTGTGCCGGCTGGGAAGACGATGCATCTGCCTTCGTATCCGCTGCCGCGCTTACCGGCGTTTTTGTTTTTGTATCCGCTCCACATGACATACAAGACACCGCCATCATGGCGCCCAAAAGCATCACCAGCATCTTTTTCATTATCCTGGCCCTCCTTATTATCCGCCTTTTACAGGCGTGTATTTATTGTACTTCTATTTTACACACCCCCATCCTACAGTTCAAGGCATTTTTGCAATATGCATATATTTTCTCTTTTTTATCCGTTATTTTGCACATTATATTAAACATTTTCACGTCGCTCCTTCCAATTTTATTGCAATATTGCACATTTTATTTCTCAATTTTTTGTATATATTTTTCACAGTCTCTGCCTGCCATGCACCTTCGCCCAAGGGCAGGCCAGCCTTTTGCGGTGTTATAACAACCACTATAGCAGCAAAAAAAGACGGCTCATTATGAACCGTCTTTTTCCCGTCCCTGATCAAAATCCCTTTTCCCGAAAAGCTAAAACCCAATCCGCGCTTTCTGCCTCCTGAGGCTTGTATGGAAATCCCCTAAGACAGCTTATGGATAAACAGCCCGCTCCGCAGCTTCGGTTCAAACCATGTCGATTTCGGCGGCATCAGAAGCCCGGCATCTGCCACTGAGAACAATTCCCCAATCGAGGTCGGGTACATGGCAAAAGCCACGGCTCCCTCGCCGCCGTCCACCAGACGTTCCAGTTCCCCAAGCCCCCGTATGCCGCCCACGAACTGAATCCGCACATCTGTCCGGGGATCCCCGATCCCCAGCACCGGCGCCAGCAAATTGTCCTGTAGCAAAGATACATCCAGCCCCTTCACCGGATCGTCCGTCAAATACTCCGGAAGCACCTTAAGCCCATACCACTGCCCTGCCAGGTACATCCCGATATGGTGGCGCTCTGTCGGCTGGCCCGCATGCGCCCCGCTGCCGGGTCCTTTTTGCAGTTCCTTTTGCCTGCCTGTTTCATGAGTTTCCCCGCCTGCCTCCGCTGCCAGGCTTGTAATCTCAAACCGCTTGGACACTTCTTTGAGGAATCCTTCCGCTGTCCTGCCGTTTAGATCCTTCACCACCCGGTTGTACGGCATAATCAGAAGCTGGTCATCCGGAAACAGCACGGACAGGAAGTACTGAAACGGCTCTTCCCCCGTATATCCCGGATTTTCTGCCCTCCGCTTCAACCCTACTTTCACCGCCGAAGCCGCCCGGTGATGGCCGTCTGCGATATAGACCGACGCCATCTGGAGGAACCGTCCCCGGATCCGGCTTGTCCAGCTTTCTTTCCTCTCCTTGGCTGTCCCGGCGCCTGTATCTGCCTCCCCGGCCTCCGCCGCCTTCCACACCCGGTGCCGGATCCCGTCCTCCGCGACAAAGTCATATAGCGCCTCCTGGCTGCACACCTCGGCCACGACCCGGTTCAGTTCCTCATCCGAGCGGTACGCCAGGAAAATCGGCCCTGTATGGGAATCCGTCACATCCACATGGCAGATCCGGTCCTGCTCCTTATCCTCACGGGTATTCTCATGCTTTTTGATCACACCGCTGATATAATCCTCCACTGCGGCACAGGCAACAATCCCGGTCTGGCTGCGCCCATCCATAGTCAGTTCATACACATAATAGCATTCTGTCTCATCCGGGACCAAAATCCCCTCTTTCTGCCACTGCCCCAACAGTTCCTTTGCCTTCGCATACACTCTCGGGTCGTGCAGGTCTACCTCATCCGGAAATTGTGTCTCTGCCCTGTCCACCGCCAAAAATGACATCGGGTTCTTCTCAACTTCCTTTTTTGCTTCCTGCCGGTTGTAAACGTCATAAGGAAGTGCCGCCACTTTTGACGCCACTTCCTTATTCGGACGGATACACCGAAATGGTCTTATCTCCGCCATATCTCTCTCCTTTTAGGCCTTACTGGATCACCCGCACACGCAGGATCCCTTCAATCGCTGACAGCTTCCCTAGCGTCTCCCCGTCCGGCTGCTTATCCAGGTCCATCAGCGTATATGCAAACTTCTCCCGGCTCTTGTTGGTCATATCGGAGATATTGATCCCCGCAGATGCCATCGCACCGGTCACCTGCCCGATCATGTTCGGCACATTCAGATGCATCACTGCCACACGGCTCTTTGTCTTGCACACACCCATATCACAGGACGGATAATTGACGGAGTTGCGGATGTTGCCGTTCTCCAGGTAATCCATCATCTCCATCACTGCCATCTTGGCACAGTTATCTTCCGACTCTTCGGTAGACGCGCCCAGATGGGGGATCACGATCACATTCTGCATGTTGACTGCCTTGGGGTTCGGGAAGTCGGTCACATATTTCCTCACCTTGCCGGAAGCCAGTGCCGCTGCCATGTCGTCGTCGTTCACCAGCAGGTCCCTCGCAAAGTTCAGCACCACTACGCCATCCTTCATCATAGCAATGGTCTCCTGGTTGATCATGCCTCTGGTTCCATCCAGAAGCGGCACGTGCACCGTGATAAAATCACATTCCTGATAAATGGTATCCACACTGGTGATATGCTTCACATCCCTGGAAAGCATCCAGGCCGCATTCACGGAAATATACGGGTCATAGCCATAGACCTCCATCCCCAGTGCTGCGGCGGCGTTTGCCACCTCGGCACCGATGGCGCCAAGGCCGATCACGCCCAGCTTCTTCCCCTTGATCTCGCCGCCTGCGAATGCCTTTTTGCTCTTCTCTACGGTCTTGGAAATGTTCTCGTCACCCTTGTTGTCCTGGCACCAGGCAATACCGCCGATAATATCACGGCTTGCCAGCAGCATCCCGGCCAGCACCAGTTCCTTCACGCCGTTGGCATTGGCACCCGGGGTGTTGAACACCACGATACCGGCCTTGGCACAGTCCTCCAGCGGGATATTGTTAACACCGGCTCCTGCTCTGGCAACCGCCTGCAGGGAATCGGAAAACTCCATCTCATGCAGGGAAGCGCTCCGCACCAGGATGCCCTCCGCCTCGTTGATATCCTCGGTCAGTTTGTAATCCTCAGTCAAAAAACCAAGGCCGTATTTGGAAATTGCGTTTAAACAATGTATGGTTTTCATGCCTGGTGTGCCTCCTCAAATTTCTTCATAAACTCTACCAGTTTCTCCACGCCCTCGATCGGCATCGCATTGTAGATGCTGGCGCGCATGCCGCCTACGGTCCGGTGGCCTTTCAGGTTCACAAAGCCTGCCGCGGCAGCCTCCTTGATGAACAATGCATCCAAATCGGCATCCCCGGTCACAAACGGGACATTCATCAGAGAACGGTCCTCCTTCACTACAGTCCCCTTGAACAGTTTGCTTCCGTCCAGGAAATCATAAAGGATCTTTGCCTTTTTCTCATTGTATTCCTTCATTGCAGCCAGACCGCCCTTTGCCTTCAGCCACTTGAATACCTTCCCGCAGATGTAGATGCCGTAAGCCGGAGGTGTGTTGTACAAGGACTTGGCATCCACATGGGTCTTGTACTGGCACATGGTAGGCGTCCCCTCCAGCACATCCTCCGTGACCAGATCCTCCCGGATAATCACAATCACCACGCCGGCCGGGCCGATGTTCTTCTGCACGCCGCCATAAATCACACCATATTTGGACACATCCACCGGCTCTGAAAGGAAGCAGGAGGAGACATCCGCCACCAGGGTCTTGCCCTTGGTATTCGGCAGGGTCTTGAATTTGGTGCCGTAAATCGTATTGTTCTCACAGATATACACATAGTCCGCATCATCGTCAATCGGCAGGTCGGAACAGTCCGGGATATAGCTGAAGGTCTTGTCATCACTGGAGGCTACGGCCACAGCCTTGCCGTACTTCTGCGCTTCCTTAAATGCCTTCTTCGCCCATTGGCCGGTGATAATATAATCTGCTACCTTATTCTTCATCAGGTTCTGCGGGATCATCGAAAACTGCAGGTGTGCGCCTCCCTGTAAGAACAGCACCTTGTAATTGTCCGGGATATCCATCAGTTCCCGCAAATCAGCCTCTGCCTCCTGGATGATCGTCTCAAAAGCCTTGGAACGGTGGCTCATCTCCATCACGGACATACCGGTGCCCTTGTAATCCAGCATTTCCTCCGCCGCTTCCCTTAAGACCTCCTCCGGCAGCACCGCCGGACCCGCCGAAAAGTTATACACTCTTCCCATTGTTTTTCTTCCTCCTTCTGCCCATGTCTTTCGGACATCCTCTCTTTGTCACCTTTATTTTATCTTCAGATCCGTATCGTCAAACGCATCCTGGATCGGTGCCCCCGGCGAGACCATCGGATATACCTTGTCATCGCAGTTGATCTGGCAGTCAATGACTACCGGCGCCCCCAGCGCCATCGCCTGCTCCAGCACCGGCCGCAATTCGTCCCTGCTGCTTACCCGGAACGCCTTTGCACCCATCGCCTCTGCCAGCTTTACAAAATCTACTGCATCATTTAATACCGTATGCGAATACCTCTTGCCATAGAACAGGGTCTGCCACTGGCGCACCATTCCCAGCACATGGTTGTTGATTACAACCTGGACTACCGGGATATTGTAACGCACTGCCGTGGCGATCTCGTTCATGTTCATGCGGAAGCATCCGTCCCCGGCAATATTGATCACCGTCTTGTCCGGCTCTCCCATGTCCCGGCACCCCAGCTTTGCCCCCAGCGCCGCCCCCAGGCCGTAGCCCATGGTTCCCAGGCCGCCGGAGGTAAGGAAGGTCCTCGGCTTTTTGTACTTATAGTACTGCGCTGCCCACATCTGGTGCTGCCCCACCTCGGTGACTATCATGGCATCGCCTTTTGTCATATCATAGATCGTCTCCACCACATACGGCCCTGTCAGCACGCTCTTGTCATAACGCAGAGGGTACATATCCTTCATCCGTTCCACATGGCTCACCCACTCATCATGGTTCACCGGATCCAGACGTGCATTCAGCCTGCGCAGCACCACCTTCAAATCACCGATGATGCTGGCATGGGTACGGATATTCTTGTTGATCTCCGCAGGATCCACATCGATCTGCAGGATCTTGGCATTCTGTGCGAATTTGGCCGCATTGCCCGTCACACGGTCGCTGAAACGGGCGCCCGCTACAATCAGCAAGTCGCATTCTGTGATTCCGTAATTGGAGGTTTTGGTGCCATGCATCCCTACCATGCCGGTGTACATCTCATCCGTGCCGTCGAAAGCGCCCTTCCCCATCAGGGAATCCGCCACCGGCGCCTGGATGCGGTGAGCCAGGGTCCGCAGTTCCTCCGAGGCATTCGCCAGCACCGCGCCGCCGCCCACAAAGATAAACGGTTTCTGTGCGTTGCGGATCATCTCCAATGCAGTCTCGATATCCCCGTCGCGGATGGTATCCGTCTGCCTCTCCACCGGCTCCGGCTCTGCCGCCACATATTCACACGTCTCCGCAGTCACGTTCTTGGTAATATCAATCAGCACCGGGCCCGGGCGGCCGCTCTGGGCGATGGCAAATGCCCGGCGGACCACATAAGCCAGTCTCTTGATATCTTTTACGATGAAGTTATATTTGGTAATGGGCATAGTCACTCCCAGGATATCGATCTCCTGGAAGCTGTCCTTTCCTAACAGGTTCACACCGACATTGCAGGTGATCGCCACCACCGGAATCGAATCCATGTAGGCCGTGGCAATCCCGGTCACCAGGTTCGTCGCACCGGGGCCTGACGTGGCCAGGCAGACTCCCACCTTGCCGGTCGCCCGCGCATAGCCGTCGGCTGCATGGGCCGCCCCCTGCTCATGGGAGGTCAGCACATGGGTAATCTCTCCCTGGTGCTTATAGAGGGCATCGTAAATGTTCAAAATCGCACCGCCCGGGTATCCAAAGACAGTCTTCACTCCCTGCTCCTTCAGACACTCAATCAAGATCTCCGAACCGTTGAGAACCACCGGCTCCGGGGATGATTGGGGGGAATTCGTTTGTGGGGTGTTCTTTTCCGACATCAGCTAAGCTCCTTTTCTATTTGGTAATGGGATGATCTTCCATTCTTTAATTTCCTTTTAATACGGCTCCCTTATCCGCACTTGTAACCTGGCTGGCATAGCGTTTCAGGTAGCCAAAGACCTCTTTCTTTTTGGGAACCCAATTCTCCCTGCGCTTTGCCAATTCCTCGTCGGACACCTTCATGTTGATGGTGTTGGCATTGATATCGATGGCAATGATATCTCCCTCCTGCACCAGGCCGATGGGTCCTCCGGCAGCTGCCTCCGGGCACACATGGCCGATGGAAGCGCCACGGGAAGCCCCGCTGAAACGCCCGTCCGTGATCAGCGCCACAGATGCCCCCAGCCCCATACCGGCAATTGCGGAGGTCGGGTTCAGCATCTCCCTCATGCCCGGGCCGCCCTTGGGGCCTTCATAGCGGATCACCACCACATCGCCGGCCACAATCCGGCCGCCCTTAATGGCATCGATCGCTTCCTCCTCGCTGTCAAATACCCTTGCCGGGCCTTCATGGCAGAGCATCTCCGGCACAACTGCAGAACGCTTCACCACACAGGAATCCGGCGCCAAGTTGCCCCGCAGCACAGCGATACCGCCCGTGCTGGAATACGGGTTATCGACTGTGCGGATCACTTCCGGGTTCCTGTTTTCACAGCCTTTGATGTTCTCACCCACCGTCTTCCCGGTGACGGTCATGCAATCCAGGTTCAAAAGCCCCAGCTTGCTTATCTCGTTCATCACCGCATAGATGCCGCCGGCCTCATGGAGATCCTCCATGTAAGTAGGGCCTGCCGGAGCCAGATGGCACAGATTCGGCGTTTTCGCACTGATTTCATTGGCCAGGTCCACATTCAGTTCCACCCCGGCCTCATGGGCGATCGCCGGCAGGTGCAGCATACTGTTGGTGCTGCAGCCCAGCGCCATATCCATGGTCAGTGCATTGCAAAACGCTGCCTCGGTCATGATATCCCTCGGGCAGATGTTCTTCTCCACCATCTCCATCACCGCCATGCCAGCATGTTTTGCCAGGCGGATCCTCTCGGAATAAACCGCCGGGATGGTGCCGTTCCCTTTCAGCCCCATGCCCAGCACCTCGGTCAGGCAGTTCATGCTGTTGGCCGTATACATACCGGAACAAGAGCCGCAGGTCGGGCATACCCGGTTTGCAAAATCCTCCACATCTTCCTCGGTCATCGTCCCTGCCGTGTATGCACCTACCGCCTCAAACATGCTCGACAGGCTCTTCTTCTGGCCGTTGATACGCCCTGCCAGCATCGGGCCGCCGCTGACGAACACCGTGGGGATATTCAATCGGGCCGCCGCCATCAGAAGCCCCGGCACATTCTTGTCACAGTTCGGCACCATCACCAGCCCGTCAAACTGGTGCGCCAACGCCATGCACTCTGTAGAATCGGCAACCAGGTCACGGGTCACCAGGGAATATTTCATGCCGATATGCCCCATGGCAATCCCGTCACAGACTGCAATCGCCGGGAACACGATCGGTGTCCCGCCTGCCATGGCAACGCCCTGTTTCACTGCTTCCACGATCTTATCCAGGTTCATATGCCCCGGGACAATCTCATTATAAGAACTTACCACACCGATCAGCGGGCGGCTCAGTTCCTCATCAGTCAGGCCCAGCGCCCGAAACAGCGACCTCGCCGGTGCCTGTTGCATCCCTGACTTCGCATTATCACTTCTCATGGTTGATTTTCCTCCTCTGCTTTTCTAAATCCGCTCCGCAATCAGGTTCCCCATCTGGATGGTTCCTACCTTTTTGCAGCCCTCAGACATAATATCCGGCGTGCGGTACCCCTCTGTCAGCACTTTCTGTACTGCCGACTCGATGGCATCCGCCTCTTTGTCCAGGTCAAAAGAATACCGGAGCATCATCGCCGCCGAAAGAACCGTGGCAATCGGGTTTGCCAGATCCTTTCCCGCAATATCCGGCGCTGAGCCGTGGCTCGGCTCATACATGCCGAACCGGCTTTCATTCAAACTGGCCGAAGGCAGCATGCCGATGGAACCCGTAATCATGCTCGCCTCATCCGAGAGGATATCTCCGAACATATTCTCTGTCAGCACCACATCAAACTGCCCGGGGTTCATCACCAGCTGCATAGCACAGTTGTCAACCAGCATATGTTCCAGTTTCACCTCCGGGTAATCCTTCGCCACCTCTTCCACCACCTTGCGCCACAGCCGTGAAGAATCCAGCACATTGGCTTTGTCTACGCTGATTACGCTCTTTCTCCGTTTCATGGCGATGCCAAATGCCTTTACCGCAATCCGGCGTATCTCATTCTCATTGTATGTAAGCGTATCCGTCGCCTGCAGTACCCCGCCTGCCTCCTCGGTATGCCGTTCTCCAAAATAAAGCCCGCCGGTCAGTTCCCTCATGATGACCATGTCAAACCCCTCACCGATGATCTCCTTCTTCAGCGGACAGGCCTCTGCCAGTTCCCGGTACAGATAAGCCGGGCGGATATTGGCGAACAAATTCAGCCCCTTACGGATCGCCAGCAGCCCTGCCTCCGGCCGTAGGTTCGGCGCCACGTCATACCAGCGGGAATTCCCCACATCGCCGCCGACGGCTCCTAACAGGACCGCATCGCTCTCCCTGGCGGCCTTAAGCGCCTCCTCTGTCAGCGGGACTCCATATGCATCGATGGAGCATCCCCCCATCAGCACCTCCTGGTAACGGAAAGAATGCCCATATACCTGTGCTACCTTATCTAACACCTTGCATGCCTCCCGCACAATCTCCGGCCCGATCCCATCGCCCGGAATGGTCACTATCCTACATTCCATTGCTTGTCTCCTCTTGCTTTTCTCAGCTTTCCCCTGCCAGGACGTGCCGAACCGGCACCATCCCCAACATGTTTCTTTTCATATTATCGCATTTGCTTTCATTTTTCAACATTTGGATGGGAATTTATTTAGAAAATATATACGAGATTGGAATTAAGTGTATAACCTGGAGTTATTTTTCAATATTGCCTTGTTCATTTTTCGTTTACAAATCATTCAAAAACCTTTTACACAAACAACACGGTTTCTTCACGTTTCCTGTCTATACTATGTCTTGTAAGCAACCATCAATGCCGTATATGTGATATGCTTATAAAATTTTTTTCATAATACTCGGGCTGATAGAAAATATCAGCTCTCCTCCCTTTTTAACCTCTTATAAACTGTAGTATGAAAAGCCCCTCCAAGCAGAGGGGTTTTTCGCATTTATATTTACGGAAATCCAGCCAGGCTACCGAAGGCAGATATACACCAAATATCCGGCATACATCCCCAGCATGGTCAGCCCCTCCGGACGGCTTAAGCGCTCTCTGCTCCGGCACAGAATCAATGTCACCAGGCTGAATACCACCAGGCACGCCGCATCGACAACCGCATGGACACTCACTGCGATCGGCTTTACCGCTGCCGACAAGGCCAGGACCATCAGGATATTAAAAATATTGGAGCCGATTACGTTCCCTACTGCCAGGCCGTTCTCCCCTTTCCGGGAAGCCACCACCGAAGTCACCAGTTCCGGCAGGGAGGTCCCAAGTGCCACTACCGTCAAACCGACCAGTGTCTGGCTCAGCCCAAAATCCAAAGCAATCTCGCTGGCAGAATCCACTACCAAGTCACCGCCCCAGACAATGGCTGCCAGCCCGCCGGCAATGTAGGCCGCGCACTGCCAAAGCGGCAATGTTTTTGTTTCTTCCTCTGCCTCCACCCGGTTAATCATTGCATCCCTCACGGTCAAAACCAAAAATGCCACAAACAGGCCCAAGAGCAGGAATGCCTCCGCCCGGCTCAGGTAACGGTCGCCAAAAACCATCGCCAGCAGGAGTCCCCCGGCCAGGATCGAAGCGATAAAATCCCACCTAAGCCGTACCTTGACCGCATGGATGGCTCCGCAAGCCCCCAGCACCACCAGCAAATTAAAAATATTAGAGCCGATCACATTCCCCACGGCTATCTCATTGTTCCCCGCCAGGGAGGCTGTCGTGCTGACCGCCAACTCCGGCGCACTGGTCCCAAATGCCACAATTGTCAGCCCGATAATGATGCTTGGCACCCGCAGCATCCTTGCTACGGAAGAACTGGCTTCCACAAAAAAATCAGCCCCCTTAATTAAAAGCACAAAACCCAAAACCAACGTAACATACACCATAATCCTCATCTTTCTCTCCTCCTGTCGTATTTCTTTAACGGCGTTTCTATAAGCAGCAGGCGCCATTTCCTCTGAAAATAAAAAAACGAGCCCCCTGCTGCATCAAAAGGATGCAACAAAAGTCTCGCTTATTATATGCGTACCGGGCTGTCCTTACCCTCTTTCCCAGCTGTTTTCTGCTCATACATGGGATCCGGACGGCATGCCGTGATGACGATATCGCATAACATCCAAAAGGATGCAAGCTACTCCCTCTTATTATCTTTAGTATATTCATTTCCCCGGCACTTGTCAAGGGCAATTGTGCTTGGGAAACGAACTTTCCCGGATAACCATACAATTGCCAGCAGGTTCGGATACGCCATCAGCCCGTTCCACAAATCAGATATCAGCCATACTATCTCCAGACGGGATACACATCCTATAAACACGGCCAGCAGGTAGCACAAAAAATACAAATCCCCCCATTGTCTTTTCCACCCCCTTCCCAGCCGTTCCAGCAGATATCCAAACGATTGCCTCCCCAGGTAATACCAGGCGATAATGGTAGCAAAAGCAAATACTACCATGGCGCCTGATACCAGGATTTCCCCCATTGCCCCCAGGCGGGCAGAAAAACAGAATGCAGTCAGGGCTGCCCCATCCATTCCGGTTTGTCCTCCCCCCACACACAGGATCACCAGGGCTGTCAGCGTGCACACCACAACCGTGTCAAAAAAGACCTCAAACATCGCCCACATCCCCTGTTGCTCCGGCGTGGTATTTTCCGCCGCCCCATGGAGCACTGCCAGGCTTCCCAGGCCGGCCTCATTAGAAAACACCCCCCGCGACAGGCCATAACGCACACTGCGGCTTAAGAGGAAGCCGGATACCCCGCCCCCTACCGATTGGAACCGGAATGCCTCCCGGAACACATTCCCCAGGATTGCCGGTACCTGTTCCCAGCAGGACAGTATCACAACCAGGGAAAACATCACATAAATCCCCGCCGAAACCGGCATCAGGCGCTCCGATACGCGGGAAATCCGCCGGATCCCGCCCAGGATTACCATTCCTGTCAGCGCCGTGGCCGCTATTGCGCTGACCAGCGGAGAAATGCCTGCCCCGAACTGCAGCGTGCCGCTGATAGAATTTGACTGCACCATGCTTCCCATCCCCAGGGAGGACAGCACTGCAAGCAAAGCATAAACCGTCCCAATAGCCGGACAGCCCAGCCCGCGGTCCATATAGACCATGGGGCCGCACATCCACTCCCCGTCCTGCCTGCGGTACCGGTAAACCTGCCCCAGGCAAGTCTCCGCATAAGCCGTCATCATCCCGATGGCCGCGGATACCCACATCCAAAACAGCGCGCCTGGGCCTCCCGCTGTCAATGCCGTGGCAACCCCTACGATATTCCCCGTGCCAATCGTAGCGGCAAGAGCCGTGCAGGCCGACTGGAAACGCGTGATCCCCCCATGCCCGATCCGCTGCCGTTCCTTTTCCCCTCCGCCCCACAGGCTCCCAACCGTCTCTTTCCACCAGCACCGTATCCCACAAAACTGAAAAAATCCTGACCGAACCGTAAACCATGCCCCAACCCCCAGAAACAGCCCCAATGTCCATGGCCCCCATACCAGGAAATGCAGCATTTCCACCGCAGCACGCATTCAAAAACCACCATTTTCCTTTTCACCCTATTCTATGTAACAAACCCCTTCCTCTATGAAACAAGAAATTCCCCTCTCGCATTTTTTACCTACCTATGTTATGATTAATTTATTAAAATATAAAGAAAGAGGGCAATGCCATGCCAGGTTTTACCACCCACTATATTCTGGGCATGAAAGCTTTCAACGATCTGCCTAATAACCAATTAAAATATATCATTGCCAAACACCGCTGGCTTTACCAGCTTGGCCTGCAAGGGCCGGATATCTTCTTTTACAATATCCCCATCCTCCGCCACCGGGATTACCGGAATGTCGGTTCGTATATGCACGAACACCATATCCAGGATTTTTTTTCCTGCTATCTGCACAACCTTGAAGAGATCCCTTCCCGGCAGCAGCGCATCGAGGGGCTGGCTTACTTTTGCGGCTACCTGTGCCATTATATCGGTGACTCCATCTGCCACCCGTATGTGTATGGGAGGATCGCCTACGATGCCAAAGCGCCCACGGCACAGGCCCACGGCATGCACGCCGCGCTTGAGAATGATATCGATGCCCTGCTTCTTTTAAAATACAAAAAGAAAAAGCCGTCCCAGTTTAACCAGGCGGCCACCATCTGCCTAAACGGCATGGAGATGCAGTTTATCTCCCGTTTTCTCTCCCGTTGTATTAATGATGCTTACTATCCGATCACCTATCAAAACAATTTCCAGGTGACGCCTCGGATGGTCCACCGTTCCATCCTGGCAATCCGTTTCGGCTGCCGTACCCTGGCAGACCCTTCCGGGCGAAAACGCAACGGCATCGCCTTTGTCGAAAACATTTTTTTGAAAAACCCCCTGGCCTCCACCAAGCTGGTGACCGACCAGGTTTCCAACCCCCGGGCTTGCTTAAACTTAGACCATGAGACTTGGTGCAACCCCTGGGACCGCCGGCTTGCCTCCAAGGCCTCCTTCCCGGAACTGTTCCAGCAATCACTGTTAAAATGCTGCAATGTCTATGCAATCCTCAATGCTGCCATTGACCACGCCCAGGTCTCCCGCGAGGCAGACATTGCCCGGCTGCTGGACGAACTGGGAAGCTATTCCTATCACAGCGGCCTGATGGTCACGGACTAACCCGCCGCCGTACTGACAAAAGAAACGGTATCTCACAGATACCGTTTCAATGTTGCCAGGACATGCCAGAGTGCTTTTCTCTGCATCCGGTCCATCCGTTCTAAATTTTCTATAATAGCCACAATATCCTCACTGGCAGCACTTTGCATTTTCAGGGCAGTTTCCACAGGATTTTCCTCTTCCCCATCCACACAATACCCTAGAACACAATCTGTGGACACATGGAAATATTTTGCCAGATTGATCAGTACGTCTACCTGGATTTTGCTCCTGTCGCGTTCCATCCGGCTAATCACCTGTTGCGAAAGCCCTATTTCCTCACCTAATACCTTCTGGGAAATATTCCTCTGCTTTCGCAACTGCCTGATATTACTTCTCATAATCGTTAGTCCCCTCCGTCTGCTTCCATTTTAACAAAGTAAACGCAGAGATTAACTCATAAATAAAGTATTTGCACTCATGAAATCCGTTTTTCGACAAGCAAACCGTTTTTTCTTATTTCCGCGGTATTATATCGCCCTGATTTTCCTGCTATAGCATATCCTGTCATATCAAAAGAGCTGTCCGGGAAAACCGGTCAGCGGATCACCTGATCCCCGTCCTTCGTGCAATAATGCCTCTGTACATTCAAATGTGTCATCCATCCCTTGGTCTCTGATGTACGGTACCGGCTGCCCACACTGTCCCACAGCCACTGGGGGGTAGGCCACAAGCAGATGCTGGGGTTCACTGCTTTATAGAACTCCTCATCCACCCCGTTCTGGCCGTGATGCGCCATCTGGACAATATCCGATTTAAGCCCCTCTGCACCCACTTCCGACAAAAGGCGCCTTCCGCCCTCCTCTGCCATATCGCCTAGGAAAAGGATTGACTTTCCGTTCACCCAAATTTTATATACAATGCCGGCATTGTTCCCTTTATCCTGGGAGGTCTCATAGCGGTCATTCATCACCTGGACCGTCACGTCATCCACCTGGATCGTCTGCCCCCGGCCTACCGTATTTAACATGCCTTCCGGCAAGCCGGAAAAACTTCCGATGATCGCATGGGCCATGGTCTGCTCAGTCGGGTCATTTACCGAATACCACTCCGGCGCCGCAAACGAATAGTAGATGCCGTCAATCTGAATCCCTGACTGCAGCCCTGCCGCCTCATCCTGCAAAATCTTATAGAGCGCACCCGCATGGTCCCCGTGGGGATGGGTAAGCAGCCACGCCGCCACATGGCTCCCCCTCGCCTGGATCTGGCTGCGCAGATAATCCCCGTCCGCCCCCAATCCGCCGTCAACCACAATCAGCTTCCCCTGGCTTGTCTGCAAAATCGCCGAAAGCATCTGGCTGTCACTCTGGGAACGCAGCAGGGTCAGCGTTGCGCCTCCCAAAATCATATCCTGGGGATGCACTTCCTTCTCCCCCTCAGTCACAATATTCCCGTATATGGAAGGCCCGGTGCCGCCGCGGGAACCGCCCTGCCCGGCCACCACCATATTACTCCCTTTTCCCTGGCTTTCCTGCCCTTGCCCCGCCTGGACAGCCGGGTTTGCCTGCCCCGCAGGGTTAGCCTGGATCCCCGGATCCGCCTGGCCTGCCGTACTCCCTTGGTTTGCCTGGCCGCCGCCCGTCCCGGTCCCGTCAGGGGACTGTAAGCGCGCCACCTCATTTGCCAGGTATTCCGTGAAAAAAAAGCCGCTTTTCTTCACCGGAAGCCTGTCTGCGTCCAACCCAGGCTCGTTTCCCTCTGTCCCATATACATCTGACCTATCCAAATCCGTCCCCGGCGTGTGTAATACCGCCGCCGCAAAAAGCCCGGCCACCAGCAATTTGCCCAGCCAACGTCCCTGTCCTAACTGCCTCATCACTATCTGCCTCTCTCTCCTAAATTAATACAACCGTTATTTTACCAGAGACCAGAAATTTTGGATACCACTTTCATAGAATCGTCAGAAAATCGTCATATTTATTGTACCCCGTCAAATCCTCTCCTGGTTAACAACAACTTTATTATTTTCCCTCTTGAAATTTTTATCCATCCATGCTATCATCTGTTCAATAGTTATTTATTTTTGCTTTTTTTGAACAACATCTGACAGGAGGATAACAGACATGAAAAACAAACAATCGCCGCAATCTCTGATAAAACAGCTGGATCTGTTCACTACCCTGATCCCTTTTGTATGCATCGCCGCCCTCTGCACCCTTTTCGTGCTGTTTCCGGACGCTTCCTCCCGTATCCTGGAAAAAATCCGCTTTTTCCTGGGTGACCGGATGGGCTGCTACTACCTGCTGATTGGCCTCGGCGTCTTTATCTGCTCTTTATACCTTGCCTTTTCCCGTTATGGCTCCATACGCCTAGGAGGGGGAGGACAGCCGCAATATTCCGGCTTCCGCTGGGGATCCATGATGTTTACTGCCGGCCTGGCCGCTGATATCTTGTTCTACTCCTGCTGTGAGTGGCTGATCTATGCCTCCGACCCCCATGTGGCCGGGATGGGGGCGCTCCATGACTGGGCCGCCACCTATCCGTTATTCCACTGGGGCCCGATCCCCTGGGGGTTTTATTTGGTGCTCGCCGTGGCTTTCGGCTTCATGCTGCATGTACGCCAGCGCCATAAGCAGAAATATTCCGAGGCCTGCAGGGCATTGCTTGGCCGCCATGTAGACGGCTGGGCCGGCCGGCTGATCGATTTGGTTGCCGTATTTGCGCTCCTGGCCGGCACGGCCACCACCTTTTCCCTGGCCACGCCCCTCCTGGCCATGGCTATCAGCCGCCTGACCGGCATCGCTGCTACCACCTCCCTGACCATTGTAATCCTGGCTGTGGTCTGCTGCATCTATACCTGCTCTGTATATTTCGGCATGAAAGGGATCCAGCGTTCTGCCGCCTGCTGCAGCTACCTGTTTTTCCTGCTGCTGGCCTACGTATTTTTCTTTGGGGGGGAAAGCCGTTTTATTGTGGAAACCGGCATCACCTCCCTGGGGCTCCTTGCCCAGAATTTCATTACGCTCTCCACTTGGACGGACTCCTTAAGGACCACCTCCTTCCCCCAGGCCATGACAATCTTCTACTGGGCTTATTGGATGGTATGGTGTGTGGCGTCGCCGTTTTTCATCGGAGCCATCAGCAAAGGGCGCACGGTTCGCCAGACCATCCTCGGCGGGTATTTCTGGGGGCTGGCAGGTACCTTCACTTCCTTCATCATCCTGGGAAACTATGGGTTGGGGATGCAGATGCATGGACGGCTGGACTCCCTGTCTGCCTACTTGGCAGGAGGCGGCTCCAACCATGCCCTGTACACCTCCATCATTTCCATCTTAGAGCAGCTGCCCCTCCCCGGTTTTGTGCTGCTTTTACTGGTTGTGTGTATGATTACCTTTTACTCCACTTCCTTTGACTCTATCACTTTGGTTGCCGCCTCCTATTCGTATCAGGAACTTAAGCATGATGAGGATCCCGACCGGCGCGTCAAACTGTTTTGGGCAGTCTTTTTAATCCTGCTGCCCATCGCCCTGATCTTCTCTGAAAAGTCCATGGCGAACTTACAGTCCGTATCCATTATCGCCGCATTTCCGGTCGGTATGATTATGGTCTTGATTATTGCAAGCTTCTTTAAGGATGCGGGCCAATATTTAAAGGAGGGGGAATAATCCCCCTCCTTCTACTGCCGCTTCCCTTCCATGGTCTGGCGGATAATGCTCTCCATCATATCCATGGTCAGCTGGCCGCTGATATAGCCAAAAATGTTGCCGTCCCGGTCAATCATGAATGTAGTGGGGAATGCCCGGATCCCATAACTGCTAAACAATTCCCCCGACGTGTCCATCAGGACCGGGTACGTATAACCGTTCTCCTCTAAGAATGCGCGGATCCCTTCTTCGTCCTTCTCCTGCCCCATCTCAGGCGCCGCCACTCCAAGGACAATCAAAGCTTCATCCCCCTCCCTGCTGTAATCCTCATAAAGCTTCTGGATGTCAGGCATCTCTGCGCGGCAGGGCGGGCACCATGTTGCCCAGAAATTCAAGAAAATAGTCTTCCCCTTATAGTCCTCTAGCGTATGGGTATTGCCATACTGATCCTGCAATTCAAAATCCACGGCTGGGGGAAGGCTGTTCTCTGCGGTCTCAGAAGCGCCCGCGCCCTCCGGTGCTTCCTTGCCCTCCTGCCTTTCGCTGCCCGGGATAGGCTTTTCTTCCTGGCCTTCTCCCCCCGGGGCATCCTTTCCGTCCTGCCCCTCTGCCTGCGGGGTTTCCCCACGGTTTTTCTGCCCCTCTGCCTGCGGCATTTGGGAAATGCCTGATAAATACCCTGTTACATCATTCATCTTCCCGGTAAACATCATGAATCCCATCAGTACCAGGAGCACGCCCCCCAGTTTCACCGTATATTGCACTACATTCCGGTATTTCTTAAAAATCTCCAGAAGAGATGTCGTGAAAAACCCTACTGCCAGAAACGGCAGTACAAAGCCCAGGGTATACACTCCAATCAGCGCAAACCCCACAGACTTTGTCGATGCCGATGCCGCCATCAAAAGCACCCCGGCCAAAGCCGGCCCCACACATGGCGTCCAGGCAAAGCTGAAGGTAAATCCCATCAGCAGTGCCGTAACCGGTGACATCGCCAGTGCATCTGCCCTAAACGGCAGCCGGCGTTCCCTCTCCAGTACCTGGGAAGAGCCAAAAAACCCCAGCTGGTACAGACCGAACGCCATGACCAGGATGCCTCCGATCCGGGCAAACATCATCTGCCCGGACTGAAACAGCCTCCCCGCCGCCGATACGCCAAACCCTAACAGGAAAAAAGCAAAACTGACCCCAGCCACAAAACACAAGGTATGGATAGCGACCTTCCTTTGTTGGTAATGGATCCGCCCATCCTCACCCCTCACCCCGGTTCCCCCGGACAAATAACCCATATAAAGGGGCAGAAGCGGCAGCACACAGGGTGAAAAAAAGCTTAACAGCCCCTGGAAAAATACCGTGATTGCCGGAACCCCCGTATCAAGTGAAAAACCCATCCTATCATGTCCTCCCTATTGCCGAAATATGCCCCCTAAGCCTCCTGCCTGAAAGGATGCCGCATGGAAGCATTCCAAAAATCAGTCTGCATTAATATAAATGTCCATGCTGCCGGAACGGAACCCTTCAAGATCCAGGGTCAGGTAATCAAATCCCAGCTGTTTTAAATAACCTATGATCTCTTCCCTCTGTTCCACCACCCGCATCAGCTGTGCCGGATCTACCTCCACACGCACGATATTTCCATGAAGGCGCAGCCGGATATTGCCTGCAATCATTTTTTTCAGGTGCGCCTCCCCCTTTGCAATCCGGGCCAGCACCTCATAATCAATCTCCTGCCCGTAAGGGATCCTCGTTGCCATGCAGGGCGTGGACGGCCTTGATGCCACGGAAATGCCGTAAGCCGCCGCCATTTCCTTCACCTCTTCCTTGGTGATGTGCAGTTCAGCCAGCGGGCTGGCTATCCCCAGTTCCTTTAAAGCGCGGATTCCCGGGCGGTACACATGCATATCATCCTCATTTGTCCCGTCCACAACCATTTGTATCCCCCGGGCAGCCGCAAAGCCTTTTAAGTTCCGAAACAGATGCCGTTTGCACAGATAGCACCGGTTCTCAGGGTTGCTGCGGATCTTTTGCTGCCCCAGTTCATCTACCTCAATAACCTCGTGGATCCCTCCCAGTTCTTTTGCCACCCGCCTCGCAATCTCCAGGTCACAGGACGGATGGAGACGGCTGTCAAATGTCACCGCATACACCTTCCTTTGGGAACACTTGGCAGCATCCGCAGCCACCTTTAAAAGCAATGACGAATCCACGCCGCCGGAAAATGCCAGGCAGACATCGCCGGAGGAAATCCGGGCAAAATACTGTTTTAACTCTGCCATTTTTTTCTCTGTCTGCCCTGTACCCATCGGATCCTCCTTGTCCTTTCTCTGTATTTCACCCTTTTATGCCTTCTGGCCGAATTGCAGCATCGCCTGCTCCCTGGCCTCACAGTAAACACTCTGGAAATCCATCCCGGTCTCCTTACAGATCCTGCGGATGCTTTCATATTCCGGATAACAAAAAACATGGTCCTTATGGCGGCACACCTTTACTGCTGCCGTGCCATACCTTGTCTCTGCCGTTTTTGCTTCCCGCCCTAATACGGTCCTTTCCACCGGATAGCGCCGGATCCCGATGGTAGTAGTCTGTGTAAGCAGGATATCCTCCAACCGTTCCCTCTCCTCTTCCCCGCAGAGCACGGAAAGCTGGTAAGCCGGACGGTTTTTCTTCATAAATATCGGCGTGTACCAGGCGTCATTGGCTCCCGCCTCCATTAACAGTTCCATGGCAAAGCCCAGCATCTCCCCCGTCCCGTCATCCACATTTGTCTCCAGGATCCATTTTGTACCGCTCTTTTGTTCTTCTTCCTCTGCTTCCAGGAGCATCGCCCGCAGCACATTTGCCTGCCGGAATACTTTATTGCCTGCCCCCATGCCGACCCTCACCAGGCGGCATTTGGCCGGGAGTTCCTTCCTGGTGCGCAGAGCCGCCGCGATCGCCGCGCCGGTCGGCGTCACCATCTCCCCGTCGTTATCTGTAAAACGGATGTCCAGCCCGCAGGCAGCCACAATATTCGCTGTGGCCGGAACCGGAACCGGAAGGATGCCGTGCTGGCAGCGGACATGGCCACGGCCTTCTGAAAGCGGGGACACCACCACCTCATCAATCCCCAGGTTCTCCACGCAAACTGCCACACTCACGATATCTATGATGGAATCGACCGCACCCACTTCATGGAAATGCACCTGCGCTACCGGCAGCCCGTGCGCCTTCGACTCTGCCTCTGCCACAATGCAAAACATCCTCTTCGCCAGTTCCCTGACATACCCGCTGGCATCCAGGCGGTCAATCAGTTCATACACATCGTAAAGATTCCTGTGGGGGTGGCTGTGGCTATGTTCATGGCTGTGGCTGTGGTCATGGCTATCCCCGTACCCGTGGCTGTGCCCATGGTCGTGCCCATGGCTATCCCCATGGGCATGGCTATCCCCGTGCCCTCCATCCTGTCCATGCCCGTCACCATGCCCTGACGTTTCCAAATGCACATCAAAATCAAATGCATCCAGCCCGCAGGTCTCCTTGCGCCCAAAATGCAGGTGATAGCCCTCCAGCCCCATGCTGTCCAGGGCTTTTTCCAGTTCCCTGCGGTCTGCCCCCAGATCCAAAAGCGCCCCCACCGTCATGTCACCGCTTATTCCCGAATTACACTCCAGATAAAGTATCCTTTTCATTTCTTCACCGCCAGTCTGTTTATTTGTGTCGCTATATATCCGGCACCATATCCGTTGTCAATATTTACTACCGCAATTCCGTTTGCACAGGAATTAACCATCGTCAGCAGCGCCGAAAGCCCCCCAAAAGATGCCCCATACCCCACTGAGGTAGGGACTGCAATCACCGGGCACTCCACCAGCCCCGCCACAACGGTTCCCAGCGCACCCTCCATGCCTGCCACTGCCACAATGCAGTTGGCACCGGCCAGCCGTTCCCGGTTGGAAAGCAGCCGGTGGATCCCCGCCACCCCCACATCGTAAATGCGGTCAACCCGGCTGCCAAAATATTCTGCTGTCTGCGCCGCCTCCTCCGCCACCGGGATATCGGCAGTCCCCCCGGTGCAAACCACCACATTCCCCACTCTTTCCTTATCTTCCTTCTCAATTTTTAAGATCCGGGAAACCGGGTCATAGGCTGCCTGCGGGATCGTTTCCTTCACCAGTTCATACTGTGCCGTGCTGGCTCTCGTCCCCAGCACCTCCTGATCCCTCTCATAGATCCGCTGGTATATTTCCACCAGATATCTGTCCGGTTTCCCCTGGCAGAATACCGTCTCCCCGAACCCGGTACGCAGCCGCCGGTGGAAGTCCAGCTTTGCATGCCCCAAATCTTCATATGGCAGGTTTTTCAGGATTTCCTCTGCCTCTTGGATCTCCAATTGCCCGTCCTTCACCTGCTGCAGCAACTCTCCTACGTCCATCCATTTCCCTCCTATCAAAGCTAAACTATTTCCCAGCCTTTTTCCCAAACAGAATCTCCTTCTTTTTCATTACAATAGCCAATGCCAGGCAGCCGGCACCGGCTGCAAAGAGGATCCACAAAGCCGAAGCCTTTTTCATCAATACGATTTCCCCTTGTGCCCCTGCCTCAAAGACCAGGTATTCACCGTCCCTTTCCACATCCACGCATTCTGCCGCGCCATCCCTGATGATTGCCACACTGTCCGCATCTGCTGCCGACACATGGAGCCTTACGGTTGCTGGCAATGCCAAATCCCCGGCCGCCTGGATTTCATAACGGAAAGCCTTCCCCGCACGGTGTCCGCGTGGGATAGACACTCCTGCCAGCCCGGCCGCCTCTCCTAATTCCTGCACGGCAAGCCGCGTTTCCGGATAAAAAGCAGCCTCCGCCAACAAGAACGGTTTGGGGGCATCCGAATCTGCAATCGTGGTTGTCCAGGGATGATAGACTGCATGGATCTTATAGTTCTTACGGATATCCGAAAGGTCTGCTTCCTCCCACCGCTCAAAAAAGCCTTCTTTTTTCGGCACTGCGGGCATATCCCCCAAGGGCAGGGACTCGCCGTAGCGGCAGACAATCCGTTCCACTTCTTCCCCGTCAGCTAAAAATGTCACCGTCAGGCTTTCAAACTCTGCCGGAACCCCATCCTTTTGCAGAAGTTCTTCATAGGAAATCCCCTCTGCTTCCCCAAGGAAGGTGACGCCGTCCACAGCGCCAAGGCCGTCATCCACATAAATATTGGCGCCGGCTGTGCCCTCTTCATCACAGCTTCCGGCAATACTGCCCGCCCATTCCCCGCTGGCTGTCACCACATTTACCATCGCGCAGTTTTCCTGCAGGTTTTTGGCAAGCCCGGCAACCCCGCCGGTATAATCATTTCCGGTGACCTCACACATCACGTAACTGCCCCGGATCAGGGACTGGCTGCTGCCGGCGATCCCACCGGCATAATTGCCGTCCACCGTGCCGACATCCCCATAATTCTGGTTGGAAGCCAGCACGCCGATCTTGACCGTCCCCGCAATCCCACCGGCATAATCCTGCTGCACGAGCACATCCCCGTCATTGCGGCACCCTCTCACGGCTGCCTGGGCATAGCGGTTCATATAAAGAGACTCCTCCCCGTAGGTCTCGATATCTGCTTCCGGGTCAAGATCCAGTTCCACACCGACTGTCCCTACAACGCCTCCGGCCTGGAAATCCGAGGAGATGTCCCCCTTGTTTGAGCAGCCGACAATCATGCCGTTGCTTAAATTGTCCGCCGTCTCTGAGATATCCTCAAACAAAGGTTCCTCATCCTTCACCTTGCTTCGCTCCGACTGCACCCGGTCCATTCCTTCTGTTATTATGTCATGCATCCCTTCCAGCTGGCCATCAAGCTGATCCTTTTCTGCCCTCAGCTGATCCTTGCCGGATTTCAGGTTCTCAGACAAAAAATCCAGTTCATCATAGAGCTGATCCAGCTGCCCGGTCAGATCCTCATCCAAACTGTCCACATCATCCACCAGCTGATCCTTATAGCCCCGGGTCAGGTCAAGAAACTCTTTTGAAGCCACACGCAGGGAATCTAAGTCATCCTCAAAATCCCGCACCCCGTCAGCCACCCCTTCTGCCCGCTTCTCCACCAGGATCTCCGTGTCCTCCACGATGTCCCCGGCACAGTCCTGCAGTTCCTTCATCACTCCATAAAAATACTCCAGGCTGCCCAAAATCCCTTCGTCCTCATCCGGAATATAATCATCCGGCAAAAAATCGCCTCCGCCGGCATTCCCCAGCTGTTTTAAAAGTTCCCTTGCCCTCCGGATGTTTCCCTGTACACGGCTTCCGGCCTGGTCTGCTGCACGGCTTCCCAGATCCAGTTCCATGCCCGCCAGGATTTCATCCATCAAATCCAGCTGCCTTTTTGCCTTTATATCATAGTCTTCCCTCTTGTTCCTCCTGTCATCCTTTTTCCCTCTGGTAATGTCACGGATCGATTTCACAATCTCGTCTACCCGGTCAAGATTGCCGATGGACGCATCCGTAGTGCTGTGGATGCTTTCCGTCATGGCATCCGTGGTGTCCGAAATCTGGTCGATCTGCTCCCCTACCCGGTCGAAGGTGTCCTGATTGTAGCGGATCATCAGAAACGGCTCCATCTGCCCGGTTACTCCGCCCACGTCTTTACGGCCTTTTATGGTTCCGGAATTCTCACACAGAACCAAAATCCCGCTCTGGCGGCCTGCAATCCCTCCGATATTATAACCGGTATGGTCATAGCCGACCGCGCCCAAGTTCTCACACTGCTGGACCGTTCCGGAAGAAAGCCCGGCAATACCGCCTACATCATTCACTTTTTCCACCACAATGGTTGTCATAAAGCTTTCTTTATCCACAGAAATGCTGTTCTTGCTTCCTGATGTCTCGTCGATCCCTTCGGAGGCGGCATTGATCCCGCCTTCATTGGACGAATCCTTTATCGTCCCCGCATTCTCCCCGGCGATGCCCCCGACCCTCCGGTTGCCTGTCAGTTCCGCCTGGTTTTTACAATTCTCAATCACGCCGGTCTCCTCGTTGATGCCGGCAATCCCGCCAAGGTTCTCCAGCGCCTCACCGGTTCCCTCAAACGTACAGTTCCTGATTGTCCCCCGGTTCGTGCCGACAATGCCCCCGATCCTTTTCCGGCTTCCCTCCGGCTTTAGTTCCCCGCTCACCTTCAAATTCTGCACCAGCGCCTCCTCCTCCAGGTAACGGAAAACCCCCAAGCCGGAACCTGCCTGGCGTATGGAAACCCCGCTGATCGTATGGTTATTCCCTTCAAAAGTGCCGCAAAATACCGGGATCGGGACAAAGTCTTTCCCGCTAAGGTCAAGGTCTGCCTCCAGCGAGACCGTCTTCCCCTCCGAGTAGCTTTCCGAGACGCACAGCCTGGCCAGTTCCTCCCATTCCTCCACGGTGCGGACTGCAATGGCTGGCGGTTCTGCTTTTGCTTCAAACGGGAATGTGGGTACGGATGCAGCAAAAACTGCCGCTGCCATCAGCAGCGCTTCCACTTTTTTTGTCCTTTTCATCATCAGCACCCTCCTTTCTCACTGGCACTGCCGCCCTGGCCTGTTTTCTTTTTATCGTCATCTGCACACTCCTTTGCATGCTTCACTGCACCCCGGTTAAACTCCGTCCGGTCAATCACCCGGTCAAACACCAGCAAAATCTGGGGAAGCACTGTCATGACAAGTATGATGGAAACCAAAGTCCCTGTTCCCAACGCCTTCCCCAGCGAAGCAATAATCGCATTCGATGTCAGCCTTCCCACCGCAAAGCCGGCACAGGTGAGGATGGAACCCGAGGTAGCCACAGTGGGGAACGCCTGGTTCAGCGCTTCCACCACTACCTGCTTCCGGTCGGCCGACTGCTTCCGCAGATCCATGTAACGGCTTGTAATTACGATTGCATAATCAATCGTGGCTCCCATCTGGATCGCGCTGACAATCAGGTAGCTCAAGAAAAACATCGTCCCTCCCCTAAGTGCCGGTATGGAAAAGTTAATCCAGATGCTGCTCTGGATGGTGAGGACCAGCATAATAGGCAGCCCCGCTGACTGGAAGGTAAACAGCAGGATGATCCCCACAAACAACGCCGTCAGTACACTGATCTTCACATTATCCGTGCGGAATGATTTGCTCAGGTCATAATCACTGGTCGAGTCACCGACCACATAAACCTCATCATAATAGGCATTGGCAATATTCCGTATCTGGTCAATGACCGCAAATGTCTCTTCCCCCTCAATAGGCCCAGTCATCGTAAACACAATGCGGGAATAATTTTCCCCTTCCAGCTGCTCCCTGGCATCGCTGAGCGCGTCATGCAGGTCATCCACATCCTCCGAAAGGTCATCGTCCAGATCAATCGCCCCTTTTTCTTTCTGGTCATAAATAAAATCCACCATATCGATAATCGGGATCCGGTATTCATCGAGGTTCTTCATAAATGCACCATACTGTTCCCGGTCAATCGCATAAAACTGGTACAGAAGGCGCACCAGATCCAGGTCCACATCCGCAACCTCGGCAAATTCACGTGGGTTCAGTTCATTTACCAGGATATATTTCCCGTCATCATCCACCTCAATGTTGCTAAGGCCGAGCACTGTGTCCACCCGCTCCACCTGCTCTAGGCCTTCAATAATCCTGGCCTCCTTCTGGTAATCCCCCTTCGGCACCACCAGCGCCATGGTATTGGTCACCTCAAAAGTCTTATCAATCCGTACCTTGGATGTCATGAATTCATTCATCTTGTCTGCTTCGATCGAACTATGGTCATACACATACTCACACCGGCTGGACAAGACACAGCCGCCTGCCATCAATACCGCAAAAACCGGCAGCACCAAATACCTGGTGCGCACCACCAGGCGCCCCCATCCCCGGATAGACGGCACAAAGCTGCGGTGCACCGTCCTCTCTATCCATTTGGAAAGCATCACGATCATGGCCGGCATCAGGAAAAACACCGTAATCAGGCTGAAAACAATCGCCTTTGTCAGGACGCGCCCCAGATCCATGCCGATGCCGAACTGCATCAGCATCAATGCCACCATGCCCGACACGGTAGTCAGGCTGCTCGAGGAGATCTCCGGGATTGCCTTGCTGAGCGCCACCGTGACCGCTTCTATCGTCTCCTTCGTCTCATGCTCCTCCATAAAACGGTGGAATAAAATAATCGCATAATCGATCGACAGAGCCAGCTGCAAAACGGCGGCCACCGCATTCGTCACAAAGGAAACCTCGCCAAACCAGAAATTGGTTCCTGTGTTCAGCACGATCGCCACGATAAAGGTTATCATAAAAATGACGATCTCCATATAGGTTCCGGAAGTAAAGAGCAGTACCAGCAAAATAATCACTGCCGCCACTGCCAAGATACCCTTCATATCCTGTTTTAAGGCCGCATTGTCATCTTTATCCACGGTCGTATAAAAATAGGCCTGGTAACCATCCAGATGCTCCCGCACATTGGCAATCGCCTTCTGCGACAGTTCCGTATCCTCCTCTTCCTCAAACGTCAGGGTATAGAGGGCGCACGCATCCTTATAATAGTCCGTGACCTCTTCTTCCCTATAGGTATCCTCCGCATTTTCCCAGTCAAAAAACTTCACCGAAGAAATCCCCCGGATTTCCTCCAGCGCCTTTGCCTCCTCCAATGCCTTCTCATATGTAATATTGGTAACCAGGATCTTTGCCGAACCGAAGGTCGTGAACTGATCCTCCATAATATCCAGCCCTTGCCTGGTCTCCGTCGTGTCCGGCAGATAGTCTGTCAGTTCCGTATTCACCTTCGCCTTGTTCAATGTTGTCAGGCAGTAAATACATGCAATCGCAAACAGTACCACAAATGCATTTCGTTTATTTACCACGAATGCCGCAAGCTGCATCATAAAATTATTGCGGTCAATCTTATGTTCCATATTGCTTCATTCTGCTCCTTTCCCTTAACTTCTATAAATAAAACACCAGAAAGATAGCAGCTATCCCTTGGGAACTGCGCTTACCTTCCTGGCCTTTTTATTCTCTCTTAGGTACGGTTTAAGCAACCCGGTGATTTCGGCTGCCCCCTCGCCTTAACAAACGGATATGAAAGATCCCTGCCCTCCTATCACTCCTCATCTTCCCCTACCAATTCGTCATACTCCTGGTCATCTAGCAGTTCGTCAAATGCATCTGCCACCAGATCATATTCTTCATCGCTTTCGATATTCTCCAGGTTGGGGTTGCCCTCTGCATCCTCGGAATAACGGTACAGGTACACTTCCCCCTCCTCTGCCAGTTCCCCCTCCATGGGAAGCAATGCGATATATTCCCGCTCCCCGGCATCAAATATAGTCAGCACTACACACTCTAGCTGGCTTCCGTCATCCAATGTCAAGGTAACGGTTACCTCCTCCTGCTCCATCTCATTGTTTATATTCTTATTCTGATCCATGCTACCGGTCTCCTTTGCCTAGGTTTCCCTTTGATATTTGATATCTTTTTACCACATAAACAACTTTACCAAAATATAGGCATAAAATCAAGGAATTTTTGTGTTTAAATTTAGTTAATGATTAATATTCAATCCCTTCCCTTGCCGGGATCCCCTTTTTGTAGGGATGCTTTATCATTTGGATATCCGATACGTAGTCTGCTATTTCCAGCAGCTGATGGGAAGGATCCCTGCCTGTCAGAATTACCTCAAGGCATCCCGGGCGGTTTTTTAAAAAATCTATCACATCCGTCTCCTGTACCATGCCGTAATTACATGCTGCCAGGATCTCGTCCAGGATCAGAATGCCGTATCCTCTGGATACTGCCTCGTGGCACGCCTGGGCAAAGCGCTGCCGGAAATATTTTGCTGCCTCGGCCTTCTCCTCTGCTCCCATCCGGAAAACAAAGCCAAACTCGCGGTCACAGGGCGTCACCGTAATCCCCGGGATCTGGCAAAGTATTGGCACCTCACCGGAATCTTCCGTTTTCAGGAACCGCACTATTAGCACCTTTTTCCCCCGGCCGGCCGCGCGTATGGCCAAGCCCAGCGCCGCTGAGGTCTTGCCCTTCCCGTCTCCGCAATAAATATGGATACATCCCAACTTTTATCCCTCACATTCCTGGTGTTTTTATTTTATATACATCACTTAATCCCCCAAATACTCATCCACAAACCGTGACCTCTCCTGCCCTTTCCCGTACCGCTCCTTCACATAGCACACGTGCAGACGGTCTTTTGCCCGGGTCATGGCCACATAGAACATCCTCCGCTCTTCCTCCAGATCTGCCTCCAGCACTGCCTTATGGTGCGGTGTCACCCGCTCGTTGGCATCCAGGATATACACCACCGGAAACTCCAGCCCCTTGGAACTGTGCATGGTCATCAGAGATACGCAATCCGTATCCTTTTCCGGCCTTTTTGCCTGCTCCTTTAGTTTCTCCCCGTATTCCTTCATATGCGCAAACCACTCCTGCACGGACGAAAAACCGGATGCACTCTCCTGCAGTTGGTCTGCCACCTCCAGAAGTTCCTCCGGCTTCATGCGCCGGTAATCTGCATACTCCCGCAGATACTCATCATACCCCACCCCCTTGCGGATGTAATTCACCGCCGCCACCGGCGCCATCCTCCCGATCATCCGCAGGTCATACTCCAGCTGCTCGATCCGCTCCACCATCCAGCCCTTATCCTGGTACCAGGCCTTCACCTTGCCCCAGGAGACCTCCTGCCCCTCTAATGCCTCGCGGTTCACATACCGCTTGGGCCGGTTGATCACCCGCACCACATCGGCGCGCCTTGCCCGTCCCTCTTTTGCCAGAGCGTCCGCCGCAATCCGGATATAGGCACTGATATCTAAGGCAATCCAGTGCTCATACAGATTCGGCAGTGTGTCCTTCATCCGGAACGGGATATTGTACTCCATCAGGCGTTCCATCAAAAGCCTCGGCTCCATGCTTGTCCGGTAAAGCACCGCTATGTCCGACCACCTGTACCCCATGCGCACATAATCCTGCAGTTCCTCCACGATCCCCTTCGTCTCAGCCCGCGCATCGTCCCACACAGCAGTCACCACCGGACGCCCTTTCCCCCGGCTCGCGCGGATTTCTTTCTGATAACGGGTCCTATTGTGCCGGATCAGCCGCCCAGCCGCATCCACAATCTCTGCACAGGAGCGGTAATTGATGCCCAAAAGCGTTTGTTTCGACTGTGGGTAATCCTTCGTAAATCCCAGCATGATCTCCGGTTTTGCCCCACGGAAGCGGTAGATCGACTGGTCGTCATCCCCCACGATAAACAAATTATCCTCCGGCGCCGCCAGCATCCGCACAATCTCATACTGCACACGGTTGATGTCCTGGAACTCGTCCACTAAGATATACCGGTATTTCTTCTGCCAGGCCGCCAGGATATCTTTCCTCTGGGTAAACAGTTCATAGCACATGACCAGCATATCATCAAAATCCAGTAAATGCTGCCTTGCCAGCGCATCCGCATACCCCTGGTACAGATCCTTAAACAGCCCCTCCGGACAATTCTTGGAATAATAATGCTCCAGGTTTATCATCTCCCCCTTGACGGCGCTGATCTCCGAGAGAATCCCCCCGGCAAACTCTGCCTCGTCCTCCGCATCCACATGGTAGCGCCCCATCAGTTCCCGCATAATCCGCAGGCGCTGCTCTTCCCGGATAATATTGGACGCGTCATAGCGGTAGGCATGCTTTAAAATGCCGAAGAACACTGCATGGAATGTTCCGAAGCTGACAGGAAGCCGCCGGCCCTCAACCAGAACCTGGAACCGCTGTTTCATCTCTTCCGCCGCCGCCTTTGTAAAGGTAATCACCAAAATACCCCCCGGTTCCACCTGGTGCTCCTCCACCAGATGCCGGATCCGATGGGTAATCACCGTTGTCTTGCCGGATCCCGGCCCCGCCAGCACCAGCATCGGGCCGTCCTTATGGCGGATTGCCTGCAGCTGCGACTCATGAAATGCCATTTTCCTGTACCCTCCTGTCCCTGAAAATACCTATAAAAACGATCTCACCCTCTGTCTTCTGCCAAAAACGTCCGGATATTATCCAGCACCTTCTCGCTCAGCAGCACAAACGCCTGCCTCGTCCTTCCCACGGACGTCCCCATGCAGACCACATTGTCCCGGCCAAGCAATTTCCCGGACGGATCCCCGGCTGCCGCTTCCGTATCACAGCAGTACAGGTTCTCCCCTGACTCCAGCCATGATGCCAGGGCATCCGTATCTGAGGCAGTCCCGATCGAGGTATTCATCAGGATCTTCTTATTCCCCAGGCACCTAAACTGCTCTTCATGGAGCAGGATCACATTTTTATTGAGACAGGTAATCACCACCCGGTTTTTCGCCAGCAATTCATCCAAAGGGAGGTACTCCATGCCTGCTGCTTCCTTCTCGGGCTTTCTGGTACGGCTGAAGTAAGACACCTTTGCCCCCATCATCAGCAGCGCATCCGCCACCATCCCGCCGGAGACCCCCAGGCCAACGATCCCCACCGGCAAGCCGGTCAGTTCCAGCGGTTCCTCCTCCCACATCGGGAAATCAAACCCATGGAGGATCCGGACCAGCTGGTAAATCACATACTCCACCACTCCCCTGTCTCCATAATCCCGGATCCCCAGCACCCGGATCCCATGCTCCCTGGCATAGGCAATATCCACATTCGCGCTGGCCTCCGAGTACAGGCTGCAGCACATGCCAATATAACGGATATTCGGGCAGCGCTCCAGCACCGGGCGGCCAATCTGTGAGGTGTAACTCACCAGCACCCCGTCCGCATCGCCGATCCTGCGGGCAATCTCCTCCTCATCTGCCGGAATGTCATCATAGAGCACCACTTCCTTCGCATATTTCTTCAACTCCTCCTGAGCAGGCAAAACCAGGCTTACCGGCTCGATTGCCACTAATTTTTCAAACATATTTTAATCCTTTCCTCTCTTTTCTCTGGCCTCACCCTGGTCTTTCAACCAGTGCCCAAGGCCTTTGGGAATTATCTGTAAGTTCGATTGTACTAGAAAAAGGCGGGAAAAACAAGGAGATTTGAGAACTGGCCTAGGCAGCCTCCGCAATAAAAGCAAAACCAGGATGCCGGAATGCCCAAAAACCCCGGATCCTGGTTTTGCCTATTTTACCACATGATTATTAAATAGCCGCCCCATAGATCAGGTTCGGCAAGAACAGTACCATCTTCGGGAAGAAGACGCAGAGCGCTACGGTAATCAATATCGCCACAAACAGCGGAACCGAATACCGTGTCGTCTCCTCCACCGAGCAGCCCATAATGTTTGAACAAGTATAAAGCGCCACTCCCACCGGAGGTGTAGAGCATCCCATGGTAACAATCGTCATCATAATGATCCCGAAGTGTACCGGGTCAATCCCATACTGGGTGATAATCGGGATCAGGATCGGGGTAACGATCAGCGTGATGACCGTAGTCTCCATGAACATGCCAAAGACTGTCAGCATGATCAGGATCAGCAGCAGCAGAATGTACTTATTGCTTGTCAGGCTGACCAGCATCGTCGTCAGTGTCTTAGGAAGCTGGTCAAACACCACCCCATAGCTGAAAATCCCGGAAAATGCCAAAATCATGGTGATAACCGACAGATCCTTGACGCTGTCAACCACACATTTCTTGAACTTCTCAAGAGTCAGTTCCTTATAGATAAAGGCACCTACCACCAGCGCATAAAACACTGCAAATGCCCCGGATTCCGACGGTGTCATCACACCGAAACGGATCAGCACAATCAAAAGAATCGGGAATAACAGCGCCCAGATGCTCTCGATACACGCCTTTAAGATCACTCCCGGCGGTGACGGCTTATCATGATCCGGCTTATATCCGTGATGGCGTGCGGACCACGCCGTGGCAATCATCATCAGGATACACATGATAATGCCCGGAAGGAAGCCGGCCACAAACAGGCGGCCGATCGACACCTCTCCCACCGTGCCATACAAAATCAGCCCCATAGACGGCGGGATTGTCGCCACGATCAGGCCGGACAGGCAGTTAACCGCCGCCGCCCAGCCCGGCGCATAGCCGCGCTTTGTCATCTCCGGCCCAAGGATCCGGCACTCCATCGCCGCATCCGCCACCGCAGACCCGGACACGCCGCCCATCAGGGTAGACAGCACGACCGATACCTGCCCGATCGAGCCGTACATGTGGCCGGTCATTACATTGGCCAGCTTGACCAGGCGCGAGGTGATTCCGGTATTATTCATCAGGTTTCCCGCAAAGATAAACAAAGGAATCGCCAGCATGGTGAAGGACTGGGTCGTGGACAGGGACTTCTGAACCAAAATCGTCCAGGGGATCTCCGGGCGCATCAGGAAAAAAGCAAATCCCGATACCGCAATCGCAAATGCCACCGGCATGCCCAAAAACAGGAGTACCAGAAAGAATCCTATTGCACTTAACATTACTCAGCCCCCCATTCCTTTACAGGTTTTTTGAAATCTCCCACCGTTTTGCCGATTGCACTGAAAAACATCAAGAAGGAGCCCACCGGAACCGCCAGCGTACACCAGGCATAACTCATCTTCAAGGTGTTGAAGGTCCTGTTCCAGCTTTGGGACACCAAAAGGAATCCATAGACAATCAAAATCAGCAAAAACAGCAGCATCAAGGCATCAAAAATCAGCATCAGAACCTTTTGCACCGGCTTGGGAAACTTATTCACCAACATATCGATCCGGATCAGCCCCCCGCCTTTGATGATAATGTCGGAACCGATAAATGTCAGCCACGCAAATGCCAGCAGAGACACATCCTGTGCCCAGTTCACCGGCATCCCAATCGTCCTGGCCACCGCAGACCAGAACACCAGGATGGCTATCATACATAACATAATACCGGCAAGGATCTCTTCAATCTTTAAAATCAAATCCGATATTTTCTTCATCTGAAAGCTTCCTTTCCGTGTAACAATTCTTCCAAACAGCAACCGCTCAGATAACCTGGGCGGTTGCCAGACACATCGCATCAGTTTGTCTTGCCGATCTCCTTGTACAGCTGCTCTCTCAGTTCTGTATAGCCCAGCTTATCATAAACCGGATCCACCAGGGCTTTAAAGGGAGCCACATCCGGCTCAACAATGGTCATGCCTGCTTCTACCATCTTCTTCTCTGCATCCTCCACCTCAGACATAACGTCGGCGGCTGTCGTCTTGCCCATCTCCACAGAGGTTTCCACCAGCAAAGTCTGCAAATCTTCCGGCAGGCTCTCAAACCACTTCTGGCCGCAGATCAGCCCCTGCATCAGCTGGAAATGATGAGTCTTGGACTGATATTCACATACCTCATAGATCCGGGACGGATAAGTGGAAGTATTCTGTGCTTCACATCCCTCCAGTGCCTTCGACTGGATCCCGTTGTATACCTCACCCCAGGACATGGAAATCGGCGTAGCGCCCATTGCCTGGATCGTCTCCGTACATACCTCCTGGCCGATGGTACGGATCCGCAGCCCTTTTAAGTCCTCCGGGGAATTGATCGGCTTATTGGTCATAAACTCACGCGGGCCATCGTAAAAGGTAAAGGATAAGATCTTGATCCCGTGGTCATTGGAAAGGGTATCGCACCATCCCTTAAAGGTATCTGTCTGCGTCACCTGATAGCACTCATCATAGTTATCTGCAAAATATCCCATCATTAAAATGGAGAAATCCTTCACATACTGCCCCATACGGGAAGCATCGGTATTTACCGCCACGTTCACGCCCTGAATGGCCTGCTCCAGCACATCCTCGTCGCTGCCTAACTGGCCTGCCGGAAATACGGTAACCTTCAGCCTGCCGTTCGATTTTTCATTCAGCGTATCCGCCAGCTTCTGATAGTTCCTGGTAATCAGGGCCTGCTCGGTCTGGGATGTGGAAATCTTCAGTTCGTATACCTTATCCGTATCTGCAGCCGCTGCCGCCTCACCACCCTCATCCTTCGCCTCTGCTGCCGGAGCCGGTGCGGGCTGCGCGTTCCCCATCCCCGGCATGCCGCTGCACGCACTCAGCACTGCCATCGCTGCCGCCAAAACACTTGCTGTCAATACTCTTTTTTTCATCTTTATTCCCCTTTTCCTAGTAATAGTGCTTAACGATTTCTTATCGCTAAACGTTTACATCTTAACACATTTAATATAAACGATCACACAAAAGAAATCAAGCAATTTTTTATATTTATTTTATAATTATTTTAGTTTTATTGTAACCCCTTCCCAAATTCACTTTGACATCGACCGCCCAAGCTGATAAAATAATTCCATATACCACAGGATTTCCCGTTCCGCCCGCGGATTGGGCAACCGTTTTGGCAAACCGGGCATATATCGATTACACAATACTTAGAACGGAAGGAGTATCCGGCCATGGTGACGATCAAGGATGTTGCAAAAAAATGCGGCTTTTCCGTATGCACCGTATCCCGTGCCCTCTCCGGGAAAGGCTACTTAAAAGAAGAAACGCGTAAAAAGATCATGGAAGCCGTGGAGGAACTGAATTACCGCCCCAATACTTTAGCCGTCAACCTAAAGACCGGGCGCCGCCAGACCCTGGCGCTGATCCTGCCCTCCCTGACCAATATTTTTTATGCCAAATTGGAACAATACATGGAGTCCTTCGCTTCTTTAAAAGGTTACCTGCTCTATCTGTGCAATACCGAGTACAGCCTTGAAAAAGAAAAACAGGTAATCGATAACCTGGTCGGCATGGATATCGCCGGCGTCATCATTTTCACCACCAGCGGAGAACACGGGCACATCAAAAAACTCTCCAAATTCGGAATCCCCTATGTTTACATGAACCGTTGCTTTGAGGATGATATGGCACACTGCCTGCGGCTGGATAATAAAAAAGCCGCCTATGAGGCGGTCAATTATATGATACGTCTCGGGCACCAAAATATCGGCGGCATTTTCCAAAGCTTCGCCAACGGTACCCACAGGGAACGGTACGAAGGCATGATGGAGGCACTCGACGCCCACGGGCTGGCCTGCCGCCCCGGCCATCTGCTGTTTGATGTCAATCCGGAGGACATGAGTTCCACCCCCAACCAGGTCCTTGCCCTGCTCCAGCAGCCGAACCGCCCGGGGGCAGTCTTCGCCTGCAACGATATGATGGCCTTTAACCTGTACCGGGCTGCCTACATCCTGGGGCTGCGCATACCGGATCACCTGTCCGTGTTCGGCTTTGATGACTGCATCATGGCCAACTTTGTGACGCCGCCTCTGTCCACCGTCTCGGTTCCTGCCAAGCAGATGTCTTCCTTTGCCGTGGATTTCATCCATCACCATATCCAGACCGGCTCCACCAAGGAACTCCCGCTGCTGAATCCCTCCCTGGTAATCCGCAGTTCAGTAAAGAACCTGGCCACATCCTGATACCCTGTGCCTGCACAGGGCAAACAGCCTTAGGAAAAGGGAGCCAGAAAATCCCCCACAGGTTCTTCTGGCTCCCTTTCTCTAAGGCCGATACTGCAAAACCCTTACGCCGCTACCCCATACACCAAATTCGGCAGCAGCAAAACCAGGTCCGGGAAGAAAATGCAGATCGCCAGCGTCGCAAAAATCGCGATATAAAGCGGAACTGCATACCGGGTCGTCTCTTCCACGGAACAGTTCATAATATTTGAACACGTGTAGAGAGCCACTCCCACCGGCGGGGTCGAACACCCCATCGTCACCACTGTCATCATAATAATGCCAAAATGTACCGGGTCGATCCCATACTGGCTGATAACCGGGATCAAGATCGGTGTCACGATCAGCGTGATCACCGTAGTTTCCATAAACATGCCGAACACCGTCAGCATGATAATGATCAGGAAGATCAGCACAAACTTATTGCTGGTAAAACCAATCAGCATGTTGGCCAATGTCTTTGGCAGCTGGTCAAACACCACCCCATAACTGAAAATCCCGGAAAATGCCAGGATCATGGTAATCACCGACAGATCCTTTACGCTGTCAATAATGCACTTCTTAAAACTCTCCAGTGTCAGTTCCTTATAGATAAACGCCCCCACAACCAGCGCATAAAATACGGCAAAAGCCCCTGACTCTGATGGGGTCATCACGCCGAACCGGATCAGGACAATCAGCAGTACCGGAAACAGCAATGCCCATATGCTCTCCGCACAGCACTTCACAATCTCACTCAGGGAAGACGGTTTTTCATGGTCCGGCTTATACCCTAGATGGCGTGCAGACCAGGATGTTGCCAGCATCATAAAGACACACATGATAATCCCCGGAAGGAACCCTGCCACGAACAGCCTTCCGATGGACACCTCACCCACCGTCCCATACAAAATCAGCCCCATGGACGGCGGAATCGTCGCCACGATCAGGCCTGTCAGGCAGTTCACTGCCGCCGCCCAGCCCGGCGCATACCCCCTCTTCGTCATCTCCGGGCCAAGGATACGGCATTCCATCGCCGCATCTGCCACTGCAGAGCCGGACACCCCGCCCATCAAGGTGGAAAGCACCACCGACACCTGGCCGATAGACCCGTACATGTGCCCGGTCAGCACATTTGCTAACTTAATCAGCCGGGTAGTAATCCCCGTATTGTTCATCAGGTTCCCGGCAAAAATAAACAGCGGAATTGCCAGCATGGTGAAGGACTGCGTCGTAGACAGAGATTTCTGTACCAGGATCGTCCATGGGATCTCCGGGCGCATCAGGAAAAACGCAAACCCGGACACCGCAATCGCAAACGCAACCGGCATGCCCAGAAATAAAAGAACCAGGAAAAACCCAATTGCACTTAACATTTAATTCTCCCCCCATTCCTTTACCGGAGTCCGGATATCTTTGGCCAGCTTCCCGGTTATCGTGAAAAACAGCAGCAGCGCACCGACCGGCACGGCCATGGTACACCATGCATAACTCAGTTTCAGAGTGTTGAAGGTACGGTTCCAGCTCTGGGATACCAGCAGGAAACCATACACAATCAAAATCAGCAAAAACAAAACCATCATCACATCAAAAACCACTGCCAGCACCTTCTGCGCCGCTGCCGGAAGCTTGTTAGCCAGCATATCGATCCGGATCAGGCTGCCGGCCCTGGCTATGATATCAGAACCGATAAAAGTCAGCCAGCCGAAAGCCAGCAAAGAGACATCCTGCGCCCAGTTCACCGGCATTCCGATGGTTCGGGCAACCGCAGACAAAAAAACCAGCACAGATATTAAGACAAGCATCCCCCCGGCAAGGATTTCCTCTATCCTCAGCACCAGATCAGAGATCTTTTTCATACCATCACCTCATTCCCAAAAATATTTCTGTCAATTGCTCTTGCCGATTTCTTTATATAGCTTTTCCCGAAGTTCCGAATACCCCAGTTTCTCATAGACCGGGTCTACCGCTGCTTTAAAAGGCTCCAAATCCGGCTCATTGATCTCCAGGCCGGCCTCAACCATCTTCTTTTCTGCCTCTTCCACTTCGCTCATGACATCCGCCGCCGTCTCCTTTCCGATCTCATTGGCAGTGTCCTCCAAAAGCTTCTGCAGATCCTCCGGCAGGCTCTCAAACCAGCCCTGGCCGCAGACCAGCCCCTGCATCAGCTGGAAATGCCCGGTCTTTGACTGGTATTTGCAGACCTCATAGATCCGGGACGGATAGCTGGAAGTATTCTGTACCTCGCACCCCTCCAATGCCTTGGACTGGATCCCGTTATATACCTCGCCCCAGGACATGGAAATCGGTGTTGCCCCCATCGCCTGGATCGTCTCTGTACATACCTCCTGGCCAATCGTCCGGATCCGCAGCCCCTTCAAGTCTTCCGGGGACTGGATCGGCTTATTCGTCATGAACTGGCGCGGGCCGTCATAGAACGCAAATGATAAGATCTTGATTCCATGGTCCTTTGACAACGTATCGCACCAGCCCTTAAACGTATCCGTCTGGGTCACCTTAAAGCACTCATCATAATCATCCGCAAAATATCCCATCATCAAAATGGAAAAATCCTTCTCGTACTGCCCCATACGGGAGGCATCCGTATTAACGGCCACATTCGCCCCCTGGATCGCCTGCTCCAGCACATCCTCATCGCTCCCTAGCTGCCCTGCCGGGAACACGGTCACCTTCAGCCTTCCGTCCGACCTGGCATTTAGTTCATCCGCCAGCTTCTGGTAATTCCTGGTAATCAGCGACTGCTCTGTCTGCGAGGTGGAGATCTTTAGTTCATACACCTTCCCGCCGTCTGCCGCAGCCCCATCTTCCGCTTTTGCCTCCGCAGTTTCCTGCTGCACATTTCCCATGCCCGGCATATTGCTGCATGCACAGAGCATTACCGCAGCCCCTGCCAAAATACTTGCTAAAACCTGTCGCCTCTTCATACTTTTCCTCCTTTTGCAGTTAAATTGCCTTTATCTCTCCACTGCCTGCATTTGCAGCCAGTTTCCTGGCAAATCCCTTGCCATGAGCAAAATATAAACGTTTACACATCAAACGTCAACCCACTCCGGCAGGTCTTAGCGATTCCTTATCGTTTTGCAAACACCTTCTTAACACGGGCGCCCTGTCTTCTTAACACCCCGTTTATATCCCCCTCTGCATCCCCCCCGGACGGCAAATTAATACAGGGATCCATAGGTGCCGCACCTATGGATCCCTGCCTGTCTCCCTGTTCTTATCTCTCCATGTCCTCCCCCGGATAGACAAACACCAATTCTGCCTCTTCCTCCGGGACAATCCGGCATGTTTCCACCGCCGCCGCAATTACAAAGCTGTCTCCCTGCCTAAGTTGGATCCCCTCGTATTTTTCCCCTTCCTGGCGGCCTTCCCCGCCATCCGGCCTCCCAAAACCCTCGATCCGGCAGCTTCCGCCGCACACGACCCCAAGGGTAAACTTCCCGTTATGGGGCACCTCGGACTCTCCCCAGACCCTAAGCGACTCAACAAAAAAGCATGGCGTCAGCTTCTCCCCTACCAGGCGCCGGCGCTCGTATCCGGCTGTCTTCTCAAGCACCTGCGGGGTGATCCGGCATTTTTTGATAACCTCCTCTTTTGAATACTCCGTATAGTCAAACACGTCCAGGCAGAAGTCCAGATCTCTTCCCATATACCGTGCTTCCTCCGGCACCACGACACCTTCCCGCTCAAATTCACAGCGAACCACCAGATCAGAAGGTTCCATAATCTCCAGCATCGTAATCCCCTCGCCGATTGCATGCGGCATCCCACCCGGTATGTACCACACCTCCCCCGGCCGGACAGGGATTTTCTCAAAGCAGGCATCCATCCTGCCCATATCCTGAGCCTCCACAATCTGCTTCCATTCCTCGCGGGACGGTGCATGCTGAAAGCCTAAGCGGATATAAGGGTCAATCCCCTCCCTCGCATTCAGGATATAATAGCACTCCAGCTTTCCATAGGGCTTTTCCATCACTTCATTGGCAAACTTCGTGGACGGATGCGCCTGGACATGCAAACGCATGGCAGAGTCCAGGATCTTCAAAAGAAAACTAAGCTGCCAGGTGCCGTCCTTGCGGACACTCTCCCCCAAATAAAACCTCCGGTTCTTATCCACCAGGTCCCGCAGGCAAAACCTGCCCTCCTTTGTCTCCACCATTGCCAGGCCTTCGTTCTCTACCGGCTCCATTCCCAGGTTTACTGCTTCCACCATCGAGCCGATCCACTCCTCCGGCCGGTCATTGTCCCGGCACACCGCCTCCCCATGCAGCCGGTCAATCCCGGCGCCTCCCAGATAATTGCGGCGAACGCGGTTTTTCGGCAGTTTCATCAATCCTTCCTTCATATCTTTTCTCCTTCCCTCTTCCATAAAGTAATTTCAGCGCATCTTTTGGATCTCCTCAATCAAACCCAAAAATTTCGCCCCGTATTTCTGGTACACCGGCTCTACGGCAGCACTCCACGCCTCCGGATCTTCCAACTCCAGGATCTCCACCCCTGCTTCCTCAAGCGCCTGGTATGCCTGCCTGTCTGCCCGTTCGATCTCTTCCCGGTTGTACTCCTGTGTCAGGCGGGCCGCCTCTGCGATCACCTTCTGCTCCTCTTCGTTTAGCGTATTCCAGGTAATCTCGCTGACCAGGATCACCCCCGGCGCATAGGTATGGCTGTCTTTTACATAGTAGGGTGCCACCTCATAAAATTTATTATAAAAGTAGCTGACCGGGGGGTTCTCCGCACCGTCCACGCTCCCTGACTGAAGCGCCGTATACAGTTCCACATAAGCAATCGGAACCGCCTTTGCCCCCAAGGCAGCCACCGTGTCTTCCATAAGCCCGGACAGCTGCATCCGGATTTTCAAATCTTTCATGTCTTCAATCCGCGTAACCGGTCTCTCCCTGGTGAAAAAATTGCGGGAGCCCTCATCCAGATAGGCAATCCCCTTCATTCCCTTTGCGCTCACCTCGATATCATCCAGGATTTCCTGACCCAATTCACTCTCGCACACCTTCCAGAAATGTTCCCGGTCCCGGAAGATATAAGGCAAAGCCAATGCCGAAACCATCGGGTTCCCACACTCCGCCAGAGACGCACAGTTGCCCCGGTACAGATCCAAAGAACCCATCTGCATGGCCCGGTAACATTGCTGGTCGTCTCCCATCTGGCCGGACGGGTATATCTCTACCACAATCCGCCCCTCACTGAGCCGTTCCACCTCATCCGCAAAGAACTTTGCGGAATCCGTCATAATATGCCCTTCCGGATTGACCTCCCCATAACAGAGCACCAAATCCGGCTCCGTATTCCTGCTTTCCGTTTTCGGCCCTCCGGCCACACTGCATCCTGGCAGGCATCCGCCCAGCAGCAAAACCAGAACCCCAGGGAAAAACACCTGCCGCAAAGCCCATGCCCGGCGCCTCCCCCATGACGCATTTCTTCCGCCCTTCCTCATTGCTTCCAAACCTCAATCTCAGAAAAGTATTCCATATGATACTTCAAATTATCACCGTTGAAATTCAATTCACCCAGCTTTTCAAATAAGGCAGACGCCTGGGAAGTCTTGACCCTCACTCCCGGGTTCTGGTTCATCTCGCGCAGGACCGTCATCAGGCTGCGCCCGAAATTCAGCTTCACCGACACGTCCTGGTACATCAGGCGCTGTTCCAGTTCCTCAGCCAGCCTGATCAGGCTTTCATAACCAGCTTCCCGCTCCTGCCGCACCAGGCTTTGGCTGATCTTCTCCTCCAGGCTGCAGATCCTGCGCATCCCTTCCGTCATTTCCACAAAAGCCGCCCGTATCTCTCCCGTAGAATACTCGCTGATATAAGAAGCTGCCTCCTCATAGGCACCTGCGAGCATTTCCGCACTGCTGCAGGTGCCGCTGACCCCACACGCAACCGGGATCTGGCTCTCCCCCGCCAGATAATCCCTCGCCCGGCGGATGCAGCCGGTCAGTTCCGTAAATGCATCCTCCTGCGCCGCATACAGGCAGATCGCCATCTGATCCATCCAGATACTGTTAATCGCCTTCACCTCTGCCATATGAAAATAATTTTTAAGCACCTCCTGGGAAAACGTCCCCATGGAGACCAGCGCCGGGCTGGAAATCAGCACCACCTTCATCCAGCCCTCACCGATCCCCCACAAGGCAAGCTGCTTTTTCAGTTCTTCTACCGGCTTCCTCCTGAAAAACAGGCTCCACAGCAGATCCTTTTCCAAATCCCGGTAAAAATCAAAAACCACTTTCTGGTCCGCAGGGTTTGAATACGACAAAAGCGCCAGCGAATCCTCCCTTTCCCGCGCCCTTGCAATCACTTTATCCAGCGTCTCTTGCAATTCCGAATCCAGATAAGGCTTGAGCAGGTAATCCGTCACCCCCAGCTTCAATGCCTGCTTCGCATAGGCAAAATCGCTGTGGGCAGAGATTACGATTATCTGGATATCGGGATATCTCTTGCGGATTTCCTCCGCCGCATCCAGCCCGTCCATCCGCGGCATCTTGATATCCAGGAGCACAATATGCGGCCTGCACCGCTCCAGGTTCTCTACCAGATCCACGCCGTCCGCTGCCTTATAGACAACCTCAAGAAGGCTCGGATAACTCTCTTTAATGATTTTTTCTAAATATTCCCGTTCATATTGCTCGTCATCTGCCAATATCAGCCGCAGCATATTCTCATCCTCCTGTTCACCCTGATTCCCAGCCTGCTCCCTTCTGTTATGCTTCCTCTTCCTTATAAAGCTTCAATGTGACCTTTGTGATCCCGTCTGCCCGCTCAATCTTAATCACATCCTCTTTCCGGTAAAAAAATTTCAGGCGTTCCATCACATTATTCAGCCCGATTGAAGTCCGCCCCTTATCTCCTGCCTGAGTTTTCCCTTCTGCCTCTTTCTTCCCCTCCCCGGACGGAAACCCCTCCCCGTTATCTGCCACCACCACTTCCATGTGATCCGGCTTTTCCGTAATCAAAATGTCTACCTTGCCCCCGCTGACCCGGTTCTTTAACCCATGCTGGATACTGTTCTCCACCAAAGGCTGTATCGTAAGGGGCGGTATCATAAAGGTATCATCCAAAAAAGACTTCCTTACATCCAGGCAGAAACTGATCCTGCCTTTTAAGTGCAGCTTCTGGATATACAGGTATGCCTGCAGAAGTTCGATCTCATCATCCAGGGGGATCGCCGTTGTCTTGATCTCAATGCTGCTGCGGAGTATCTGCGAGATAGATTTCACCAATTGGATGGCAGTATCCCGTTCCCCCATCTGGACGCTGCGGATCACCAGGCTTAGGGTATTGAACAAAAAATGCGGGTTCATCTGCATCTGCAGTTCCCGGATCTTGGCCTCCGCTAAGCGTTCCTTCATCTGATAAGTCTCGTTGAGTTCCGTAATCATATTGCGGATCGTATGCTTCATCTGGTCGAACGTGCCGGAAACCTGGTTCAGTTCCTCAAAAGCCGTCTCTTCAATATCCTGCACCTCAAAGTTTTTGTTGGTGATCTCCCTGGCGGCATACGTAAGGCGGCTGATGGATTTGAGCATATTACGGCTCATGCGGTAGTTCACGGATAAGGTAAACAGGCATCCGGCAATCAGAACCAGGTTCATCAGGAAATTAACCATGTTCAGCTGCCGGCTGTAGTCCTCAAAGGCCTTGTTCAGGTACTCCAAATACCGGCTCATCAGCTGGTTTAAACACCGCTCAATCTCTAAATCCACCTCATCTAGGATGCCCATGTCCCCGGGGCTATACAGGCTGTCCGGCTGGATGTAGGAATATGCCAGTTCCTGGTGGTGCTCCACCACCTGGCAGACAATCCGGTGCATCATTTTGCACTGCCGGTCATGCTTCATCTTTTCCGCAAGTTCTAAAAGGCGGGCATTTAAACGGATGCAGCTCTCAGAATATTTTTCCAGCGCCGCATTTTCATGGCTCTTGCAATATAGCTTAAAACTGATCTTGCGGTCATTATTCATCACAGACAGTTCGTTCACCTGCCGGTAATCCTGCAAAAGCCTATTGTACCTGCTGGACGAACCGGCATTTACCAAAATATTGGCCGTAATAAACACACAGGTAAATATGATCAGCACAAAATAGCTGCGGCGTATCTCATTCCGAATTGATTTCATACCTAATTCCCTCTCCTGGAGGCACCCTATTTTGGGCAAAACTAATACTAATAATACACTATTTCCGAGAATTTTTAAAGCATATTGTTGCACGTTTCCACAAATTATCCCAAAACAAAAACCGCTTACCCTCAACAGATAAGCGGTTGCAGTTTTTACTTTTGTGTATCCACATATACGATGCTGGAATCTCCCTGCCTGGACTGTTCCAACACCGCAGCCGCAAGCTTTTGGAAAGAAGCATGGGACGAACTCGCCCCTGATAGGGCATCAATGCTGCCCTCCCCTTGGCCGTCCAACAGCTGTCCGGCATAGTATCGGGTGTATTCGTTGGGATAAGTGCCGTTGGTATGGAGCATTGTCTGCATATAAGCGTTATCCCAGTTCTTAATAAAGCCGCTGGAATTCTCGGCATTGTACTCCACGGAAACAATGCTCCCCCCTCTCACCATGATCGTGATATATTCTTTCCATCCATGGCTAAACTCGGCAGCTTGCGCCGTATAATAGCCGTCCTGGAGAACCGTCTTGTCACCGCATCCCACCAGCAGCAGCACCCCCAGCAACAAGGGCAGCAAGTTCACTATCTTTCTCATCTGCCATGTTCCTCCTTCAAAATAAACTTTTTCACCTGGGACTGCAAGGCCTCTGCCTCCTTCGCCAGCATACCGCTCGACTGCTCTGTCCCGCCGGCGTTCTGCAGGTTCCGGTCAGCGATCGCCGAAATTGTCCCAATCCTCTCTTCCATGGAAGAAAGCGCGTCCTCCTGCCCGTGCACCGCCACTACCAGCTGGTCGGAAATCTTGCTGATCTGGTCGGAAACCTCGGATATCGCCTGGAGGGAACCTGCCGTGTTGGCAGTCAGTTCCACCCCCGTAAGGATGATTGCCCGGGTATTGCCCACCATATCCGTGGCAGTCTGCGCCGCCTCGGCGCTTCTGGAAGCCAGCTGTTTGACCTCGTCGGCCACCACGGCAAACCCCTTCCCCGCAGTTCCTGCACGTGCCGCCTCCACGGAAGCATTGATCGCCAAGATACTGGTCTGGAACGCAATGTCCTCAATCGCTTTGGCAATCTTTGTTATTTCCTGCGCATTGCTGCTAATATTGTCCATAGAGTCTGAAAGCGCCGTCATCTGCGTGTTCGCTTCCTGGATACGCCTTGCAATCTCTTCCGTCTTGGCGCGGGTCTGCCCGCTGCTCTCTACCACATCGGACAGCCGCTCCTTCACATGGGAGACCTCCTGAACCAGAGCCTCGGCCGACTGGTTCTGCTCCAAAGACGCCTGGTGCAGCTGGCCGGACTGCCCATTCAGTTCCTCGGACATATCCGTAAGCCGGGACGCCGCAGCACGGAAACCGGCAATCGTTTCATTCATCGACAGGATAATATTGCGCAGGCTGCTCCGGATCAGCGCAAAATCGCCCTTATAATCCCCCTGCGGCTCAACCTGGAGATTGCCTCCCGCAACCTGGGTCAGCACCTGCTGGATATCTGATATGTAGCGGTTGACACTCTCTACCGTGGCATCCAAGGTCTGCGTCAGCACCTCTAATTCATCCCCGGAGCGGACAAATGCCACCTCTGTATGTAAATCACCGTCAGAGAGCGCCACCATCCGGTCTGTCACGCTCTTGACCGGCCGGGAAATCGACCGGGACAGGCGCAGGATCAGCAGGATGGAAAGCACCAACACCGCCAGGGTGGACAGCACTGCCACCATCATTGCCGCATTGATCAGCTGGTTATAGTCGGCTTTCGGAACCTGGATCACCAGCCCCCAATGCGTCCCCCGGATGGGGGAAAAGGCCACCAGCATCATCTTGCCGTCAACCATAAATTCTGTGGCTCCTGTCTCCCCGGTGGCCACCCGGCTTAAGCCCTCCTCATTCCCGCTGTTTAGCTGAGCCAGCGTAGTCCCCTTTAAAACCAGGGACTGTTCTGGGTGCCCGGTAACCTCCCCCTCCTTGTTAACCATATAGGCCATGCCGTTTTTGCCTAGGTTGATATTGCTGATCACATCATTCAGCGCATCATATTTATAGACACCTACCACATACAAGATGGTCTCCCCGTCCTCTTTCACCGGCATCCCCATCATGATGCCTAATTTGCCCTGGAAAACCGTGGATGTGTGCGTAGTCAGATTGTCTGTCTCCTGAAGGAGCGCAAAAAAACCGGCATCCAGGTCTTTTGGCGCACCATCAATCCCCTGAACCAGGCGCCCTTCTTTATCATATAAAGCAATCGTATGCAGTTCATAGATCTCGGCCGCCTCCGACAGAACTTCCTGGCGGCCCGCCCGCGTCACAGCATCGTCTGTCCGGGCAGCGTCTTGCCGGCCATCCCCAGCCCCGCCGCCAGCGGCTATATTCATGCGGGGGTCTCCCGCAATTGTCATCATACGGTCTGCAAGCATATGAATATTGGCCTCCACCGTCTTAGCCGACTGCCGGGCCATTGGCTGTAGACTGTCCAGCAAGATGTTATTTGCCAGCGACTGCATTGAAACCGCCATTATCCCACAACAGACAATCACCAAAATCAAAATGTTGAGAGTGGTACTTCTCAATATCCTCCTGTTGAGACTCCTCTTCGGCCACTGGCCAGAGTGGGAGTTTGCTCTCTTTTCCATCACAATCCCTTCTCCTTTACCTCACATTTTTATAAACAGACATAAAAAAGCCTTCCAAGCCATGCAGCTAAACCGAACCGGGTTTCTTTTGGCCTCGCTGAAAAGGATAGGCTTTGCGTTATAGCATAACACAAATAACCCGTGAAAGGAAGCCCCTGTGTGCTATCCTTCCCACCCTTTGCTCACATCAACCCAGGAAGTATAGCCGGAATAGTTCTCCAATTCTTCCATCGTCAGTTCAATGGCACTGTTACTGCTTCCGCAGGCAGGAAAAACCGTCTCAAACCGCCTTAAAGACTGGTCGAGGTAAACCTTTGCCTCTTCATGGACCGCAAAGGGGCACACCCCGCCTACCGCATGCCCAACCATCGCCGCCACCTCATCCGGAGCCAGCATTTTGGCCTTCGTGCCAAACTTGGCTTTAAATTTGCCGTTATCCACCTTGGCATCCCCTGCCGTAACTATCAATACTGCATGGCCGTCTACCAGGAATGACAGTGTTTTTGCAATGCGGCAAGGCTCACAATGGAGCGCTGCCGCCGCCAGTTCAACCGTAGCGCTGGATACCTCAAATTCCTGCACCCTCCCCTCCATTCCATATTGCCGGAAATATTCCTTCACCTTTTCAATCGACATGGCTTAAACCTCCTTCTCTCACCGCTCCCGCCCCATAATCTCTCCCTTATCCGCAAAAGGCATGCGGGTAAAATATCGTATTATAGACCGCACTCCCACCCACGGCCAGGTTATGGTAGGCATGGGGGATGTCTGCCCGGAAACGAACCGCCTGCTTCTCCTCGACAAGGATCCGTTTTTCCCCTAAAACAAGCTGCAAAATCCCTTTTAGGACAAAAACATGTTCTTCCACCCCGTCGCAATGCCTGTCTGCCAGATGGCGGCACCCCTCATCAAATTCAATATAAAAGGTCTCAACACTTCGTAGCGGGTCATATGTGAATAGCGGATATGCCCTCATGGCCTTGCCATCCCCAAAGATCACGTTCTTTCTATCTATGCCGGCGACCGAATAATCCACCTGCAGTTCTTCCAGGAAAGAAGACAAGGGCGTTTTGAGCCCTGCTGCTATCTTCCAGAGCGTCGTCACCGTAGGAACCGACTGCCCCCTCTCGATCTGCCCCAGCATCGGCTTGCTCACCCCTGTCAAATCGGAAACCTCATCCAGGGTCATCTGACGGATCATGCGTATCCGTTTCAGCTTTTCACCGATTTTCAGATTTAATGTTCCCATATTAAACCATCGCCCTTATCTGTTATATTATATATCAGGTTCATTATAGCATATTTCCTCAAAAAAGAAAGCCCTTATCTTGGCATCCACCATCCGACGGGCTTTCTTTTCTCTCACTCTTATGCTTCCTTCACTACCCCTATTACCACCTGGAGCGCCTCAAGGACCATCCCCTTTTCATTCCACCGGGGCGGCTCTCCATTCCCCAAAAGCAGCCGGAATTTCCCTTCTTCCACCCCGTCTGCCCAAACCGTCCGCGCCTCCTGCCCGAAGTTCCCGGCAACCAGGATCCGCTGTCCATTGCCCTGCCGGAAATACGCCATAACCCCGGGTTCCTCCTCCAGCACCGGCTCGGTCCTTCCATACACGATGGCCTCCTGGAATTTTGGATCCTTCCGCAGCCTGATCAGCTTCTGGTAAAATGCAAAAACGCTGTCCGGATCCTTTCTCTGCTGCTCCAGGTTGATCTGCCGGTAATTCCCGTTCAGGCCCAGCCACGGAACCCCTGTGGTAAACCCCCCGTTTTCCTCCCCGCTCCACTGAAACGGAGTCCGGGCATTGTCCCGTGAATACCGGCTGACCACTGCCATCGCCTCCTCCCGGGAAAGCCCGGCCTCCAGGCACACCTGATACTCTTCCTTGCTGCTGATATCATCCACCTCATCGATGGAGGCAAAGCTGCTGTTCTCCATCCCCAGTTCCTGGCCCTGGTAAATAAACGGCAGCCCTTTCAGCATAAAATACAATGCTGCCAGAAGCTTCTTCCCTTTCGTATTCCTGGCCTCCTTTGGCAGGTAATGGCTGACGCCCCGGGGTTCATCATGGTTCTCAATAATGTTGGAATAGAACCCGATCCCCTCCATCTCCCTCTGGCTCTCAAAACAGCACCGTTTATAATCCTCCGGCGTGGGAACCCTAGCGGCATGCCAGCCATCCACGGATTTCCCCTCCACCGTCTGCCGGAAATCAAAAATGGAGGAGAAATATCCGTCCTCCCCGGCAAAATCCGCCAGTTCCCCGTCCTTGGCATTGAACACCTCTCCCACGGAAAAAGCCCCATGGGGACGGAATGTGCGATCCCGCATTTCCCGGAGGAAATCCCCTATCCCGGAAGTATCCGCCAGCACAGTGCCCATGTCGCAGAGCCCGTCCTCCCGGTCTGCCGGATAATCCTTAAACATCTGCGGTTTTTTGATATTGATGATCGCGTCAATCCGGAATCCGGCCAGGCCCTTGTCCAGCCACCAGTTGACCATCTCGTAAATCCGTTCCCGGACCACAGGGTTTTCCCAGTTTAGGTCCGGCTGTTTTTTGTGGAACACATGAAGGTAGTACCAGTCACTCCCCGGCACCGGCTCCCAAACCGGGCCGCCGAAATATGACCGCCAGTTGCACGGCAGCTTCCCGTCCTTCTTTTTCTCCAAATAAAAGTATTTTCCGTATTCCCCCTCCGGATCCGCGCAGGCCTTCCGGAACCACTCATGCTCATCCGAACAGTGATTGACAACCAGATCCATCACTACCGCGATCTCCCGCCGCTTCGCTTCCTCCAGCAAACGGTCCATATCCTCCATCGTCCCAAACACCGGGTCGATCTGATAATAATCCGCAATATCGTATCCCTGGTCCGCACAGGGCGACAGATAGACCGGTGAAATCCAGATCATGTCAATCCCCAGTTCCTTGAGATAGTCCAGCTTAGCCGTGATCCCGGGTATGTCACCGACCCCGTCGCCATTGGAGTCATAAAAACTTTTGGGATAGATCTGATATGCTGTCTTTCCATGCCACCATTCTTTTTTCATAATTTCCCTCACCCGGCAAGCCGCCCATAACGCCTCGCCATCTCATAAAGCCTTTTTTTCAGTTCCTCCGTCAGTTCTCCTTCTGTCAGCCGCCACTTCCAGTTAATCCCCACCGTGGACGGCTTATTCATCCGGCTCTCATTCCCATATCCCAGATAATCCTGCATGGGGATGATGCACATCCTAGCCGTGCTCCGCATGATCAGGCTGATAAATGACCAGTTCAGTTCTTTCCTCGGGGTCCGGCTGTCGCACAGATACTCCCTCGCCATCTCCTGCTCCGCTTTCGTAATACTGTCAAACCAGCCGCGGATCGTCTCATTGTCATGCGTCCCGGTATATGCCACACAGTTTTCCCCGTAGTTATGAGGCAGATAATCATTGGCACAGCCCGAATCCCGCGAGTCAAAAGCAAATTCCAGTACCTTCATCCCCGGAAAGCCGCTGCTTTTCACCAGTTCGCGGACAGAGTCCGTCACATAGCCCAGATCCTCTGCAATCACCTCCCGGCGGCCTAAGGCCTCCTCCACCCGGGCAAACAAAGCCATCCCCGGACCCTTTTCCCAATGTCCGCCCACGGCGGACTCTGCTCCGTAGGGAATGGAATAATACTCATCAAAGCCGCGGAAATGGTCAATCCGCACCACATCATACAGCCGGAAGCAATACTCCAACCGGGAAACCCACCACTCATAGCCAGTGTCCTTGTGATAACCCCAGCGGTACAGAGGATTCCCCCAAAGCTGCCCTGTGGCCGAGAACCCATCCGGGGGGCAGCCGGCCACTGCCAGGGGCACGTTATCCTCATCCAGCTGGAACAGTTCCGGGTGCGCCCAAGTATCCGCACTGTCCATGGCCACGTAAATCGGGATATCCCCAATCAGGCGGATCCCCTTTTCGTTGGCATAATTTTTCAGCTTCATCCACTGCATGTAAAACAGATACTGCAAGTACTGCTGGAATTCTATGTCAAAATACAGTTCCCTGCGGTAATAATCCATGGCATTCCCCCACCGCAGGCGGATATCCTTGGCCCACTCCGTCCAGGGCACCCCGCCGAACCGGTCTTTCACTGCCATAAACAGCGCATAATCCCCAAGCCACCAGTCATTATCCACCACAAAACGCCGATAATCCTCGTTTTCACTGATTTTGCTGCGCTCATAGGCCTTCCTAAGCAGCGGATAGCGGGCCTGGTAGATTTTCTCATAATCCACGTTATCCGGCTTGCTCCCAAAATCCGCCGCCTCACACTCCTCCTTGGCCAGCAGCCCCTCCTCCACCAACGCCTCTAGGCTGATAAAATAAGGGTTCCCGGCAAAGGTGGAAAAGGACTGGTACGGCGAGTCCCCATAGCTGGTAGGCCCCAGCGGCAGAATCTGCCAATAAGTCTGCCCCGCCTCTTTCAGCCAGTCCACAAAATCATAAGCACTTTTAGAAAAACATCCGATCCCGTACTTAGACGGCAGGCTGGTAATTGACAGCAATACACCTCCGGCTCTGTTCATATCTTAAAATCTCCCCTGTTCTCTATAAAAGTCAATGTCATCTCCTGCCACCACCATCACACCATAATGGTCTGATACCACCGGATAGTTCTCCCCGTTGCAAACCACACGGGAACTAAGAACCGGGATCTCCCGGCTGCACCAGATATAATCAATCCTCATGCCCTCGGGGCGGATGGCTTGGCTGCCATCCTGATCTGACAGCCGCTCCCTCCAGCCGTCAATCATTTTCCCCACCGTAATGCCGCAGTCCTTCTCCTGCGCCAAAAGATAAGTATCCCTCCAGCCGCTTCCACTCACTAAATCATATCCCTCTCCGGAAATCTTGTCAAGACTGTTAAAATCCCCCATCAGCCAGACCGGCCGGCTTTCCCTGCCAGCCTGGCCTTCTCTGCTTTTCACTGCACAAATGTGCTCCTGCAGCCTTTCCCATTGCCTGCAAAACGGCTCCTCCCTGTCATCCCACCAGCCCATGTGCACGGTATAGAACCATCCAGCTTCTGTCCTCACCCCCAGAATCCGGCGGGTCTTCCAGTTTTTATAATCCTCACACTGGCTGATTCTAAAAGAATCTGCCTCCAGGATCGGGTACCTGCTAAAAACCGCCAGGCCCTCATCGTATTTTCCATACCCCAGCTTTGCGGGAACCCATGTCCAGAAATACTGCATCTTTTCCTCCCGCAAAAGCCCGGAAAGCCTGGCTGCATGGTTATCCTGCCGGACTTCGCCCTTAAAACCGGGGCACCGGACATACCCGGGCAGCTTTTCCGGCTCCAGGCGCCCGGCTGCCGCCGACTGGTTCACCTCCTGCATGGCCAGGATATCCGGCCCCTCCGTCAGCACCACATCCGCAAGCCGGTGCAGCTTCCTCTCATAATCCGCCTCCTCCAGGCTATGGGTATTCAGTGTGATAAGCTTCATAAGCGGCATCTCCCTCCCTGCCGGAACAGAAAACCTCCAAGAATATATCAGAAATTTTCTTGTCCATCCTCTGCAAACTTTTGGTTTTCCCAGCTTTGCAGTGCATCTTCTTGTTTTCCAAATAGCCGTGCATCTTCTTGTTTTCCAAATAGCGGAAAACAAGAAGATGGGCTTATCGCCCTATGCCCGGATGCCAAATCCAAGCCTTTTGCAAGCGAGCTTGCAGCGGGCTTGGATTTGGCATCCGGGCGCACTGCTCATTATTATAAGATATCATTGATATCCGATTTCAGGACATCTGCTTTTGGCCCATATACGGCCTGAATCCCGTTGTCCTTTTTCAGAAGCCCGAGGGCGCCTTCCGCCTTCCATGCAGGCAGTTCCGCCACCTTGGAGGCATCCTTTACCGTTACCCTCAGGCGGGTCATGCAGGCATCCACCAGAGTAATGTTCTCCCTGCCGCCCAGCAGTGCAATAATCCGCTCTGCCTGGCTGCTGCCGCCCTTTTTAGTTCCTGAGCCGCTTCCTCCGGCCGACGCACTGCTGTCCTCGTCAGCATTTTCATCCGTATAGTTCCCCAGGCGTCCCGGCGTTGCAAAATGCAGCTTGTCGATCATAATATAGGCCACCGCATAACCGATGGCAAAGAACACCAGCACACAGACTATAAAATTGATCAGGTCTCCCGCCAAACCGGCCTTCATGGACATGGGCACCCGGGTAATAAACTCCAGGTTGCCAAACGAATGGAGCCTCAAATGCACAATCCCCGCCATGGCAAAGGCACACCCCTGCAGAACCGCATACACCGCATACAGGGGCAGCGCACAGAACATAAACATAAATTCCAGCGGCTCCGTCACACCGGTCAGGAATACTGCCAGCACGGTAGACACAAACATCGAACGGTAAGATTTTTTCTTATCTGCATCCACCCTGCGGTACATGGCCAGGGCAATCCCCAGCAAAAGCCCGGTCGCGCCAATCATCTGCCCCACCTTAAACCTGGCAGGCGTCACGGTTGCCATCAGATCCGTATAAGCCGCCATATCCCCGGCGTCCTTAAAATTAATCAGGTCAGTCACCCAGGCCAGCCACAGAGGGTCCTGCCCGAAGACCTGGGAACCGGCATTGATTCCCGTCTGAATCGTGTAAGTACCCCCGAAAGAAGTATAGTTCATTGGAATCGTCAGCATATGGTGCAGGCCAAACGGCAGCAGCAGCCGCTCCAGGGTACCGTAGATAAACGGTGCAAACACGGGTGAAGTCGAGGACGAATTGGCAATCCACACACCAAAGGCATTGATTCCTGTCTGCACCACCGGCCATATTACTGCCAGTACCAGGGAAATAATCACAGACCAGACGATCACCACCATAGGCACGAACCGCTTGCCGTTGAAAAATGCCAGCGCATCCGGCAATTTCCGGAAATTATAATACTTATTATAAATCATTCCGCCGGTAAATCCGGCGATAATGCCCACAAACACTCCCATGTTCAGCGCAGGCGCCCCCAGCACTGACGTGAAATATCCGTTCACCAGAATCTCCTGCCCGAACAGGGTATGCGTCACGGCCTCCGGGTCATTCAGCATGGCAGCCGACACTCCGAAAATCGCACCCGTGATGCAGTTGATCAGGATAAAGGCAATCACCGCCGCAAAAGCACCGCCCGCGCGTTCCTTTGCCCAGGAACCGCCGATCGCCACCGCAAACAGGATATGCAGGTTGTTGATCACCGCCCAGCCGATATTCTCCATGGTGCTGCCGACCATGGCGATCATATGGACATCCACCCCTGCCATCTGCACCAGCTTTCCCAGGCTGATCATCAGGCCTGCTGCCGGCATAACGGCAATCACCACCATCAGCACCTTGCCCAGCTTCTGGAGAAAATCAAAGTTAATGGCCAGTTTCTTTTTCTCCGCCCCCTGGCCGGATGTGCCGCCGGATGCCGCTATCCTGCCGGATGTGCCTCCCGTCCCAGGGTCGCTCCCCGGCGCACTGCCTGCTGCCCCGCTGCTGTCCCCCTGTGCACTGCCGCCTGCAGATACGGCGGCTGAGCCGCTTCCGTCCTCCTCTAGCGTTGCCAGCACATCCTTCCCGGCTGCCACCGCGCCTTCCCTGCCCTTCAATGACCTCCCCTCCATGCCGCCGCAAATCAGCACCGGCGTGATAGGGTTGATCTGCCTCTTTGCCAAAAACGCCAGATCCACCTCTGCCACCAGGTCACCGGCCTGAATCCGCTCACCGGCCTTGACATGGACTTTGAAGCATTCCCCCTTCAGAGCCACGGTCTCCAGCCCCACATGAACCAAAAGTTCGACCCCGTCATCTGTGCGGAAGCCAAAGGCATGAAGAGTGTCTGCCACAGAGGCCACCTCCCCGGTCACAGGGCTTAGGATCCTCCCGTCCTCCGGGATCACTGCCATGCCGTCACCAATAATCTTCTGGGAAAACACCGGATCCGGAACCTGATCCAATGCAACCGCTTTCCCTGTTACCGGGGACAGAATAACAATCTCATTACCATTGCTTTTCCTGCTGCTCATCCTTCTTCCTCCTTATATTTTTCCGTTTCCATGCAATTTTATGCTTTTATAACGCAACCGCTTGCATTAAATATATACTGTTTGCACGAATTTTGCAACCGCATTTTCCCCAATTTTTCTCATTTCTCCCTTTTCAACAAGCCATGCCTTCCAATTTTGTGCACCTTGACTGTGCCCGGTTATTGACTTCACGAATGGTTTCCACTAAAATAATTCCATGTATGTATCCGTTTATCCGATATGGCTGCCGTTACAAGCACACAAAATCCAGGAGGTTTTCCCATGGCTGTCACCATCAAAGATGTCGCTGCGCTGGCGGGTGTATCCCCGTCCACCGTATCCCGCACCTGCAAGAACAATCCGTCCATCAGCGAAGAGACTAAGGAACGGGTTCGCCGCGCCATGGCCCAGCTGGGTTATGAGCCCAATTTCCAGGCCAGCAACCTGGCCACACAGAATGCCCGGACCATTGGCATCATCCTGCCCACCTCTGCCCGGGACGCCTATGAGAACCCTTTTTATCTGGAAGCCATCCGGGGAATCAGCCAGTTCTGCAACCACCGCCAATACATCAACACTGTCATTACCGGCAAGGACGGGGACGAGGTGCTCCAGGCCATACGCACCATGACCCGCAGCGGCCAGGTGGACGGCTTTATCGTCCTGTACTCCAAGCAGCAGGATCCGGTGATCGACTACCTCTGCAACGAAGGGCTTTTATATGTCTTGATCGGCAAGGCCTATCAGTTTGCCAACCAGACGATCTATATTGACAACGATAACCTTTTAGCCGGCCGGGAAGCCACCGAATATCTCTATCACTTAGGCCACCGCAAGATTGCCTATTTAGGCAGCGACAGCAGCCTGATGTTTTCCGCTGACCGCAAATCCGGCTACCAGGCCGCCCTGCTGCGGCACGGCCTTCCCCTGCGGGAGGATTACTGCGTAGAAGTCCCCTCCATCCCCAGGGACGGGGATCTCCTCATCCACCGCCTGCTCCAAAGCGATGACCGCCCCACCGCCATCATGGTCAGCGACGACATCCTGGCAGTGGCCCTGGAACGCTCCTGTATTGCAGTCGGCCTCTCCATCCCGAAGGATTTGTCCATTATTTCCTTCAACAACTCCCTGTTTGCCCGGCTCACCTCCCCCCAGCTCACCTCCATTGACATCAATTCCTGCCAGCTGGGGATTGAAGCTGCCTCCCAGATGATCAACCATATCGAAAACCCCAACCTGCTGGCCACCAAGATCATTGTCCCCCACTATCTGATCGAGCGGGACAGCTGCAGGCAGATTAAGCAGTAACCGCCCTGCCGTACCCTCAGTGGACATAGGGACACACGCCTTGTCCGCTGAGGGTATCTTCCGGCAAAAAAAGAAGCGGCATGCCGCTTCTTTCGTAACTGCCCTATTACTACTGCTGCCGTTACCGCATACCCTTCTTTCAGGAAAGCTGCTCCAGCACCCAATCCACATCATCCGTAGTTTTTAAGGTCTCCAAACGGGCCGGATCCTCCAACAGCGTACAAAGCTTGCTCAAAAGATCCAGATGCTCATCGCCAATTCCGGCAATCCCGAAAACAAGCTGTGCCTTTTCCGCCCCAAAGTCAACACCATCCGGGTACTGGAAGAACACGATTCCTGTTTTCTTGACCGTGCCCTTGGCCTGGGTCGTCCCGTGAGGGATCGCTACGCCCATGCCGATATAGGTGGAAACCAGCTTTTCCCTCTCCTGCATGGCATCAATATAGGTCTCATCGACATATCCAAGCTTTGCCAGCATCTCACCGGCCGCCTGGATCGCCTCCTCCTTGCTCACGGGTTTCTGGCCAAGATGGACGCCCTTTGCAATAATCACCTGCTTTTTCACCGGGACATCCGGTATCACGATATCCGTATTTTCCCCTGCCGGTGCTGCCGGGGCATCCCCTGTGGTCAATTGCACATACAAGGCATCCAGCGCCGGATCCGCAAGGAAGTTTCCAATCGTAATCAGCTGAGCCTGCGGCGCAGATTTCTTCGCCCTGTCGGCAAGGGTCGCCTGGACAACTGCGATGTCGCAGTCTGCCGGGATATTGTCCACCGAAGTATTTTTCACCGTAATGTCCGGGCGGTGTGCCTTAATGCGGTTACGGAATTTTGTCGCCCCCATCGCGGACGAGCCCATGCCTGCATCACAGGCAAAAATAATCTTTTTGATCTCGGATGCCTTTTCAATCGTACCTGGGACTACCGTCTCCCCCTTCGCCTGTGCTTTCATGGCTGCCATCTCGCTCTGGGCCTCTTCCAGGCTCTTCCCTCCTGCCATTTTAACCAGCACCGATGCGATCGCAAACGATACCCCTGCCGAGAGAAGCACCCCGGCAATTACTTTTACCATATCCGGCCCTGGCGTCATCATCATGTAGGCAATGATCGATCCCGGGGATGCCGGCCCCACCAGGCCGCATCCGGTCATATTAAACCAGAAAATACCCACAATGCTGCCCGCAATCGGTGCCACAATCACCAGCGGGTTCATCAAAATATACGGGAAATAAATCTCATGGATCCCACCCAGCAGGTGAATAATCACCGCACCCGGCGCAGAGTCCTTGGTCGCTTTATCTTTGCAGAAAAACATATAAGCCAGCAGCACCCCAAGCCCGGGGCCGGGATTCGGTTCCAGCATATACATGATGGACTTTCCCGCCTCAGCTGCCTGCGCCGTGGCGATGGGCGTAAAAATACCATGGTTGATGGCATTATTCAAAAACAGCACCTTGGCCGGTTCGATAAATACCGCCACCAGCGGAAGCAGTTCTTTTTCCACCAACGTATTTACCCCTGCGGACATCACACCCAAAATCGCACTCATCACCGGGCCAATCACCAGATAGCCCAGCATAGCCAGCAGCATGCCGATGATACCTGCCGAAAAGTTGTTGATCAGCATCTCAAAGCCGGCCGGCATATGGCCGTCCATTGCCTCGTCAAATTTCTTGATGCACAGGCCGGCCAAAGGCCCGATTACCATCGCCGCCATCAGCATGGTAATCGAAGTATTGCTCATAATCGCACCGATTACGGCAATTGCCCCCACAACCCGGCCGCGGTCTCCGCCGATCATCCTGCCGCCCGTAGACGCTATCAGTACCGGGATCAGATATGTCAGCATGGGGCCTACCATGCTGTTGAAGCCTTCGTTCGGCATCCACCCTGTATCTATAAACAATGCCGCCAAAAAGCCAAAAGCAATCAGCGCGCCGATATTCGGCATTACCATCGCCGATAAAAATTTACCAAATTTTTGTACACTATTTTTCAAGACAGTCCCTCCTACATTGCACCAGTCCAACCGTTTCAGGTTTTCCACCCCTATGTTGCCCTGTATTCTCTCCTTATTGCAGCAATGCGGAACCGATCTTTGCCATTACGGCCAGCTATAAAACCGGCACATGAACCTTGCGGCATTCTTCCAAAAAACCGTCTGGCAGGTTGCCGTCCGAAACTATCCTGTCAATCTCTTTTAGGCCACAGATACGAAAAGTGCTTCTTATCCCTACTTTAGAGGAATCCATAAGGACAATTACCTGTTCTGACTGCCGGATCGCCGTCATTTTTAAAATGGCCTCCTCATTGCTGCCACAGGTAAACCCCGTATCAGGGCTATAGCTGGTCACCCCCAAAAATGCCTGGCTGAAATTCACGCGTTCCAATTCCTTTACGGCAGAAATCCCATATACACTTTGGCTGTATCGGTTCAGCCTGCCTCCCGGGATCATAACCGTCGGCTTGGACAGATTCGCAAACTCAGTGGCACAGCTTAACCCTGTCGTGTAAATCAGGTTTGACTGATCCGGGAATTGGCGGGCCAACATCGTCGTGGTGCTGCCGGAATCCACAAAAATCGTGGTATCCGGCCGCAGCAGGGACAGCGCCTTTTCTGCAATCCTCTGCTTTCCCGGGATGTTGCGGATCGCCCGTTTGCTCAGGTAATCATCCGTCCCCACCACCACCTGGACAGACTTTGCCCCTCCGTGGATGCGCACGATCCGTTTTGCCTCATCCAGGATCCTCAGATCCGTACGAAGCGTCATCTCTGACACGTGGGAAAATACTTCCTTTATTTGGGAAAAACTGACAGTTCCATGTTCATTGATCAGTTCAACAATCGCATTTCTGCGAGTTTCCATAGAATCCAAAATATACCTCCCGTCTGTGCCGGAAAGCCGCAGACGGGATTCCGGCATCTGTTATTCGTTAATAAAATTAGCCAGCAGATATTCTTCCGCCTCCGGGCACCACAGCCCCTGATGGGCATCCACAATATCAGCCAGGGCAATCAGGCGTGCATCATTGTCCTTCTCCCCTTTTTCCCTCAGGTCCGTCAGTGCCGTCAACGGCATGGAAAGCCAGGTATAGATCAGTTTTTTGCCGCCCGGGATTTTCGGCAGGTTCAATGTCGTCTCTGCCACGGAATCCAACCCGCCGATATGGGTAACCATCACGGCCGGATTGATCCGCTTTGCCGCTGTCAGTTCCAAAGACTCGATCATATCCGCCGTATTCCCGCCGGTAGTCCCCATCACATGGGTGGAATTATAGTGTACATCATAAAAGTTCATGGTCGCGCTGAACTTATTGTCCGTCGGGCCGGCGAAGAAATTCAGGCAGCCGTCCCTCCCCAAAATCGCGCTGGACTGTGTTACCACCGCAGCCACGGGCGCATAGCAAAGGACATCATCATAACCGGTGCCTCCGGAAATCTTAAGCAGTTCTGCTACCGGGTCTTCCAGTTTTCCGGTATTGACAAAATGTACCTCAATCCCTTCCTTCGCGTACTCCTGCGGGGGGAACAGCTGGGCAGCCCGCTCAAGCCTGCTCTGGTCTAAGTCGGTCACTACCACCATGGACGGACGGATATCACGGTGCAATGCATAGGTAAGTGCCCCCAGGCCCATAGGCCCGGCGCCTGCCATTATTGCCAGCTTGCCGTTTTCCTTGATCCCCATCTGGTGCGTGTAGACGCCCATCTGTGTATGGTAGGCGGCATTAAAGGCCCCAATACTGCAAGACATCGGCTCCGCCAAGGATGCCTCATAATAGGCACGCCCCTTATACTCTAACAGGCAGCCCAGTTCCATCACCTCTGCGGGGATGATGCAGTAAGTGGTATCCCCCCCGAAAAACTCATAAGAATATCCCGGGCTCCACATCGTACCCTTATAGTTCAGTGCCGGCTGCAAGGTAAACTTCATGCCTGGCTTAAAAGTCCCCTGATGGTTCTTGCCTACCTTGACGATATCCCCCGCAAACTCATGCCCCATGATCGCCGGATGCTCTGCCACATCGTCATGGACACGCTTGTGGTTTTCTCCAAGAATCGCACACTTATAGGTAGACATACAGATGCTGTCAGAAACCACCTTTACTAAGATCTCGTCATCCGTGATCTTTGGCAATTCAAATTCTTCCAGCCTCAGATCATTTGCCCCATGCAGCCTAACGCCTCTTGCTTTCATAATAATAACTCCTTTCTTATAATAGCGAAATTTCCCTGTCGTTTCAACAAAAACCTGTATCATCTATAGCAAAATAACTCCCTCTCACTTGCTTCTGTTTTGCTGCCTTTGCCATACCGCCGCTTCCCCTTCATGCCGTATGGCAGGCATGGTCACCGCAGCCTGTGGAATACCACCTTGGGCATCAGCCCTTCCACCACGCTGTACTCTGCCGCCTGGGTTCCGCTGCACATCACATTGGCCGCCCCTGTTGCCGTAGACAAACGAACCGTCTCCTCCAGGCCCATGCCGGACTCCTCAGCCACCGCGAGGGCTGCAACCACACTGTCTCCGGCACCTACGGTGCTCCCCACCGGTACCTTTAGCCCTTCCGCATAGACTGTGGCTTCCTCTGTCACATACAAGGCTCCCTCTCCTCCCATGGATACCACAATCTTGGCAATTTTGTGCTTTTCCATCAAAGTGCGTGCTGCCTGCTCCAGTTCCTGCGGAGTCGTTAATGCCCGGCCGAACAAACGGGAAATCTCATGGTTATTCGGCTTAATCAGATAAGGCGATGCCAAAAGCCCTTCTGCCAGCAGTTCCCCGTCCGCATCCAGGATCACCTTTGCATCCTTTTCCCGGCAGGCCTTCACCCAGGTGTGGTAGGTATCCTTCGGCGCCCCCTTCGGCAGGCTTCCGGAAAGAACCACAAGGTCATCCTTGGCCAGCTTGCCAAGCAATTCCTCCAAAAGCCCGTTTAAGAGTTCCTCCGAAACAGTAAGCCCTGGTTCATTAATGTCAGTATTGGTATGTTTTTGGGGATCCACCACCTTTAAGTTTGTGCGGGTCTCCCCCTCCGCAAAATAAAAGCTGGATTCTAACCCCATATCCTTCAATGCCGACTGGATCGCCTTCCCGGTTCCCCCTCCGAGAATCCCGGTAGCAATGCTTTTGCTGCCAAGCTTGTCAATCACTTTGGAAACATTGATCCCTTTTCCGCCCGGATCCGTGCGCATCTGCGTGATACGGTTCACGCTGTCAATGGCAAATGACGGGATTTCCACCGTCTTATCCAGAGCCGGGTTAAGTGTTACCGTGAAAATCATATTGCCTTCTCCTCCTTCTCTTTTTGTTGAATCAACAATTTTTTATTTTTGTTTCAACAACTTGTAGTTATAATATCAACAATTTATCCCTTTGTCAACTGTTATTTCAAAAGTTTTTGATTTTCCTTACTCCTGCTCGGCAAAAAACAGGCATGGCAGGGTTTCTCACATCCCCTGCCATGCCTGTTTTCTGAAATACACCGTTTCCCGGCTGTTTTTTTCAATCCGTCCTTCTTCCGGAACCCGTCTTTGGTTTCAATGCCCAGACTGCTGTCCGGATCAAAACCACCGCTATTGCCACCTGGATCGCCACACTGCAGCCAACCCAGTTCCGGCTGACAAAATTTTCCCCATGCCTTCCAAACCACTGTGTGACAGCCCCTCCTGCCGTGCCCCTCCCCGCTAAGCGCAGCATCGTCATCACAAAGGTCATTGTCGGGTTCACCAACAGCAAATACAAAAAGCTGCCGGAACTTCCTTCCCCCACCCCGGCATTGGACGAAGCGAGGTATGCCCCGCCAGGCATCCTGTTGAAAAACAATGCCAGCTGATTGATCCCATAAGTCCCCGCCACGACAATGCCCATAGCCCCATAGGCGGCTACCGTAGACAAAGTTGATTTTTTAAACAAAGCGGAGCAGCACACCCCCAGGCTGCCGGCAAACAGCGCTGCTACCACAAAGCATACCAGCAGCAGCACGATATCCTTAACCGTAACCCCTCCATAGACAAACACCAGCGCCAATATCGGGAAGCTGGAAACAATCAGCAATATCATAGTGCTCATGGATGCTGCCAGCTTCCCCAATACGATCTGCAACGGGGTCATCTTTGTGGAAAGCATCAGATCCAATGTCTGGCGTTCCCGTTCCCCGCTGATGCTTCCGGCCGTGATCGCCGGCATAATGAACACCAGCATGATGAATTCCAATACCGCCACAAACAAATACAGATCCAAAAAGCTGCCGTATTGGATCTCGGCTGTCACCCGGATCTGTGCCAGCATCGAATACATATTCAAAAGCGCCACCAATGCCAAAATCCCGTTAAACACCAGCAGCACCAATGCCAGGCGGAAGCTGCGGGAACTGACCCGCATTTCCCTCTTATAAACCGGATTCACGATCATGTTCATAGGACAGCACCACCCTTTCCTCCTCTTGGTTTGTCAATTGCATAAACACCGCTTCCAGATTGCCCGGCTCCCGCACAAATCCCCTGATTTGTACCCCCGCCTGGATCAATTCTGCCAAAAGCCCGCTTTCCTGCCGCTCACTTCCGGAAAATTGCACCATAATCTCCCGGTTTTTGACGGAAATCGCCCGTACCAGCGGATGTTCCTTCAAAAGAGCCATGGCGGCTTCCATATTTTTATAAACAGAAATAATCACGGGCTTTGAAATGTGGATCTTCTCCGTAATCTCCTCCACGCTCCCTTCCAGCAGCATCTTCCCGGCATCCACGATCCCTACGTCTGTGCAAAGTTCTGCCAAGTCCGCCAAAAGATGGGAACTCAGCAAAATTGTCATTCCCTGTGCATTCAGTTCCTTCAGGGTCTCCCTGAATTCCAGCCTCGTCCTAGGGTCCAGGCCCGCAGAAGGTTCATCCATCAGCAAAAGCACCGGTTCATGCAGCAAAGCCCTGGCCAGGCAGAGCCTCTGCTTCATCCCCCGTGACAATCCGTCCACAAAGAAATCCGCCTTATCCCCTAGGCCAACCTGTTCTAAAAGCGTCTGGGAACGTTTGCGGGCCTTTAGCCCTTCCATCCCATAGCAGGAAGCAAAAAATTCCATATATTCCGATACTTTCAGGTTATCATAGACACCAAAATAATCCGGCACATAGCCAATCTTCTCCTTCAGCAGGACTGGCTGCCTCAAAGCATCCACGCCATCAACCTCGACACTGCCTCCGTCAGGCAAAAGCAGCCCGCTGATAATCTTAAGAGTCGTCGTTTTCCCCGCGCCGTTTGGCCCCACAAAACCATACAAGGCTCCGTCGCCGATATCCATATCCAGCCCGTCCAGCGCATGGTAGTTCCCATATATTTTCCTCAGATTCCGGATCCTTAACATCACCGCTCCCTCCCTGCAACCATGGGCATCGGAAGCTGGATGGCATTGTAACTCCCCTGTCCGTCATATACATACCGCACCGTCATCGTATTCCCCGGCGACAGATAGGGGCGCAGTTCCTCTATATTCCAGGTCTGCCCGTCCAATTCCATCCGGTCATAATTCCCACTCACATAATTATAAAAATATACGCTCCCTGCAAAAGCTTCAATATAGCTGCCGCCGTCTTTTAAGAACTCCTTTGACACCGGCTCAAAAGTCAGGCTCTCCACATCAATCTCCGTCCCCATCTGGTACTCCAAGGTCAGCGGCTCCGTCCCGCCCATGGAGTTAGACTTTGCAAAATAATCGCCGTTTACTACCTTCGGTGTCTTCATCAGCACCGAACGGTACAGCAGGCTGTCCCTGGAAGCATTCACCCCTATCGCAGATGTCACCATGGTGTGGCCATACGTCTCCGGATCCTCCTCACAGAGGAACAGGCTCTCATCCTTTTCCGTGCGGAACGCAATCACACGGGCATCTGCACTATAGGTGTTCAGATAATTATCCAGATAAAAAATCAGCATATTTGAGCGTTCCATTGCCAGGAGATACTCCGCGTCACTGATATCTGTCCGCTGAAGCAGTTCTTCCCCGATAATCCTCTCTGCCACCACATAAGACTGGTTCAGGGGAAAACGAAGCAGCTGCAAATCATCCAGCCGGCGGGTCTCCCCCGCCTCCAAACGCCCGAGAAGAACCATATTCCCATAAAGCATCAGCGTAACATCTTCCAAAGGGAACGGGAACCGGTTCGTGATGTTCCCGCTTAGGCTCCCTTCAAAATAATCCACATTGCCTGTGATTCCCCTGCCGTCTTCATTATCCGACTTCTTCCTAAGTTCAAAATACCGGGGAGTAAAGGCCGATATGTTCTGCCCATAGACCGTCAGCTGCCCTTGCTTCCGCTCAATTGCCACCTGATAGGGCTCCTCCCCCGTAAACCGCCTCTCTGACCCGTCGGGCTGATAACTGCGGGTAATCGGCAGCACGGAATAAGACGGATCCAGTTCGGCCTGATAAGGCGAATTGTAGGGATTGCGGATGTTCACATAGGTGGTGTCCGTCACATAATCCTCTGTCACATCCTGGATCGTGGCATAGGTATAAAAAGCCGATTTAAAGCGGGTCGTCATACCCATCATATAAATGATGGCCGCAAACGTAACCGACAGCACAATGACCCCCCGCCGGTAAAACAGCTGCAGATCCCTGTTTTTAAGAAACAAATACATCCCTGGCCCCAGCATCAGCAGGTACACAGCCACTGTCACCGCATATATGGGAAGGTTCGGCAGCTTCTCCACATTCCCTGTATTGATCAGGCTCTGTACTGACCAGAATTTATCTGAATTGCCGCTGTACACCACATCTGCCAGCCGGTTGATCCGCGCCTCCCCCAGAAGGGAGGTGAAAAAATGGTCTACATAGGCAGGATGTTCTTCACAAAACTGGCGGATATCTGTCAAATCGAAACCCGCCACCCCTATCAGCCCCTGCTCCTTTGCCGCCGCTGTCAGCAGCCCAAACCCGCCGCTTTCAAGGACTACCGTCCCGCCATGGAGCGGGATATCTACACAGATTAGTTCCATCATCCCCTCTGACGGATTGTCCAGTGCAAAGCCTTCCCCCAGATCCACCGGGCGTTCGCCAGGTGTGCCATAAGAATCATCCAGCAGTTCCGGTGCAAACCTCCCCAAGGTATCCCCTACCCTCTGCCCCGTCCCCAGGATCAGCACCCCGCCGCTATGGACCCAATCCATGATGGCGGAGGTCTGCCCCTCTGACAGATTCCGCAGTTTAAAGTTATTCACAACCAGCACATCCAGCAGATCCAGGCCTCTCTCTTCCTCCGGGAATTCCTCCGGGTCAAGGGTAAACACCTTGGTTCTCAAGGTACTGTAGCTGATCCCTACCCCATCCAGATATTCCAGGCCGTCCAGATCGTCCGACAATACCCCAATAAACAATTCCGGCACATCCTGGCTGACATTAAGCCCCACCTGACGGCTTGCCAGCTTCGTCCCCGATTCATCTTCCAAGGTTATAAACATGCGGTCTGCATTCGCGCCGATCGGGATATAGTATTTACACACACGTTCTTCTAAGCCTTCCAGGGCTATCTCATAGCCATAATGGTATACCGTTTTGTCTGACTCCATGGATTTTACCTTTATGATACCCTTTAAGGCATCCTCCCTGAAATTCTTCACCGTAATGTCCACCGGGATATAGCGGCCGCCCTTTGCCGTGTCCTCATAGCCATACTCCACCGCCATGCCGGCTGCCGGCTCATGCTCCGTCTCAGCCCATGCCTTCGGTGTACAAAAAACCAGACCGCTAAAAGCCAGGATAGCAGCCGCTATCCATCCCTTCAGTGGTCCGATCCCTCTTTTCTTCCTACAAAATCCCTGAATCCATTCACCCATGCACTCTCTCCAAAAAAACAACCTCTGCCAGGCAGTCATCCGAAATTTTCTTTTTCAATATCAAAATCTACTTTCAATGTCACCGTGAACACGGTTCCGCTGAGATCGCTTTTCACCGTGATATCGCCGCCATGCATATCCACAATATTTTTCACAATTGCCAGCCCCAGCCCGGTGCCCCCGGTATTGGTGGAACGGGACTGTTCCACCCGGTAAAATTTATCAAAGATCTGCGGCAGTTCCTCTGCCGGGATCACATATCCGTAATTCGTCACCGATACCTGCACTGTCTTTGCCGATGCATGGATATTAACCAGCACCCGTTTGCCCTCCGCGCCGTACTTGATGGCATTATTGATCAGATTGTCAAACAGCCTCGCCAGCAAGTTCCCGTCTGCCAAGATAACCCGGGCGGGCACATTGCTCTGCAGTTCATAGGACAGCCCCCTATTGGAAAAATTCGGGTAGGACTCCTCCAAAAGCTGTCCCAGCAGCTTAACGATATCCACCTTCGTCACCCGCATGGAGATCTTCCCATAGTTCAGCTTTGTGAAACCAAACAGGTCTTCAATCAGCTTTTCCAGGCGTTTGGACTTGCTATAGGCAATATCGATATACTTTTTCTGCATCTCCGGCGGCAGCGGCGCCGCCTTGCCAGACAAGATCTCCAGATACCCGATAATGGAAGTCAGCGGTGTCCGCAGGTCATGGGCTACGTTCGTAATCAGCTCATTCTTCGTCCGCTCTGCCTCCCGCTCCTTGTCCATCAGCTGGCGGATCTCCTCCACCATCCTGTTAAGGTTCTCTGCCATAGAGGAAAACTCATCGTCCCCGACTACCTCAACGACGGTATTTAAATCCCCTTCCGAGATATCCCGGACGGCGTCTGAAATCCTTCCGATATAGGCAACCGACCGCTCCTGCAGCAATAAAAACGTCACCGAAAACACCATCATCCCCAGCAGCACATACCCCAGCACAATCATCAGGTCGGAGCCATAGATCATCTCCATCAGGGCGTTGTTCCACTGCGATTCCCTCGCATACCGGGCCAGCATCCCCAGGTTAGTCACCAGGAACACCTCCACCAGGCAGGCCACTAATGCACTATACAAAATATTGGCAATCACGCGGGTACGGAAACGATACTGCATATCACTCTTTTTATTTTTCAATTTTATATCCTACCCCCCACACGGTGGTGATAATCTTATCCTGGCGTTCATCCTCTTTCATTTTGCCGCGCAGCCGGCGGATATGTACCATAACGGTATTGTTTGCCTCATACACCTTCTCATTCCATACCTTCTCAAAAATCTCATCCGTGCTGAACACCTTCCCGGGGTTGGATGCCAGCAGGTACAGAATATCAAACTCAATGGGGGTCAGCTTTACCTCCTCATCATACACGGTAACCTTATGGTTATCCTTATTGATCGTCAGGCCGCGGATACTGATCTCATTGCGCACATTCTCATGGACATTGCTGTTGGGGTTCAGCTGGGTATAACGGCGCAGCTGGGACTTCACCCGCGCCGAAACTTCCAATGGATTAAAGGGCTTTGCCACATAATCATCCGCCCCGGTGCCCAGTCCCAGGATCTTATCCAGATCCGTAGACTTGGCGCTGATCATGATGATCGGGATATTATTCGTCTCACGGATCTTCTTGCACATCTCCAGTCCGCTCATCCCCGGCATCATAATGTCCAGAAGTACCAGATGGATATCTTCCTTATCCAGAATGTCCAGCCCGTCCTGGGCATTATTCGCTTTAAACACTTTATATCCGTCACTGACCAGATAGATCTCCACCAGATCCGCAATCTCCTGCTCGTCATCTACAATCAAAATATTGGTCTCTGCCATAATGGTTTCCTCCTCCTGAAATCCTATGCTTAGTGTAACATAAAATGTCGGTTTGTGCCTTACTTTTTTATTACAAATGTTCTAGGATTTTCCAGGCGGGGGATGATTTAAGGCGGCAGGACTGCCATGCCAGCTGCCAGCTGATATGGTAAGTCCTGCCGCCTCTTCCTTCTTACTTTCTATTTACTGCTTTTTTATTTTGCATCTTCCTCCCGCTTCTTCAGCCCCAGGGCTGCTGCCAGCATTCCGATACCGGCACCCCCAAACATCAACAGCAGGGCTGCTAAATGGCGGCTGTCCCCGGTTCTCGGAAGCCAGGAAGCCAATGGCACTTCTTCTTCCTCAATCAGGATGTTATCCGGGTCAATCTCTGTGAAATTCGCTAATGGAACCTCAGGCGTGTCAATCGTAGTGGTCGTTCCTGGGCCGCCTGGTGTACTTCCGCCTCCGCCCGGATTGCCGCCTCCGCCGTTATTGCCGCCTCCTCCGCCGCCTGGACGGTTATTTGTAAATTCCGCAATTATGGTTCCCTCTGCCTGGATGATTCCGGTTCCGTTGGAAGAGGCCGTTGTATAGCCTTCTTTGTTTGCTTCTGCCTCCGTCACACGATAGTGGGTTCCTGCCGGAAGTCCTGATATCGTGATACGCTGGCCATGCTTCAATGCTACCATCCCGGTTCCTTCTGACAGGATGAAATTTCCGTTCTTTGGTGCATCAATCCCATTCTCTATGCTGCTTCCTGTATAAGGATAGCTGCCTGCCAAAACATTCCCTTCCTCATCTGTCAGCAGAATATGGAATGTGAATGCACGGTTCCTGTCACCTCTGGTTCCGGTTACAATCTTCTGAACGGCCAGGCTTCCTTTTGTCAGTTCTCTGTGGTTCACAAACTCTTCAATTGCTGCTTCCTGATTCATGAGAGTCCCTGCCGCTTCTCCTGTGACGACACCTTTTACGGTTGTCACATATCCCTCCTGATTTGCTTCTGCCTCAGTAACCCGGTAGCCGGTTCCTCCCGGAATCTCCTTAATCGTCACATAATCTCCGCTTTGCAGATAGACAGGCTCCCCGCTGTGGATGACACCGCTGGCCGCCATGCCTCCGACGGTACCCGTATATGTGAAACCTTCCTTTGGTTTCTCACCATTCTTTTCAAAGTCTACCTGGAAACGGAACTTCCTCTGGGTCTCACCGCCATTTCCTGTAACTGTTTTCTTAATCGTCAGGCTTCCCGGCTTATTCAGATGATTCTCAAAAGCAGCTTCCATTGTCACTGCTTTTATCACGCCGTTCTCTTCTACCGTACTGCTGCCGATAATACCCTCTGCATCTTTGGTTAATGTCACATAGCCATCCTGGTTTGCTTCCTCCTCGGCCACCTGATACCGTGTTCCTCTCGGTAAATCGAGTATGGTAACTGCCTGCCCGTGCTTCAAAGTGACCTTATAGGTATTCTCTGCACTTTCATCCGGCAATAGATCCTCCGTTTCCGGCGAAAGGCTGTTCTCTCTGCCTCTTGCATAAACCGGATTTTTGGCCAATGGCTCACCCTCTTCATCTGTAAGTACAATGCGGAAGGTAAACTCTCTGTCCTGGAGAGCCCCAATGTTGCCGTCCTCACTGGTTACCTGTTTTGAAATGGTAAGATTTCCTTTTACCTTTTCATTGGTAAACACAATCGTCTTATCACCAATAAGATCTTCGGCCAAAACATTGCCGGATACTGCACCTTTTACTTCAGTCCGGTACCCATCCTGGTTTGCCTCATCCTCTGTGACACTCCAGTTCGTACCCTTTGGCACCTCTATCGTCATGGTTTCCCCGTGTTTTAAGGGGAATTTCATCTGGAAATAAGCCTTTCCGTCTTTATCAATGATTTTGGTCAATGTTTCTGCCGTTACTTCTGTGCTTCCGTCCGCTTTTGCCAGTGTTCTGCGGATCTCACCCTGCAGTTGCTTTTCATCCTTTTTCTCATCCATGCTCAAATTCAGGGTAAATTGGAATTCCTTATCCCGGTCACCGTCATTTCCTGTCACCTGCTTCGCGACAGCGATTTTCTGTACCGGCCCAAAAATATTCTGAAACACAACGGACTGGGTTCCCAGCTTCAGGTTTCCATAAGCAGTTCCTGTCTCAGAGTGAGCCTCCCCATTGATATAGGTTTCCTGTGCTCCGCTGAGGCTTTCGGAAATCATATAATTCATAGCCCCCGGAATCCCTTTCAGCAAAATGGATTCTCCTGCTGCCAAATCCACCTCTGCCGTCCCTCTGTTTCCGTTTCCTTTTACAAATGTCAGCTGGCCTTCTTCTGTTGTCCCGTCCCTGTTCGTCCGGACTGTCTGGAGTGTCTGGTCTCCAATATTGCCCAGCTGGATGGTAAAATGGAAGGTGGAATCACGCAGATCCCCCGGCTCCCGTTCTACCTGTTTTTCCAGTTTCAGGTTATATTGGGGAGTATTGACGACCTTCCAGGAATAGCTGGTCCTGGTGGTGGCGCCGTCCTGCGTCTCCTGAATAACCGGAGCCTCTATCTTGCTCAGATAACCGTTTTCTACCTCACGGACATCATAAACATAGGTTTCCCCGCTGCCGGAGACTTTTGGAAGCCCTTTGACAGAAGCCTTCCACCCATCCTTCTCTGTGAGCCGGATAAATCCTATCTTCTCCTGGTTCTCCGGATTCTGGCCTTCAACACCTCTCCAGATCTCCACATCCACTTCCGGCTTCTCATAGTCATAGCTGACATTTTCCCATATCTTTTCGATATCGATATCAACCAGTTCCCCGGTCTCACTGCCGATGATTACATTGCCGTTGCTGCCGATGCCGCCGCCCTGGGTCCAGGCTTCGTTATTTTGGATCTTCACCCGGAAATCATCCTCGTGGGCTGTGATATCATTTGCCGTAACCTCTGTAAATGCGGCCAGCTGCCCAGAATAAACCAGCTTAATCCCATTCAGCGGAAGTTCGCTGCCGCTTTTGTCTTTCCAGTGGTAAGCCCCGCCTCCTAACATGAAGGGAGAGACCATTACACTGGGATGTCCGCTGACGCCATTGATAATTCCACTCTTGATATACAGATCCGATATCCCTGAACTGCTTACCGGCTTGTTGTCATAAATCACCGCACCGTCCGTAACATGAATGGATACCTGGGAGGTGGGACAGCTGGCAAGCGCCTTTCCGCTCCCTGAATGGGAGGTATTCTCCCGGATCGCTACATTTTTCAAAAGCAGAAGGCCGTTTTCATATCCGCCCTTACCTCCGTTGACGTAGATACCGCCGCCTCCGTAAGCCCCGCCTTTGCTGGTATTCTCTTCAATGGTTCCTCTGTTGATTGTAGCAACACACCTATGCTGAATAAATATGCCTCCGCCGCTTTCACCAGAGGTATTCTCCCGGATCGTTCCCCCTTCCATGGTGAACTGAGGTTTATAACTTTCTGCACTGATAAAATCATTGCTGTCATTGGCAAGGGAAACACCGCCGCCATGATATGCCGTATTACCAGAGACCGTTCCGCCTTCCATCATCACATGCCCTGTCCTGGCAACCAGAATACCGCCTCCTGCACTGTGGTAATGGCCGGTAGTATCCATTCCTGTTGCCTTATTGCCCCGGATTTCTCCGCCGCTGACAGTAAATGTGCCGCTGTTGACGAACACACCGCCGCCTACATATGCCTGATTGTTGGCAATGGCTCCGCCGTTCATCTGCACAGTGCCTTCGCTGTAAATTGCTCCGCCGTATAAATCCGTACTGCTGCCCAGACGGTTCGTTGTGTTCGTATTGTTTTGTAAAACAGCCCCGTCCTCTATATTGCAGGTTCCGCCCTTGACCACAACCAGCGGTGCAATAGCAGATACTCCCACATTGGCAGCGCCATCCATGGTAATGTTTCTCAGGGTAAGCGTACCCTTCGCGTTTACCTGTGCCAATGCCCCCGTATAAGTGGGATAGCGCATCAGCCTCTGTCCTTCCTTCAATTCCCACTCCTGTGCATTATCTATGGCAACTGTGCCTACCACATATATCTTGTTCCATCCGTACTCTTCCAGAAGTTCTTTTGCCCTGCCGAATGTCTTCACCTTTTTCGATGATGTCTTTCCGTCATTCGCATCATTGCCGTTCCCGGCCAGATATACCCCGTCCGTACTTTCTTTGCGCAGAACAATATTATTCCCGTCTGCCTCAATGACTCCAAAATTCTTTTTGTCAGTGAAGGCAACAGATATATTCTCTTTTACCGATGCCAGATAATCACTGCTCTCGCCTTGGATCAAGGTCACATCTCCCTGGCTGGCCTGCTGCACGATCATGCCGCTATACAAGATTTCATCTGCCCGGAAGCCGTCCTTAACCTTGATGATATGATTTGGCTTGGATTCAGTAAAACCATGTATCATCAATTTTTCCACTTCGCTGTGAATGGTGGTTTCCAGCACATTGACATTATAATTTATGCCAAGTTCTTTTACCTTTCCTTCTACCTTAAGTGTTCCGTTTTGGCGGATCAACAGTTTATCCATTTCAGCATCCGAACCGACTGTAACCGTACCGTCATTTATAACCGGAAAATTGCTATTGCTGCTGCCTTGGACATTTTCATTTTGGACATGAATCCTCACATTCCCATCAAGAGCCATTTCTGCTCCCTTTGCCACAGTGATCTGTCCGAAGATATCCCCTTCCCCTTCCAGTGTAAGCTTATAGCCTTTACTCACTTGGAGCAGGCGCCCCAGAGGTGTCGTTGTTTTTATCGACGCCCCGTTCATCCGAATGGTGATATTTTTACTGATAGTCATGCTTGTATCCAGCAGAACCGCATTATCCAGGCCTCCGTACTTCTGGGGAACCAGATCAACCGTCCCTCCATTGGATACCTTTTGCAGTGCCTGTTTCAAAGTGGCAAAGCCTTCATTCCCCACTTTTGCCACAATTTCTCTTTCATCATAGGCAACCGCTTTATATTTTCGTTCGCCCTGCTCTATCCCCTCCAGGCCTCCGGCCTCCGCCTTTCCATAAGGGGTTAACGTCTCTAACCACCGGTAATCGGTAAAATAGCCTGCCTCGGTCACTTCCGGATCGTACATCTCTGCCGCCGGCAGCACTCTGCCTTCTTTTCCCGATTTAATCCACAAATCATAAGCGCCGGCAAATTTCTTTTCTGCTTCTTCATTGATGTTGCCATACAAAGCGCCGGAATTCAGTGCAAAAAGAGCACCCTCGGTATACACCCCGCCGACAATTCCGGAACCGGTTCCCTTCGCTGTTGTGGCATTGCCTTTGATGACGGTATGGTTCAGTTCCACACTGCCGCTGCCGGTATTAAAAATTGCACCCGCCATGTCGCTTGTATTTCCCCGGATCACCGTTGCCTTCTCTGCCCCGGACTCGTCGGAAATATTCCCTTTTACCGTTCCTTTGTTCAGAATGGCGCCTGCGCATCTTGCCCTGTTGTTCTCAATCCTGCCGCCTTTTATATTGAATGGTGTCTTCACATCTACCCCAATGGTAGAATTCCTGGCAAGGATGCTGCTCCCGGTATATAGGCACACATTGCTTGAAATGGTACAATTATCTAAGGTCTTCTCTCCCTCTCCACTCAAGGAAATGATGTGTTTTTCTACCTTGGAAACCACCTCATTATCGCTGATTATACAATCTTTTGCAGTAAATTCTCCCTTCGTCTGAACCAATATAATGTTGTCATTGTAAACAGCAGTGTTTCCACGGATCCTGACCTTATCAAGTGACAGCTTCTCTGTTGTTGTTGTATTCTGTACCAAAAAGGCAAAACCGCTCTTCTGTATCGTAGTGTCGTACAGCCTTCCGGACACCTCTGTAAGGGTGATCCCGCCCCCGTCAATTTCCGCCTCTTCAAGGTTCAGTGTTCCCTTCTGCATATGGATGGCTCTCTTGCTGCCATTCTCAGATATATGGATCTTTTTCAGATTCAGATCGCTGTTTTTCGTTTCCACTACTTTATTGCTGCTTTTGTTGCCGCTGATTGTCAGCCCTTCTCCGGTTAACGTGCTGCCTTCCAGATAGATCGCTGTTCCATATCCATCCGTGGACTTATGCTCTGACGTATTTCCGGAAATAGTGCTTTCCGCCAGCCTTAATTCTGCTCCTTCTGCATAGATTCCGCCGCCATAGGGATGATAACTCTTTGACGTTGTGTTTAATTCCAGGTAATTCCCTGAGATTTCGCATCCCTCCATGTCCAGAGAACCGCCCTTCATATAAATACCGCCGCCATAGATGTTAATGCTGCCTTTCACTTCTCCGCCGTTTCCTGTAATCACGCACCGGTCTAATTCCAAATCACAGTTTTCTGCATAGATTCCGCCTCCCATAAAGGAATAACCCCTCTGCTGGGAACTACTGAGTTTGGAAATATCCATCACCAATTTCTGGCCGTCACCGTTCTCCCAGCTGATCCGCACGCCTTCTGCCCTCAGCCTTGCATTCTCCACATGAAGCCCGGCTCCCTTGATCGAAAATGCTCCGCTTTCCTTCCGAACACCGCGGATCACACCATTGAGCAGGGTAACATTACCGCCGCGGACCGTGTAGGTGCTTCCTGCGTCATCCAGCGCACCGATGGTCATCCCGTTCATATTCAGGGTATAAGTCTTATTCTCGGAAACCACGCTCTGGGAAACATCCCGTAAAAGCGAGATCGTCTCACCTTCTTTTACATCATCCACCGCTGCCTGCAAAGTCTCATAGCCACGCATCGTCTCGCCTTCGCCAATAACTGCAGCCATATTTTCCAGATTCAAAAGAGAGAGTTCCGGAATCACAAACTCTGCCAGAAGCGTTTCCAGCCCTTCCAGCTTTTGTGTCTTTTCCGGGCTGATTGCTTCCTTTTCTTCTTCGGCCAGATTCTCATACGCCCCCCTGGCTTCTGCCACCTGCCCGCCAAGTTCTGTCAGGTACTCCTGTACGGATTCCCAATATGCCTTTGTATATCCCTGGGGATCCTCTTCCTCATTTACATTGATCTCGGGCTGATAATGATATATCTCTTCTGCCTCCGGGAGTGCATCCAGCAATGCAATTGCCGATTCCAGGGCAGGAGACCGAAGTACCGCCAACTCAATATCCGGATCCAGTTCCACGACAATCTCCAGGTCAGAAGACACCTGCCCTACCACATATACATAAGAATATTTCTCCCAGCCAGCCCTCTCGCCCGCATTGGAATCACTGGCCAATGTCAGCGTATCTGCTTCTGCCGGTTCCAGTTCCTCTCCGTTGGCTGTCACACTGACAATCTCATATTCTTCTTCTGTTTCCACTGCAAAACAGAGATCTTCTCCTCCGGCAACATACTCTGCACCCACAATCTTGGCACCGCCCATGGGGTTCACGGTATAGTCTACCAGATACTCCTCTTCGATAACCTTTGCGATATCTTCCCAAGAAACCTTCAGTGCCTTTACATTCACATGGTTCTTAATCGTTACCGTATCAAAAGCTGTCCCTTCCAGTTCTCCTAGATGTTCAATCTCTTCATCCTCCAGAGCCTGGCCGTCCATCTCAATTTTGCCGGTCTTTTCTTCCTCGGTTTCGGGTTCTCCCTTCATCTCCTCAGCTGAACTGGCCTCTGTCTCTTCTGCCTTTGTTGCCGTATCGCCTGCCTGGATATCTCCGGTCTCGGATTCCTTTTCTGTCTCCGTCTCGGATTCTGTTTCAGCCTCAGGCTCGGATTCCTCCTCTGCTTCTGAACCGTCCTCCTCTGTAACCTTATCTTCCGTTTCGGCCTCCGGCTCTTTCTCTGTCTCAGATTCTGTTTCCTTTTCTGTCTCAGGTTCAGAGCCTTCTTCTGCGCCGTTTTCCTCTCCTGGCTCAGCTTCACTCATTTCATCGGCTTCTTCCTTTACATTGTCTTTTGGTGTTTCTTCCTCAGCTTCTTGTTCTGCCTCGTCTGGATTTGCTTCCTCCTCTGTTTCGATTACAATTCCCTCGTGTTCCGGATCCTCTGCGGAAATTGCTACTAAAGCCACCTTATGGCCGGATATTCCTAAAAGTTCTTCCCCTGACGGTGCCCCTTCTGCTTCCTTGCTTTCTTCCGGTTCTTCGTTTTCCTCTTTGGGGGATTTTGTCATCTCCGGAACCTCTATGCCAGATTCAGCCTCTTTTATCTCTTCCTCTGGCTCCTCCTCTAATTCTTCCAATTCGTCAGTCTCAGCTTCCGTAGATCCCTCTGCTTTCACCGGCTCCGTTTCCTCGGATTCTTCTGTTTCATCCGGCTTAGTCTCTTCAGTCTCCCCAGGCTTTGCTGCTTCATTTCCAGCATCGCTTTCTTCAGGTTCCTGAATGCTTCCTTCCCCCTCTGTCTCACCTTCTGCCGGAAGGGTGCTGTCCTCCGGTTCTCCCGGATTCCCATCCGCGTTTTCTGTCTCCTGAGGGGTAATCACTTCTGCCTTCGGCTTTTCCACTACATCATCAATCATATCTGCCGCTTCATAATTCTCTGCATAGCCTGGCAGGCCTTCCATATCTTCATCGATATTGGCTGTATTGGGATTGACTGTCACCGGTTTTGTCTCGTAGCCGTCAATATTCACCCGATAATCCACTACCAGGTCGCTTTCATTCAGGAACAGAAAAATCACGTCCTTTGTCCCTTCCTGGTAAAACACCTGCAGGGAAGTCCCCTCCGGCGCATAGCTGCTGTCAATATCTAAATCCAGTTCATAAACCTTTCCCTTTTTCTTCCCTAAAAGTTCTTCATACTTATTTCGTATGCTCTTTTTCCTGGCCGCAAGTTCCAGGAACGAAAACGAAAACGTCTCTCCCTGCTCCACCGCTTCCCGGACCGCATCCCGAAGCGCCTTTCCCTCGACCAGGAACAGAGCGCTCTCCGTTTCACCTGCCGCAAATACCGTTCCCAGATTTCCACCCACATTGGTAGCCACCATAACCATGGTCAGCAGGGAAGCTACCAGCCGCCGGTAATTCCTGCGAATCTCTTTCCACATACCCACTCTCTCCTTTTTGTTCTGTTGCTGTCCTTCTTTTTTTAACAGCATAGCCATTTTTTAAGGCTTCCTTTATCTATCTTTAACGTTCGCTGGCATGGCCCGCCAGAAAAGGAGGCCGCGCCAAATCTTGCGTATTATTTTTACTGTTTCTCCTACAGTTCCCCAAAAATGCCAACAACTCCAGTGCACTGCGAAAGTATACATACCTCCCGCCAGTCAGCCGCCCACGAATCCTGCCTTGCAGGCTTTTATGCTGCCTTGCAAACAATTCCAAAATAATAATTTCCTGCATCTTTCTCCCATGTAGCTGCTGCCTGTACCTCCCCTCTGGAAAATGGCATTCTGCCCTTATCTGTAATGTTTCCAAAGAACCGGCCATCTGTTCAATACCCAGGCACAATTCTGCCAAACTCTTAAACGGCACCGTTTCTTTGCATTCCGGATGGGCGATCACCCCAAACGGCTCCCCTCTTTCCCATCCTTGTATGCACACCAGCATACTCTTGCCAGAAAACCCATCCCCAGATATATATACCACCTCCATCCCCTTTCCCATGGCACCGTATGAAGTTGAATAAATTTGATATAATATGGATTATGGGAATAGAATAAAAGAAATGCCCTGCATCCGGGCATTTAATTGGGAAAACCTTCAGATTCTTTTTCGAGAAAACCCTAAAAATTCACTTGATTTTTGAAACCATATGGTGTAAAATTACAATTAAAATAGACTTTCCAAAAACTAGGATATTATTTAACTTGGTATAATCCATATTATAGGAATTAGAACCGTTTCCTGTGATTAGAATTGCAGCACAAAGCCTGCCTCTTTATCTGCATCAGAGGCAGGCCTTTTTGTATCTCAAACATTAAGTCTTTATTTGAATTTAAGATAATACCCCAACATCAAATCCACCATCCGCCCATAACTCTGCACCCCGTCGCTCTGGTCATTCGCCTTTAAGTACACATCATTCATCTGGTTGGCCGCCTCTGCCACCTTCCCCTCATACTTATCCCAGAACGCATTATTTTTCCTCAGATCCTCCTTTGCCTGTTCGCAAAGCTGCCCGTACAGGTCTGCATAAGCATCCCAGTCCGCCCGCGCCAGGGCATTCCCGGCGTAGACCCACCCCGTCAGGTAGCCGCTGTAGCGAAACGCCTGCCGTTCCGACTCCACACACGCCAAGTAGCCGATAAAGTTCGCCTCGTCCTCCCGCATAAATCCTTTCAGATGGGACAGTTCATGGCACATGGTATGCGGGATATTATAACTTGGCATGTATTTGTTATAATTCGCCTCTATGGTAAAAGGGGAATAGATCCCGCAAAGCTGCTGCACCGAAAGAATCGAGGACATCCTGACCTCTTTCGGCTCCGGATAAAATCCCCCAAGCACCGGAAACTTCTTCCCTACCTGCTGCATGGCACGGACACTTTCTTCCCTCCACGCCCACCGGTTGTCCACATAGCGCTCCTCCAAGGCCGTCTCATTCACTCTCTTTGTCAAAAACTCACACAGTTCCTGCAATTCCTCCTTTGAATACGCCCCTGCCTCCAACCCGGCATATTCCGAAAAAGGAGCCGCATAATAGTTCACCCCACAATTGCTGGTATATAAAAAAAGCAGCAATCCGACCCAAAATGCCATCCTTGCCAAGACCCGCCTTGGCTCCCGCCAAAACCGCCAGGCATACGCCACCACATAAACAATCAAATACAGGGTCTTTTCCACCACGGAAAACGGAAAAAGGCCAAAAAATCCCCCTATCACTGCCACCAGCAAGGGATACACATGACGGGCATACCAGGTCGCCATCCCGGCCACATTCCTTGCCAGTACCTGCAGAACCACTGCAGCCATGAACAAACCAAGCCCACAGAAAAAATACTCCTTATCTCCGATTTTCTGCATAGCACCCCGGATTTTCTCTCTTATCTTCCCCACCCGATTTCCTCCTTCTCCCCTCTTTCCACGGCATCCCCCTGCCATTATTTCCCATCCTCCCCCTGAAACGGAAAACTCCCGGCAGCACATCCCTGCCAGGAGTTCCCGCAACTCTTCTCTTATACTTTCTCTATTTCAGCCCCAGCCTCACCAGGGCTCTCTTCAATGCCATCTCCGCACGCAGCGTATCCAGGCCTGCCTCCCCAGAAGTCAGACGCCTTTCCGCACGCACTCTGGCCTCCTCGGCACGCTTAAAATCAATCTCATCCGGCCACTCCGCCACCTCTGCCATGATGGTAACGCTATCCGGCAGGACGGTGATAAACCCGGAGATCAGGGAAGCCTGTTTCTTCTCCCCCTCCTCATGGATCGTCAGCACCCCCGGCGCCACCACCGCTGTCAGCGGGATATGGTTCGGGTAGACACCGATATTTCCCTCCGTAGTTGTCAGTTCCACCATGGCTACATCGCCCTCGTAAAACTGCTTCTCCGGAGTGATTACATTCAGTTTCATCACATCAGCCATAGATGTACCCCCTATTTCATGCGGGCAAGTACGTCTTCAATACCACCGGCATTCAGGAAGTACTGCTCCGGAACCTCATCATGCTTCCCTTCCAGAATCTCCTTAAAGCCCTGAATGGTCTCAGCAAGCGGCACATAACGGCCCTCCATGCCTGTGAACTGTCCGGCCACGAAGAACGGCTGGGACAAAAATCTCTGAATCTTTCTTGCGCGGGATACGGTCAGCTTATCCTCCTCAGACAACTCATCCATACCCAGCATGGCGATGATATCCTGCAGTTCTTTATACTTCTGCAGAACCTCCTGCACACCACGAGCCACTTTATAATGCTCCTCACCTACAATACGCGGATCCAGGATACGGGAGGTGGACTCCAGCGGATCCACTGCCGGATAGATACCCAACTCCACGATGGAACGGCTTAAAACCGTAGTCGCATCCAAATGGGCAAAGGTATTGGCCGGTGCCGGGTCTGTCAGGTCATCCGCAGGCACATAAACCGCCTGCACGGAGGTGATGGAACCCTTCTTGGTGGAAGTGATACGCTCCTGCAAAGCACCCATCTCCGTCTGCAGCGTCGGCTGATAGCCCACTGCCGAAGGCATACGCCCTAACAGGGCAGACACCTCAGAACCTGCCTGGGTAAAACGGAAAATATTATCAATGAACAGCAGCACGTCCTTACCGCCCTCATCACGGAAATATTCCGCCATGGTAAGCCCGGTCAGGCCCACACGCATACGCGCACCCGGCGGCTCATTCATCTGTCCGAATACCATGGTGGTCTTGTTGATAACCCCGGAATCAGACATCTCGTGGTAAAGGTCATTTCCCTCACGGGTACGCTCACCCACGCCGGTAAATACAGAATATCCGCCATGCTCTGTAGCAATATTACGGATCAGTTCCTGAATCAGCACCGTCTTACCTACGCCGGCACCGCCGAACAGGCCGATCTTACCACCCTTCTGATAAGGGCAGAGAAGGTCAACCACCTTGATACCGGTCTCTAAGATCTCCGTCTCCGTGGACTGCTCCTCAAAGGTCGGAGCCTTTCTGTGGATCGGGAAATACTTCTCCACCTCCGGCTTCTCCTTATTGTCAATGGGCTCTCCCAGCACATTGAAAATACGCCCCAGCGTATTCTCTCCCACCGGTACGGTAATCGGCGCGCCGGTCGCAATTGCGTCCATGCCGCGTCTCAAACCATCCGTACTTCCCATAGCGATACATTTTACCGTATCATCGCCAAGATCCTGGGCTACCTCCACGACCAGCCTGCCGCCGTCATCCAGCGGAATCTCGATCGCCTCGTTAATTTCCGGAATCTTGCCCTGGGAGAACTTGATGTCGATAACCGCACTGATGATCTGTGTGATCTTGCCAATATTTTGTTCTGCCATCTTGTTTCTCCTTAAATATTCTTTTCTCTGTCCAAAACTTTTTCACAAACAGCTACCTTGCCCTCAATTGATGGCATTGGCGCCAGCAATGATCTCCGTCAGTTCCTGCGTGATGGAACCCTGCCGTGCCCGGTTGAACTGAATCTCCAGCTTGCCTAACATCTCCTCAGCATTGTTGGTTGCCGAGTCCATGGCGTTCATACGGGCGCCGTTCTCACTGGCCACTGCCTCCAGCAGCGAACCATAGATCAGGCTGCTCATATACTTGGGAATAATCATATCCAACACTGCCTCTGTGCTCGGCTCATAATTCATCAGCGCCCGCGCTTTCGGCTCCTCCCCTGCCTCACCAGCGGCAGCCTCTCTGTCAACAGGAAGCAGCTTCACCAGCCGGGGAATGTGCACCACCGTATTCTTAAAGGACGTATATGCCAGATAAATCTCGCTGACCTCTCCCCGCTCAAAAGCCTCCAGAAGTTCCTTTGTCAGATCTGCTGCATCCTGGTATAAAGGCTCATTGATCACTTCCGAATAATCCGCCGTGATCTCATAGCCTTTCCTTGCCAGTCCGTCCCGCCCCTTACGGCCAATGGCATAGATTTTGGTATCCGCCGCCGTAAGGCCGGGAGTTGCCATAATCAGCTTCACAATATTGTTATTATATCCGCCTGCCAGGCCACGGTTGGAGGTAACTGCAATCACTGCTTTCTTCCCCTCCGCGCCGGCTTTCAGATATTTGTGATCCATGGCGCCAGATCTCTCCAGCATGGAAGCAATGGTTTCATACATCCGGTTAAAGTAGGGTTTGGAACTTTCGGCTTTCGTTCTGGATCTCTGCAGCTTGACCGTAGACACCAGCTTCATGGCCTTTGTGATCTGGCCCGTGCTCTGGATACTCGCCCTTCTGCGTTTAATATCTCTCATGGATGCCATGATTTACGTTCCTCCCGTCCTACCGCTGTGCCTTGCACTCCTTGATCGCCTTCACCAGAAGTTCCTCGGTCTCCTCCGACATCTGCTTTGTCTCACGAATCGAAGCCGGGATCTCCGGATATTTGGTATCAATATACTTAAACAAATCCTTCTCAAAGGCCAGGACATCCGCCACCGGGATATCCAGAAGATATTTCTTCGTAGCCACATAGATAATGATAACCTGGTATTCTACCGGCATCGGCTGATACTGCGGCTGCTTTAATACTTCCCGGATTCTCTCACCCTGTGCCAGCTGCTCCTTTGTTGCCGCATCCAGGTCAGAACCAAACTGGGCAAAAGAAGCCAGTTCACGGAACTGCGCCAGTTCCGTACGAATCGGAGCCGCTATCTTTTTGATTGCCTTGATCTGCGCCGCGCCACCCACACGGGATACCGACAAACCGGCATTGATAGCCGGGCGGAACCCGGAGTTAAACATCTCGGTCTCCAGATAGATCTGGCCGTCCGTGATAGAAATCACATTGGTCGGAATATAGGCTGACACATCACCGGCCTGAGTCTCGATAATCGGCAGAGCCGTCAGGGAGCCGCCGCCCAAATCCTCCGACAAACGGGATGCACGCTCAAGCAGACGAGAGTGCAGATAGAAAACATCACCCGGATAAGCCTCACGGCCCGGCGGTCTCTTCAGCAGCAGGGACAAGGTACGGTAAGCCGCCGCATGCTTGGTCAGGTCATCATAGATCACCAGCACATCCTCACCGCGCTCCATCCACTCCTCACCGATTGCACAGCCGGAATACGGAGCGATAAACTGCAAAGGAGCCAGGTCAGAAGCTGTGGAAACCACGATAGTGGTATAATCCATGGCTCCGAACTCCTCCAAAGTCCTCACAATATTGGCAACCGTAGAAGCCTTCTGGCCAATCGCCACATAGATACAATGGACTCCCTGGCCCTTCTGGTTAATAATCGTGTCAATGGCAATCGCCGTCTTACCGGTCTGGCGGTCACCGATGATCAGCTCACGCTGTCCTCTTCCGATCGGAATCATGGCATCGATCGCCTTGATACCGGTCTGCAGCGGGGTATCCACACCTTTCCTCTCAATAACGCCGTGAGCCACACGCTCAATGCGGCGGAACTGGTCTGTCTCCACCGGCCCCTTGCCGTCGATCGGCTGTCCTAAGGCATTCACCACGCGCCCGGTCAGCGCATCGCCTACCGGTACCTCTACCACCCGGCCTGTTGTCTTTACGATATCACCCTCACTGATGCTGCTGGTATCACCCAGAAGAACGACACCCACGTTGTCCTCCTCCAAGTTCTGAACCATGCCATAGATCTCTCCCGGGAACTCCAGAAGTTCACCCTGCATAGCCTTTTCCAGCCCATGAACCCGAGCAATACCGTCCGCTACTGTAATAACGGTTCCGACATCCGAGACTTCCAGCTTGGTAGAATATTTCTGAATCTGTTCTTTAATAACCGAACTGATTTCTTCTGGTCTCAAATTCATTTTGCTGTTTCCCTTTCTGAAATGTTAATTGCCGCCCAAATCGTAACAGCTGATATTCCCTCACTGTTACCTCAAATCAAGCCATCTGCAGCTGAGAAAGCTCCTTCTTCATTTCATAGAGCCTCGTGCGGATACTGCTGTCCACCACCCGGTCACCGATCCGGATTACCATGCCGCCGATCAGAGCCGGTTCTACCTGGTAATCTGTCTCAAGCATCACATAGTCTGTGATTGCCAGCAGCTTTTCCTGAAGGCGGGTCTTCTGATCCTCACTCAGTTCCACCGCACTGCTCACAGACACGGTTCCTATCCGCTTAAACTCTTTTACCCGCTGGATAAAGTAGGCAAAAATAGGCAACAGGTCATTCTGCCTGTCCTTTTCCACCACCACTGCCAAAAAGCCCATCAGCTCTTCCTCCACCCGGCCATCAAAGACCTGATGGATAATAGAAGCCCTTTCCTCCTTGACGATCCGCGGATTATTGAGAAGTGCCATCAGCTCCGGATTGCCCTCCAGGATGGGAACCAGGGAAACGACCTCCTCATAGATCACATCCATCCGATCCTTCTCCATGGCGGTCTCAAACAATGCATCCCCGTACACCTTTGACACTAACTTTGCCATGTACTCTCACCCATTTCCTTCAAAGTCTCGTCAACCAGGGCATTCTGGATTGTTATGTCAATGGAGTTGCCCACTGCCTTCTGTGCCATCAGCGCGGCGATGTTCACCACATCCTGCTTCAAGTCATCCATGGCCTTCTTCTTCTCCAGCTCGATCTCCCGGTTGGCGCGCTCAACGATACGGGACGCCTCCGCCCTCGCCTCATCCAGGATCTCCGCCTCCCGGTTCTTGGCTTTCTTTCTCGCCGTCTCCAGAATATCCTCTGCTTCTCTATTTACATTCTTAAGCTTCGCCTCGTACTCCTCCTTAAGCGCACTGGCACTTGCCATATCGCCGGCAGCAGAAGCAAGTTCTTCCGCGATCTTCTTTTTCCGCCTCTCCAGCACATCACGCACCGGATTGAAGAGCAGATAGGATAAACAGAAAAACAATATGAAGATATTGATACCAGTCAGCACTGCGTCATGCAGCAGCTGAGGATCAAATCCTATCAGTCTGTCCAAATCTTAAGCCTCCTTTCGTCCCTATTCCCTCCCGGTCTTTAAGCTCCGAAAGGCTTAACGAACATCAGGATAATGGCAACAACCAGACCATACAGACCTGTGGTCTCGGCAACTGCCTGTCCCAGAAGCATGGTAGAGGTGATATCAGATTTTGCACCCGGATTGCGCCCCACCGCAGAAGCACCATGTCCTGCAGCGATACCCTGTCCAACACCAGGCCCGATACCGGCGATCATTGCCAGACCTGCACCGATTGCGGAACAACCAAAGATAAAGTCCTGTCCTGAGATACCATTCATAGTAAAATTCCTCCTAAAAATAATATGTGATTAATAAAACTACCCTTTTCATTGCCGGAAACCCCGGCTCACGAAGCAACACCCGCGAGATTCGCCAAAGGTTATGTTACTCCATCTTATCATTAATGTAAACCATAGTCAGCATACAGAATACGTACGTCTGTATGGCACCGGAAAACACGTCACAATATATGTGAAGCGCCGCCGGAATACCGATATTGACAAAGATCGGCATCATCCCGTACCAAAGACCCATGATGATCACGCCTGAAAGCAGGTTCGCAAACAGACGGAGGGAAATGGATAACGGGTTGGCTAATTCTCCGATCAGGTTGATCGGGAACAGAACCGGCGTCGGCTCGAACAGGCTGGTAAAATGCCTTAATTTGCGGTTTTTGATTCCCTGGTAGTTAACTATGAAGAATGTAAACATCCCCAGCAAAAATGTCACGCCGTAATCGGCAGTCGGAGCACGCAGCCCCAGAAGCCCGCTCAGGTTGCAGAACAGGATAAACAGAAAAATAGTCCCGATATAATTAACAAACCGCTTCGCATTCCCTGCCAGTATCCCGTCCGCCATCTTCTGCAGCATTTCATACATGTACTCCAGCACATTTTGGAATGTGCCTGGCACATCGCCCGCCCTCTTCAGCGTGCGGTTAGCAAGCACTGCGATCAAAAGAATCAGCACCGTGATAATCCACATGCCTATCGTTGTCGTTGTGATCCAAAAATCCTGGCCGAACATCTGATACTGAAGTACACCATGTATCATAAAATCCGGCTCATGAGCAATCAGCATCCCCATATATGGTCCTCCTTTCTTCTAATGATAGAGCCCCCGCCCCAAAGCGGCGGCTTAAGAGGCCCTGGCCCCTTATGGTATTTCCGTCTTGGAATCCTCCCCGCCCGCAGCCGTATACGGGTCCTCTTCCCTGGCCAAAATCCTGTGAATCAGCGGCTGCAGGTATGCGCCCGCTTTCATGCCCATGGCACCAACTACCATGGCCAGAAGATCCACACGGAACACCCTCCAGCAGAAAAACAGCGCTGCCACCAGCACCACCTTCCGAATCATGCTCTGAACAATTGTGGTCTTACTGGCATAACTCTCATTCCGGCTTTCCAGTGCCCGTTCCGTCGTCACCGCCATATGAACCAGCATCAGCACGGCTCCGACCGCCCCTGCCAAAAGCCCCCCCAGCACCGGAAGCACCGGATAGGAAGCCCCCGGAAGGAACATCCATGCAAGCACACCCAGCAGCAAATTATACAGGACAATGCCGACGGACATCTCAAGAAGAAGTTTCTTTGTTGACCTGCTCAGCCATTCCATCCTTCCATGCCTCCTGTTTGCCACTTGTTTCTCTTTCTTTGCCCAAGCCTCCGTCCCTTCCGGCTTTTTGCCATCGCCCGGATACCCCGGCTCCTTACGGCTTCTCCTTCCGGATCCGGCTCGGCTGCTTCGGCCTGCTGCTCCCGGTTCGCCCTTCTTGGCTCTGCCGCTCCCGCAGAACCGCCTCGTCTTCCCTGCGTTCCTGTTCAAGGGCACGTATCGCCAAATGCCAGGCACTCTTGCCGCCTGCAAGCACGCCCAAAATCAGCAGCGGCACCAGTGTTCCTATCCCATACCGGGAATCCACCTGATACCCAATGAATATGCACAAAAAAATGGGTGCCAGAACACTGATGCCAAGCTGCGTTACCATGGCCAGGTTCCGAAATACACTTTTTTTATATTTCACGCGCCCACTCCTTCCCGCATTTTGCATGTACTTCTTATTATAACCAATCTTTTCCGTTTTGTCCATGATTGTTGGAAAAGAAACAAGAAAAGAAACAAGAAAAGAAACAGGAAATCCTAGCGAATCATAATTTCTGCTGGACTTATTTATTATTTTTTACTATAATATTCCCATAGTTATCCCTTATAGTTAGTTTTTATTTAACAGCAACAAGATCCAATCCGCATATGCTGGTTTTTACATATGCACAGATACCAAAAAGAATGGTGATTTCTATGAATAATTTATCAGCACAGGTTCAGATGTTCGGCGGTTTTCGTCTCACTATCGGGGACATTTCCATCACGAACAAAATCCAGCAGGCCAAAAAGCCCTGGACTATCCTCGAATACCTGGTTTATTATCACAGCCGGGAGATTCCCTCCGATGAACTGGTCAGCATTATCTGGCCTGAAGATAACAATGTTAACCCAGCGAACGCTTTAAAGACCTTGATTTTCCGCACCCGTAAACTACTTGAGCCTTTCAAGCTTTCCACGCAGCAGCTGATCACCCAAAACCGTGGTACATACTGCTGGAACCCGGAGGTCAGCTTATCCCTTGACACATCCGAATTTGAAGCCTTATACAAACAAAGCTGCCAGCCCGGGCTCTCCGAAAGCAAGCAGCTTGAACTCTTGCTGCAGGCTCTCTCCCTTTACAAAGGCGATTTCCTCCCGAAAGCCGCCTGGGAGCCATGGGTGATCCCCATCAGCCGCCATTACCACAGCATATTCGTCCGCGCCGTGATGCAGGCTGTGGAACTCCTCCTCAAGAATGAACAATGGGATTCCATCATCCGGCTTTGCCGCCATGCCGTCACCGTGGAAGCCCTAAACGAGGATTTCCAATACCATTTGATCTATGCCCTTTTTAGCAGCGGCCGCCAACACCAGGCTTTGGAACAGTACCGTGTCATGGTTGATTCTTTTTACAACGAATTTGCCATCACCCCCTCCGAGCGGATGACGAACCTTTATAAGCTGATCCAGGACCGGGAGCATGGGGTCAATACCGACCTTTCCCTGATCCAGAAATCCATGCAGGAAAACCAGCATCTCCTGGGCGCTTATTTCTGTGAGTTCACTGTGTTCCGTGACATATACCAGTTGGAACAGCGGGCAATCGCGCGGACGGGCGATTCGATTTTCCTCGGCCTGCTGACCCTGTCCCAGGAAGACGGCAGCCTCCCCAAAGCTTCCATCCTGGCACGGGCTATGGGGCACTTGGGCAATGCCGCCGCCGGCTCCCTCCGGCACGGGGATGTCTATACCCGTTACAGCGTGAGCCAATATATGATCCTTCTCCCTTCCGCCTCCTATGAGAACGGCGAGATGGTCATGCAGCGGATTATCCGCAATTACAAAAAAGCATATCTGCGCAAGGATATTGTCGTCCACTATTCCCTGCAGGCAGTGGCACCGATCGAAAATTAATATTTCCTCACCATACCAAAAACCCCGGCTGCAATGAACACAGCCGGGGTTTTCCCCGAAATATCCTTTTCTTAAACCGCCTCTGTCTCCCCGTCCCAGCTTCCCTGGTTCCGGACAGCGCTCCCCATCATGCCGACCAGTTCCAGGAAACTCCGGAAATTGACCTGTTTTCGGTACTCCTTCCAGTATAATGTCCCCTGGCAGGTATCATGTTCGTAAAACATCGGCCGGATCATGAACGTCTGGCTTCTGCCTTCCCGGCAAAACCGATATACCAATGTGTCGGGCAGGATCTTCATCTTCTCCTGGCAATTCATCACAATCCCAAGATACCGCTCCAGGTACTGCTGGCACCCTTCTTCCCCGGCTGCCTTGCTGTCCGCAATGCCGCCCAAATCCCGCTCCAGGTAGGCCACCAGCTGGAGAAAGCTGGAAAAAACGTACAGAGCCCCATCGCCTTTGCTGACATTCCCCTGCCAGCTGGCATTCTGGCGCTGGGTCACCCGGATCGTATACCTGCTGGCACTGCCGACCTCCGCCGGTGCTTCCCCGGGGATACCGGCGCGTTCTATGTCTGCCTTCCCGGAAAACAATTCCCTTCTGTCCATCACCGGGCGCGGATACTGAAGCTGCGCAAAGCACTGTTCCATCTCCCATGCCAATTCATAGTAACCGGTAAAACGAGCCCTTGTACCCCCTTCCCCCTGATACAGGATTCCTTCTACCGGCCTGTCTTCATGCCAATCAACGGCAATCGTAAATATACGCTCGCTATCATATAAACTGCTTTTATAGGATATCGCCATATTCCGTAATACCCCCTGTCATCAAAAATCAGGATCAGCTTAGTAATAGATATTACCTATTCTACCATAAACCAAAAGATTTTTAAATATATTTTTTATTAAATCTTAGCAAACGTTTTTACTGCCCGCGGATCCGTTTATATGGCTTCTCCCATTTTTGCCAGTTTTGCTGCCTGGTCAGCCGCGATCAGGCTGTCAATCAGTTCCTGGATATCCCCGTTCATAACCGAGTCAATCTTATAGAGTGTCAATTTGATCCTATGTTCCGTCACCCGCCCCTGCGGGAAATTATATGTGCGGATTTTTTCCGAACGGTCTCCCGTGCCGATCTGGCTCCTCCGCTCAGCAGCCTCCGCACTCATCTTTTTCTCCATTTCAAGGTCATATAGCTTGGAACGCAGCAGGCGGAATGCCTTCTCCTTGTTCTGCAGCTGGGATTTCTCCGTCTGGCTGTAAATCACAATCCCCGTGGGAATGTGGGTCAGCCGGACAGCAGAATCCGTCGTGTTGACACACTGCCCGCCGTTTCCGGAGGCACGCATCACATCAATGCGGCAGTCGTTCATGTCAATCTGCACATCGACATCCTCCGCCTCCGGCATCACGGCCACCGTAGCCGTGGAGGTATGGATCCGCCCGCCGGACTCCGTCTCCGGCACCCGCTGCACCCGGTGCACGCCGCTCTCATATTTCATCCTGGAATATGCCCCCTTACCGGTAACCATGGCAACCACCTCCTTGAACCCGCCGATGCCGTTTTCGTTAAGGCTGACCAATTCTACCTTCCAGCGCTGCCCTTCTGCATAATTCACATACATCCGGTACAATTCGGACGCAAACAAGGCCGCCTCATCGCCTCCTGCCCCGGCACGGATCTCCAGGATAATATTCTTCTCATCGTTCGGATCCTTCGGCAAAAGCAAAATTTTCAGTTCCTGCTCTAACTGTTCCACCCTCTTTTTGGCATCAGAAAGTTCCTCCTTTGCCAGTTCCCGCATCTCCTCGTCATTTTCCTCATCCAGAAGCGCCAGGCTGTCTTCAATGTCCTGCTTTGCCCGTTTGTATGCCTGATACGCCTCCACCACCGGTGCCAGGTCAGACTGTTCCTTCATCAGCTTGCGGAAACGTACCTGATCCTCTGTCACTCCCGGCTCATTCAGTTCCTGCATGATCTCCTCATAATGGATCAGCATATCATCCAACCGATCAAACATTTTCTTCCCTCCTGCTCCCACATTCTCTTTCCATATTTTCTTATCCCGGCCAACAGGCGGCAGCCACCCGGTTCTTTCCCGTAAGATCCCTGCATACCCGGATATCCTGATATCCGGCCTCTCTTAGGAGGCCGCAAACCGCCTCTGCCTGGTCGAAGCCAATCTCCAGGTAAATCCGCCCGCCGGCTTTTAAATACCCGCCGGCCTCCGATATGATCCTCCTATAGTAGCAAAGCCCATCCCCATCGCCGTCCAGTGCCAGGACCGGCTCATATTCCCGTACCTCTGGCTCCAGGGACTCGATCACCCCAGTCGGGATATAAGGGGGGTTCGAGGTGATTACGTCATACCGTCCCCCTCCCTCCGGCAGGGCGGCGAACAGATCGCCGCAGAAAAGCTGCACCTTTTGCAGCTTTAGCCACCCCGGCAGCAATGCCTCCACATTATGTTCCGCCACCCTTAGCGCCTCTTTGGAGATATCCGTGGCCGTCACCCGAAAGAAACACCCGCTTGCCGCTAAGCTGACCGCAATGCATCCCGAACCGGTGCACAAATCAAGCAGAGCCCGTTCCTGCCCTAATGCCGCTTCCTCTTTCCAGCCCGCGGCATCTGCCAATACCTGCTCTACCAATGTCTCCGTATCCTGGCGGGGAATCAGCACATGCCGGTTCACCATGAATTCCATCCCCATAAATTCCTGGCTGCCCAGGATCTGCTGCAGCGGGCATCTCCTCCTCCTCCGGCCGACCATCTCCCGGTAAAGGCGGATTGACTCCTCATTCTTTCTATTGTCTTCCAATTCCTGCATCCGGTTCAGCAAAAAATGCACCATATCCAGCCGGAACGCTGCCAGCAAAAGCTGTTTGGCATCCTGTTTGGCATCCGGGGCACCGGCCTGCTCCAGAACACGCGTCCCTTCTGTCCAAAGGCGAAACAGCGTCATGGCTCCACCGCCTCCGCTTCTTCTGGCCCGTCGGGGATCTCTGTCTCCGGGAAATTCTCCCGGAGGTAGGCTTTCCAGTCAAAAACCGCCTCCACCGCCGCAATCGCCACTTCAATCATGCCGTCGTCCGGTTCACTGGTGGTCAGGTTCTGCATCCACATCCCCGGCTTGCTGAGGAGATTCACAATGGCGGAGTCGCTCCGCCCGGCCAGGCGCAAAAACTCATATGACACCCCGGCAATTACCGGTATCAGGATGATCCGGCTGGCAATCCTCAGCCACACGGTATCCACACGGATCACCATGAAGAACAAGATGCTGATCACCATCACAATAATCAAAAAGCTTGTCCCGCAGCGCTTATGCTGCTTGGAACTCCGGCGCACATGTTCCACGCTTAACGCCAGGCCGTGTTCGATGCAGTTGATACATTTATGCTCTGCCCCATGGTACATAAAGGTACGGCGTATGTCCTCCATATGGGAAATCAGCTTGATATAAACGACAAAAATCGCAATCCGGATGCACCCCTCTAGGACTGCCATCAACGTCGCCGAGGCGATAAACCTCCGGAACACATTGGCAATCAGCAGCGGCAGCACCATAAAAATGGCAATCGCCGTCACCACCGAAAATACCATCACAAATGCCATCAGAACCTTTTCCACTTTCTCCCCGAACATCCGGTTCAGCCACAGTTCAAATTTCCCCGGCTCCGAATCTTCATCATCCTCAAAAAAACCGGCTGAAAAACTCAGCGTCCTCATCCCCAATACCATGGAATCTATGAAACTGAACACTCCGCGGACAAATGGCAGCGAGCAGAATTTCACTTTCTCGCTCATGCTCACATACCGGTCCTTTTTGACTTCAATCTCCCCGTCCGGCCTGCGCACTGCCGTCGCATAATCCTGTTTATTCTTCATCATAATTCCTTCTATGACGGCCTGCCCGCCGATTCCGGAATATTTCATGAAAAGCCCCTTTCTGTTTCCGTATAAAGAAAAGAAGGTTGAGCCAAAGTGTCTCCACTTAATCTCAACCTTACTTCGCCGCTCTCACTGCACTTATGCGTTAATGCCGTACTTTCTGTTGAACTTATCAATACGGCCACGGGCTGCTGCCGTCTTCTGCTGACCGGTATAGAAAGCATGGCACTTTGAGCAAATCTCTACGTGGATCTCTTTCTTCGTGGAACCGGTTACAAATTCATTGCCACAGTTGCAGGTTACTTTTGCCTGATAGTAGGCTGGATGGATACCCTCTTTCATGATTTTCACCTCTTTACTTTTCAATTCTATAGTCCTGTGATCATCTAACAGCCCCATTGTACCGTTAAAATCACCCCACGTCTATAAACAGCGTTGTTAGTATATCATAAAGCCTTGGCATTTGCAAGACTTAAATGCCTAATAAAAACGGATTCTCTTGGCATTTTCTACGAATTCACGGTTGTTCCTGGTCTTGGTAAACAGATCTAAGATTTTCTCCACGGCATCCTCCGGCTTTAAAGTGTTCGTGGCCTTGCGGATGATGTCTACAGATTCCGCCTCCTCATGGGAAAGAAGCAGGTCATCCCGCCTTGTCCCGGATTTCAGGATATCGATGGCCGGGAAAATCCTCTTCTCGGAAAGCTTGCGGTCCAGGACAAGCTCCATGTTGCCGGTACCTTTAAACTCCTCATAGATCACATCGTCCATACGGCTGCCGGTATCCACCAGCGCTGTCGCCAAGATCGTCAGGCTGCCCCCCTCCCGCATATTCCGCGCCGCGCCAAAAAACCGCTTCGGCATATGCAGTGCGGCCGGATCCAGGCCGCCGGACAAAGTGCGCCCGCTAGGCGGCACCACCAGGTTGTAAGCCCTTGCCAAACGGGTAATGCTGTCTAAAAGGATAATCACGTCCCTCTTATGCTCCACCAGGCGCTTTGCCCGTTCAATCACCATCTCGGACACCCGCTTATGGCGGTCCGGCAGTTCATCAAAGGTGGAATAGATCACCTCCACATTCTCCCCGATCACCGATTCCTTGATATCCGTAACTTCCTCCGGCCGTTCGTCAATCAGCAGGATAATCAGGTGCATATCGGGATGGTTTGTGGTTATGGCCTGTGCCACCTGCTTTAACAACGTAGTCTTGCCTGCCTTCGGCGGGGAGACAATCATGCCGCGCTGCCCTTTTCCTATCGGGGAAAGCAGATCCAGCACCCGCATGGCTGTCGTCGTCTTGTTAGCCGTCTCCATATGCAGCCTCTCGTTAGGGAAAACCGGGGTCAGGTTCTCAAAATTCGGCCTCTTTTCAATCACGCTGATCGGATAGCCATTGACATTCTTTATATATAAAAGGGCGGCGAATTTTTCTGCCGCAGTCTTCACCCGCCGGTTCCCTACAATAATGTCACCCGTTTTTAAGTTAAACCTGCGGATCTGGGACGGAGCCACATACACATCGTTCTCCCCTGGCAGGAAATTCTCACACCGGATAAAGCCAAAACCATCCGGCATCACTTCCAGGATACCGTTTGCGCCAATCCCGCTGTCCAATTCGGCAACCTCCTGCGGGGTCAGTGCTTCTGCCTGGCGGTTGTCCCGGGCCGGGCGCATCTGAGGCTTGCCAGCATTCCTTTCCTCACCCTTCCCTTCAAACTGCGGCCTCGGCGCTGGCGGCGGCACCACGGTTTTCATGATCTCCTCCTGTTCTGCCGCCGCACACAAGGCATCAATCAGTTCCGCCTTACGCATGGTGCTCCCCCCCTTAATCCCCTGGGACTTTGCCAGTTCCTTAAGTTCCGCCAATGGTAATGTCTGCAATTTTTCTCTCATACTGAATGTTCTCCATTTCTCAACAATAAACGTCCTTTTAATTTGTTCCTATTGCGGACACTGTCCATTTGCCCGCTCAATCATTATTGCTTTGGGGTAATAAATGATTCCAGAATATCTTGATGACAGATTACGGGATAAGAGAGTGGACCGAACACTCCCCACCCCGTATATGGATATTATATAACGCTTTTTCCAAAAAAGAAAGTGGTTTTTTATTTTTCTGTCACACTTCAAAAAACAGCCGGCCTGTTCACTGCCCGTCCATTGGATGGCTCTGTAAAAAATGCATAAATTCCCGAATGTCCTTCTCATAGCCGCTGTCTGCCGGGCGGTAGAAAACCTGCCCCGCCATGCCATCCGGAAGATACTGCTGCTTTACATAATGGTTCGGATAATCATGGGCATACTTATAGCCTGTCCCCCTCCCCAATTCTGCCGACCCCCTGTAATGGGCATCCTGCAGATGTGCCGGAACCGGCATATGCCGCTGTTCCTTCACCGCCTCCATGGCCTCGCTGATGGCGCATACCGCCGCGTTGCTCTTCGGGGCTGTCGCCACATAAGTAACTGCCTGCGCCAGGATAATCTGCGCCTCCGGCATGCCGACCCGTTCCACCGCCTGCGCTGCGCTGACCGCTACCGTCAATGCCCGGGGATCCGCATTCCCTACATCCTCAGACGCACAGATCATAATACGCCTCGCAATAAACTTGATGTCCTCCCCCGCATACAGCATCCGTGCAAGATAGTAAACCGCCGCATCCGGGTCGGAGCCCCGCATGCTTTTAATAAAAGCAGAGATCGTGTCGTAATGGTTGTCCCCGTCTTTGTCATAGCGCATCGCCCTTTTCTGGATACACTCCTGTGCAACATCCAAAGTCAGGTGGATTTTTGCATCTGACGGATCCCTCTCTGTCGTCAGCACCCCTAACTCCACCGCATTCAAAGCTGCACGGGCATCTCCCCCGGCAACGTCCGCCAAAAAATCCGCAGCAGCTTCCTCCACAACCACATCATAACTGCCCATGCCGTTTTCCCTGTCAGAAACGGCACGGTAGATCAGTTCTTTGACCTCCCCCCGTTCCAGTGCCTTGAGTTCAAAAATACGGGAACGGGACAGAAGAGCCCCGTTGACCTCAAAATATGGGTTCTCCGTGGTGGCACCGATCAGGATCAATGTCCCGTCCTCCACAAAGGGCAAGAGGTAATCCTGCTGGCTTTTGTTGAATCGGTGGATCTCATCAACAAACAAAATGGTCTTCCTGCCGTACATGCCCAGGGAGTCCTTTGCCTCCTTTACTACCTCCTCCATATCCTTTTTCCCCGCCGCCGTGGCATTGATCTGGCGGAATCCGGCCTTGGTTGTATTGGCTATCACCTTGGCCAATGTCGTCTTGCCCGTTCCCGGCGGACCGTAAAAAATCAGCGATCCCAATTGATCCGCACGGATCGCACGGTATAAAAGCTTGTCTTTACCTATGATATGTTTCTGCCCCACTACCTCGTCCAGGGTACGTGGCCGCATCCGCGATGCCAAAGGGGACTCCTTCTCCTGGGTAGCGCTCCTCATATAATCAAATAAATCCATGTGGCACCTCACTCTGCTTCCTTTTCCTATCCAGTATAGCCTCCGGATACAGGAATGTCAACTCGAACCAGGAACCCCTTTATGGTCAGTCAATCAGCAATTCCTCCACCGTCACAAACTGGTAGCCCTTCGCCTGCAGCCGGTCAACCAGTTCCAAAGCCGCCTCCACGGATGTGGGGAAAATGTCATGCATCAGGATAATATCCCCGCTATGGATCTTGTTTTCCACATTTTCCACGATTTTACCCGTTTCCTTCAGTTTCCAGTCCAAGGAATCCACCGACCAGAATACCGTGGTCATATCCATGCGGCACTCCAGGTTTTCATTCCAGTCCCCATATGGCGGCCTTAAATACTGCGGACGTTCCCCGGTTATCCCCTGGATGATCTCCTCCGTCCTTTCCACTGCCTCACATACCGTCTCCTCACCGGCCTTTGTCAGCGGGATATGGCGGTAGCTATGGTTTCCGATCAAGTGCCCGTCCTCCTGCATACGCCGGATCAGTTCTTCTTTCCCTTCTATGTTCTGCCCCATCAAAAAAAAGGTCGCCTTTACCCCCCGTTTTTTCAGGCCCTCCAGCAGCTTTGCCGTATAGACCTCATGCGGCCCGTCATCAAATGTCAGGGCAACCACCCCCTGCTCTTTTTTCGCTTCCCTTCTCAAGGCTGTCTTAGCCTCGGCCTGGTGTTCATCACAGTATCCCCCAGCCCCTTCCTCATGGCCCGGGGTATCCATAGCCGTATAAAATGCCTCCTGCGGCCTACTTCCCGCGCCATACCGCAGTATCCCCCCAGCAGTTCCCAGCAATGCTCCCTCCAAAATCAGGACTGCCAGCAATCCGGCGGCCTTTTGCTCTATTTTCCACTCCTTTTTCCCCATCTCGCCCAAGTTCCCGCCTTTTCTCTCTTAATCCATCATATGTGGATCCCCTCCTTTTCAGAAATCCCTGCAAAGTATTTTCTATAATAAATATTTTCCTGCCCTCCTTCTTTGGCAGCCAAAAGGGGGATTCCCCATATCAGGCAATCCCCCTGTACACGGCTTCCGAGTTATAAGTGCTTACTTTTCAGCCAGCACCTCGTCGTACGCCTTCGCCATGCCATTCTTTTCGATGGCATCATACCATTTCTGCACTGCCGGCAGCATATCACTCAAATCCTGCCCCCAGTACTCTGCCTTTTTAAGCACATCTGCAACAGATGCGTTTTTCATGAATTCCATAATGTCCTTCCCGTCGTTGGCAGCGTCGGTATGGTAAAAAGCAATCAATGCCGCCAGCGAGAACGACAAGCCCTGCGGATAGTGCCCGAACTGTTCCTTGTGCTCCAAAATCGTCGGCAGCACCCTGGCCTTGAATTTGGAAACGGAATTCAGGGCAATCGACAGGAGCAGGTGTTTGATAAACGGGTTGGAAAACCGCTCCAGGACCGCTTCCCCAAACCTGCGGTTATCCTCCGTATCGCCGATCGTCGGGATAATCTCTTCAAAAATGCATTTCCTAAGCAGCCCTGAAACCTTCTCATCCTTCAGGCACTCCCCTACAGTCTCAAGGCCGTACAGGTGGGCTCCCAATACCATGGAGGTATGCGCGCCGTTGAGTATCCTCACCTTGCGCTTTTTGTAAGGATCCACATTATCGGTCCAAACCACATGGAAGCCTGCTTTCTGCAGCGGCAGTTCCTCTTCATGATGCCCCTGGATCACCCACAGATGGAATATCTCGGCGGTATCCATCATATTATCCTGTTCTCCAATCCGCTTGCACAACGCCTCATGTTCATCACGCGGGAACCCGGTAACAATCCGGTCTACCAATGTGGAGCAAAAATCGTTCTCTGTTTTCAGCCAGGCCTTAAACTCATCCCCCAGTTCCCACAGATCCGCATACTGCAGGCAGCACTTCTCCAATTCTTCCCCGTTGTGGTCAATCAATTCGCAGGATAAAATAATAAACCCCTTCATCCCAAGCCGGAAACGTTTATACAGCAGCTGGGTCAGCTTGCCCGGAAACGTCCTTGCCGGGGCGTCCTCCAGCTTATTATCCGCCACGAACTCAATCCCCGCCTCCGTGGTATTGGAAACAATAAAACGCATATCCGGATTCTCTGCCAGTGCCATATACCCTTCGCAGTCCGCGTAAGGGTTGATGCACCTGGAAATCACATTAATATGGGTATGCTCGTCCACCACCCTGCCGTCTTCAACTCCCCGCAAAAACAGGTTGTACTCACAATTCTGCTTCGTCAGCATCTCGCACATCCCGCGTTCGATTGGCTGCACTACCACGACAGAACCGTCAAACAGCCCCTGGTCTCTCATCTTTTGCAGGAAATAATCCACAAATCCCCGCAGAAACCCGCCTTCTCCAAACTGAATTACTGTTTCTTTGCTCATCGTCCGTAACCTCCGTTTTATATTTTCCCTGTAACACCCTGTTGTGCCAGCGCTTTGATGTAAGTGCTTACATTTCAAGGTAAACATAATTGAATAATACATTATTTATCTCGAAAATGCAAGGTTTTTCATCTGATACAAAGATTTTTTGCAAAGATTTTTATTGAAAACAAAGACCAAGCCAAGATTCTCCCAGTCTATTGCCGGAAAAATAAAAACAGCTGCGAAGCTGAAGATCCTTCTCCTGCTCCGCAGCCATCCCCATCACATGGCTTTTATGCAACTACATGTACATTTACTGCCTGCACGCCACGATTGCCTTCGGTTGTGTCGAAGGTAACCTTCTGGCCATCTTCCAAGGTCTTGTAGCCATCTGCTACGATACCGGAAAAATGTACAAACACTTCCTCTCCCGTCGCGTCGTTGGTGATGAAACCATAGCCTTTCGTTGCGTTGAACCACTTCACTGTACCGTTATTCATAATGGGTACCTCCTACCATTTATTTGTATTTTCCCAGAAACAAAAATCACATATTTGTGTAAATCATGAGGCCTTACATCATGACTTACACAAATATGTGAATCAATAGCCCATGTGAAAATACTAGCTAATCTTAACACCCTTTTTTACTAATGTCAAGGCTTTTAAACCATTTTTCGAGCAATTATTCTAAACTTTTTATGAATTATCATTGTCACACCAAATCACTTGCCCCCCAGTTACATTCAATACTAAAAAACCGCGAAAATTCGCGATTTGAAGTGCTTTTATCTCACCCTGCCCCTCGCCGTCTCATCACCGAAACAGTATTTTTTCCAGACAAAGCAGGTTAACCGGATGACATAAGTTTAGATTCATTTCATATTTGATGAAACAAAAATTCCGGCCTCTCCCCAAATCTTTCACTATGCCACGGCAGCTTGAAAGCCTCAAATGCACTCCGCCGAAACAAAAAAACTTCCGGCACCCGCAGAATGCAGGCACCGAAAGTCCCTTTCCATCCTAAAAATTCCGGCCTTGTTTACTTCAAAGTAACCTTTGCGCCTTCAGCCTCCAGCTTGGTCTTGAGTTCCTCAGCCTCTTCCTTGGAAGCGCCTTCCTTCACTACCTTCGGAGCGCCGTCAACTACGTCCTTAGCCTCTTTCAGGCCCAGGCCGGTAGCCTCACGGACAACCTTGATAACCTTAACCTTGTTCGGGCCAACCTCGGTCAGCTCAACATCAAACTCGGTCTTCTCTTCTTTTTCCTCGGCAGCACCGGCAGGGCCAGCCATAACAACGCCTGCAGCTGCAGACACGCCGAACTCTTCCTCACAAGCCTTTACCAAATCGTTCAGTTCCAGAACAGATAACTCTTTAATCGCTTCGATAAACTCAGCAGTGGTTAACTTTGCCATTTTCATTTCCTCCATTTAGATTTTATTTATCCATCATTTTTTCTACTTGCGCCAGCCCTGCGGCGCCGTCACAAAACTATGCAGTCTCGCCCTGCTTCTCAGCAACCTGATTCAGCACGCGGGCAAGGTTTGCAATCGGGGACTTCATGCTGCCGAACAGCCGTCCAAGCAATACCTCTCTGGACGGGATGCTCGAAATCGCCTGCATACCCTTGGCATCATAGTAAGTGCCTTCCACGACACCGGCCTTAATCTCCAGCTTGTCAGCCTTCTTGGCGAACTCTGCCAGAATCCGGGCAGGTGCTGTCGCATCATCCTTGGAAACAGCAATGGCAGTCGGCCCTTCCAGATGCGGATCCAGGGCAGCAAAATCGGTGCCTTCCGCAGCCCGCCGGATCAGGGTGTTCTTATAAACCTTATAAGCGACACCGGCTTCTCTCAGCCGCTTACGAAGTTCCGTATCCTGGGCAACGGTCAGCCCACGGTAGTCTACTGCTACGGCAGATGCCGCGCCATTGAGCAATTCGGAAATCTCAGCTACAATCGGCTGTTTCAACTCAACTTTTGCCATGAATATCTACCTCCTGTTAGATTTTCTCGACTGCGTCCTAATGCAAAAACCATAGGTCTCTACATCTAGAGAAAAAACCGCTCCGGCACAGACGGCAGAGCGGCTCCATAAAATCATCTTAATCCGTTGATTTGTATGTTCCCTCGGCAGGCGGTTGTAACCTTATGCCTCACGGCACCTGCTGTCTTCGGCAGTCAATACTTGCAAATCATACCACGGCCGCTTCATTTTGTCAACATGATTTTGGAATAAATCCATTTGTTATAAAACAAAGGCATCCGGCACCCCTCTGTCTTGGAAAGGTGCCGGATGCCTCCTCTATCAGGATCATCTCTGTTTTCCCGGAATATGACCGCCGTCCTTATGCCATCAGCTTTGTCACATTCAGTTTTACGCCAGGCCCCATGGTAGATGCCAAAGTAGCACTCTTGATAAAGGTGCCCTTCAGCGCACTGGGTCTTGCTTTAATGATCGCATCCATAAGCGTCTGGAAGTTGTCTGCTAACTGCTCCTCCGTAAAGGAAGCCTTGCCCACCGGCACATGAATAATATTGGTCTTATCAAGCCTGTATTCGATCTTACCTGCCTTGATATCGTTGATTGCCTTGGTCACATCCATGGTCACGGTACCGGCCTTCGGGTTCGGCATCAAGCCCTTCGGGCCAAGCACACGGCCCAAACGGCCGACTACGCCCATCATATCCGGGGTTGCCACAACCACATCAAAATCCAGCCAGCCATCATTCTGGATCTTCGGGATCAGTTCCTCCGCCCCTACATAATCTGCCCCTGCAGCCTGTGCCTCATCCGCCTTCACGCCTTTGGCAAATACCAGGATGCGGACCACCTTACCGGTACCATGCGGCAGCACAACCGCGCCACGGATCTGCTGGTCTGCATGGCGCCCGTCACAGCCGGTACGGATGTGAGCCTCAATGGTCTCGTCAAATTTGGCAACCGCACACTTTTTTACCATCGCAATCGCTTCTGCTGTATCATAAAGCACAGAACGGTCTACATTCTTAGCCGTCTCAAGATATCTTTTTCCACGTTTCATATCAATAACCTCCTAGTGGTATTGTCGGGGATGTCCCTCCCACGTTATTTATCTGTTATTATTCGCCAACTGTGATGCCCATGCTCCGTGCAGTACCTGCAATCATGCTCATCGCTGCCTCTAAGCTTGCCGCATTCAGGTCCGGCATCTTAGTCTCAGCGATCTTCTGCAGGTCCGCCTTGGAGATCGTAGCCACTTTGGTCTTATTCGGGGTTGCGGAACCGGATTTAATCTTGCAGTACTTCTTCAGCAGTACAGCCGCCGGCGGGGTCTTGGTAACAAAGCTGAAGCTTCTGTCCGCGTACACGGTGATAACCACCGGGATAATCAGGTCTCCCTGGTCTGCAGTCCTTGCATTAAACTCCTTTGTGAACTGCACAATATTCACGCCATGCTGGCCCAGTGCGGGGCCAACCGGCGGAGCCGGGGTTGCCTTGCCTGCCGGAATCTGTAATTTAATGTAGCCAGTTACTTTCTTTGCCATGATAATGACCTCCTATATTGTGGTATTGTCGGGGGTGTCCCTCCCACTCTGTTACATTTTCCTCACTTCCGTGAAGTTCAGTTCAACCGGTGTGTCACGGCCGAACATCTCGACATTGATTGTAAGGGTCTTTTTGCCTTCATTGATGGATTTGATCGCCCCAATGGTATCCTTCCAGGCGCCCGCAGTGACCACGATCGTATCTCCGACCTCGTACTCTGCAACTACATCCTTCCTGGCGAACCCAAGCCCTGCCATCTCCTCCTCGCTCAGAGGTACCGGCTTGGATCCCGGCCCGACAAACCCCGTGACGCCACGGGTATTGCGGACTACGTACCATGTGTCATCATTCATCACCATATGGATCAGCACGTATCCCGGGAACATCTTCTTATCTGCAAGCTTCTCCACACCGTTCTTCATCTCAGCGACTTCCAGCATGGGGACGGAGACTTCCAAGATCTGCTCCTGCAGGTTTCGGTTCTCAATGGTTTTCTCAATGTCCACTTTTACTTTGTTCTCGTAGCCTGAATAGGTATGCACCACATACCATTTCGCATCTGCCATAGATATCACCCTTATCCTAAAAACAAAATAATATTAAGACCCTTTGTGATAGCAAAATCCAGGAGTGCAATGACTGTTCCCAGCAGAACTGTGACCACCACCACCGTAGCACTTTGTCTGATTACGGTCTCCTGGTTAGGCCAGACGATCTTCTTGAACTCAGCCTTAAGCCCTTTTATAAAGCTCGGCTTGGGAGCTTTTTCAGTCTTTGTAGCCTCTGCCATGTTTCACACTCCTTACTTGGTTTCCTTATGCAGGGTATGTGTCTTACAAAATCTGCAGTACTTCTTGGTTTCCATGCGATCCGGATGGGCTTTTTTATCCTTCGTCATGTTGTAATTCCGCTGCTTGCATTCTGTGCATGCCAGTGTAATCCTTGTGCGCACAACTTCCACCTCCACTCAAGTTTTGTTAGGTTACGGCCTTTTTTGAGCATAAAAAAAAGACCTTGGTTCTTCCATTCGCCACTTTACTATATCATATAGAAGGGATTGCGTCAATCTTTTTCTTGTTTATTTTGCGGCAGGTAAGTACGCCAAGGAAGCAGCAAAGGGTGTAGGCAGCGGGTGGGGCGGGGGGCATGGACTAGGTGGTTTTGTAAAAGCTGTCTAAGTACCGGCACAATAAGCAAAACAGGCGGCTTTTGAGCCAGGCAGGCTCGATCCACTTTATCCTTATCCGGTCAATCAGGGAAGCTGCTATATATACCGAAAGCACCGCGCCGGTAAAATACAGGCATACCAGGCCTGACTGCCGCCAAGCGCCGCACCGGTAAATACGGTACCACAAGAAGTCGTGGAATGCTGGTACTGCATGGATGGCATATACCGCGAAAGCGCTTTTGGATATATGGTTAATCGCTTTGTTCCTGCCGATATCCGTGCGGAGGAAAAACAAGAAAACCATCAGGGCACATAAAAAGTTGGGCACGGACCGGATATCCGATATATATTGTTCGGCCAATGAAACCCCGGCGGATAAGAAGGGATATTTCGGGCTGTATATTGTGCACAGCCACCTGGACAGCACCAAAGCAGCATAAATCCCCAGCCCTCCTGTTAACAAGAGCCATCTGCTTCCTCCGGATTGATGCCCGTTTCTTTTGTAGGCGCCGATAAAGAGGTAGATGTACATGCACCAGCAAAGATCAGCGACATACGATTCCTTGTAGCCCGGCACTGTGCTTGCCATGCTTAACAGCACGAAGAGGACAAGCAGCAGCCTGCGCAGTTCTCCCTGCTCCCACGCCAGCACTTTTTTCAGGAAGGGGGCGGCAGCCAGCAGGGAAATATAGGCAGAGGCAAACCACAGCGGCCTCCCGAAAAAAGGCATTGCCACCCTCACGATATCCTGTTTGGGGACATCTGCGCGCAATAATACCATCAAAAGGGTAATCGTAACGGCATAAAATGCCGTCTCCCCATAAAGTTTCAAAATTCTTGATGCCCGGAACTCTGCGTCCACCATAAACCAGGCTCCGATCATCAGAAACATATTGACTGCAACCCTCTGCCCGGAACCCGCCAGCATGATAAACAGCTGGTTTTTTCCGGCAGCAGCCCAGATAAGCCCTCCCTGCACTGCAAAATGCCCTGCCACGATCAGCAGCATGGCTATAATCCTCAGAAGTTCGAGGTTGCTCTGCCTTTCTGCCTTCTTTGCTTCCTCCGGACGCATCTCAAACCTCCTGTGCCTTTTTTCTCAGGTTCCTGGCATTCTTTTCCACCATCCTCCGTTCTGCCATCACCTGGCGGCCGCAGCCCGTACATTTGAGCCGGAAATCCGCCCCAACCCGCAAAATCTCCCATTCGCTGCTCCCACAGGGATGCGGCTTTTTCAGTTTTACGATATCCCCTACCTCATAAACCCACCTTATATCCATCTCAGCCCTCCATCAGCTTGGAAAAAACCTCTCCGATCTTCCCGGTCACCACCAAATCCGCCTGGTTATCGACCGGCGTCACCGTCTTGTTGACAATCACCAGCCTATGGCCTTGATAATAATTCACCAGGCCGGCCGCCGGATACACAACCAGCGAAGTTCCCCCTATTATCAGCATGTCCGCATGGCGGATATAAGACACGGCCTTCTGCAGGATCCCCTGGTCTAAGCCTTCCTCATAAAGTACCACATCCGGCTTTATAATCCCGCCGCATTCACACCGGGGCACCCCGTCCATTGCCATGATATCTTCCAGGCTATAAAACCGGCGGCAGCGGCTGCAGTAATTCCTATGTATGGAGCCATGGAGTTCCATGACCTCCCTGCTTCCTGCTGCCTGGTGGAGCCCGTCAATATTCTGGGTAACCACTGCACAAAGTTTCCCCTCCTCCTCCCACTTTGCCAGCACCACATGCGCCGCATTGGGCTTCGCACCCGTAAAAACCATACGTTCTTTATAAAACCGGTAAAACTCCTCCGGATTCTTCTCATAGAAGCTGCGGCTGATAATCGTTTCCGGCGGATAATCATATTGCTGGTTATATAGACCGTCCACGCTTCTGAAATCCGGGATCCCGCTCTCTGTTGACACCCCGGCACCGCCGAAAAAGACAATATTGCTGCTTTCTTCCACCCACTCTCTCAGTTGTTCCAATCCGCCCATGCTATTCTCCCTCCTTGTCTCTTAAATCAGGCCTATAAGAGGCTGCATACCCTATACCACCTCATCCAGGAACACCCCCTGCAGCGTATCCACCAGGCCGTCGTATGGCTTGGCGGCCTCCGGAACCTCATAGCCAAACATCCAGGAGGTCAGCTGCGCCACCGTCAAATCCAGTCCTGGCAGCATCCCTTCTCCTTTGCCGCCCCGCTCCAGCCAGGATGTCTCTTCCCCCAAATGCCACTGCCATTCCCCGTCATTGGCACTTATCAGCGGATCCCGGATCCGCAGCGGTATCACACATTTTTTGCCCGCACCCTTTTTCAGGCGGATTGCCGCCATAAATGCTTCTGGCGAAATGATCCGTGCCATGACTGCGGGTTTTCCTGGGGTTTCTGCCTCGTCCACATACGGCCTGTCCCCGTACAGCAGGCGCTGTTCCCTTTTTTCCCTTCCCCACCAAGCCATAGCCCCGGCAATTGCCCCGCCGTCAGAAAGGATTTCCAGGGTTCCTCCTTCACTGGCAAGTTCATCCACAAGGCGCCGTAAGTAAGCCTCGTCCCGTCTGGCATAAACCTGGCAGCGCCTTCCCAGCCACTCTTCCATCCATCGGGCCAATGCTGCCAGCCGCTCCCCATAGGACATGCCCCCCGCTTCTGCGGCAACGTCCTGCACATCCGGCTCCCAGCCCCCTCCCAAAGAAAACCGGGGCTGCCGGAATATATACGTGAAGCCAAACGGAAGGTAAATCGCCTCATCCGCCGGCATCAGGAAGCAAAACGGCGCCTGTTCCTGGTGCATATCCTCCATCATCCGCAAAAGCAGGCGGCGCATATATCCCCTGTGCCTCTTTTCTCTGCGGGTTGCCACGCCTACCAGGTAATCCACTTCCCAGGTAAGTTCCCGCACCATAAGCCGGTAGGGGTTTAGATGAACCATGGCGTCAATCCGGCAATCCGCGGCATTGCCGCCCTCCCCAACCAATGCCAATATCCGGTTGCCCTTTACCTTTTCCCCAAAATAATAATCTCCAAACTCCTTGGAATCCTCCGGGAACGCCTCTTCCCACAATTCCCGGCACATGGGCTTCTCTTCCTCTGCCAGATACCGTATCATCTCTTTTCCCCCGCTCAGCCCTTGAAATTCTTTTGCAGAACCAGATATTTCCTTGCAAAGCCGCAGGGGTTGTAAGACATCTTCGCCTTCCTCAGCCCCTCCTGCCCCAAATCATCCTCCCGGTTGACCAGCACGGCATCCGGAAACTCATGGATCAAAAACTGCTGGTTGATAAACTGGTATAGCCCCCGAACTGCGGCATTGGCCTTTTCGATATGGATCACAGCCATATTCTCAAACGGATTGTAGCTGCCGATGGTAAACGCCTGCAGCCTCCCGTCAATATAGACCCCCGACATCCGTACCTGCAGCTGGCAGCAATGGTTTAGGATCGCGTGGATCCCCTCCACCTCATAATCCAGATGGCTTTCCACCACTTCCCCTTTCTCCTCCCGCCAGGTGTCCAGGAAACTCCAGACCTCCCCCCTGTCCGCACAGGAAAGACGCCGGTACTCATACCGCCCCTCATATTCCTTTAGGAATGCATTCAGATGGTTCTTTTTCTTATGCAGCTTTTTGCCGGATAACGTCCGCATAGCATCCCCGTCATAAAGGTAGTCCTTCAAATCCTCCTGCTCCGTCACCTCAAAATCGGAGGATTCGCGCAGATGCAGATAATCCACCGCCTCCTCGTCCGCAAGATAGATCTTAAAAGGCTGGCGGAGCACCTGGTTAAAGTAATCGACCATCTCGTAAAAATAATGGGGCAGGTCCTGCTCCTCACATACGGGCATGGCACTATGTTTCACCCCGCCTTCCTCCATCAGCCACTGGACAGCCTTCCCGTCACGGATCGCAAACTGAACATTATAATAATCCCGCCAAAGAAAGCTGTCCAGCACCACACTGTCACATGCCTTGTTCGGCCGGCGGCAGAAGAACGGCGTCAGCGCTTCGATATCATCTGCCTGTACCGGTTTAAAATTCATATCCATCTTCTGTTTCCTCTCTTCTCTCCCAGGGAACGGCCGTCCCCCGGCTCTATCATTACCCTCAATGGACAAGGGGACACATGGTTGCCCGCTGAGGGTAGTATAACACAATTTAAATCCCCTATACTGCCATCGCTAAAAACCGGGAGACAGGTTCCTGCCCTACTTGCTTCCGGTCGGGATAAACCGGGCAATCCGCCCGGCAAACTCCGCAATATTCTGCGTCTGCAGCACCACTCTCCCCGGACCCTTGAGCCTGGTCAAAAACAGCCCCTCACCGCCAAAAAAGATATTGCCAAGCCCTTTTACCGTCTCGACTTCATAGCTTACGCTCCTATCAAAGGCCACCACATTGCCTGTATCCACCTTCAGGACCTCACCCGGCTGCAGAACCTTTTCCACCAAATCCCCGTCCACTTCCAGAAATGCCATGCCCTGCCCGCTCAGATCCTGCAGGATAAAACCCTCACCGCCGAACAGCCCGGCCGAAATCTTTTTGCTGAATGTGATATTCAGATTGACCCCGCTCTGCGCACAGAGGAATGCCCCTTTCTGGCAGATCATACCGCCTGTGGCCGTGACATCCACCGGCAGAACACGCCCGGCCACCGTGGATGCAAAGGCAATCACCGACCCGGCCTGCTGTGCCCGGTAGGTAGCCATAAACAACGACTCCCCGGCAAACATCCTGCCGATCCCTTTCATCAGCCCGCCTTTGGTATTGGTTGACATCTCAATCCCGTCGGTCATCCACGCCATGCCGCCCGACTGTGTGTACATCTCCTCCCCCGGTGCCTCAAACATCACCTCTACTGCCGGCATTGTATCTCCGATAATACGATATTTCATTATATTTGCCCCTCCATGGCCATCTCTTATTTTATGCTTCTGCAGCTAATGTCTTTATTGTACCACATCGGATGGATTTTTCACAGAGAATTCCTAATTGAACTTTCTTAGCCGAACTTTCTTAAGAAAGCTTGTTGACAGATATTATATAATGTTATATAATGTATTTAAACATTTATAACAAGTGAGGAGGATTTTAGCTATGACCATCAAAGAAATCGTTGCAACCATCAAGGCAAAGCAGCCAGAGATTAAGACCGTGTATTTTGTAGGCTGCGGCGCTTCCATGTCCGACCTGTTCCCGGCAAAATATTTCCTGGAGAACAATGCGAAGAAACTGCGTACCAGCATCTACACAGCGAACAATTTCAACTATTCCACTCCTGCTGCCGTGGACAACACCTCCATCGTTATCACCTGTTCATTAAGCGGCAATACCCCGGAGACGGTAGCTGCTACCAAACTGGCGGTTGAGAAGGGCGCCCATGTAATTTCCATTACCATCAACCCGGAATCCGGCCTGGCGAAGAATTCCCAGTACCAGATCATCCACGGCTTTTATGAGAGTTATGGCGCCAAGATGGAAAAGCCGGCCAGGGCATTGGAACTTGCCTGTGAGATCTTAAACGAATATGAGGGCTATGCACACTATGATGACCTGCATGATGGCCTGGGCAAGATCTTTGACCTGATCAACACCTCCGCCCCGCTGTTCCGTTCCACTGCCAGGAAGTTCGCAGAGGAAAACTACAATGCACCGATCCTGTACGTGATGAGTTCCGGTGCCACCCAGTACACTGCCTATGGCTTCTCCATGTTCCTGATGATGGAGATGCAGTGGTTAGAGTCCAGCACCTTCCATACCGGCGAGTTCTTCCATGGGCCGTTTGAGATGGCTGACGAGAATGCCCATTACGTCCTGATGATGAACGACGGACCGACCCGTCCCCTCGATGCCAGGGCACTGACCTTCATCCAGCGCATGAACGCAAAGTATACCTTGATCGATGCCAAGGATTTCGGCCTCAGTTCCCATATCAAGAGCACTGTTGTTGAGTACTTCAACCCGTTGATGATCGGCGGCCTGACCAGGCTCTTGGGCGAGGAGATTGCCATCAAGCGTGAACATCCGCTGACCATGAGAAGGTATATGTGGAAGCTGGAATATTAATATTAAGAAAAAAGCCCAACCGAAAAAGGATCCGTGCCATACTGTGGCATGGATCCTTTTTCGTGGAACCTGTTTTTGGCAAATGAAAACAGGCCCTTGGCCTAACAACAAAATATCCCGCTGCTGTAAGCAACGGGATATTGCATCGGGCTTGTCAGCCTTTGACCGCTCCGGAAGTCAGGCCCCGCACAAACTGCCTGGACATGCACAGGAATAGGATTACCATGGGCAAGGAACAGATCAGGATGCCGGCCAGCATGACTACGTAATCCGACTTTAGATCCCCCTGGAAGGTCATCAGGCCCAGCGGGATGGTCATCAGTTTCTTGTTCTCCAAAAATACGTTGGCAAACAGGAATTCATTCCACACGTGGTTTAAGTTGACGATCGCACAGGAAGCCAGCACCGGCTTACTGATTGGCAGGATGATCTTCGTAAAACGCTGCCAGCTCTTACACCCATCCACGATAGCTGCCTCCTCCAGTTCCTTGGGAATAGAGATGAAATAGGAACGCATCAGGAACATGGTAAATGGAATCCGGAAAGCTACATAGGGCAGCACCAGGGCTGCGCGGGTATTATAAAGCTTTACAGCCTGCAAAATCTTATATAACGGAACCAAGGCAACCTGCTCCGATAAGGCCATGCCGCCTAATACCAGGATGAAAATGAAGCCGCTGCCAGGCAGGTTAAACCTTGTCAGGCCGTAAGCCAGCATGGAACTTAACGCCAGGATGATCCCGATTGAAAGGACTCCTACTATGATAGAATTGACAAAATAAGATACCAGCCCTTTGTTCCAAGCCGTGATATAATTTTCAAACATCCATTTCTTCGGCAGTGCTAAGGAATCCAGGAACATCTCCTGGTTCGTCTTTAAGGAATTCAGCACCAGCCAGCATACCGGGAAAAGGATGATGGCTACTAAAATCAGCAGGAATATATGAAGCACGACCTTTAAAATACGGGCTCTCAGGACATATTTTTCTGTACTCATAGCGATCCCTCCTTATACTTCGCCGGAACGGCTGATCTTTAACTGGAAGATGGATGCCGTAACGGTTATAATAAAGATCAGAACTCCGGTTGCTGCTGCCATCCCCATGTCATCATGCAGGAATGCATTCTGGTACAGGAACAGCCCTAATACCTGGGAAGAGTTTCCGGGGCCGCCGACCGTGGTGGAATACACCTCGGTAAAAAGCTTAAAGGCACCGATTACCGTGATGATGGTACAGACCAGAAGCTGCTCCTTTGCCAGCGGAAGGATAATGCTCAGGGCACGCCGTACAGGGCCGGCTCCGTCAATGATAGCCGCCTCCACGTAATCATTGGGCACGTTCTGGAAAGCAACCACCATCAAAAGGGTGATATAGCCGGTGAACTGCCACTGGCTCATGGCTATGATACAAAAAATTGCCAGGTTTTTGTCCCCCAGCCAGGTCTGCTGCATACTGGCCAAGCCGATATTTTTCAGCAGAGTATTCAGCATACCAAGCTGTGGATTATAGATAAAATTAAACATCAGGCCCACCGCGGTCAGGGAAACCAGGGACGGGATAAAATAAATATTACGGCAGATGGTTTTGAACCGTTCCCCTGCCAGCTTGCTTTCCAGAAGCAGTGCCAGAAAAGTGCCGAAGCCAACCTGCACGATCAGGGAAATGACACAATAGTAAATGTTATTGCGGATCATGATCGGGAAAGTATCGCTGGTAAAGAGCCTGCGGTAATTATCAAAAGCGACAAACTTCATGGAAGAAGAATAAGACGACAGATGGAAAAAGCTGTATACCAGGTTGACAATGACCGGAATATAGACCAGCCCCAGCACCATCAAAAGACCTGGGATAACATATAAATATGGTGTTAAATTGGTTTTCTTTTTCATGTTGGCACCCACCTTTTTGATGTGGTCCGCCCAGAACCAGAACCGGCTCCAACGGCTTTTTTGAAAGACAGGGAGCAGTCGCCTGCTCCCTGTCATGGTTTCCATGATTTAGGACTGATCATGAAACAGACTTTCATTTCATTCAGAATAGATTTCATGACAGCCCCTGATTGAAAGACATGTTTTACTGAGCCAGGTTCTGAGCCTCAGCAGCAACCTTCTGGATCTTCGCCATCGCATCCTCCGGCGTCACATCGCCGTTGGTGATGTCGGAAATCTGGGTCAGGTACTCGTCACAAACGGTAGAATACAAAGCATTGTCAAACCAGATATCCATCTTCTTGGCATTGGCAATCACCTCATAAGCGCTGATCAGGGACGGGTCGGTCAAACCTTCATCCACACCCAAAGAAGCGTTGAACCAGCCAACCTCAGCTGCCTGCTCTGCACCGGTCTCCGGCCCTAAGAACCATTTTAAGAACTCAATGCACTCATCCGGATAAGCGGTCTTGGAAGAAACTGCAAAGCCTTCCGGTGCTCCGGATACCAGATCCGGGTTACCCTTAGCGCCCGGGATTACCGGGAACTTGAACATGCCCCAGTTCATATCCGGGTTCTCCTGCTTGATGTTGGTGATCTCCACCAGTTCTGCAAACAGGATCGCATTCTGGCCATTGGTAAAGCCCAGGCGTGCCATATCATGGGTCATGCCGTTGACACCCATATTCATATAAGGAACAAGCTGCTGGTAATACTTGAAGGCCTCCACATAACCGGGATCTGTAAATTCACCGGTCTTGGGGTCATAGTCTTTTGCCCTCACCTCATCCGGCACACACTGCTCATTCAACGCCCCCAGATAATGGGCGCCCGGCCACTTATCCTGGTTGCCCTCTGCGATCGGCACCACACCGGATGCCTGGATAGCATCCAGGACTTTAATGAAATCATCCCAGGTCTCGGGAACCTCCAGCCCCAGGTCATTGAACATATCCACATTGTAGAAAAACTCCTTGGCATCTAAGCGGAACGGGATCCCATATACCATGCCGTCAGCCGTGGTATACTCATTCATCTGGGTCTCCATCAGGCTGGCCTTCCATTCCGGGTCAGCTTCTAAGTATGGGGTCAGATCCATCAACAGCCCTTCACGGATAAAACGCTCGGAGAACTCACCGCAAAAGCTGAAAAAGATATCCGGGCACTCATCGGAACCTACTACAACCTTGATCTTCTCTTTATATGGCTGATTCTGGGCACTGGTCACCTCAAACTTAATGTCCGGATGAGCGGCCTCATATTCCGCAATTTTCTTCTCGATAAAAGCATTGCACGGATCATCCGGGAAACGGTGGAACAGCTTAATAACCTTCACGTCCCCGCTGGCTGCCGCCTCCTGTGTCGCTCCCCCTGCTGCCTCTTTGCCTGCCGCTTCCCCACCTGCCGCTGCCGTGGTTGGCTGCGTGTCAGACCCGCCGCCGCATGCGGCCAGGCTCAGTGCCATCACAGCAGCCAAACCTGTACTCAGTACCTTGTTCAGACTCTTTTTCATAAATAGCCTCTCCTTTCATGTCTTTATGCTTTTACTGTCTTAGTTGTATACATACAACCTATAACATCTTGCTTCATACTATATCATATTATCCAAAGCATTGCAACAGTTTTTTCAAATTTTCTTGTGATTTTTGCTAAGGAACAGAACTTTTAAGCGTTATTTTTATCACAAAGATACCCTCAGCTGGCAAGAAAACCCATTGCTTTCTCTGGCCCCTGAGGGTATCTTTTATCCTATTACAATTCCTGTCATGAAATAATGGTCAGCTGATAACGCTGCGAGTTCACCACCACTTTGCTATAATGGAGAACCTCTTGGTTCTGGTCACTGGTTTCCTCTGTCTGCAGAAGCAGCGGTTGGTTCTCCTCCACCCCCAAACGCTGAGCCTCCTCCACTGTAGCATAGCAGATCTGCACGGTTCTGACCGCATGGGTCGGTATCAGCCCATGCTCCCGGAACACCTCGTAAGTGGAGCCTGTCAGGTTTGCCTGCAGCAGGAAATCCAACCTTTTGGGGTAGTAATTAGACTCTATCATCACGGGCACTCCGTCAATCTTGCGCAGCCGGACGATCTTTAAGACCTTTTCTTCCTCGCCCACATGGAGGCTCCGCTGGACAGAAACCTCCGGCATCACCCATTCCACGGAAATCAGTTCCGAAGACGGCTCCTGCCCGCTCATCCGGCTTGCCTCCGAAAAGCTGCGCACAAGATTGTCCGGATCTACCACCCGGCGCAGCTTTTTCTCTGCTATAAATGTACCGATCCCCTGCTTGCGTGTCACATAGCCCTCATCCACCAGCAGCTCGATCGCTTTTCGTACCGTAATGCGGCTGACCTCATATTGTTGGCTGAATTCAGCCTCTGTCATCAGGCGGTCTCCGGCTTTGAGCCGCCCCTCTTTGATCTGATCCTTAATCTCATCCGACAATTGCTGATATAACGGAACAATTGAATTCTTAACCATAAATTACCTCGCAATCTCTAAGCCTTAATTGTGCCTAATAGTCTTATGACATAATATTACCATCAAACCAGTCATTGTGCAAGGATTCTTTGGCAATGCCCCCCAAAAAGTGTAAACTATTTACAAATCAACTTTACAAATCAAAACAATTTCAATCGATGATATCCGTACCGTATCCGAAAGCGCCTTCCATTGCACAGACCTTTGCCGCAAATTCCGCCCCGCGTTCCATCGCGCGTACCAGGCGCATCTGCATTTTCGCATGGTTGGCCTCAAACAATGGTTCATCGTCCTGCAAAAGCGTGGTCAGAAGCGTGGCAAAATACGAATCCCCGGCGCCCATGGTATCCAGCACACTGTCGGCCCGGCGGGCCTGCACATAGCTTATCTCATCCTCATACAGGGCGTAGGACCCCGCCTCACCTACCGTACCTACCACCAGCTTCACCCCATATTCAGCCACCCGGTGCATCTCCTGTTCACGGTCCAAATCCCGCAGATGCGCACAGGATAGCAGCACAATCTGGGTATACGGGCATACCCGGTCCAGAAGCTCCTTATTCCATTCCGTGGACAAATCAAACGCAATCGGTACCCCCGTGCTCTTTAGCAGCGGCAAATCGTCCAGAATATAGCTGTTATTGTTCGTATAAATAATATCAAAGCCTCTGATATAGTCCAAATCCTCTTCCGTAAAATAAAAACCGTGTTCCCTGGCCACCCCGCCCCGGTTCGAGCCCAAAAATACCCGGTCCCCGTCGCGCAGGGTAACCTGTGCCGCGCCGTTTTCTCCGTGGAAATGGCGGGAATGGCTATAGTCAATCCCCAGTTCGTCCAAAACCTTGCAATTGTATTTTGCCACTGCATCATCCCCAAACTTCCCCAGATAGGCAGGAACCCCTCCGTTCATCTGGGAATAAACACACGTATTTACACACTGTCCTCCCGGGTACATCTTCCCCCTGGACAGATATTTGTCTACCACATTGTCCCCGATTGCAATGATCTTTGCCTCTTTCATGTTATTTCCTCCATTATATATTTGCATGCCCCATACCCTCAGCGGACGAGGGGACACACGGTTCACTTGTTCACCGAGAGTAACCATACACAAAAATTCCCGGGGCACATGCTTCCCTTCCCCGGCTTTACTTGCCCTGGCCTGCCTGTTCCAGCCACAAAATCACATCATGCAGCGTTTTCACACATGCCACTGTACGGCTCTCTTCCCGTTTGGTCGGCGGTAGGCTGTCCGGCACCATAATCACCTGGCATCCGGCTCTCCAGCCGGCCTCTACCCCAGCGTACGAATCCTCCAGCACCAGGCACTGCCCCGGTTCTGTCTGTGCCTCCGCCGCTGCCCGCAAAAAGATATCCGGCTCCGGTTTGCCGTTCTCTACCATATCCCCAAATACCCGGTAACAGAAATAACTGCTGACCCCGGCAAGTTCCAGGTAATTGGTTGCCTTTTTACTGTGCGTGGATGTCGCCAGCGCAATCCGGTAACCATGCCCCTCCAGCCATATCAGCAGTTCCTTCAGCCCTGGCTTTATCGGCACCCCATGTTCCTTGATCCAATTGTTTATGTACTCTGTCCTCTCCCCGCGGAAAGCCCAGTAGTCGAACCCTTCGCCCAATTCCTCGCGGAATACACAAATACAATCCTCCAGTTTCAGCCCCTTCATGCGGTTCATGATCTGCTCTGTAATCGGCAGGCCATGGCGTTTCCCCACCCCGATCCAGGCATCGCTCGCCAGGCGTTCCGTGTCAAACATCAAACCATCCATATCAAAAATGACTGTTTTTACCATCGTCTGCTCCTATCGGCCTTTCCAGGCATGCTCACTCCATATATGGCTCAAATTTCTGATAATTCCGTACATCCGCTGCCGCAGGTTCGTAGCAATATTCTAGTGCTGTAATCTCCTGGCTTAACAGCCCCCGGTAGTGATGGCGCCTCAGTATCTCCAGCCACCCTTTAAGGTCATGCCTGCCGTCCCCCCAGGCCAAATGCCCGTAAGGCATGCCGTCCACAAAATGCATATGGACGATATTGCCATCCCCCAATGCCTGAAACCATTGTTCGGGGTTTTCCCCTGACACGCCCATCGCACAGGTATCAATCATTGCTTTAAAATTCGGGTGGCAAATCTCATCCAGCATCCGTTTAACATCCTTTAAGGTCACCGCTAAGTTGGTTTCCTGTGGCCGCAGGGATTCCATGGCCAGGGTAATCCCCTTTGCCTGTGCATAGTCGGCAAGCCTTGCCAACATATCCCGGCCGCGCTTCCAGGCCTCCTCCCTGTCCTCATTCAGGTTCCCTCTCCCGGAATGGACTGCCATTAACGTGCACCCCAATTCCTCCCCCGCGTCCAGCCCTTTCTTAAAATAGTCAAAACTCCTGCGGTAGAGTTCCGGGTCTGCCGCTGCAAACTGATATGGCACACTGCAGTTTTCAGGCGTAATCACCTTCACAGTAAGCCCCCGCTCACAGATCATGCGCTTTACCCGTCTGCAATCCTCATATTCCAGGTTGCTTAGGAAAAAGTGCGGCGACCCCGCCCACAGCTCGATACTCTGAAATCCCGCCCTCATCTGAGCCTCCAGGAAATACTCCAATGAAAAATAGCGGTAATGAATATTCATGCCCGCTACTTGTTCACGATCAATCAGTTTCATATACCGATGCCCCCTTATCTCTTGATAAGGCCAGTATATCATACCATGATGTATTATTACAATATATAATATCTATTTTTTTACTTTTCTTTCCGTTTTTATCCGGTTATTTCTTTACCTTCCCCAGCAAACACTCCATCCATTTCTTCGTCCAGGGGATATTTGACAGCAGCACCACAGCCGTACAGATACTCAAAACCACCGTAAGCGGATGCCCAAACATAGACTTAAGGGGGTTCTCTGCTGAAGAAGCCAGGGATACCGCCTGCCGGAAATTGGAATCCATCATCTTTCCCAGCACCATCGCCAGGATCAGGGGCGCCACCGGGTAATCAAAACGGCGCATCAAAAAACCCGTCAGGCCAAACAAAAACATCAGCGCCACATCAAACAGCCTGTTGTTGCAGGCAAACGATCCGATCACACACAGGCTGGCCACCACCGGGATCATGATGTTCTTGGGAACCGTGATCACCTTACAGATCCTTGGTGCCGCCAAAAGCCCCAGAACCAGCAGTGCAAAGCAGGCAATAAACCCGGCAGCCAGGATCGAATGGAAGGCTTCCGGATTCTGCCGGATAAACATCGGCCCTGGCTGCAGCCCATGGACATAAAATACCGACAGGATAATCGCAGTGACTGCATCTCCCGGTACTGCTAATGTCAGCATAGGGATCAGGGCGCCGCCGATACAGGCATTATTGGAAGACTCACTGGCCATAATCCCCTCAGCCGCCCCCTCACCAAAGGGCACTTCCGGCTCTTTTACCAAACGTTTGGCTTCATTATAGGCAATAAAGGATGCCACCGGACCGCCGGCGCCGGGAAGCGCCCCTACCAGCATCCCGATGGTTGACGTATATAAAGACAGTTTCCAGTGCCTTAAAGCCTCCTTCAAGCTGACCTTCCCCCGTACCATAGTCAACACATTCTGCTCCTGGTTCCTATTGTAAATCACCGATAGCACCTCGGCAAACCCAAAAAAGCCTACCAAGGCCGGAACCGTGCTGATACCGCCGGTCAGGTTCTGTACGCCAAAGGTCAGGCGCCGTGTCCCCATCAATGGATCCAGCCCGACCATGCTGATCACCAAGCCGACCATCACGCTGATCAGCCCCTTGGCATAGTTCTTTGTGCTGACCGACCCCACGGTTGCCAGCCCAAAAAGCGCCAGCAGGAAATAGTCCATTTTCGTGAACTTAAGCGCTATCCGGGACACTGGCGTAGCCAACAGCCCCAATGCCAGCAGCCCAAATAGGCTTCCCGTAAAAGAGTAAATCGTAGCTATGTATAGCGCCTTGTAGGCCTGCCCCTTTTTCGACATGGGATATCCGTCCAGCGTTGTTACCACCGAGGAAGGCGCTCCCGGAATGTTTATTAAAATTGCAGATACAGCGCCGGAAAACACCCCTACCACATATACCCCCATAATCATTGCCAGTGCATCTGAGTGCTCCCAGGTATAGGTGACAGACACCAAAAGGGCTGTCGCCATGGACACGGAAAGCCCGGGGATCGCCCCGACAAACAGCCCGGCCACAGACCCGGCCAACACCATTAATATAAACCTCATATCAACCACGGATAATACATCAGGCATCTTCTTTCCCCCTTCCTATGGCAGCAGCACATGCAGCATTGCCCGAAATGCAATGCTCAAAAACAAAGTAATGCCAAAAGGTACAAACAGCAGTACCGGCAGCTTACGCACACCCAGAAATGCCATCATAGCCGCCAGGAATACCACGGTCGCCACTTCAAATGTAGAGAATGTATACAAAAAAGAAAATATGCCGACGGTAATATAAGGGATCTTAAGTTCAGCCAATGCCAAGTAATAAATCCCGCATAAAAGCAGCGCGGCCGCCACCCCGCCAGTTTTCCCCTTTGCATCTCCCCCTCCCGCCGGGTCTTTCTGCGGATCATTTTCCTCCCGCCCGTCCCCGCCTGCAAATTTCCTCCCCGCTAAAACCCCCTCCCCGATCAGCCAGGCAGAGAGCACTGTCATTGCCAAACCTACAATCAGCGGAAATAAATATGGCGATTGTGCCCAGTCTTTGTTAAAAGACTTTCCATAGGAAACCAGAGAATATGAGAGCAGCCCGAGGCCGCTCCCACAAAATAGTACTCCTTCAATAATCAGCGAATGGATTTTATTCTTCATCGTTTATTCCCCAGCTTTTTTGATCCCGAATTCTTCCGGGCTCTTCTCTGCCACGCCGTTCTCATATTGCAGCCAGCAAATCACGGACTTCCAGTTGTCATAAAATTCCTGGACAGAAGCATCGTCCTTATATTTCTCGAACACCGGATCCGCCGCATTTGCCTTTACAAACTCTGTCCATTCCGGGTCGGCAAACACCTGCTCAGAAGCCGCCTTCAGCACATCCACAATCTCCTGCGGCGTATCGTTGTTCACCAGGAAACTCAGCAAGGTATAGGGGATATTCAAATATGGCTCCGATTCCGGTACCGCCTCCGTAAAAGCCGGGATATCCGGGTAAGCCTCCATTCTTTCACTGGAAAACACTGCAAGCGGCTTAACGTCCCCGCTCTCTATATAACCGGCCAGGGTGGAGATATTCGGGTTTGTGAAATCAACTTGTCCCCCGATCACCCCCAGCAGGGCATCATTCCCAGAGTCAAAACTCGTCATTGATACCTCATACCCCAATTCACCAAGCACTAACCCCTGGTTATGCCCACTTCCGCCAGGCCCGGAATGGGACATCGTGATTTTACCGGGATTGGCTTTGATATCCTCCAGCAATTCCTCCAGGGTATTATATTTGGAATCTTTGCCTACTACCAATACCTTCGGATCCCCTACCAGCGGAGAAATCACAGTAAAATCATCATAACCCAAGCCACAGACATTCATGGTACGGTAAGTGCCCATTGTCTCAGAGCATATTAAAAGGGTATATCCGTCAGATGGCTGGTCTTTCACAAACTGGCTTCCGATGGAACCAGATGCACCCCCCTGGTTGGTAACGGTAACAGACTGCCCCAAATATTTTTCCAGCAGCACAGCCAGCTTCCTGCCCCAAGTATCGGTTGTCCCACCCGCCCCGTACGGGATAATCATCGTCAGCGGCTTTGTCGGATAATCCACAGACGCCTCCTGGCCGCTGGCATCCTTTTCCGCTTCCTCCACGGCTTCCTCAGCCCCCTCCCCAGCTCCATCTGCCATACCCTCTGTTTTTTCAACAGCCTCTGTGGCGGCTGCCGTTGTTTCTGTCTCCTTTGATGTGGTGGAAACACTGCATGCAGCCAGTGAAATACACATGGCAGCCGCTGTTGTCAATGCAATAATTTTTTTCATAATCTTCTGTCTCCTCTTTGCTGATATTTTTATACCGCTAGGATTATATCACACTGCCTGCCAATATTCAACATTTTTCTTTTTCACTTTAAAGTATTTATGTATTAAAATAAATTTCTAAAACTCCCTGGATTTTTCCCTCACTTTTCCTCCCTTTGTGCTTTAAATATTAATATATTGAGGAAAAAATGAAAATAGGTTTTTCCCACAGAAAAAGAGCGGAAGCCTTGTAAAATCAACGCTTTCCGCTCTCTTTTCTATAGAGGCGACAACCAGATTTGAACAAGTTATCACCTCAAAATACCGCATAGAATGGGGGGTTGTACATGCCGTTATATGGTATACAAACACCACGCCCCCGCCTTCCTACCCCCATTCTTTGATGGTCTCGATTGGAAGTTCCAAGATCTCTGATATTTCTTCCAGCGAATCGCCCCTTCTTAACATGTTCCGGACGGTTCTCTGGTATGCTTCCTGCCTGCCTTCCTGCCTGCCTTCTTGCCTGCCTTCCTGCCTGCCCGCCTGTCTTTCTTGTTTCCTCATATCTGCTACTGCCTGGCACATATCTACTCGTTTCCCCTTTCTGTCAAGTTCCAACCCTGAGTTGGTTACGGTGTTGATCACGACTGCCGCTTCTATATCTAAATTTCGGAACCGCGGGTTATTCTCCAATAACCTGTTAAGCTGTTCCCCGTCCTTAGAGTACTTTATATAAAGCAGCACTTCCCGCAAGCTGCTCCTGAATTTTCCCATATCCTCTTCCTTAATCTGGGCTGGGGCTATCAGGTTGATCCGGTAGTCCGGGACAAAGGATAGGATTCTCGGATCCTTCACTGAAAACATTTCATAAATGCTCATGGGGGCATCCCATGGCTCTGGGTTAAATAAAAGCACTAACGTAACTACGGGAAGAAGGCGGTCTCCCTTATGAAAGCCGCTTAAATACTCTCCTGCCCCCAGACGGATGTCTGGCTTTTCGTTTCCTACGGCTTCTGCTATCTGTAACTTTTTCTTTTTTGCCGCATCACGGTGGGACTTCGCTGCCTTTTCCACCTGTGTTGCATACTGGAGGGCATCATAGACCATATTCTTCACGGCCATGGCATAATGAATTTCTGACTGGTTTTCGATTCCTAATAAAAGATAGGCAGCATTTCCATCTTCCATAGCAGTCAGGTACTTAAGTCCATCTCGGAATTTTTGTACGGTAACCCTTGTCTTTCCCTCCCCATAGGGCATTCCGATTTCTGTAGTGTCCATTTCATGAAGCTTCAATGGGTCGATTACCGGGTTCCCCCCAAATATCAAATAGTTAAATGCATCTGCAAAGACTTCTGCATCTTTTATATAATCTTTTGTCACGGTATCTTTTGCCGCCAAGTTATCCCCCCTTAGTTTCTGCTACATATTATTTTATATAGCATATGGTATACAAACGCCACGCCTTCCTACTCCCATGCTTTGATGGTCTCGATTGGAAGTTCTAAAACCTCTGCGATTTCTTCCAGCGAATCGCCTCTTCTTAACATGTTCCGGACGGTTCTCTGATATGCTTCCTGCCTTCCCTCCTGCCTGCCCGCCTGCCTGCCTTCTTGCCTGCCTTCTTGCCTGCCCGCCTGTCTTTCTTGTTTCCTCATATCTGCTACTGCCTGGCACATATCTGCTCGTTTCCCCTTTCTGTCAAGTTTCAGCCCCGAACCAAGCATGATCTGGGCGGAAAACAGATTCTCCGGTAGGTTCTTCAAACAGTCAATATTTTCCATCCGTTACACAATATTGAACTCCTCATACAGCCTTTTTCTCGAAACTTTATCTGCCGCAGCCCTTTGCACATCCCCGGTTCTTCCATTTGCAATAAGCAGTGCAACAAGCCTTCCCAGCTTATCTTCTCCTTCTTCCCGGCCTTCCTCCCGGCCTTCTTCCCTTATCATCTGCATAGTCTCTGCCTCATTATATTCTGTAATGCACATATCTCTCACCTCCGCCCTGTGGCTGACCAAAAACGGCCGGATCTCATAGTCCCCCGGCATGTCGCGGATCGCCTTGTCTACCGCCTCCTCGATTCCCATGCCCACCCGGTTCTTCCGGATCTGCTCCACCAGCCAGGCATATTCTGACAATGGCCGACAGGCCCCCAATATCCCCTGGTTCTTTCCGTAATTGATATTCACCATGCGGACCCTCACCTCTATGTCTGGCCCCGCTGCTTCTTTGCCTGCCCCGAATGCATCACTCAGTTTCAGAATCTCCTCTTCTTTCCCCTCTATCCCATTATAAAAGGTAACCAGTTTCGGAACCGGGAGAGGGATCAGCTTCTTCCCATAAAGATTCCATTTATTTTTCTGAATGTATTTATTATATAGCTTACCGGCGTATATCAGCTGGCGCACCGGCATGTTCGGGTTATACGTGCTCTGCTGCTCATAAATATTCATCACAGAGAACAGGGTGAAGGAAAGGTCATTTTTCATCCCCATATATACCACATCCTCCATCGTTGTAAACTCGATTTCTTCCGGGTCGGTATAGCTGGTTCCATTCACCGCATTATACAGGCTTAAGGTCCATCCCTTGTTCGACTCGCTTCCGAACAGGAAGCAGAACAGACGATCCTTATGCTCATTATTTACCGTTGGCATTTTTTCTGGCATCCCCTTTCTCCTCCGGCTTTCATCCGCTTTTTTCCCGCTTTTATCCTTTGCAATGGTTTCTTACCTCAATTATAACATTTCAAACCCGCAATTACAAGGAGCCGGGGTCTTATGCTTGTATCCAGCCCCTGGCTCCCTGTTACGAATTCTCCGGTCCCCCCAATTTTGCAATTTCCACCCGGCCTTCCCTCCTCCGGTAAACATAGCCTGGTCTGACAGCCAATCCTCCGGCGGCACTTCCGAAAGGTTGATATTCCTCACCATGCACCGAAGCCACTCAAAATCCAGATCCCCTTTCACCGGCACTAGGATTACCTCATGGACACTGGACGGCAGAACCGCCAGGTCTGCCCCCTGGCTGTCTGCAAAATTTTTTAATAGTTCCGGGTATAGCATAGCAGCCGCCCCATGGATTCCCCATTGGTTTGTCAGCCCATACAAGGATGAGGGAGCCTCCTCCTGCCCCTCCTCCAAAAGCCAGGGCACCAGGTCTTCACCATAATTATTCGCCATATTGTTTTGTATGATTTTTTTCATCACAGCCTCCATGGTTTCCAGGCTGGCCGGGCTTAGCAGCAGCGTATTCCTTTTTGCCTGGGAAAGCAGCCCCTGGGGGGATTCCCCCCATTCCTGCATCATTTCATTGTTAATTATGGCTGACATCTGCCCCTTCTCATTCTGGCCGAATGCGATTATAAATATAATTTCCATATCCAGGAACGGCACATGGGGGACTTTCTCCAAAAGTTCCCGGTTCATCCCCCTGTTTATCAAACGGAACACGACCTTATCTTTCAGTCCCAGGTAACAGGAACCGTTTCCGTCACCAAATCCGTCCCCTCCCATCAGGCCGCAGATATCCTCCACCAGATCATCTAGGCTGGCCATCCCGTTTTTGTATTGCCTATAATATGGCTCCAGGCTCACGGTCGGCCTTATGCCTTCCTCCCCGCCTTTGAAGGACAGGCCGGTCTGCACCACCCCGTTATTTTTCGTGACAGGCCGGATCTCCGCCTGGTTTTTCCCTCCCCATTTTTCTTCCAAACGTTCCATCACTGCCTTGATAAACCCTGCTTCCACTGCCATATTCTGTTCCTCCTCGTTCCATGTATTTTGACATATCCTTATGGATACTTCTTAATTCATCACGGGTAAGCACTTCCTTAGCTGATACCTTTTCAATTCCTTTTTTCTTATCAATACAAATAGGAATAAACGCAAAGTGCATATGTGCTTGTCCTGCTTCATCCTTATGTACCCATGCAGATATAACATTTTCCTCTCTATACTTCTTAACCATAAAATCATATGCCGATTGAAAAAAGCTTCTTTCCTGCTCCTCGGTAAAAGCTTCCTTAGGCAAAGTGATAATCCAATCGCATAGCGTCTTAACATCTGCCCGGTTCTGGCATTTAACCTCTGATAAACGTTTTTTATAGTATTCTATATCATATTGTTTCCGCTTTGGAGCAAGATTATAGTTAAAGTCAGAGCGTGCATGGTCAATCTCCTTATTGCTGAAATTCGCGGAACTCCTGCTATAATGCTTAAGCATATGACCCACCGCGTTTTTCTGGAATTTCTCAACGTGCATACTGCGCTACCTCCGTCTATTTATTTTTCCAGCCAAACATATCATGTAAGAAGTCCAGAACATTTCAAGGCAAATGGTATAGCCAGTTATACCATTTTCTACGAAAATGGCTTAACTGGCTCTGCGAGGCTTCCAAACTTCCACAGTATAACCTGCGCTGGTAATCCTTTTCGCCCGTCCATCACCGCTTTATGCTTCCCTTGCGGGGAAGCACAAAACGGCCATGGACTACTTGCCACCTACGAGAGCCGGAGGCACCTCGGCGATGCTCCTCCCGGCTCCGCATCCAACAAAAATGGCTTCTTTCTACTATATAATATAGTCAACGAAAAAAGAGAGGGTATCTCTCCCTCTCCTGCATCTCTCATTGCTGATTAAAAAATTTTATTCAAGTTATCGGCAGATTTTACAGCGGCATCCTTATGTTCATCAAGCACATGAGAATAAATATCCTCCGTTATGCTTGGCCTTGAATGTCCGGCGTTTTTTGATATAGTTAGAAATTGATCTCTGTCTTTTCCATAAAATGTTATCCCTGAATGCCGTAAACCATGAAGCGTTATATGTTTCTCCACCTCTGCTACTTCTAAAACTTTGTTAAACAGCCGCCGGAGTGTGTTATAATCTATCGGTTTACCCGAATCCTTTTTCTGTGTCCAGATATAGGAAGAGCCTGGCCTTTTTCCTAGCGTCTGCCATCTCTGGTTATATCTCTTGATAAGTAGGTCGTTAGCCATCTCTGATAGTTTAATTGTCCTTGTAGATGTTTTTGTTTTCGTCTTGCCCTCTGCACTAACTATCTTTTTACCCTCAGCATCCTCTGTATATGTCCGATTGATTTTGACTGTTTTGGTCTGTCTGCTCCAATCAGAGAATTTCAATGTAGAAACTTCTCCGGGCCGTTCATATGTCATAAATGCAAATTTTATAATATCTGTATTACCTCCTAATTTGTCACAAGCCTTAAAAACTCTTGCAACCTCTTCAGATGTCAGCACCTGATCTTCTTCCAGCTTGGGCGCATACCCTATCTTCATACCATAGCATGGATTTTGCATCCGGTTATCCTGATAAACATAATTAAAGTATAGTTGCAATAGTGAATAAGCTTTGTCTAAAGTACTTTTACTATACTTATATGATCTTAATTGCTCTAAATATTCCAGAATATCATTATGAGTTACTTCTAATGGGTGCTTCATTCCTATGGAATATGTTTCAATCTGGTTCTCCCTCGTCCTCTGGTTCCTGCTATATGTTGATTCTGCCCAACCCTCCGACAATTTATATTTTAGAAAATGATCGATTGCGTCACTCAAGGTTTCTGATTTAACCGGAACGCTTATTATATTTTTCTTTTCCTCTGCATCCAGCTTTTTCAACAGTGCATCCTTAGCCGTCTGCCTGGTCTTACCGCTCCCATTCTCCCGATAAGATTCCTTAGCTAGCTGCACCGTACACCTTGCCTCATAATAGACATATTTTTTTCCCTTGATTGTCCTTGTCCTCTTATTAATTTCAATAGGAGTGTACTTCATCCGTTCCTCTTTTCCGCCACTTTTCCGCCAATCGCTTTTGAAAAGTATAGCATATTTTAGTCGGATTGAAAATGGGTGTTTCCGCCAAAAAAAGACTAGAACCCTTGAAAAATCAAGGATTCCAGCCTTTTAAAATTAGAGGCGACAACCAGATTTGAACTGGTGATCAGGGTGTTGCAGACCCATGCCTTACCACTTGGCTATGTCGCCATATGATATTATATGAAACTAAAATAGTTTTTATACCGATTAATGACCCCAACGAGATTCGAACTCGTGTTACCGCCGTGAAAGGGCGATGTCTTAACCGCTTGACCATGGGGCCGGGGTCGCACACAAATATGATATGCGAAAAACTCCCCGAGTAGGACTTGAACCTACGACAGCGCGGTTAACAGCCGCGTGCTCTACCGACTGAGCTATCGAGGAATAGATATAGCAAAAATTTGCATATACCCTCAAAACCACATATTGAAAACACCCGAACCTCTCTTGCAGCTTCCGCTGCTCCCTCCGACCTTTCAAG
>RAYB01000099.1 GCA_003669055.1 bacterium 1XD21-70
CCATGATCTCTCCTCCTGACTTTCTGGATAGATTATACCACTCGTTCTATGTGTCTATCAAATGGGGTATAAGGCATAAATATCCAACGGCGCACTTATACACCGTTCCGGTGCGTGCGCAAAGTCGCGCAGGCGTGACTTGCCGGGGGCGTGGCGTCCTTTGGACGCAATGGGGAGCTACACTCCCCAAACCCCTTGTACGCTCCGCCGGAAAGGACACCCGCTCTGCGTCTGCCCTTTCCAGCGAAGCCAATCTATCCCCACCCGAAAGGAGGCGAACCGCCATAGCCATCTTCCATATGCCCGTCCAGATTATCAAGCGCAGCAAGGCCAAGTCTGCCGTGGGCGCTGCCGCTTACCGGAGCGGAACCAAAATGACCAACGAATGGGACGGGCTTACCCATGATTACACCCGGAAACGTGGCGTAGTCCACTCTGAAATCATATTACCGCCCCATGCCCCGTCGGAATTTCAAGACCGCAGCACTCTCTGGAACAGTGTGGAGATGATTGAAAAGACCAGTGACGCACAGCTTGCCCGTGAGATAGAGATTTCCCTGCCGGTAGAGTTGAACCGTGAAGAACAATTACGGCTTGCCCGCTCTTTCATCAGAGATACCTTTGTCGCTGCCGGTATGTGTGCGGATTTCTCTATCCATGACAAGAAGGACGGCAATCCCCATTTCCATGTCATGCTCACTATCAGACCGCTTAAAGAGGACGGACAGTGGGGAGCGAAATGCCGGAAGGTCTACGAACTGGACGAAAACGGCCAGAGAATCCCCAACGGCAAAGGCGGCTGGAAGAGCCACCGGGAGGACACCACCGACTGGAACGACAAGGGAAATGTAGAGAAGTGGCGGGCTGCCCGGGCAGCTTACGCCAACAGAGCGTTGGAGGCTGCTGGCAGGCCGGAACGGATCGACCACCGTTCCTATGAGCGTCAGGGCATTGACAAGATACCTTCTATCCATCTGGGAGTTGACGCCAGCCAGATGGAGCGGAAAGGCATTGCCACGGAGAAGGGAAATATCAACCGCCAGATTGCCGCCGACAATAAGCTGCTGAAGGAAATCAAGGCACGGATTACCCGGCTCTATAAATGGACGAAAGAGCAGGCAGAGAAACCGGAAGGAAAAGACAGTATCATGGCGCAGCTTTACGAGGCACAGTTGTCAACAGGGAAACCTGGCTCCCGGTATGGGAAGATAAGGAACCTGAAAGATAGCGCCGCCCTGTTCAATTTCCTGAACGGCAACCACATTACTTCCATGGATCAGCTTTATGAAAAAGTGGCCGCCATGAACAAAGATTACTATTCCATGCGTGGGAAGATTGTCACCGCCGAGCGGCGTATCAAAGTGCTGGACGAACATCTCTCCATGTGGGAGAAATACGAGAGGAACAAAGGAACCCGCCGCCAGTTTGACAAGATGAAGCCGGGGAGGAAAAAGGAACAGTTTGAGCAGAAGCACGGTGCGGAACTGGCATTATATGAGGCCGCTGTCCGGTATCTGGAAAAGCTGAAAGCCAACGGCGAAGAAATCACCCCGAAGAAATGGCAGGCCGAGGCCGACCGCCTGAAAGCGGAGAAATCGGTACAGTACCAGAAAATGAAAGCCATGCGGGAGGACATCAAGGCGGTGGAGAATCTGAAAAAGACAGCGGAACAGTTGGCCAGGAC
>RAYB01000100.1 GCA_003669055.1 bacterium 1XD21-70
AAGATTGAAAATGAAAAGTAGAGGGTATCCATTACCTTAAGCACACAACAAACAAGCCATCTTTCGGTGGCTGCTTTAAAAATTGAATATTGAGATTGTTAAGGTTATGCAGTTGCTGACTTAATCTTATAACCTTGCTTCCTTGCTATGATGATTGCCTGTTCCACTGTAATCTCGCGATCAACTGGAGGCAGATTGGATTTCCTGTAAAGTTCCGCATTATAGTTTTCTCCATTCTTCAACATGTGGTATAATGCAGTCAGAAGCATTCTTGCTATGGCAATGATTGCTTTCTTGTGACCGCGACGCTTTTTGAGACGGAGATAGCGGTTGCGAATCTCAGGATGCTTTTTGCTGGTAACAACAGCATTGGCACATTGCACGAGCAGTGGCTTGATATAGCATCCGGCTTTGGAGACCCGGACAGATTTTTTCTTCCCTGCACTTTCATTGTTGGTCGGCGTAAGTCCGGCCCATGAGCATAAGTGTTTCGCCGAAGGAAAAGCCTCCATATTGGTACCGATTTCGGAAATGATTCCGATGGCGGTGAAAACACTGCTGATACCAGGAGCGGTTTGGAGAATGGCAAGTTCCTGCTGATAGGGAGCGGCGAGCGCAAGAATGAGTTCTTCAAGCTCTGCCTTCCGGGATTCAAGGTCTTCAAAGTGGCCTTTGATCACCTTAAGTTTACCGGCTTGCTCCGGTGTGATAAAGCCGTCAATGGCATCACGGAGTTCAGGGAGTTTCTTTTTCAAACTTTTGAAAACAAGAGGTTCAAGGTCAAAGGAAGTATCTGCGGGATTTTCCAAAAGTTTATCCAGTATCGCTAAAGCAGATTTGCCGAAGGTGTCCGAAACAACGTTAGAGAGCTGGATATTGGAAACCGTGAGACAGTTCTGCAAACGATTCTTTTCACTTGATCTAAAGCAGGTCAGTTTGAAACGGTAGCGCATAAGGTCACGAAGCTGGCGGATGTCAGCGGGCGGCATAAAGCTTCCGGCAACAAGGTCATGCTTAAACAGGTCAGCAATCCATTTGGCATCTTTCTTGTCAGTTTTCTTTCCACGGATAGCCTTAACATATTTGGGATGAGCAAGGACAATCGTACAATCATTTTCTAAGATGTTGTAGACAGGAATCCAGTATTTACCGGTGGACTCCATACAGACATCCTTGCAATTCCTGGCGAGAAGCCATTGTAACAAATCTCTCAGACCCTTCGTGTAGGTTGAAAAACGGTGGCTCTCATAAGTGGTGACGCCTTTGGAATTCGTGGAGGCGATGCAGGCCACTACAAAAGTCTTGTGGACGTCAATGCCACAGCAGATTTTGTACACGATTTTTAAAGCCATAGGGACTCCTTTCAGAACCTAAAGGTTCAACAAAGATTATAGGGAGAGACGGCATTGACTGAACGCCTAAGCCATAAACGAGATTGTTTATACAAAGATAAGATTACGTGCTCTTGCGTCACACTTATTTGTGCTTGAAAAGGCGGACTACACATATAAACATACGGTCATCCGGCAAGCCGGACAGCCCACTCACCTCCCCGTGATTTGTAGTATACCGAGTTCCCTACAAGAAGAATTATAAAGAAAAAATAGGCTCAGGGAAACCATTTTCATTACGTTTTGTGCCTGAGCGAAGCGAAAGGAATGGATATAAA
>RAYB01000101.1 GCA_003669055.1 bacterium 1XD21-70
ACCAGTGAGGAGTTGTTTTATTTTGTGACAAAGAGAATCCCGTATTTATGCGGGTTCTGGCGTTTCGCAAACGCCTACAGACCGAAAAAATGAAAGGAGATTTTGACAAATGGCAAAGACCAAAATTGAGAAAATCGCAAGCATCGAGGAAGAAATCAAGCAGCTTGAAAACAAGAAAAAGCGGCTTATCCAGGAGCAGAAAGAGCAGGAACGCAAGGACAGGACGAACCGCCTCTGCAAGCGCATGGGATTTATCGAGAAGCTGCTGCCCGACACCATCCCTCTGACCGAGGAACAGTTTAAGACCTTTGTGGAGCAGGCCATCGCCACCGACCACAGCCGCCGCATTCTGGACGGATTGACCGCCCGGAACGCCGCCACAGCCCCCGCACAGGGCACAGGAACGGCGGTGAGGGATAACACCCAGCCCGCCGCCAGAACCGCCCATACAGCGCAGGAGGACGGCGCAGACGGGAGCGTGGCGCAGGGGTAAAGGGCTTGCGGAGCGAGGCCGGGAGGGGATGCTATTCTCCCCCCGGCCTCGTTGAGTGTTACTGCGCCACTATGCTGCCAGTGAGGGAAGTTCTCACTATGTCAGCAATGTGCTAAATCATAGGGATAATATGGGTGTGATGCAAATTGTTCATCGTCAATTTCAAATATCTTTGACAATGCGGCTATTTCATAGCACCAATATCCGCGATATGTATTGTTTTTGGATTTATCCGAATTGTACCAGTACGCACTTTTATGATGTTGATACCATTGCTCCAATTCTGATGATAGTATTTTTGCCTTGTCATCACTTTTGGCAAGTCGGTTAAAGTAGTTTAATTGGGATTGCTGAAATGCCAACGGCTTGTTTTGCAGGTATTGAAGCAAACAGCAGACCAGTCCATCCTGCGAATTGACTTTTTCCACTATTGCTTCTAATGTCGGAAGAAATTCGCTTTTCGATTTTTGGAATAGCACACCAACCGACAGAAAATCAATTACATTATACAGACTATCCGCAGGCGAACAAACATCCTTGTAATAGCTTATGGCTTGTAGGTAATACGAATACATTTCTGCTAAGTCGGCCCCCATAGAATACGCCGCTTTACTACAACCCCAGTACAATTTTGATAGGTGGAGTTTCCCCACCCGAATACCACGCTCATTGGACGGTTCAGTGTTGTTAAGGGTTTTTTCAAATTTCTGTATGCGCGATGTATCCGATGCTACCCTTTCCAGAAAGTAATCTTTAGTTTTTATTGTATCTCGCATAAGCCTTTCCCCTTGCAGTTTCAATTTCAAGATCCAATTCAATTTGCTTTATCATACCACAAAATCTAATCAAGTTCTACCCCCATCTTCTGAAAAATCATTATCTTTTGTGGGAAGAAGCCGCCCATCCAGCACAGGAGGGCGGCGCAGACGGGAACCGGAACGGGGGCAGGGCGCAAGGGTAACGGGCTTGCGCCCCTACCCTTGCTTTTTAGCAAGGGCGCACTTATATACCACATGAATGTGGTATGTGCGGTCTTGCAGACGGCGTTTTGTGCCTCTCGGCACAAAAGAACGGGGGAACGACCCGCAGAAAGACCAACTATTAAAAGTCAAGTAGATAATTGAAAAAATCAAAAGAAATTATCATAGGAAAAAAGAGTACAAC
>RAYB01000102.1 GCA_003669055.1 bacterium 1XD21-70
TTGCTCCAATGCAGAGCGACACAAGCCCTTGTCGCTCTGCGCACTATGTAAAAAGCCAGTATTTTCAAGGGTTTTGAAGATTTGTTCACAGAATGGACACAAAAAAGCCCAGTTAGCCCAGTTAGCCCAGTGGGTTTTGGACTTTTTAGAACTGGGCTTTTTAACTGGGCTTTTGGGACTGGGCAAACATTTTTATAAATCTTGTAAGGCTGTTAATATCATTACTTCATCACTTTCAAACATATGTGAATATCTTTGAAGTATTGTATTTTGATTATCACCACTCACCTTTTCAATTACCGTTAGCGGTATATTTTTTTTGATAAGATTAGATATAAATGTATGTCTGAAATCATGACAAGAACAAGTTTCAATATTTAATTTTTTACACGCTTTTCTTATAGTTGTATCATATGCGCTATATGTAAGTGTGAATATTCTATCTTCTAATGAACCGCCACTTTGTAAATGTTCTTCTTTTAAACGCATATAAAGCCGTGTAGGAGCAGGAGATAAAGGCACAGTTCTTTTTTTATAATTCTTTGTATCTTTTAAAAGTTTTTCACGGCTTACATATGCTTCATCAACAATAACACGCATACCTTGAAGATGTTTATTGCTAGTTGCTTCACTTGTAGGGGCAATTAACAAAGGCTTTTCATCAGTCTTTTTATAGTAGTCAAATGTTTCAAAATCCGAATAAGTAAGGGCTAATGCTTCACCAATTCTAATGCCAGTATAGAACAAAAGGTTATACAAAAACCGATATTTTTTATAAGTATTTTGTCCTTTTCTAACGCATTTATTATTTTTAAAATAGTTATCTATAAAATCAAATTCTTCCTTGTCTATAATTCTATAATCTTCCTTTCTTTTTGTTTTCATATTCTCTGTATAAAGCAGAAAGTTCTCAGTTATAAGGCGTTTTTTAAAGGCATAATTGATTACTTTTCTAAATGTTGTATTCAATGAAAATAGTGTTTCTTCCGAATAACCTTGACTTCTTATGTTAGCGCAAAACTTATAGTAAACATCTTCATTTATGTCTTTTAATTTTGTAGAAGCTGGCACAAATTGATATATCATTGTCATAAAGTTAGCAGTGTTTTTTATAGTGACTGGACTAAAATTTTGACCTAGGGCTTTTATATTCCACAATTCAAAAGCACCCGATAAAGTTATATCTTTATCATCAACTTTTACACCACTTGTCTGTAATTTAGCAAGTTCGGCTTTTGCTTCTGTAATTGTGTTTAAGTTGTAAGCCCACTTTGCTTTATATACGTTTTTACCGCTTTTAATATCATACTCTTTATAGTTATACTTTACATCATATTTCTTTGTGTTCTCATTGTAGTATATGCTTTTGTATTTTGTCTTTGTCCGTTTTACCTTGTCAGCCATTTTGTCAGCCCCCTTGTATTTGATAGGGCTATTATAGCACATATGCTGGAAAAATGATATACGAAATTTATACGAATATATCCGAAATTATACGAAAAATAGACCTTTTAAGAAGCCAGAACCCTTGATTTTACTGGGTTTTTAAGTTCTATGCTTACATGATGCGGAAGTTTTCTTCTATTTCCCAACGCTGCCGGTTGATTTTTAGAATCCCGC
>RAYB01000103.1 GCA_003669055.1 bacterium 1XD21-70
TTGCTCCAATGCAGAGCGACACAAGCCCTTGTCGCTCTGCGCACTATGTAAAAAGCCAGTATTTTCAAGGGTTTTGAGGATTTGTTCACAGAATGGACACAAAAAAGCCCAGTTAGCCCAGTGGGTTTTGGACTTTTTAGAACTGGGCTTTTTTAACTGGGCTTTTGGGACTGGGCAAACATTTTTATAAATCTTGTAAGGCTAATAAAATCATCACTTCATCACTTTCAAACATGTGGCTATAACGCTTCAAAATAGTATTTTGGTTATCACCCGATACCTTTTCGATTACCGTTAGCGGTATGTTTTTCTTAATCAAATTTGATATAAAAGTATGTCTAAATGAATGACAAGAACAGGATTCTATATCAATTTTTTCACATACATTTGAGATTGTTTTGTTGTATGTATCATAGCCATAATTGAATATTTTATCTTCCATATTTCCGCCATTTTGTTTATGCTCTTCTTTCATTCTCATATAAAGCCGTTCAACAGCAGGAGAGAGGGGAACAGTTCTTTTTTTATAGTTCTTTGTATCTTTTAACAACTTTTCTCTGCTCACATATGCTTTATCTATTACAACACGCATACCTTGTAAATGTTGGCTGTTTACGCTTTCACTTGTAGGGGCTATTCTTAAAGGTTCAGTTCCTTTTTTATAGTAACTAAATTCTTCAAAATCACAGAACCTCAAAGCCAATGCTTCACCTATACGAATACCTGTATAAAACAACAAATTAAACATAAATCTATACTTTTTATTGCTGTCTTGCCCCTTACGAATACACTTATTATTTTTCAAATAATTGTCTATTAAATCAAATTCTTCCTTTGTTATTATTCTATAATCTTCTTTTCTTTTTGTTTTCATATTGTCTGTATACAATAGAAAATTTTCTGTAATAAGTTTCTTCTTAAAAGCGTGATTGATAATTTTCCTAAATGTTGTATTAAGGCTGAAAAGAGTTTCTTCTGAAAAGCCACTAGCACGAATATCAGCACAAAATTTAAAATAAACATCTTCATCAATGTCTTTTAATTTTGTATTGCTAGGAATGAATTTATATATCATTTCCATAAAATTATTTGTATTCTTGATAGTGACTGGACTAAAATTTTGACCTAGGGCTTTTATATTCCACAATTCAAGCGCACCCGATAAAGTTATGTCTTTATCATCAACTTTAACTCCTGCAGTTTGAAGCCGTGCTAATTCCGACTTTGCTTCACTGATTGTATTGAGATTATACGCCCACTTTGCTTTATATACGTTTTTGCCGTCTTTTACAGAATACTCTTTATAGTTATACTTTACATCATACTTCTTTGTATTCTCATTGTAGTATATGCTTTTGTATTTTGTCTTTGTCCGTTTTACCTTATCAGCCATTTTGTCAGCCCCCTTGTATTTGATAGGGCTATTATAGCACATATGAGGGAAAAATGATATACGAAATTTATACGAATATAACCGAATTTATACGAAAAATAGACCTTTTAAGAAGTTAAAACCCTTGATTTTACTGAGCTTTTAAGTTCTATGCTTACATGATGCGGAAGTTTTCTTCTATTTCCCAACGCTGCCGGTTGATTTTTAGAATCCCGC
>RAYB01000104.1 GCA_003669055.1 bacterium 1XD21-70
AAATCACTATATCATTGAGGCGATCCCCTTCTTTTAAGTCATCTAAGCTACTAATTTTAGGGTAAACTTAATAAGACGGCCGATTCCCGCCCGCCTGAACCATACATCCCCCTGCCTTATGCGTACTTCCGGTGGGATGCCTGGACGTTTTCCTCTTTGATGGTACAGTAAATCATAGTTGTATCCAGCTTTTCATGCCCCAGAAACTCCTTGACCTCCTCGATCTTCATCCCCCTGGCCAACAAATCGGTTGCGATTGTGCGCCGAAACCGGTGAGGATGGGTATTTTTCACTCCTGCCCGGCTTCCCAGTTGCCGGAGCATATACTGCACCCCGGCCACTGTCAGCCGGTCGTGGGGCTTATCCAATGTCACAAATAAAGGCTGGCCATTCAGATTATCTGGTTTCCGAGTCTGTAGATACCGGCGTAGGTAAAACTTTGCCCCGTCTGTCAGATACGTCTTTCGTTCCTTACTACCTTTTCCGTATACAATCAGTTCCTGGCGCCCCATTTCAATATCACCAACATTCAGGGCCACCAACTCCGACACTCGGACACCCGTACTGTACAAAAACTCTACCACTGCCCGGTCGCGGAGGTTGCCGCAATTCACACGCAATGCTTCCATCTCCTCAGCAGAAAAAGGCTTTTTGATGGTCTTTTCCAGTTTCAGCAGCCCTACCTTTTTTACTGGGTTACTGTGGACAAGCTCCTCTGTTATCAAAAAATCCCAAAAGGACGATAAATAGTGCAGGCGGGTCTGCATAGTGGACATCTTAATCCCCCTCTGCTCCCGCATTACCCCATAATAATACCGTAAATCCATCCCTGTGATATCCTCAATCCGCTTCCCCAGGAAACCCAGCATGTTTAGGATTTCACGGCTATATTGCTTCAAAGTATTATCCTGCCGGTTGACTGCCTTCTTGCTGGCAATGAACATCCGTATCTTGGCTTCATCCCCACTCTCCCCCCTGGGAACCAAGTCTGTGCATTGGTCACACACCTCCTTGCCGTGGAAATTGATGTACAGGACGTTCTTCAGATGCTCTAGCTGCCCATCTTCCAGATGTGGCACCATCTCATTGACTACTTTCTCCAATATCTTCTCAATCATAAAAAATAGCCCTCCTTCTACAGTAATTGTAGAACAGACTGGCCATTCCTGCATCCAGATTGCAAAAACCTCTTGAAAGCCATTTCTGGATATGGTATAGTGAGGACAGAAGGGGAAAGCCAGAGAAGCGGCCTACCCTCAACAACTTACAGCTTTACCTCTTATGAGGTCTGCCGTCACTATTGCGAGTAGTGGCGGCTATTTTCCGCCCTTGAAGACCGTGTAACACAGGCCAACAAGAGCGACGATAAAGATACAAAACTGAAATAAATCAGCATATGTAACCATCCGCATCGCCCTCCTTTCTTCCGTCCGGAGGGTTAGCCCCTCCGTGTAAGGAGGGTAAGCCGCCTTTTGCTCTCTGACTTTCCGTACCTGGATTGTAGCATATCTTCCTAATTTCGACAATATATCTTTTTTGACATTTATCCCCTCAATGAAATAGTGATTT
>RAYB01000105.1 GCA_003669055.1 bacterium 1XD21-70
CAGACTGTCAAAAAAGGTCAGCAAAAGCTGGCTTTTTTTGATATAATAAAATCAGGGGGTAAGGACATGCTGATAAAAGAAAAGTCGGAAAGAAATACACTGGAAATGGTCAGTCTCGAAGGGCTTGTTCCGCAGGATCATCTGCTGCGGAAAATTGACTGCGCTGTGGATTTTACCCGTATTTATGATTTCGTGGAAGACCTTTATTGTGCGGATAACGGGCGTCCCAGCGTTGACCCTGTGGTTCTGTTCAAGATGGTTCTCATCCAGCACCTGTATGGAATCCCATCCCTGCGGCGTACCGTGGAGGAAATCAATATGAACATTGCGTACCGGTGGTTTCTGGGATATCTGCTCAATGAACCGGTCCCTCATTTTGCCACCGTCAGTTATAACTTCAGGCACCGGTTCAGTGAAGATACCATAGAAAAGGTGTTTACCTGGATCCTTTTTGAGGCGCAAAAGAGCGGTTATCTTTCCCCGGAAGTAGTGTTTATGGACGGGACCCATATCAAAGCAAACGCGAACATCAATAAGAAAATGAAAAAAGCGATCCCTTCTGCGGCGAAAGTCTATGAGGAGCAGCTTTTGAAAGAGATCAATGAGGACCGCAGGGCACATGGAAAAAAGCCTTTTGACGGGAATTCCGGCGGCGGGGAGACCGGGGAACGGGAGGTCACGGTATCAACGACTGATCCGGAGAGCGGCATGTTCCGGAAAGGGGATCATAAACATTGCTTTGCGTATGAGGCCCATACAGTCTGTGACAGGCATAACTTTATACTGGACACGGTAGTAACAAGCGGAAATGTACATGACAGTGTTGCCTTTGATGCGCTTTATGAGAAGGTGACCAGAAGGTTTCCCCAGATCAGGACAGTCACCATGGATGCGGGATATAAAACCCCGTGGATCTGCAAGCGTATCATAGATGACGGACGGCTCCCCTCCCTGCCTTATAAACGCCCTATGACGAAGAAAGGGTTTCATGAATGGTATAAATATGTATATGATGAATATCTGGACATCGTCATCTGCCCGGAATACAAAAGCCTGCCGTACAGCACGACCAATCGGAAGGGCTACAGGGAATATAAGAGTCTGTGTTACCAGTGTGAAGCATGCCAGACGAGACATCTGTGCACGGAGAGCAGGAACTGTCAGAAGACAGTAACCCGCCATATCTGGGAGGATTATATAGAACAGGCGGAGGATATCCGGCATTCACCGCAGGGAAAAGAAAGTTACTGTCTCAGATCACAGACGATCGAAAGGGTGTTTGCCGATGCAAAAGAAAAATATGGAATGCGTTATACACCTTACCGGGGACTGAAAAGAGTCAGTATGTGGGTAAGGCTGAAATATGCTGCCATGAACCTGAAGAAACTGGCGATGTGGAAATGGAAGGCAGCTCACCGACAGTTTTTTGTCGCGATGAGTATTGCTGCTTTAAAAAAGAACCTCTGCTGTGCTGCTGCATAACAGGGGTTCTTTGACAGTCTG
>RAYB01000106.1 GCA_003669055.1 bacterium 1XD21-70
AACTTTATTCTACCAAACGGCTATAGACCATGTCTATTTTTATGAAATTGAATTTGCGAAATTAATTATACGTTATCGTTGCTCAGGCAGAGAATTAAAATTTTTTCGTCAAGAATTGTTATAGCAAAAACAATAGGGAGCAGTACTTTTGATTGGCTGACCAAGGGCGTAGTTGCTAATTATAATGAATTACGTTTTCATACAAGTGCATTGACAAGAGATACAGACAGGTTTTTAAAGAAGTTATATTTTGAATTATTACGGAAGAATGGTTGTCCATTGCCATATTTCATGAAACAATCCACTTCCGAAGATAGTATATATAACCTGTATTCAACTATGAGAAGAAACAGAACAATTATGTTTGAAAAAGGGATCGGAGTTTCCAGAGAAACATTGTTGAAATGGATAATGAAACTGGTTCCAACATATAATAGCTGCGGTAAAGATTATTATAAAATTGTGGTGGACTATATTAGAAATAATAAAAGTAGAATAGCATCATCTTTGGATAGACGATGCTATTCTTATACAACGTATAAACCATTTGGTAAAGTACATTGTACTGCTTACGTGTGTAACCTTATGTATAGATTACATGAACTGTATACCGTTCATAATTATTATATACCAGAATAAGGATGAAGTCAAAATTATTATCAATCATCAGCTATATACGTGATGAATATGATATCTATGAGCATAGAGAAAAAATGCAAAATTTAATAAATCGCTATGCATTTGTGTTTGATAAGGCAAATTTAAATGACATTATTAATCTCATATTGTTCTGTTCTCAAGCAAAGGTTGAAATACCTTATCATCAAGAAAAAAATATCATTTTAAAGTTATATGAAATGGATAATCCTATATTATGGGCATCTTACCTTTTATATGCACAATATAGTAAACGATACTTTCAGGAAATAAGGGATGTAATTGGTAAGCTGATATTAGATAGAATCGATGCTATTGTAAAAAAAGATAGCGTATATACATATAGAGAATTTTGGTGGGTTTTAATTTTTAATAAATCGCCCTATATAACAACAATTGAACAAAATGCGATTGATTCAATAATTGCAATTTTAAAAATGGGATCAGGAATAACCGCAGGAGAAATTTTAGGGAATCTTTTTGTAGAGTATCTAAAAAATAATAAGGAACAATTTTTTGAATGGAATTTACATAAGAAAGACTTTCTGCGTAATATCACTTTTAAATCTAGGCAGAGAAGTATTTTTAAAAATTATCAAGAGAATTTGTCTTCTCTATATTGGAGCAGTTTATAGGGTGTATGCATTAATGAGATGGTATTTATTTACAGTTATAAAAAAGGGGGAGGTAATGCTATATGGAGTTTGAAAGATGAAAATATAGGAGGAAAGGGAGAGAGACGTTGCGTTGTGTTTTTAGCCATTAGATAGGTAATTGCGAAACAAGTTCAAAATCTTGATTCCAATAGGGCAAAGGCCCGGTTGAGCCGGACTTACAGGAG
>RAYB01000107.1 GCA_003669055.1 bacterium 1XD21-70
CAAAATCAACTAACTTTGGAAAGATTCGACTTTTTAATCAAGTTCACAGAAAATTTACATTTCAGGGCAAAAAAATAGAGCCAGGAACCCGTTTTTTAGATTCCTGGCTCATTAGTGCCATTTACATATTCTGGTCTGTTTTCAATTTTCTCACTTCGTCAACTGAAAGGCCAACAAATTCCGCAATCTTTTCAAGCGTTATTGTTCCATCTTCCAGCATTTTCTTTGCAACATTTATCATTCCTTCTTTCAATGTTTGATTCCTCATATCTTCCATAGCCCGGCACATAATCTCGATTCCCTCCTTGCTCTCTTTGAAAAATCTCACCCTGTCCGCCAGTGTCCCATAATACATATCCGCTGCGTCTGTGCAGGAAAAGTCATGCATTAACTTCCCGATTGGCGTATCTCCACGGTAAGCGCCATTTACATACAGTATGTGCGAACCGTCCTCAAATCTTTCCCCGGTTCCTAAAAAGCACCGCTCAATCGGATAGAGCGGCAGCCCTTTTCCCATTACGTCATTCTCTGTGATAAAGATTACCCACGTTTCCGGCAGCTTGTCGAAGTCCTCGCCTTTCTTCAAAAGGTTTGCGTCCATCATGCTGCTGTTGTATCTGGCTCTTTTTCTCCCGGCTCCTTTGTCAGAACGCTGTACCTCCACGTTCAGTTTTGCCCCTGTGCTGTCTGTAGCCAGAATATCCAACCTCACTGAACGGTTCAGCAGGTTCTCCACAAATACCTGGGTGCGGACGTCCAGCACCTTTAAATCCGATTTTTCCAGTACAATCCGCAATACCAGTTCTATGCTTGCCGTATCTCCCTCAAAACACTTTGTGAGGAAATCATCATCAAGCAGGCGAAAACCTCTCAGCCTCTGTAAATCTTCCTGATGTTTCTGGTCGGTCTGTTCCGTCACTGTCAAACTTTCCACCTGCTTTCCCTTTCGTTTTTGTATCTTCATACTACCATAATCCTCCTGATTTTACAAGCCGGGAGCCATCGCATTTCTGAATCCCGGCCTGTTTCCGTTATCGCTTTTTTACATCTGCCGTATCTCATTTTTCAGCATACGCTTGATTTTGTCGCTCATGGTTTCCCTGCTGGTCTTGCTGAAATGAACCCTCACAATGTAGGTAGTCCGGCCAATCTTCTTCACCAGTGCGGGAGCGTCCTTAGCCGGTGTCGTGGTGGTAATGTCCTCTGTGATTTTCTCGCTGCCCATAAAACCTCCTACTACAATAGATTTATGGTTAGTATCCCTTACAGCCAGTAAGGAATTATCCATCTTGTTGCTTAAAGCTGTTAGAATGATAAGAGCAATCGGTATATCGGAAACCTCCTTGGACTTCGCGTCCGTACGAAAGTCTGATTACCAGTTCCTCATTCGCAGCGTTCGTTTTATGCAGGTTGAGCCACCCTCTCGGTGCGTTCGCGTCACACCACAGTAGATTGAATGGGCAATGAGTAAAACTGGCACTGACCAATTGCAATC
>RAYB01000012.1 GCA_003669055.1 bacterium 1XD21-70
TTTGAATTCGATACTGTATGTCTGTGCCATGATCTCTCCTCCTGACTTTCTGGATAGATTATACCACTCGTTCTATGCGTCTATCAAATGGGGTATAAGGCAATTTATCAAATAATTCTGCTAATATCCTTGCACTATTTGGCCCCATCAAAGTTTCTGCCGAAATATATTCCCTGTAGCCACCAAGATCCATACACTCTGCCTCCTAAATTCTGTTTATTCCGCTTTCACTCTTTCTGTAGGGTCTCTAAAATATATTGAAGTCCAAAATTATCTTTATTTGCTTCTGTCTTTACGCACCGATAGCGCCCAGCCATGCAATAATCGCCTCACGGTACTCGGCATGGTGCGGCATTCCTCCCCCCACGCCGCCAAGTTTGGGCAGCATGAATTTAAGGGAACTGCCGTTTTTCATGGTAACCCAGCAATTAACCGCACCCATCCATGCCTTTTTAAATAAACATTTTTCAATCTCTTCCAAAGAAAAGCAGGTGCCGATATCTTCTGTCGGGATACAAGTGCGGACTTCCTTGACAGCAACACCCGGCAAATCCGGGATATCCTTGAATTCATAAAGATGTTTGCACGCCTCACATTCGGTAAGAACCAAATAATTCTGGGTAATGCCAATATAGATATCATGCTTTGCGTACTTACATTTGCTCACTTCAATCACTGAACCGTTTTCGTCCGGGAAAAGTTTATAGTCAACAAGGCGGCACTTCCCAAAGAGCTGCCGGATTTCCATTTCCAGCCCTATGCCGTGCACGCCTGCCGCCAGCTTTTCCCCGTCCGGAAGCTTCTCCCCTAAAGACTGCATCATGAGTTTTTCGTTAAAAATACCAGACATATTCTATCTCTCCTCGCAATTTAAAGTATTCCTGTTTCTTTGCCGGATCCACGGCAGGCATAACAAAGCCCGCCTAAATATCATGGGAAGCATCTTTTAACAGCTTCGCCAACAGCAGCCTTGCACCCCCGCTAAAAAAGATTATAATTGCCCCTGTTTTTGTCAGTATATCCCCAATCCCCATATGGATGGCATATTTTATTTGCAGTTCAAGCGGCGGATCCTGATAGGGGATCCCTGCCTTTATGATACAATAATACAGCCCCAAAAAGAGGATGATACATCCGGCCAAAATAGCGGCATTGCAGGCCTGGCCAAGAACGTTTCTGAAATCTTGCTTCATGAATGCCCCTCCGTCCATTGCTTCTTGCGTGAAAGCAGCCATGCCATAATATGGATTGCCTGCTGAAACCCGCCCTCCTCTATCATTTTTTCAATCTCCGCGGCAGAATATTTCCTGACATGCAAAAACTCTGTCTCGTCCAGGTTCTGCCCTCCCCTCTTACGGCAATTCCTCGCAGTAAAAATATGGGCATAATTGTCCGCAATGGTTGCGTTAGACGGTACGGTGATCAGATATTCCCAGTCGTCAGACTCATAACCGGTCTCCTCCGAAAGTTCCCTCCTGGCCGCCCTCCAGGCATCCTCTGACACGGACTGCCCCCGTCCTTCCCCATATTCCCTGCCATCCGTCCGCTCGATGCCCCCTGCCGGGAACTCCGTGGTCACTTCTTTTATCCCCTGGCGGAACTGACGGACACAGAGATAATCCCCCTGCTCGTCCGAGGCAACGATGACCACATAGTCCTTGCGGCTGTAGCTGTAAAACGGCCCAAGCAGCCTCCCATCCGGAAACCGGTAGGTGGAGCGCCTGAAATCTATCCACTGATCCTGTACAATATGCTCCGTGCTGGCTTCCTTCCAAGCCAAGCCCTCCTCCCCCTGACCATCCTTGCCGTAACCGGTACCTGCTCCCATAAGCTTTCCTCCTTACAATCCCATTCCTAACCCTTCGGCCAAAAGCCCTTCATACTGCTCCCAGCCCACGTATTGCCCTCCCATGCTTTCCAGGTGTTCTGTGTGAAACTGGCAGTCAATAAAACCGACGCCCCTTTCCTCCAGCAGCTTTGCCAGGGCAATCAATGCTGCCTTTGAACCATTCTCCTTTTCCGAAAACATGCTTTCCCCAAAAAAGCATCTGCCAATGAAAACCCCGTAAAGCCCGCCGGCCAGCCCGTCTTCTTCATACACCTCCAGGCTGGCTGCAAAACCTCTTTTATGGAGGGCTAGGTATGCGGCTTCCATCTCATCGCTGATCCAGGTGCCTTCCTGCTGCTCCCGTTTTATCCTGCACCGGTGCATGGTATCCTGGAAATCCCGGTTGGCCAAAATCCTCAGCCGGTGTTTTTTTAAATACTTTTTCATGGACTTAGATATATGGATGCTGCGGGGGAAAATCAGGTAGCGCTCATGCGGGCACCACCACAGGATCTCTTCCCCCGGGTTGTACCATGGAAAAATCCCATGGGTATAAGCTAAAAACAGGCGCTCCACGCTCAAGTCCCCGCCGATGGCAAGAAGCCCGTCTTCCCTTGCCAGGCGTGGATCCGGAAAACTTATCTCATTTTCATTCAGACGGAATACCGGCATGCCGATACATCCTCCTCTCCCTTCAGGATGTCCTCTCAACCAGGCCTGCCATGGTTTGGGCCTCCCCTGCCTTTTGTCTATCATTATAAACATATATCATAAAAACATCAACCAAATCATGGAATTGCCTGCCCCAAAAACAACAAACCGGGGCTGCCGCATGTCACATGAGCGCGGCCGCCCCGGTTTCCTTACCCTTCCATCTGTCTTCCCAAAAATCCTGCTGCTGTCGTAACCAGCTTCAGTTCCATGTCCCCGAATTTGCCCTTCGCATCCCGGCTTAGCAGCACGACCGCCCCGATCGCATCCCCTTCGCAGATAATCGGCGCCACTGCCTCGTAGGTAATCCCTTCTATTTCTTCTGCCATAACCGGCACAAAAGCTTTCTCGTCCTTGGAAGCAACTATGGTTTCCCTTTCATTGATAGCATTCTCCAGCGGTTTGCTGATATTTTTCTGAAGCAGGTCTTTTTTCGGCCCGCCGGACACAGCGATGATCTGATCCCGGTCCGTAATGCATACCATCAGCCCCGTGGACTGCGCCATTGCCTCCGCGTACTGTGTGGCAAAAGCCGTCAGTTCCATCATGGGGGAATATTTCTTAAGGATGATCTCCCCCTCCCGGTCTGTAAAAATCTCCAGCGGCGTTCCCTCCCGCAAACGAAGGGTTCTCCTGATTTCTTTTGGTATCACAACACGTCCAAGGTCGTCTATTCTCCTCACAATTCCCGTAGCTTTCATAGAAAAATTCCTCCATTTTGCATTCTGACATTTACCTGTTGTTTTAACTGTAAATGTAGTATCTGTCAAACAGAGGAATTTATACACACAATTTTTTTATGTTAAGAATTAACCTAAAGGCGCCGTCAGCTTTCCTGGTCGGCCAAATTTATCATCTTCTCGATCAGTTCGCCTGCCTTATCCAGCATGGCTTTACAATCCTTGTGCATTTTTTTCCTTTCCAAAAAATGGAAATACGGCGCTTCTCCCATCTGGAATTTCAGGTTCCCGCCGTAGCCCTGCACGAACTGGGGAATCCCTGCCGTATCCAGCCTGGCGTTCGGGTACATGGTAAGGCGCACCTCCTGCCGGTTTACCTTGACCTCTGTCACATACGCCCGGTGTGCCATTGCCTTCAGCCTTGCCACCACCAGCAAATTTTCCACGGGCTTGGGGATATCCCCGAAACGGTCCATCAGTTCATCCTGCATATCCAGATGCTCTTCTTCATTTTCGATACCGGAAATCCGCTTATAAATGTCCAGCTTCTGATATTCATTCCGGATATAGGAAGAAGGGATATAAGCATCGATATCACATTCCACCACCGTCTCAAACTCCTCCTCTTGCACCCGTTTCCCCTGCAATGCCTGTACGGCCTGGTTCAGCAGCTTACAGTACAAATCATACCCCACAGCTTCCATGTGGCCGTGCTGTTCTGCCCCCAGCACATTTCCGGCGCCGCGGATTTCCAAGTCCCGCATGGCAATCTTGATGCCGGAACCTAGTTCCGTAAATTCCCGGATGGCCTGCAGCCGCTTCTCTGCCTCCTCCCTCAGAAGCTTATCCCTCTTGTACATCAAAAATGCATAGGATGTCCGGTTGGAGCGCCCTACGCGCCCCCGCAGCTGGTATAGCTGGGACAATCCCATCCGGTCCGCATCATGGATAATCATGGTATTGGCATTGGGGATGTCCAGCCCGGTTTCAATGATAGTCGTGGAAACCAGCACGTCAATCTCCCCGTTCACAAAATCAAACATGATCTTTTCCAGCTGCCTTTCCTGCATCTGCCCGTGGGCGTAAACCACCACCGCGTCCTTCGCCAGTTCCTGGATATGTGCCGCAATCTCGTCTATGCCCTTAACCCGGTTATAGACATAATATACCTGTCCGTTCCTGGCCAGTTCCCGGTTGATCGCCTCGCGTACCATCTCATCATTGTATTCCATCACATAAGTCTGGATCGGGAGCCGGTCAACCGGCGGCTCCTCCAGCACGCTCATATCCCGGATCCCCACCAGGCTCATATGCAGCGTCCGCGGGATCGGCGTCGCCGTCAGGGTCAGCACATCTACATTTTCCTTCAGCTTCTTGATCTTCTCCTTATGGCTCACTCCGAAACGCTGCTCCTCATCGATGATCAGCAATCCCAGATCCTTAAATTTTACGTCCTTAGACAGCACCCGGTGGGTGCCAATCACTACATCCACCAATCCCTTCTGTAAATCTGTAAGGGTTTTTTTGATCTGCGCCGGTGTGCGGAAACGGGACATCAGATCCACCCTCACCGGAAAATCCTTCATCCTCTGCAAAAAGGTATTGTAATGCTGCTGTGCCAGGATCGTCGTCGGTACCAGGTACACCACCTGTTTGCTTTCCTGCACTGCCTTAAATGCCGCCCGCAGCGCCACCTCCGTCTTCCCATAGCCAACATCCCCGCAGACCAGCCGGTCCATGATCCTTTTGCTTTCCATGTCCCTCTTGGCTGCCTCAATCGCCTCCGCCTGGTCTTCCGTCTCCTCATAGGGGAACAATTCCTCAAATTCCCTCTGCCACACCGTGTCCGGGCCGTACTGGAACCCGCTCGTCTGCTGCCTGGCCGCATATAATTCCACCAGATCCCTGGCAATCTCCTTCACGGCGCTTTTTACCCGGCTGCGGGTGCGTTTCCATTGTTCACCCCCCAGCTTATTTAGCTTCGGCGCCTTGGCATCCGCGCTTGCATACTTCTGGATCCCGTCCAGCCTGGTTGCCGGCAGGTAAAGGTTCCCTCCGTCCGCATACTCTATCTTCAAGTAATCCTTGATTACTTTATCCCGTTCAATCTTCTCGATCCCACGGTAAATCCCCAGCCCATGGTCTTCATGCACCACAAAGTCCCCGACCGAAAGTTCCGAAAAGCTCTGTATTTTTTGCCCTTCATAGGAGGCCTTTTTCCTTTTCCTCCTTTTCTTTTCCGTGCCGAACATGTCGCCTTCGGTGATCACCACAAACTTAATCTGCGGGTATTCAAAGCCACGGTGCAGGTTCCCGTAGACAACCTGGATCTCCCCCGGCTGCACCTGGCGTTCTTCACTGTCCGGGCAGAAGGCACTCAGGTTATACTCCCGCAAATCACCCGCCAGGCGGCTGGCCCGCGTCCGGGAGCCGGATAGCAATATCACCCGGTATTTCTCCCGTTTCCAGCGCTGTAAGTCTTTAATCAGCATCTCGAAACTGTTCTGGTAAGAACTGACGTTCTTTACGTTTAAACGGTACTGCCCATTTACCGTGAGCCCCGGCAGTTTCTGTTCCAAGCCGGTCAGGTAGAGAGTATTGCTTCTCTGCGCCTGTGCCAGCAGCTGCTTTACGCTATACAAAAGATCCGTCTGGCCCGGCAGCAGATAGCCTTTCTCCAGCCGGTGTGACATGCTCTCCCGGAATTCTGCCTCCACTGCCTCCCCCTTTTCACGCAGGCGCGGCGGTTCATCCAGGATAACCATGCTGTCCGTCCCCTTAAAATAATCAAGGAACGACACCATTTCTTCGCAGAAATACGACAGGCAGGCATCCAGCCCGCTGACCTTCCAGCCTTCTTCGATCCCCTCCACCAGTTCCTGCGCAATCCCTTCCAGGCGGTGCGCCTCTTCCGTGCGCATCTGTTTTCTCAGGCTTTCTGCCGATGCCCGGGCTTCCTTGCGGATCCGTTTGGCGCCTTCCCTCCTCTGCTCCTTCGTCAGCACGATCTCAGAGGCCGGATAGACCGCAACCTCCTCTAGCTGCTCCACCGAACGCTGGCTCTCCAAGTCAAAAATACGGATGGAGTCCACCTCGGCATCCCACAATTCAATCCGTACCGGCTGTTCCGCCGTCAAAGGGAAAATGTCCAGGATGCCGCCGCGGACCGAAAACTGCCCCATGCCGTCCACCTGCCCGGTGCGTTCATAGCCCATCCGGGCCAGGCGCTCTTTCCATTCCTCCAGATCCAGTTCCTGCCCGGCCTTCACCACTGCCACCTGGCTTTGCAGCTGCTTTAACGGCAGCAGCCGGTCCATCAGCCCGTCCAAGGTCGTAACCACCACCCCGGACGTATCCTCCATCAAATGGCGCAGCACCTGCAGGCGCTGCCGCGCCATCAAATTCCCGTGGATATCTGCGCTGTAAAACAGCAGATCCTTTGCCGGGTATAGCCATACATCTTGCCGGAAGCAGCCAAAATCCTCATAGATTTCCCTCGCACGTGAATCGTCATACGTCACGACCAATTTCCAGGCCGCCCCAGGAAGCACCTCCTGCATCAGGTGTACCTTCTGGGAATCCATGCAGCCGCTTACCTGAACCGGCCCTTTTTGCTGCTCCAGCTGGTGGCTCAGTTCCTCATATTCTATCAGTTCTGCCAATGGATTGGCAAACACCCTGCTCATGCCCTGCCTCCTTCTTCTTTCCTTATTCTTCTGCTTTTTTCCTGGCATTGAAGTGGTTCATGGCACGGTCCGCCCCTTCGCCGATCATCATTGCCACCGCTTGTGCCGCCTCCCGGAATGCTTCCTCCATCAATTCCTGTTCCCCCTTTGAAAACCGGCTGAGCACATAGTCCTTCAAATCCATGCGCGGCGGCTTTTCCCCCACCCCTACCTTGATCCGAGGGAACTCCTGTGTCCCTAAGTGGGCAATGATATTCTTAATCCCATTATGCCCTCCGGCGCTTCCTTTCAAACGGATCCGCAGCTGCCCTGGCGGCAGGCTGATATCATCATAAATCACGATCAGTTCCTCCGGCAGCACCTTATAATAGTCCATTGCCGCGCGCAGGCTCTCCCCGCTGAGGTTCATAAACGTCTGCGGCTTTAGCAGCAGCACCTTCTGCCCCTCGGCCATGCCCTTCCCGCACAGTGCCTTATGCTTCCTCTCACTGACATCAATCCCATACCGGTCTGCCAACCGGTCAATCACTGCAAACCCAACATTATGCCTCGTTTTATCATATTCCTTTGTGGGATTCCCAAGTCCTGCAATCATATACATATTTTTTTGCCATTCCTTTCCCGCGCCCATTTTTTTCCACACACCAAAAGCGTTAGTTTCCATCCTGAGGGATGGGCACTAACGCCAGCCTGCCACTGATTTACGGTTCATTTGCTCTATTTTAACAGGTCAGAAAAATAATGTAAAGGAATTTTTAAAGGGGAAGTTCCTTGCATTTCCCATCCCCCTATGTTAAACTTTTATAGCATGCTGTGCACATACCCTCAGTGGACAAGGGGACACACGCCCCAAGTACCGTCTTTTGGCGGCTGGCGGCGTTAACGTCAATCGGCGTACGTCCAGTACGCCTCATTCCGTTGCCTTGCCAGCCACCAAAAGACGGTACTTGGGATCCGAAGGAGTTTTGCTCCTCAGATTTGCGATTCTGCAAGGCACTGGAACGAGGCGTACTGGACGTACGCTGAGTGACAGTAACGCGGCAGAATCGTAAATCTGTGGTGCAAAACCGAGTGTTCCCTTGTTCACTGAGGGTACGATATTATTATAGAAAGAAGTGATCCCATGAGCAATCCCAATTATGACGTCATTATCATCGGTGCCGGGCCTTCCGGTATCTTCTGCGCTTATGAACTGATAGAAAAACAGCCCGGCCTAAAAATCCTGATGATCGAAAAAGGGCGCCCGATTGAAAAGCGTGTCTGCCCCAAGCGGACAACCAAAACCTGTGTGGGCTGCAAGCCCTGTTCCATTACCACCGGCTTCGCCGGAGCCGGTGCTTTCTCGGACGGCAAGCTTTCCCTGTCGCCGGATGTAGGCGGCAACCTCCCGGAGATCCTCGGTTATGAAAAGACCCTGCAGCTGATCCAGGAATCCGACAATATTTACTTAAAGTTCGGTGCCGACACCAACGTTTATGGCATTGACCGGCAAAAGGAGATCGAAGAGATCCGGCGCAAGGCCATCCAGGCCAACCTCAAATTGATCGAATGCCCCATCCGCCACTTAGGGACCGAGGAGGGGTATAAGATTTACACCCGTCTCCAAGAGCACCTGTTAAGCCGGGGCGTCCATATGGAGTTCCATACCATGGTCAAGGACATCCTCATGGAAGGCCGCCAGGTAAAAGGGGTCATCACGGACAAGGAAGAAACTTTTTATGCCCCGGAAGTTGTCGCTGCTATCGGGAGGGAAGGTTCTGGCTGGTTCAGCCATATCTGCAATGCACACGGTATTGAGACCCAGGTCGGCACGGTAGATATCGGTGTTAGGGTGGAGGTCCGGGATGAGGTGATGAAGTTCCTCAATGAGAACCTGTATGAGGCCAAGCTGGTTTACTACACCCCGACCTTTGATGACAAGGTACGTACCTTCTGCACCAACCCCTCCGGCGAAGTGGCCACGGAATATTACGAGAACGGCCTGGCCGTGGTCAACGGCCACGCCTATAAGTCCAAAGAATACAAAACCAATAACACCAACTTTGCCCTGCTGGTATCCAAGAACTTCACCAAACCGTTCAAGACCCCGATCGAATACGGAAAATACATCGCCCGGCTCAGCAACATGCTCTGTGACGGCAAGATCATGGTGCAGACCTTTGGCGACTTCCAGCGGGGGCGCCGCACTACCGAGGAGCGCCTTTGCCGCAATAACCTGATCCCCACCTTAAAAGATGCGGTGCCCGGGGATCTGTCCTTAGTCTTCCCCCACCGGATCATGGTAGATATCCAGGAGATGCTCCTTGCCTTAGATAAGGTCACGCCGGGGATTGCCAGCGATGAGACCCTCCTTTACGGCGTTGAAGTCAAATTCTACTCGAACAAGGTTGTGGTAAGCCCGGGATTTGAGACCAGCATCCGGGGGCTTTGGGCCGTCGGGGACGGCGCCTCGGTTACCAGGGGGCTGCAGCAGGCCTCTGCCAATGGGCTGTGCGTAGCCCGCAGCATTTTAAACCGCTTTTCATGACCGGCCCACTCCGGGCGGCAGAAAACAGGGGGTGGCCTTTCGGCCTGCCCCCTGTTTTCATATTAACCCTATTTCACCGTTAGATCGTCACTCTCCCTGGCTTTCCAGCGCTGTAGTCTCATACTTGTTCAGAATCACACTCTGAATCATGTCTCGCGTCTCTGAGTTGATCGGATGAGCGATGTCCCGATATTCACCGTCTGCTGCCTTGCGGCTGGGCATGGCAATAAACATTCCTTTCTCTCCCTCGATTACCTTAATATCGTGGATTACGAATTCATTGTCCAACGTGATCGAAACGATCGCCTTCATTTTACCTTCTTTTTCAATCCTTCTCACTCTTACATCCGTTATCTGCATATCAATAACCCTTTCCCTAGTACATTACAACGTATATCTTTCATTCTTTTCCACTACAACACGAATCTTACCCGGCTCACCGATATAGGTGGTATTGGCACGGATGGTGTCACGGCTTTCCACAATGCAGTTCTCAATCACTGTGTTGTCCCCAATATAGACATCGTTTAAAATTATAGAATTTTTAATTACACAATTATTACCTACATATGCTTTTTTAAACAGGATGGAATTCTCCACCGTGCCGTTAATGATAGAACCGCTGGAAATCAAGCTGTTCCTCACCAGCGCCCCCGGGTTATATTTCGCAGGAGGAAGGTCATCCACCTTGGAATAAACGTCAGGATACTCCTTAAAAAAGTACCTGCGCACCTCCGGCTTCAAAAAATCCATATTCGTCCGGTAATAGGAATCCACAGAAGCAATATTGCTCCAGTAGGTATTCAGGCGGTATGCGTATATCCGTTTGAGGTTCTTATAACGTACCAGGATATCCCGCACAAAATCCACCCGGTCTTCCGCTGCACACCTTTCGATCAGTTCAATCAGCTGGCGCCGCCGGATCACGTAGATCCCGCAAGATACGGCATTGCCCGCCGCCGCCACCGGCTTTTCCTCAAATTCCGTGATGCGCCCGTCACCGTTAATGGCCACATTCCCGTAACGGGTAATGTCCTCTCCCTCCGGCAGTTTTGTACATACTACAGTAATGTCAGCCTTCTTCTCAATATGGTATTCCAGCACCGTATTGTAATCCAGCTTGTAAATCCCGTCCCCCGAGGTGATCACCACATATGGCTCATGGCTGTTCTTTAAAAATGCCAGGTTCTGGTATAGGGCATCTGCTGTCCCCCGGTACCAATCGCTGTTCTCCGCCGTGATGGTGGGCGTGAATACATACAGGCCTCCCTGCTTCCTCCCAAAATCCCACCACTTGGAAGAACTTAAATGTTCGTTCAGCGAGCGGGAATTATACTGGGTAAACACCGCCACATTCTGGATATGGGAATTGCTCATATTACTCAGCGCAAAATCAATACTCCGGTAACTGCCGGCAACCGGCATCGCGGAAATTGCCCGCTTGTTGGAAAGTTCCCTCATCCTCTTACTGTTGCCGCCCGCCAAAACAATGCCTATCGCCCTCATCGCACATCACCTGCCTTTATAATGGATCCTCCAGAGGATAGCTTTCCGTCCGGATAATCCTCCGCGGACGTGATACCTGAAATAGCCGTGTTCTTGCCAATCTTCACCTGATCCGGAATCACACTATGCTCGCCGACCGTGACCAGGTCAAACTGATACACCTTAGGGTCGTAGGTGCTGGGGGCATACTCTCCTATCCCCAGTTCGGCTCCTGCGCCCACGGTGCTGTCCTCCGCTATGATCGCCTTCGTTATCTTGGCGCCTTCGCCGACCACACTGTCACGCATAATGATCGAATCCCGGATCACCGCCCCTTTCTTGACCGTAACACCGGCACCGATTACGGAATTATGTACCTCCCCGTAAATCTCCGTGCCTTCGCCGATAATGCTGCGTTCAATCACTGCTTCGGCAGCCACATATTGAGGCGGGATGATATCACTTTTGGTATAGATCTTCCAGTATTCTTCATAAAGATTGAATTCAGGAATAATATCGATCAGTTCCATATTGGCCTCCCAATAGGAACCCAATGTACCCACATCCTTCCAATAGCCATTATATTCGTAGGCAAAAATCCGCTTGCCCCCTCCATGGCAATAGGGAATGATATGCTTGCCGAAATCGCAGCCCGGTTCCTCCGACAGATGGATCAGTGCTTCCCTCAGCACCGGCCAGCTGAAAATATAAATCCCCATAGACGCCAGGTTGCTCCTGGGCTGCGCCGGTTTTTCCTCAAACTCAACGATGCGGTTGGACTCATCCGTTATGACAATGCCAAAACGGCTGGCCTCCTCCATCGGCACAGGCATTGCAGCGATGGTGACATCCGCATTATTCGCCTTATGGTATTCCAGCATCACTTCATAATCCATCTTATAAATATGGTCACCAGACAGGATCAGCACATAATCCGGATTGTAGGTTTCCATAAACTCCAGATTCTGAAAAATCGCATTGGCGGTACCGGTATACCAGTCACTGCCTTTGCTTTTTTCGTAAGGCGGCAGGATCGTGACTCCCCCCACATTACGGTCCAAATCCCACGGAATACCGATTCCAATATGGGTATTCAGGCGCAATGGCTGGTACTGTGTAAGCACACCGACAGTATCCACGCCTGAATTGATGCAATTGCTCAGCGGGAAGTCAATAATCCTGTACTTTCCGCCGAATGAGACTGCCGGCTTTGCGACTTTCTGCGTCAGCACGCCCAAACGGCTGCCTTGCCCTCCCGCCAATAGCATGGCAATCATTTCCTTCTTAATCACGCTATCACCTCGCTGTAGTATTTTCTATAGATATGATTATACCACATAACAAAAAAATAGTGAACAAATTTTATGTGTATTTTTAAGATTTTTTGTTCATTTTCCGACATCTTTTGTATGATTTCATTTTTTTTAGCAGATAGTGGCGGAATGTAGGGAAAAGTACATGAGAAAGCCGCCTCTTTCCCTTGAATCCTTTAAAAAAATAAAGTATAATCGCCATATGGCACCAAAGTTTGAAAGGAGAACCATCATGGATTTAATTACCATAAGAGAATTATACCGAAACCGGGAACAATACCTGGACAAGGAGGTTTCCGTGGGAGGATGGGTCCGCAGCGTGCGCGGCTCCAAGGCATTTGGTTTTATCGTTGTCAGCGACGGCAGCTATTTTGATACACTTCAGGTTGTCTACCACGACACCCTGGCCAATTTTTCCCAGGTCAGCAAGCTGAATGTAGGTGCTGCCATCCTGGTGAAAGGCACCCTCATCGCCACCCCGGATGCCAAACAGCCCTTTGAGATCCAGGCGGCAGACGTAACGGTTGAAGGTGCTTCCGCCCCCGATTATCCGCTGCAGAAAAAACGCCATACACTGGAATATCTGCGCACCATCACCCACCTGCGCCCCCGCACCAATACCTTCCAGGCCGTGTTCCGGGTCCGTTCCCTTATCGCCTATGCGATCCACCAATATTTCCAGGAACGCGATTTTGTCTATGTCCACACCCCGCTGATCACCGGGAGTGACTGTGAAGGCGCCGGGGAGATGTTCCAGGTTACCACCATGGATTTAGCCGATATCCCGCAGAAAGATGACGGTTCCATTGATTTCACCAAGGACTTCTTCGGCAAGCCCACCAACCTGACCGTCAGCGGGCAGCTCAACGGCGAGACCTATGCGATGGCCTTCCGCAATATCTATACCTTCGGGCCTACCTTCCGGGCGGAGAATTCCAACACCACCCGCCATGCCGCCGAGTTCTGGATGATTGAACCGGAGATGGCATTCGCCGACCTGCAGGATAACATGGAGGTCGCAGAAGGCATGCTGAAATACATTATCCGCTACGTATTGGAGCATGCCCCGGAGGAGATGGCATTTTTCAACAGCTTTATCGACAAGGGCCTTCTGGAACGGCTAAACGGCGTGCTGAACTCTGAATTCGCCCATGTTACCTACACGGACGCAATTCAGGTTTTGGAACAGAACAATGATAACTTTGACTACAAGGTGTCCTGGGGCTGTGACCTGCAGACCGAGCATGAGCGCTACCTGACCGAGCAGGTGTACAAGCGCCCTGTCTTCGTCACCGACTATCCCAAGGAAATCAAGGCCTTCTATATGAAGATGAACCCGGACAACAAGACCGTGGCGGCCATGGACTGCCTGGTTCCCGGCATCGGCGAGATCATAGGCGGCAGCCAGCGTGAAGACGATTACGGCAAGCTGCTCTCCCGCATGAAAGAACTTGGCCTTAAGGAAGAAGATTACGGCTTCTACCTGGATCTGCGCAAATACGGTTCCACCCGCCATGCCGGTTTCGGCCTCGGCTTTGAGCGCTGTGTCATGTACCTGACCGGCATGGGCAACATCCGCGACGTAATTCCTTTCCCGAGGACAGTCGGCAACTGCGAACTGTAGCCGTCCCAGGCTTACTGGCACCTTTCCACCATGCTTAAAGGAGTTCCCATGAAATTTATCCACACCGCAGACATCCACTGGGGCATGAACCCTGACAGTGATAAGCCCTGGAGCCGCGACCGGGCACAGGCAATCAAAGATACCTTTACCGAGATTGTCCGCCAGGCCAGGCTCCGGGATGCAGACTTTCTGTTTGTCGCCGGAGACCTGTTCCACCGCCAGCCTTTGCTGCGGGATCTCAAGGAGATCAATTACCTGTTCTCCACGATCCCCGCGATCCAGGTGGTGCTGATTGCCGGCAACCATGACCGCATACGCCCGAATTCTGCCCTGCATAGCTTTTCCTGGTGCTCCAATGTAACCTGGCTGGCAGAAAAGACTCCGTCCGCCGTTGTCTTTGAAAAACAGAATGTTGATGTGACCGGTTTTTCTTACCATACGGCAGAAATTGCGGAGCCCTGGCTAAAGGATGTCGTCCCCCCTGACACATCAAGGATCCACATCCTGCTGGCCCATGGCGGGGACAGCACCCACCTTCCCCTTGAGAAAAAGAAGTTCGCGGCTTCTGGTTTTTCCTATGCCGCACTGGGGCATATCCACAAGCCGGAACTGGCACCGGATCTAACCTATGCCTATCCCGGCTCCCCGGAGCCGCTCGACAAAACGGAAACCGGGCGCCATGGCATGGTATTTGGTGAGATCAGCCCTACTACCCGCCAGGTCACACGCCTGGAATTCGTCCCGCTGTCCCAGGCGCAATATATCCCGCTTGTCGTCCACGTGACACCTGCCACCACCAACGGGGAACTCTCGAACCGTATCCTGGAAGAAGCCGGCAGACGCGGCCTGGAGCACATCTACCGTTTCCGCATCCGCGGCATGCGCGACCCTGATATCCAGTTTGACTTAAGCCCGCTGGAACGCAAACTCCAGGTCGTGGAGATCCTGGACGAATCGGAACCCCAGTATGATTTCAGCCGTCTGTTTGCGGAACATCCCGGCGATATGATCGGTTTTTATATCCGTGCCCTGCAGAAAGAAGAGATGAGTGCCGTAGAAAAAAAGGCTCTTTATTATGGGATTGACGCTCTGCTCTGCACTATGGACGAGAGAAGATAAGGAGGCATGAGAGGATGAAATTACTGGATTTACACATCAACGGATTCGGTAAATTCCATGACCGTGACCTGGCCTTTTCGGACGGCCTGAACATTGTATATGGGAAAAACGAGGCCGGGAAGTCTACCATCCACACCTTTGTCCGCTGTATGCTGTTCGGCCTGGAACGCGGCCGCGGCCGTGCTTCCCGCAATGATACCTATTCTCATTTCGACCCCTGGGACGGCCGCTCTGCCTACGGCGGGTGGCTGCGCTTAGAGCAGGATGGCACGGTTTACCGGATCGAGCGCAATTTTCAAAAAGACCAAAAGTCCCTGGCAATAATCGACGAAACCATGGGCAAGCAGGTCGAGCCGACCAAGGCCTTCCTAGACCAATTGCTGTGCGGGCTCAGCGAAACCACCTATGCCAACACCATCAGCATTGGCCAGCTGAAAAGCGCCACGGACGGCGGCATGGTTGCCGAACTGCGCAATTATATTGCCAACATGAATACCTCTGGCAATATGTCCCTCAACATTACCCGCGCAACCTCCCGCCTGCGGAGCCGCCGCAAGGAATTTGACCAGCAGCTGGATCCGGAAGCCGCCAAAAGCTATGCCACCCTGCAAGGGGAAATCCGCACGATCGAACGGGAGATTTCTGCTCCGGAATACGAAAACCAGCTGCAATCGTACCAGGACATGCGTACCCAGATCCACTCCCAGATCGCGCAAAAGCAGGAGGAGCGGGAATCTTTGCTGCAGAAAATGGCCTCCGCAAAGCAAGCGCTGGCCAGTGCCCAGTTCGCAGACGAGGAATCTGTCATTCGCTACCGCGACGAAACCTGCGGCACTTACGATGCCTACGAAGCAGCCAAAACCGCCTGCGAGAGGAAATCCCGATCCGTACTCACGGTGCTGTCCCTTGCGGCCGCCGCCCTTACCGGGGTTTTTACTGCATTTGTCATTCTCCAGGAACATGCCCGCAGGGCAAAGCTTCTGGACGGCAGCCCCCTGCTAAGCCCCCATGACCCCGCTATTTTCCTGATCTGCGCCCTGGCTGCTTTTACCCTGTTTTTTATGGTCACCGGCATCGTGCTGATCCTCAAAAAGAAACATGACCATAGGGATCTTGCCTACACCGGCAAGCTTTTGCAGGAAGTTTTCTCCCGCCATCTCGGTGATCCGTCGGTCTCCCGCGAAGCCATGGATGCATTCCTCGCACGGATGGATGAGTACACCCGCCTCGGACAGGCCATCCTGCGTTCGGAAGCTTCCCTTGAGATCCAGGCCGGTGAAATCACCTCCTTGAAGGAGCGCGTGTCTTCCTGCGATGAAGTGATATCCAAGCAGCAGAAAACCCAGTGGGAATTGGAAAAAAAATTAGACCGGCTGGCACAATGCAAGGATCAGGCCGAGACAATAAAACAGATATTGGAAGAGAACGACCGCATCCGTGAGGAGATCGCCGCAATTGACCTGGCCTTGGGCACCATGACAGAATTATCTTCCACTATCCGTGACTCCTTTGGCCTCTATCTGAACCAGGCTGCATCGGATATGATCGGTGAAATCACCGGGGGTGCCTATGACAGTATGAGTGTGGACGAAAACCTGGATCTGTTCCTGAATACACGCACAAAACTGGTTCCTGTATCTCAGGTCAGCAGCGGTACCATCGACCAGGTTTATCTCGCGCTGCGCCTGGCTGCGGCACGCCTGATCCAAAAAGGGCATGACCAGATGCCGCTGATTTTCGATGACAGTTTCGTGCAGTATGATGACGACCGGCTGAAAACCTCCCTGAAATGGCTCTCCCATGCCTACGAAAACCAGATGATCATCTTTACCTGCCATCAGCGGGAAGCGCAAATGATGGCAGCAAACCAGATCCCGTTCCACCTGATTGAAATTTAAAGCACCTATGACAAATCCGCCCCGGCCGATCCCTTCCTTGGCCAGGGCGGATTTGTCTTATGCCCTATTCTCCTGCCGAGATCACAGGGGATCTTGACTCGCTTTCACTCTCCTCCTCAATCTCCTGCGGCTCCTGGCTCTCCTGTCCGGGTTCTGTACCGGGCTCCGGCGTGGTTTCCCCATTGGTTCCCATGCCATCCGTGGCAGCGGCCGCCGGGAATGTAGCCGCCACAGTCTCCGGCTGCGCCTTGACAATGTCCCGGATCTCCTCAATATCGACGGTCGGCATACTCTCCGTCCCGCCTGTCTGCATCCGGTAGCGAACCATCCCCTGGAATTCTCCGGACAAGGTTATCTGGTCACCAACGGCTAAGCCGGTATTAACGATGTTTCTTTGATATTCCCCTACAACCCGCTTGCTGTCCTTCCCATCGGCTGCCAGTACAATCTGCACTGCAGTGCTGCCGATCGGGGCAAAGCGCACGATCCTTCCTGAAAACCTGACCTGCTTTTGTAAATAATCGCCAGGATTTCCCACCAGCTTGGCATAATCCGTAACTCCGCCCTGCTGCTCCTGTTCCTCGGCGGCGGCCAGGGATTCTTCCGCCGCCTTTAGGGATTCTTCCATCGCTTTTAACGATTCCTCTGCCGCCTGGATAGATTCCTCCGCGGCCTTGTGTTCCTTCTCCTTTTTTGCGGCATCCTTTTCTGATGTTTCTTCCTCTTTCGGTGTCTCCGCTTCCGGCTCTGCTTGGCTTTCTGACGCAGCGGCCTCTGCTTCCTCCCTGCCAGGCGCTATCCCTGCACTCTGCACAGAGCACCCGGCCGCCAATACCATAATCCCCAACAGCATACCAAAATAATGTTTTTTCATCTGTAGACTCCTCCCCAAACCTTCTTTTTTATTATAACCGCCATTTCCTGCCGAAGCAATTCCTATCTTTGTAAAAACAGTTTCTGACAGGCTCTTTTTTCTTATCCCCTCATATCTTATACCAATATCCTTCATGGAGGTTCTTATGCCTCAATACATCCCTATATCTGGCACAATTCTTCAGATAGAACCACAAAATACCATTTCCTCACAGGACTGCTGCAGCCTGAACCTAACGCTGCAGACCGATAGCCAGGGTCCTGTCCAGATTATTTTGACCGGGTCTACCTATGTCCCTGGCTGCCAGCCTCTAACAGCGAACAGCCAAGTGACCTGTTTTTACTCGCCTCTGGCCCCTGTCCCCCTCATCTATCCGCCCCAGTACCGTGCACTGGCTGTTGTGCCCACCCCGAACGGCACCCAAGTTGCCCTGGATGTATTTACTTGGGTTCCTCATAACAGCCAGTTTGCCAACCCGGGCGATACCCTCCGCCTGAACCTTTCATCCCAGACGGATTTCTCCCTCCCTAACGGCCAGCCCTTTGCCGGCTCTCCATCCGGCCATCTGATGTTAGTGACATACCATGCCTCCACCCGCAGCATCCCTGCCCAGGCTACCCCGGACAAAATCGTGGTGTTTTGCGGAATCTGACCTTCCCTTTACCTTCCCTGCCCAATACAAATGGCAAGGAAGTGGATCCTAGGGATCCCTGCTGCCCGCAGCACCCGCGAGCATGCCTCTATGGTGCTCCCTGTCGTATAGATGTCATCGACCAGCACCACGCAATGCGGAAGCCTTTCCCTCCCTCCTGCCTGGTACCGGGGATGGATCCGAAAGGCTTCCTGCAGGTTTTTCAGCCTCTCCTGCGGGTTCAGCGCCCTTTGAGGCGCCGTCTTCCTCCCCCGTACCAAAACCTGGCTGTCTACCGGCAGTTCCCATTCCCGGCTTAGGCGTTTTGCCAGTTCTTCTGCCTGGTTATATCCCCTTTCCCTCCGCCGGGAAGGGTGCACCGGCACCGGCACCAATACATCTGCCTGCCAGGAATCGACCAGCTTGCCAAAACGCAATGCCATCGCAGCACTGTAAAAATCAAGGTACTCCCGTTTATTTTTATACTTGATTGCTGCCATGGAATGCCTGGCCGCCTCATTATAGTTCAAAAGCGCTGCCCCGGAATCAAATGTCCTTCGGTGGCGCATACAATCCAGGCAGTATTCTGCCTGTTCCCCATGGACTTCCTTCCCGCATCTTAAACATACCGGCTGCTTCACCGGAGCCAATCTGTCCGCACAAAACGGACAGATCAATTCTCCCACCGGCTCCACAATCTTCCCGCAGACCGGGCATGTGCGTGGGAAAAGCAGGTCTGCGAATTTCCTTATCCCCTCATTGAGTATCTTATTCCCCGTATTTTTCCTCCTTTCCGGTTTCCCCTATTCACGAATCCGCCATAATCTCACGGATCCTTTCTCCCAGCCCCGTATACCGCTTTTGTTCTGCCTCGTTGTCCACCATCATCTGGAACATATCCGGAATCCCCACCAGGCAGACACAACGCCTGGCGCGGGTAACTGCCGTATAGATCAGGTTCCTTGTCATCAGCATACGCGGCCCTGAATGGACAGGGATCACTACTGCCGGATACTCGCTGCCCTGGGATTTATGTATCGTAATCGCATAGGCCAGTTCCAGTTCTTCCAGGTTCCGGAATGAGTAATCCACCATGCGCCCCTCGTCAAACTCTACCGTCATTTCCTCAGAAAAGGTGTTAATCTCCCGGATAATCCCGATATCCCCGTTAAACACCCCGGTACCCGTATCTGCCACTCCTCCACGGCTGCCCCGTACCTGCCATTCCAGCTGATAGTTATTCTTCACCTGCATCACCTTATCGCCGACACGGTAAACCGTGCCGCCGTACTCCTTCTCCGTCTTCGATGATGCCCTCGGATTTAACTGCTCCTGCAAGACCCCGTTCAAGCGTTCCACCCCTAGGGCACCTTTCCGCATCGGCGTCATGATCTGGATATCAAACGGGTCTGCATGGACATAGCCGGGCAGCTTATCCTTCACCAGGGCTGTCATGGAACGGATAATGGCATCCGGCTGTTCCCCACGGATAAAAAGGAAATCCCGGCTGCGCCGGCCGAGGGGAATCTGTTCCCCGGCGTTAATCCTGTGTGCATTGACAATGATGTCACTCTCTGCTGCCTGCCGGAAAATGCGGTTCAGGCTTACTACAGGGAAGCCTCCTGATTCAATCATGTCTCGCAGCACATTTCCTGCGCCTACGCTGGGCAGCTGGTTCATATCCCCCACCAAAATCAGCCTTGTCCCCGGCGATATGGCTTTTAGCAATGCATGCATCAGATAAATATCCACCATCGAGGTCTCATCGATAATGACGGCATCCGCCTCCAGCGGATTCTCCTCCCCACGCTCAAAATGCATCCCCGATGTACCGTTATCCTCATCCGGCACCCCGTTTAATTCCAGCAGGCGGTGGATTGTCTTCGCCTCATATCCGGTAGCCTCCGTCATCCGCTTTGCCGCCCTCCCCGTTGGGGCCGCCAGCAGGATCTCCATCCCTTCCTGCTCAAAATACCGGATGATCGTATTGATCGTTGTCGTCTTTCCGGTTCCCGGGCCGCCTGTTATGACCAGGAGGCCGCTATTCACCGCCCGGATCACCGCCTGGATCTGCATCTCGTCTGCCTCGATCCCCTCTTCCCTGCAGATCTCCTCCAGCTTGCTGCGAACCGCCTCTTCCGGCTCTGTCCCCCTGATGTTTAAATCGTGCAGCATACGGGCAGCATTCAGTTCCATATAGTAGTACTGTGCTGCATAGATATGGCGGCCGGGATCCCCTCCCTCCCCTATCTTCACCATAATCTTTTTCTCCATCTGCAGATCCATCAGATGCTTTTCCATCGCACCCGCCTTTACGCAAAGAAGTTCGGAAGCACTGTTTAACAGTTCCTCCTGGGGAAGATAGGTATGTCCGTTTGCCACGGACTGCAGCAGGCAATAGAATATTCCGCTGCGTATCCGGTAGTCCGAATCCGCCACAATCCCTACCCGCTGGGCAATTTCATCTGCAATCTTAAACCCAACACCCTGGATATCATCTGCCAGCCTATAAGGGTTTTCCTTGATAATCCCATAAAGCGCCGGCCCATATTGCTGATAAATCTTCAAAGCCAGGTTCATGGATATCCCATATTGCTGGAGAAAAATCATCGCCTGGCGCATCTCCTTCTTTTCTTCCATCTGCCCGGCGATCGACCTTGCCAGCTTTTCGCTGACCCCTTTTACCTCTGCCAGCCGTTCCGGCTCCTCCTCCACAATCCGGAAGGTATCTGCTTTAAAACGCCGCACAATCCTTGCTGCCAAGGCCGCCCCCACCCCTTTGACGGCACCGGAACCCAGGTAGCGTTCCATCGACATCGTATCCTCCGGCGCTTTCAGTTCGTAGCTTTCTACCTGCAGCTGCTCCCCATAGATCGGGTGCTCCACCATCCGCCCTTCTGCCTCGACCAGATCCCCTTCATTGATATAAGGGAATGTGCCCACAAGCACATAATCTTCCCCGTCCCACCCCGCCTCTAAAACGGTATAGCCGTTTTCCTCATTCCGGAATTTTATTTTTTCTACGTATCCTTTCACTGTTGCCATCTTTGCACCGCCTGCCCTGGTTCTGTGATCTGCACAAAAGCGAATTCATCCTATCAAAAAACCCCCGCGCCATTCCCGGTGCGGGGTCTCTCTTACCCATTTTCACACACCGGCCATAACCGGCCGGAACATTTTAGTACTCATGTCCCCTGACATCCCCATGCTGGAACTCAATATATTTGCCGGTGCCGATTGCCACTGCCGTCAGCGGATCCTCCGCTACCATAGTCGTAATGCCGGATTTCTCCTCAATCAGCTGATCCAGGCCGTTTAACAGCGCCCCGCCGCCGGTCATCACAATCCCACGGTCAAAAATATCCGCCGCCAATTCCGGCGGGGTCCGCTCCAATACGTTATGCACAGCATCCACAATCTGCATCGCCGGTTCCCGCAGCGCCTCTAGTGTCTCGTCGGAAGTCACCACAATCGTCTTCGGAAGCCCGGTTACCAGGTTTCTCCCCCGCACCTCCATGGTCAGGACCTCCGGCCTCCGGTAAGCTGCCCCTATATTGATCTTAATCTCCTCCGCCGTGCGCTCACCTATCAGGAGATTATGCTTCTTCCTCATGTACCGGACCAGCGCCTCGTCAAAATCATCGCCCGCAACCTTGATGGAGGTGCTCACCACCGGGCCGCCCAGGGAAATCACTGCAATGTCTGCCGTGCCGCCCCCAATGTCCACGATCATGTTGCCGCACGCCTTGGCAATGTCAATGCCGGCGCCGATCGCCGCCGCAACCGGCTCTTCGATGATCGCCACGTCCCTTGCCCCGGCATTATAGGTGGCATCCTCGACCGCCTTCCGCTCGACTTCTGTCGCCCCGCTGGGGATGCACACAGCGATGCGCGGCTTGCGCAGTGTACGTTTGCCGACTGCCTTGGTGATAAAATATTTCAGCATCTTCTCCGTCACTGTATAGTCGGAGATCACCCCCTGGCGCAGAGGGCGGATCGCAACGATATTGCCCGGGGTCCTGCCAATCATCAGCCGGGCTTCCTCTCCAATCGCCATAATCTTATTGGAATCCCGGTCAATCGCCACCACAGACGGCTCCTTTAACACCACTCCTTTTCCCTTGATATATACCAAAATACTTGCCGTTCCTAAATCAATTCCAATGTCATTGGATACCAACATTCTTGTTCTTCCTCCTGCTTGTTCCTTCCAATTCCGTTATCTACAGTATTTACAATATTTCCACATATCAACCATAAATCATGATACAATATTTTGTTCCTTGATTTTCCTTTTATTATATACAAAGATACCCTATTTTGAAAGGGTTTTTTTATTTTTTATTTTGTTTATATTTTTTTTATTGTGGAGACACATTTTTGACACAAATATTCTTTATACTATAGTTACATTATCCGAAAGGATAATGAGCCTTTGTTTCAAGTTAACACTTGAAATTGTAAAGCTTTTTCATACTCATACCTGCCAGAAGCAATTCTGGCAGGCCCCCCTAAAACCATTTTCTTTTATTTGTATACCTACCATTCCCAAAAGTAATGCAAGAAACCCACCGACCCCTCGGTGGGTTTCTTGCATGTGAATCACATTCCTCTTCTTCCCTGCATATACTGCCTGCAACAGCACTCATAAAAAGCGGTTCCCATGACCCTGCCCTTAAATTATGCAAAACCCGGCGAGCACCTCCGCATCGTATGGATCGCCAGCGAACCCCGGACGAAACTGCAGCTTGCCCAGGCCGGCTTTATCCCCGGGGAAACCCTCTCCTGCGTGCAGCGGCCCTCCCGGGGCGGCATGGGCGCGTACCGGATCCAAAATTCCGTCATTGCCATCCGCCGGGAACGCGCCAATGAAATCTTTGTGGAAATCCCTAACCGGAAAAACTAACGAGGAGTTATTAATCGTCCTCGTCCTCTTCCTCCATCGCTATCACGGCCGCGCTGCTCGCCACAGTCGTCACGGCAGCCACCACTGCAAAGATGATAATCAGCAGCACACCACCCATAAAATACAACAATTCCATCTCTTTTCCTCCTACATTTCACACTACAACTATAACCAAGTATAGCACAATCTGCCTGGAAATTCAATTGCCATCTGAGCCCTTTCCTCCGTCAGCCGGACAGCCTCCTGCGGGCGCTTACGTTTTCCGGGCAATCACCCCTGCCCAAACTGCTGCTCCATCTGTTCTTTCACTGCGTCTTCACAATAGCGCATCGCTTCAAGCGTCTTTGCAAGCAATTCATCCAGTTCCCATCCCAGCTGTTCTGCCCCTTTGCGGATGATATCCCGGGAGCAGCCCGCTGCAAACCTCTTGTCCTTGAACTTCTTCTTCAGGCTGGACACTTCCATGTCCTGGCAGCTTTTAGAAGGGCGCATCTTTGCTGCCGCCCCAATCAGCCCTGTCAGTTCATCTACCGCAAACAGCACTTTCTCCATCGTGTGCACCGGCTCCACCTCACTGCAGATCCCATAGCCGTGAGAGCAGACGGAACGGATCATATCCTCCCCCACGCCCCCGGCAGCCAGCAGTTCAGGCGCCTTCTGGCAATGCTGCTTTGGATACTGTTCAAAATCAATATCATGGAGCAATCCCGTGATCCCCCAGTAATCCTCCTCTGTGCCATAACCAAGTTCCCTCGCAAACCACCGCATAACACCCTCCACGGTCAGTCCGTGCAGGATATGGAATTCCTCCTGGTTATATTGCTTTAAAAGTGCCAGCGCCGCTTCTCTAGTAACCTTGCTTTCCATGCAGCCTTCCTCCTATATGCCTAAATATCGCCCGGATGCGGCAAGCGCATCAGTGATTCCCATTATATAACATTTTCCGGGATTTGTTAAGCCGGTAGTTTCATCCGGGATCCAAACAAAATCCAAAGACGCATAGGAAAACAGCCCTACAGCAATGGGGAGAGTAAGCGGCTCCCCTGCTCCCGGATCCTCACCCACAGGTCCCGTGCCTCATAGGCTTCTTTCGTCACCTCCCGGCACCGGGTTAGGTCATCCAGGAAAATCTCCTCCAGCCGTTCCGTTGTCTCCTCATCATAGATAACCGCATTCACCTCAAAATTCAATTCAAAGCTGCGGATATCCATGTTGGCAGTACCATAGGAACTGACACGGCTGTCCACCATCACCCCCTTGGCATGGAGAAATCCGTTCTCATACGTATAACACTTGGCACCCGCATCCACCAGTTCGCCCACATAAGAATAAGTCGCCCAATAGACAAATGGGTGGTCAGGCTTACAGGGAACCATCAGCCGCACGTCAATCCCTGACCCCGCCGCAATCTTAAGGGCGCTCAAGACCGCATCATCCGGCACAAAATAAGGTGTCTGGATATAGATATGGTGCCTTGCCTTATGGAAAAGCCGGAGATAATTATCCCGCACCTGGGGGCGTTTTGAATCAGGGCCGCTCGCTATGACCTGGATTCCCACCAGGTTCCCGGAAAAACTTTTTTCAAAAATATCCTGGGCCGCCTCTGTGGGGCAGGCGTCCTCCAGGCAATCCCTGCCTTCTGGCCCAGCCTCCAAAAGCACCTCCTCTTCCGAAACCGTTTTGCCTTCGGGGACGGGAACCCCGCTTTTTCCCAGCTTGGTACAATCCATAAAATACCACCCGTTTAAAAACAGGTTTTCCTTTCCCGCATAATTCCAGTCCAGTGCAAAGCGGATCTGCAGGCTGATGGCAGCATCACCGGTGATTTTTAAGTGGGTATCCCGCCAATACCCAAAGCGGGGGTTCTTCCCCAGATATTCCCTGCCAATATTAAAGCCTCCCACATACCCAACCCTGCCGTCAATCACCACAATCTTACGGTGGTTCCGGTAATTGACCCGCAAATTCAGCCTCCCCAGAAAAGGCGGGAAAAAGCAGGCTGTCCAAATGCCGGCCTGACGCAGCTTTTGCCACTGGCTGCGCGGCATAAGCCTTGCTCCCATGCCGTCATAAAGGATCCTCACCTCCACGCCATGGCTTACCCGGTCCTTCAGTATAGGAATGATCGACCCGAACAGTTCATCGTCTTTAATAATGTAATATTGCATATGGATAAAATGCTTTGCCCCGGCCAGTTCCCGGCGCAGATCCTCGAACTTCTCCTCCCCGTCCGTAAAGATCTCCACCTTATTATCCAAAGTCAGCACAGCCCCTGCCTGTTCCAGGTTATAGCATACCAGGTCTGCATAATCTGCTGCCAGCGGATCCTCCAGGTACAAAACATCATTTTTCAGGATCCGTTCCTGCTGCCTGGCCGAGGAACTTAAGCGGTCTTCCACCTCTTTGATCCGGAACATTTTGCTTTTCTGGTAATCCTGGGCAAATACCAGGTAAAAGAAAAATCCAAACACAGGCACAAAATAAAGAATCAGAAGCCAGGTCCAGACTGCCTTCGGATCCCGCCTCTGAAAAAATACAATCACTATGGATAAAATCAGGTTAAGCCAGAGCAAATGCCCCATAAGCCATTCCCACACCGCAACCACCTGCACCATCGCCATTCCTCACCTACACAAACTGGTTTTTCTCCTTATCATAACGGTAATCCACCGCCTCCAGCTTCTGCCTCAGCTGCTCCCCATCAATCTCCTTACCCTCACACAGAGCCTCCAACGACGGGTAAAAATCCCTCAGCTGTGTATTCACATAGCTTAACAGCATGATGGGATCCTTGGGAATTGTTTCCATAATACCACCTTCCTTTTTCCATTGTATGATTGCCTACTGCCCTCAGTGAATAAGGGCAGGCGCCCCCCTTGTCCGCCGGGGGTATCTATGGTAATATTAAAATCATACAATGATTTTTCTAAAATGTAAAGAGCCCTTGGTTTTTGCAAGGCCGGCTTACATCCAGCCCAGAAAGGAGTTTTCATGAAACAGATCCTTATGATCGCCACCGGCGGTACCATTGCTTCCAAAAGCAGCGAAAGCGGCTTAAAACCCCTGATTACTTCCGATGAACTCTTAAGCTATGTCCCGGATGCCTGTTCTTTCTGCAAGGCTGATACCCTGCAGCTCCTTAATATCGACAGCACCAATATGCAGCCAAAACACTGGCTGATGATCGCTGCCGCCATCCGGGACCGCTATAGCCGCTATGACGGGTTTGTCATCTGCCACGGCACCGACACCATGGCCTACACGGCTGCCGCCCTGTCCTACTTGATCCAGAATTCCCCAAAGCCTATCGTCATCACCGGCGCCCAAAAGCCTATCGACCTGGAAGTTACCGATGCCAAGACCAACCTGTTGGACAGCCTCCTCTTTGCTTCCCACGACCAGGCCTACGGGGTCACTATTGTATTCGACGGCAAGGTTATCGCCGGAACGCGCGGCAAAAAGGAACGGACCAAAAGCTATAATGCTTTTTCCAGCATTAATTTCCCTTATATTGCCACTATCCAGGATCAGCATGTGATTTTTTACCTGGACGACAAGGCGCTGTTGTCCGAACCGGTGCATTTTTATGAAAAACTCAATGACCGGGTGGCACTTTTAAAGCTGATCCCTTCTATGAAACCTGGCGTTCTGGACTATCTTACCGGCCATTATGACGCTGTGATCATCGAATCCTTCGGCGTAGGCGGGCTGCCTTCCTACGAGTCCGGCGACTTTTCCAAGGCCATCGAGCAATGGATCGGAGCCGGGAAAACAGTAGTCATGACTACACAGGTCACAAATGAAGGCAGCAATATGTCGGTCTATGAGGTAGGCAAGACTATCAAGCAGGAATTCGGGCTCTTGGAAGCCTATGACATGACCTTAGAGGCCACTGTCACGAAACTGATGTGGATTCTAGGGCAGTCCGGCGAACCGGAAAAAATCCGCGAAATGTTCTACCAGACCGTCAACCGGGACATCCTCTACACCGCCAAATGGTAGGGCGCAAAAACATGCCCGGTACGGCCTCTGCTGCCCATGCGGCTAAAGCCTCATATCCCCGCCCCTCAGCGGCTGCCCTCATCCGAGAGCGGCAGCCTCCCCCGCAGGAAGCGTTTCTTAAGTTCCTTCCACCTAAAGGGCACCAACGGATAGATATAACTTTTCCCGGCAATCGTTTTATTAAACACAATGGCGCAGAAGGAAATGAAAAGCCCTATCCCAAACCCCCATACGTTAAAGATTGCCGTCAAGACAAGAATCAGCACACGCATGAACTTCAAAGCATATCCCAGTTCAAAGCTGGACTGGCTATAATTGGCCACGGTCACAAATGCCATATAAAGCATGGTTTCACTGTTAAACCACCCTGACTTGACCGAATACTCTCCCAGCACAATACCCGCAATCACGCTTAGCGGCGTGGTCAGCATATTCGGCGTGTTGATCGCCGCCAGCCGCAGCCCGTCAATGGCAAATTCCAGGATCAGAAGCTGGAAAATAAGCGGCACGTAAGACGGATCCGAAAGCCGGATAAAATCCAGCCACGGCGGGATCATCCCCGGGTTCATCATCAGAAGCAGCCAGGTCGGAGTCAGCAGCAGGCACAAAATGGCTGTCGCCATCCGGGACAGCCTCAGATACGTCCCGGTAATAGGCGGGAAATAATAGTCATCCGCCTCTTCAATGATATCAAACACCGACGACGGAAGGATCATGGCTGCAGGCGAATTGTCTACCAGAACTACGATGTTCCCTTCCAGGATACAGGCCGCGGCCGTGTCCGGGCGTTCCGAAAATTTAAACTTCGGAAACGGATTATACCATTTATGGGGATAGATACATTCTGCAAGGCTTTCCTGGTTCATGGTCAGGGCGTCCACCTTAAGTTCCCGGATCCTTTTGCGGATCTTGTCCAGCAGTTCTCCGTCCTGCCTTCCGTCCATGTAGCAAACCGCAATGTCCGTATGGGAACTTTTGCCTGCTGTCAGGATCTCCATAGTCAGCCGCGGATCCCGGATCCTGCGCCGGATGAGCGCTGTGTTAAAGATCAGGGTTTCCACAAAGCCGTCCCGGGATCCCCGCATTACCTTGTCCTTTTCCGGCTCCCCCACGCTGCGTGCCGGATAGGTACGGCAGTCAATGGCCATACAGACCTCAAACCCGTCGATAAACAGGCAGGATATGCCGGTCAGCAGCTGAACCAGCATATCTTCCTCCTTCTTCACCAGCCCGATTTCCCCATAAGGCAGGTATTTTTTAGAAAAGCCATGGGCATCCTCCGGCATGTCCTCTTCCTTGATAGACCACCAGGACTGCATCATCTTTAGCAGTACCTCATCCTTGGTAAAGCCGTCCACAAAGAACAGCGCCGCCGCCCTCCCTGCAATGGTAAATGTCCGGTATACAATATCAAAATTTTTATCTGCCCGCAGAACCTGTTTCAGCCGTTCCACATTTTCCGGCAACGATTTAGAAAACTCCATGCCATTCCCTCCGCGTCATTCAGCCTTTTACTGTTGTTAAATCAGTATGCGCGGATTTGGCAGAATCTATCCGGCCGCCTTTTGCCCCCGGCAGGCCGCAAACTTTCCGCCGGATAAAAAAACAGAACGGTGACGGCACTTTTTAACAAGGGTTTATTTCCTTTTTTGTATTTTTAATGTATTTTTGCACAAAAATCATTGACTATTCCGGAAGAAAATGGTATATTCTACATTAGTAAGAAGCACATCGTGCCGATTACGTTCCTATTTGGTATGGGGATACCAAGCAAAGCTTTATAGTGTAACGGTTTTTGATCGTGACCGGAGGGACTGCTTTCTATGGGGGAAAAGCAGTTCTTTCTTTTTATCCAAATAATAACCCTATAGGAGGAATGCTTCATGAACCATAAAAAACACCGTCTTTTCACTGCCTGCCTTTTATCCGCCGTCCTTCTGGCGGCAAACTTTCCGGCTCCTGCCCCCTCCGTAGCGTTTGCCGCCCCGCCCGCATCTCCCTTAGACAGCCACGGCGCCCTCCGCGTAAACGGTGCCGGCCTGGAGGATTGCCACCAAAAACCCTTCCAGCTTCGCGGCATGTCCACCCACGGCATCGCCTGGTTCCCCCAGTATATCACCCTGGAAACCTTCCGGACCCTCCGGGATGATTGGAACACCAACTGCATCCGCCTGGCTTTGTACACGGACGAATATCATGGCTATTGCAGCGGCGGGAACCAGGAAAAGCTCAAGTCCCTGGTGCAAAAAGGTGTTGGCTATGCCACAGAACTGGGCATGTATGTCATCATCGACTGGCATGTTTTAAATGACAAAGATCCCAATGTCCACAAAGAAGATGCCTTGGAATTTTTCCGGGAAATGTCCTCTCTTTATAAGGATCATGAAAATGTGCTGTATGAGATCTGCAACGAGCCAAACTCCTATGCCACCTGGGACTCCGTCAAACGCTATGCCCAGGAGGTGATCCCGGTGATCCGTGCCAATGACAGCGATGCCGTCATCATTGTCGGCACCCCCACCTGGAGCCAGGATATTGACCAGGCTGCGGCATCCCCGCTGGAATATGATAATATCCTGTATGCGCTGCATTTTTATGCTGCAACCCATACGGACTGGCTCCGTGAGCGCCTGAAAGCCTGCACCTCCCAGGGGCTGCCTGTTTTTGTCAGTGAATTTGGCACCTGTGATGCCTCCGGCAGCGGCAATAACGATTTCAGCCAGGCCGCCCAATGGCTCCGGCTGTTGGACAGCTGCCAAATCAGCTATTGCTGCTGGAACCTTGCCAACAAAGCCGAATCCAGCAGCGCGATCTCCCCTGCCTGCGGCAAGGTGGCCGGATGGAGCGAGGAAGAGTTAAGCGAATCGGGCAGGTGGATCTCCCAATACTTCCGGTCGCATCCCTGACCCCGCCGCTATGCCCAGTATACTGCCTGCATTATATTCAGGCAGCACACTAATGTGTCGGCACATTTACTTTCAGCCAAATGACGCAGCCGGATTTTCAGCCGGCAAAATACGGCATTTTATTAAGATACAGAATTAAGCCTGCTTGTAGAACCCCCCAAAATATGATAATCTATAAAAAACGACTCACGACAAGGAGGATTTTTCTATGGCAACGATTACCTTAGGCAGAACCGGCATTGTCACTGACCGCAATGGCTTCGGCGCCCTCCCGGTTCAGCGGATCCCCAAAGAGGATGCCGCAAAGCTTCTCAGAAAAGCCTACGACGGCGGCATCACCTTTTTCGACACGGCCCGCGCTTATACAGACAGCGAAGAAAAACTGGGCTATGCCCTGGGCGATGTCCGCAGCCATATTTATATTGCCACCAAAACAGCCGCCGAAAATGCAGAATCTTTCCGGAAAGACTTAGATACCAGCTTGTCCCTCCTAAAAACCAGCTACATTGATATCTACCAGTTCCACAATCCATCCTTCTGCCCCAAGCCTGGCGACGGAAGCGGGCTTTATGAGGCGGCATTGGAGGCAAAGGCACAAGGCAAGATCCGTTTCATCGGCATCACCAACCACCGCCTTTCTGTCGCACAGGAGGCCATTGCCAGCGGCCTTTACGACACTCTGCAATTCCCTTTCTGCTATCTCTCCGGTGAGCCGGAAGAGTCCCTGGTGCAGGGCTGCCAGGAGCATAACATGGGCTTTATCGCTATGAAATCCCTTTCCGGCGGGCTGATCACCAACTCGGCCGCTGCCTATGCCTTTGCTGCCCAGTATCCCGATGTGCTCCCCATTTGGGGCGTCCAGAGAGAATCGGAACTGGATGAATTTTTAAGCTACATAGGGCACCCGCCTGTTATGACGGATGAGATCCTCGCCCTGATTGAGCAGGACCGCAAACAGCTTTGCGGCAGCTTCTGCCGGGGCTGCGGCTACTGCATGCCTTGCCCGGTGGGCATTGAGATCAACAACTGTGCCCGCATGTCCCTGCTTCTTCGCCGCTCCCCTTCCGACTCCCACCTTGCCCCAAAAGGCCAGGAAAAAATGATGAAAATCAAGGAATGCCTCCACTGCGGGCAATGCGCCAGCAAATGCCCCTATGGGCTGGACACGCCGGAACTCTTAGAGAGGAATTTAAAGGATTACGAGGAGGTGCTGTCCGGGAAAACAATGACTGCAACAAACTTCTAAATAAACGCCTGCCGCATGATTGCGGCAGGCGTTCCTTATTAAATCCTGCTGTTTAAATACTGCTATGGTGCAGCTTTCCTTCCATTGTCATCTTCTCAAACCCGTTTTGGCGCAGCGCCTCATACAGCACGACTGCCACGGAATTCGCCAGGTTCAAAGACCGGATATCCCCCCACATGGGGATCCTCACGCAGTTTTCCCAGTTTTTTACCAAAATCTCTTCCGGGATCCCGGCGCTTTCTTTGCCAAACATCAGATAGCAGCCAGGCTCATAAGCAGCATCTGTATATGCCTTCACTGCTTTGGTCGTCGCCATATAGATTTTCGCGCCGGGGTTTTTATCCAGGAAGTCCTGGAAATCACAATAGACCGCCACATCCAGCTTATCCCAATAATCCAGCCCCGCCCGCCGAACCGCCTTTTCATTCAGCTTAAACCCCAGCGGCTCAATCAGGTGCAGGCGGGTGCCGGTCGCCACACAGGTGCGCCCGATATTCCCTGTATTCAACGGCATTTCCGGTTCATATAACACAATATTCATCTCTTATTGCCCCCGGCCAAGCTTATGCTTTCCCGTCCAGCCGCTCTACGAACCGTCGGATACGCCCAAGCGCCTCTTTCAGGCTTTTTAAGGAATATGCATAAGATATCCTCAGATAACCCTCCCCGCTGTCGCCAAAAGCCGTTCCCGGCACCACTGCTACCTTTTCCTCCTGCAGCAGCCGGTTTGCAAATTCATCGGAGGTCATCCCAAAACGTTTGATGCTGGGAAACGCATAAAACGCCCCCTGCGGCTCAAAGCACTGCAGCCCCATCTCCTCAAAAGCATACAGCAGGTACCTCCTCCTCTGGTCATAGGACTCCCGCATATGCTGCACATCGTCATCACTGTTTTTCAGGGCATCGACAGCCGCATACTGGCTGGTGGTCGGCGCACACATAATCGCAAATTGATGTATCTTTAACATCTGCTTTAAAATCACCTGCGGCGCACAGGCATACCCCAGGCGCCACCCGGTCATGGCAAACGCCTTGGAAAAGCCATTGATCAGCACAGTGCGCTCCTTCATCCCCGGCATGGAAGCAAACGATACGTGCTCTTCTCCGTATGTCAGTTCCCCGTAGATCTCATCCGAAAGCACGAACAGGTCATTTTCCTCCACAACCTTTGCGATCTCTTCCAGATGCTCCTTCCGCATGACCGCCCCTGTCGGATTCCCGGGGAAGGGCAGTACCAGGATCTTTGTCCTGGGGGTAATCTTCTCTTTGAGTTTCTCTGCCGTTAAGCGGAACTCGTCTTTTTCCTCCAGTTCGATTGGCACCGCCACGCCTCCTGCCAGCACCGCGCAGGGCACATAGGAGACAAAGCTGGGCTGGGGAACCAATACCTCGTCCCCGGGATCCAGCATGGCCCGCATGGCAATGTCAATGGCTTCGCTCCCCCCTACCGTCACCAGGATTTCCTTGTCCGGGTCATAACTCAGGCCGCACCTGCGTTCCAAGTAATTATGTATTTCCACCCGCAAATCCCGCAGCCCCGCATTGGCCGTATAAAAGGTGCGGCCTCTTTCCAGGGAATAGATGCCCTCTTCCCGGATATGCCAGGGCGTATCAAAATCCGGCTCGCCCACGCCAAGGGAGATCGCATCCTTCATCTCACTTACAATATCAAAAAATTTCCGGATCCCCGACGGGGGGATCGTCACTATGGTCTTTGACAGCGGATCTCTCACGGCGTAATCAACATCCTTTCATCCTGGACCTCGTCACAGAGAACCGTGCCGTGGTCCTTATATTTTTTCAGCACAAAATGCGTGGCCGTGCTGAGCACCGAATCCAGCGGCGCCAGCTTATCGGAGACAAACTGTGCCACTTGGCGCATGGTTTTCCCCTCTAAGATCACGGTAAAATCATAGGCACCGGACATCAGATACACCGCCGTCACCTCACTGTACTGATAGATACGTTCCGCAAGCTTGTCAAATCCCATCCCTCTCTGGGGGGTGACCCGCACTTCAATCAGTGCCACTACCTTCTCGTCACTGGTATTCTCCCAGTTGATCAGCGTATGGTAGCCGCAGATAATATGCTCCTTCTCCATCTCGGCAATCTCGTTTGCCACCGCGGCCTCATTCTCCCCCAGCAGGATCGCCAGATCCCTGATATCAATCCTGCTGTTCTTTTCTATCACTGCCAAAATCTTCTCTCTCATAATCTACTGCCTCCTTCTTCCAATCAGGAATCACTTGTTCCAACTCGTCCGGCTGCGGGCGGTTGAGGAATCCCCGCTCCCCGCCATTTATTACCACCCGTGCAATCCCCTCGGTGACGCTTCCAACCACCCCGGCACAGATTCCCTGCCCTGCCAGGCGTCTGACCGTCCTGCCGCCGTTTTCTGATATCAGCAGCCAGCACCCGGCACTGTATAGCCGGTATGGGTTAAGTCCGAAATACTCGCAGATTTCGACCGTCTCCTGCCGGATGGGAATCTTCCTCAGCGAAAACTCCGTCCCTACCCGGTATGCCGCAGGCAGATTCCAAAGAGCCGCCAGAATGCCTCCCTCTCCTGCAGGCTCCCATTCTGCGGCTCTGGCTCTGATTTCATTTTCCTGAAGCCGGCAAATACCGGCTTCACATTTTCTTAAAACCTGTTCCAAATATGAAGCAGAAAAACGTGCTTCCAGTTCCTGCCGTTTTGCCCTCACCAGTATCTTTGTGCCTGCAAGGCCGGCATAGCCAGCTACCACCAGGTCTTGTCCTGCCTTCATCCAGCCGCGGGGTTCTCTTTTGTCCATATCTTTTACATCCCTGCCTCAGGCGCTGCATTCCCCTCCGGTACAGGCGCCGGTGTCTCTGCCGGTACGGGTATCTGTGCCGAAGTTTCCGGCGGCGCAGAAGCCTCTGGCTGTGCGGGCGCTTGCGGCTCCGCCTGGACGGCAGGCTGGCTGGCTCCGGTCGTTTCCGGCGCTGCTACCCCGGGTCCTCTGTCTGTCCCCTCTGCCGCGGACGGCTGCGTCCCTTCCTGCTGGCTTGTCTGGCTCTCGTCTGGCTGGGCAGGCACCACAGGCGGCTGTTCCGGAACCGCCGGTGCCGGAGGCGCCACTGGCGGCCCCACCAGCACAATTGCTTTTGATGCATTATAAGTGTCGGTATGAAGCAGGGTTCTCTCCGTCTCCACGCCATCCACCGTTACCACCTTCCAGAGCCTGGATTTTACCCCCCGGTGGGCAGACTGTACCTGGCGCCTCGCCCCCGGAGCCATCGAAGGATCCAATTGTTCCGTCGGCGCCCCGGCACTGAAAGAGCTTAATGTTTCTGATACATATTCCACCGTGCGGTTTGCCGGGCGTGTCTCCTTCCCGTATATGGTAAAAGTCAGCTTCCGGTCTTTTGTATATCCCTCCACATAGATCGGGGTGCTATAATTGTTGGTAATCTTGATATCCTTCACTGTCCCGGCGATCGCAGCGTCCATGGATGGCTTTACATAGCCGACAATCATGGAGTGGTTCTGCCGCTGGGTAATCTCCAATTCTGCCCTTAATGCCGCATTATAGAGCGTCGTGGCAATCTGGCACACTCCTCCGCCGATGCTGTCCACAACCCGTCCGCCTTCGTAGGCCGCCGCCGTATAATAGCCATTGGCCGTAGTGAACGGATGCATACATTCATAACCGGATAATGTTTCCCCCGGAAGCAGCACATGGCCATTGATCTTAGCCGCGCCGTTGGCAAGGTTTCCCGACCGGGATGCACCGCTGCTGCTGAAATCGGTCGTAAAAGTCCCCAGGACATCCTGGATGGATGCCAAGTCTTCCTCCACGATATCCGGTTCCCGTTCGGCAACCACAGCCGACACCCTGACCTCATCCCCGGTATGATCCATGAGCGCTTGGTCCAAAGCCACTTTTGTCGCTGCTATATCCAGTACCTTCCCGGACACTCCCGGTGTAATCCGGAATGTCCCTTCCTCCCGGACAATCGCCGCATTCTGTGGTTTTTCCATCAGGCCTTCTGCCTGAGCCCTGGCAAAAGCCTCGACCTTCCCCTCATCAACCACTGTCTCCAGGGGGATATGCACCGGGTTCTTTTCTACATCCTTACGGCTCATATATTGCTGCACCAAATTCCCGGCAGAAACCTGTGCCATGGCATCCTCCACAGCCTCTGCATTCCCCCAGGAAAGCCCCAGCTGCCCGGCATCCGTCGTTGCCTCCACCCCGGCAACCTCCAATACTACCGTTCTTTCTTCCAGGCGCTTTACCTCAGCGGCAACCGCATCCTTTGCCTCTTCCTGCGTCATCCCGCCCAGGCTGGCCTCCCCGACAAAAAAACCGTCCGGTAACGTCTTCTCCTTTGCATGCACCGGCCCGGCAAAGAAAATAGCCATGGCTGCGGCAACAAAAAAAATCCCCGCTATGTCTGCCTTTTTCATAATTGCCTCAAATCCCTTTCCCTTAAAACGTTTTGCTTTTCATTCAGAAAAACGCAAAATAGGCACTGACCAATGTTGGTATGACCATGGCCAACACCAGAATAATCACAACAATCCTCGAAATCAGCTGTCTTTTTTTATTATTCATTTATAACATTCACCTCTTTTGCTTTTTTTAATCACGGGTTCCGATTCTGCCATATTGGGAAATGATGTTATCTTTCAGCCGGGATGCCTCATTACGGCTTAAAAATTCAATCTCCACAGGCACATCTATTTTATGATATTTTAGTAAATACCGCAAGTCCTCTTTTTGCTTTTTTGATGCCGGCTGCTCTTTTTTTATCTTGTAAATCATTGGTTTTGCCGCAAATGCCCCTCTGTCCTTTTGCAAGTTTTCAGATATCCGTACCAGCTTCTGGTACAGATGGTGGGCATCTCTCGCGTCCCCCAACGCCCGGTGCGCCTGTTCCCTTGCAATCCCAAAATAGGAGCAGGCCGCTTCCAGGCTCTTTGGCACTCCCTCCGGCATCAGCAGGCGGCACAGCTTTAATGTATCAATCCCGTTTTTCTCAAATTCTGTGCCGTTGTTCACCATAGCCCGCTTCAGGAAACTATAATCAAACATGATATGGTGCCCCAGAAGCGGAAGTTCTCCACAAAAATCCCGCAGCCCGCCCAGGATATCCCCAAAATCCGGGGCATCCTTTACCATCTGGTCCGTAATCCCGGTCAGTTCCACGATCCGGGGATCCAGCCTCCGCCGGGGATTCACCAGGGAATGGTAGTGTGCCGTTTCCTTGCCGCCAATGACACAGACCGCGCCAACCTCGATGATTTTGTCCTTTTTCGCATTCAGCCCTGTTGTCTCTAAGTCTATCGCAATATAATCCTGCTCCATCTGTATTTCCCTTCTCCCTGCCGGGCTGTCACTCCAGCCGTTTTGTGCCGGCATTGCCTGTCAGCGGATCCCGCTTCCGGTAATCAAATAACCAGACCTCTCCACAGTGCAGCGCCTCTATATGGATCTGGGATCCCAACTGCCGGAGCCCGGGTACCAAAAGGCGGAATTTCTCTTTAAACGGCGCCAAATCACGCGCAAAGCCCGGGCGGCTTTTGCAGTTCTCCCGCAGGTAGCAATCGCACACCAGGGCATCCTCCCAGTCCTCCATGGAAATCCCCCTCCAGGTTCTTTTTCCGGGTTCCCCCTGCTTCTCCGTCAGCATTTCAATAAAATCATGCAGGATCTCATACCTCGCCAGCCGGCTATGGTTCCTTCCGTTCAGTTTGCGTTCTTTATAGAATACTGCCAATGCTTCAAACAGGCAAAAGGCATCCGAATATGCAAAAGCCAGCAGGCGCAATGTGTTGGGGAACTGCCCGCTGTTATAATAGGCCTCCACCATTGTCTCAATCCCCTTAAGCCGGATGATGTCCGCATAAGGCATCCACCGGGTAGACAATACCTCATAGGGCGGCTCCTCCCGGTAAAGCAGCTGATACCGGCCGGACATCTCATGCATATACGATCCTTTCAGTACCTTTAAAAACCCCAGCTGCAGCTGTTGCGGCTCCATCCCATACACGGCATTAAATGAGCGGCGGAAGCTTTCGTAATCCTCATAGGGAAGCCCGGCAATCAGATCCAGGTGCTGGTGGATATTATTCTTAGCATGGATCCGCGCTACCACCCGGCGTACCTTCTCCAGATCTGTTTTGCGCCGGATTTCACGGATCGTCTGCATGTTGGTGCTCTGCACGCCGATTTCCAGCTGAACCTGCCCCGGGCGCATCTTTCCCAGCAATTCCAGTTCTTCTTCATCCATCAGATCTGCAGCAACCTCAAAGTGAAAGTTCGTCACCCCGTTATCATGCTCCAGGATATGCCGCCATACCGCCATGGCATGGCTCTTTTTGCAATTAAAAGTACGGTCCACAAACTTTACCTGGGGCACTTTTTGTTCCAGGAAAAAATCCAATTCCTTCAGCACCAGCGCCATATCCCGGAAACGGACAGATTTGTCGATGGAAGACAGGCAGTAGCTGCAGGAAAACGGGCACCCACGGCTGCTCTCATAATACACGACCCGGTTCTCAAATTCTCCCAAATCCATGTAGGGGAACGGCAGGCGGCTCAAATCTGCCGCCGGGCAAGGCTCCAGATCCCATATATCACCTTGGCCTGTACAAAATGCAATCCCCGGCAGTTCCTTAAGTTCCTGCCAGAACGCCTCCTGCCTCCCCTTCTTTGTTTTTTCCTCTTCCCTGCTTTTATCACCATCCAGCCCGCGCACGGAAGCCCCCAGCCGCCGGTAGCATCCTAAGAGCCGGGGAAAAACCATTTCCCCCTCCCCTTTCATTACCCCGAGCACCTCCGGCTCCTTCCTCAAAATATCCGGGGCATCAAAAGACACCTCCGGGCCGCCCAGCCAGATGTCCGTTCCCGGCATCACTTTGTGCAGGTCACGGACCAGTTTCCTGATCTCCTTTATATTCCAGATGTAGCAGGAAAAGCCCACCACATCCGGCCTCCTCAAAAACAGATCCTCCAAAACCTGATCCATAGAATGGTTAATCGTATATTCCGCAATCTCCGTGCAGGCAGAAGGAAAAACCTGGTCCGCACATTTCTTCAGGCTATATACCCCCGGATTGGAATGGATATACTTCGCATTCACAGCCACCAGCAAAAATTTCATCTCGTTTTCCGCCTATACCTGGATTTTAATCACTCTTCCCGTCTTCTCATACTGGTAATACCGCACCCCCGCCGCATTCAGCATTCTCTTGGAAGCCCGCACCGACGGGGACTCCTGATATTTGTCTTCTTTATAGATCACCGTTTTAATCCCTGCCTGGATAATTGCCTTCGCACATTCATTGCAGGGGAAGAGCGTCACATAAAGCTTACTGCCTTCTAAACTGCCTCCCCGGTAATTTAAAATCGCATTCAGTTCGCTATGGGTCACATAAAGGTATTTCGCACTGTAGGGATCGGATTCCTCCTGCTCCTTCCCCCAGGGAAATTCATCATCCGAGCAGCCCCTCGGAAAGCCGTTGTACCCCATGGAAAGGATCTTATTGTCGTTGCTGACAATGCAGGCTCCTACCTGTGTGTTGGGATCTTTGGAACGCTTCCCCGCCAGGTCGGCAACCCCCATAAAATACTCATCCCAGGATATATAATCCGTCCGTTTCTTCATCTCTTCCATCATGTCCCCTCCTTAAAAGCACCCTATCCTAAACATGGATCACCCGGTAACCGGCCGCCTTTGTCAGGCGGTTCATAATCGCATATCCCAAATGTTCCTGCGAAAAACTCTCCGAATAGATACAGTCCACCTGCAAGTCGTCAAATTCCCGCAGCACCGCAAACAGGTTATGGGCAACCGTCTCCTCCTGGCTGCGTTTTCCCACGCTGCGCAATGCCCCCACCGGATAGCACCCCTTTGTCTCCTCCGTGCAGATCACACCTACCCGCCTTCCACGAGCCGTCTGCTCCCTGGCAAGCCGGTTGATCTCCTCCACCACGGCTTCCGTCCGCCCCTCCACCAATATCAGTTCCGCCTTGGGGGCATAGTGGCGGTATTTCATCCCCGGCGCCTTAGGTCGGATCTCAGGATCCGGCCTTCCCGCAAGAGCCGGGTCGATCTCCACCGCCCCGGCCACCGACCTCAGCATCTCCAAGGTCACCGCACCCGGCCGCAAAAGCACCGGGCACTCTCCCGACACATCCACGATGGTTGACTCCACACCGATCCCCACCGGGCCGCCATCCAGGATCATCTCGATCCGCCCTTCCATGTCCTGCCAGACATGCCGGGCAGCCGTAGGGCTTGGCCGTCCCGACAAATTGGCACTTGGCGCTGCTACCGGAACCCCGGCCAGCGCAATCAGGCGGCTTGCGATAGCATGATCCGGCATCCGCACTGCCACTGTCCCCAGCCCGCCGGTCGTGGTGCCCGGCACCAGGCTGCTTTTGGGAAATATCATCGTCAGCGGCCCCGGCCAGAATGCCTCGGCCAGCCGCCGCCCCTCCTCAGGGATTTCTGACACCAATGGTTCTAGTTCTTCAAAAGAAGAGATATGCGCAATCAGCGGATTATCCGACGGCCTCCCTTTTGCCGCATAAATCTTCTTTGCCGCCTCCTCGTCCAATGCGTTCGCCCCCAGCCCATAAACCGTCTCCGTAGGAAACGCCACCAAGCCGCCGGCCCGCAAAATCCGTGCTGCCTCCCGCAGCGCTCCCTCACTCTTTCTATCTCCCTCTTCTATCCGGATTAATCTTGTTTCCATGCCCCGCTCTTCCTTCCGCCCCGGTCTTTTTCTTCCTTATATCTTTACCCCGTAATCATAGCACAAGCACCAAATCCATGCAAGCATAGGAAACCCCGCCTATGCCTGCCGCCGAAAAAGCGGGAACGGAGTCTCCTCCCTTCCCGCTTTTTTAGGCATGCCCTCATGCAGGCATCCCCGTCAGGCCTCTATCCGGCGTTTGTCCCTCCGCCCTTCTGCCCCGATGCTGCGGATCATCCCGCTGACCCGCTTATAAACCAGCGCTGTAATCACAGACACCGCAACGCCCTTGATTATATTGAATGGACCCACACAAAAAACAGCAAACGTCCAGACATTCCCTACCGCCGGGTTAATCGCTGCCCCCGCAGCCAGGATATTCTCCAATGGCATAAAATTGGAGTAAAACGGAATCATTACCATGGCATTCCCTGCAATCCCCACTGCTGACATAATCACGGTTCCTGCTGCCATAGCCGCCATGGCCCCCTTCTTCGTCTTGCGGAAACGGTAGATCAGGCCAGCCGGGAGCACCATCGAACAGCCGAAAAACAAATTGGCAAATTCCCCCACAAACCCGGTACTGGTGGGTTTCAACAATAACTTGATTAGTATCTTAACCACTTCCATCACCACGCCGGCCAACGGCCCAAGTGCAAAGGTTCCCACCAGGATCGGCACCTCACTCAGATCCAGCCCGTAAAAGCTGGGGGCAATGAAGGGAAGCGGAACCTCAAACAGCATCAGCACTGCTGACAATGCACCAAGCATCCCCATCACCGCGACATTTTTCGTGGATAATAACCGTTTTTCTCTCATTTTCTTTTCCTCCTCGGTTTTGATTATGTAAGTTCATCGCACGGAGGAAGCATGTGGCCGCCGCAAGGCGCAAAACACCCCGGATGTCTCTTCCATCCGGGGTACTGTTTTCTGCGCCTGAACCTCCAGGGAGATATATCCTGCCATACCGCCCCAGATCCTATACAGTCCGCAGCCGCTTTGGGCTGCCACACCGTCTCTTCTCTCATCCAGACTTTACTGTCGGTTCCGGAATCTCACCGGATCGGCCGCTTGCGCGGTTCGCGGACTCTACCGCCGGTAGGGAATCTCACCCTGCCCCGAAGAACTTATACTTTTATGTAATTATTATAACGGGATTTCAGCAAAAAATCAAGGGTTTGGGGAGATTTTGGTTCAAAAGCATCCTGGCATTTAATTCAATATTTTTGCCAAAGTATCAAACAAAACTTTAATATCGATCGGCTTTGCAATATGGCCATTCATCCCGCACCTGATGGCCTCCTGCTTATCCTCCTCAAAGGCATTCGCCGTCATCGCCAGAATCGGAATGCCCGCCAGCCTCCGGTCCTCCATCCCCCGGATCTGCTTTGTCGCTTCATATCCATTCATCACCGGCATCTGGACATCCATCAAAACCAGCTGGTAATCTCCCGGCTTTGACCTTTTAAGCATGTCCACGGCGATCTGCCCATTCTCTGCAATGTCCATGGTAAAGCCTGCGTCCCCCAGCAGCGCCATGGCGATCTCCTGGTTCAGTTCATTATCCTCGGCCAGCAATATATGCCCGGTATGGATCCCCTTTAATTCTTTTGCTGCACCCTCCTCTTTCTCGTCCTCCCCGTTAACAATCGAATTCAGGCAGCTTCTCAGTTCGGACAAAAACAACGGTTTACTGCAGAAAGCTGTAACGCCGGCCTCCTTTGCCTCCTCTTCAATATCCGCCCAGTCATAGGCCGTAAGGACGATAACGGGCACATCCTCCCCCACCTCTTTGCGGATCCTGCGAACCACCTCAATCCCATTCATATCCGGCATCAGCCAGTCAATAATGTATACACAATAGTTATCTTTTCTCATCACCGCCTGCCTGGTCCGAAGCACGGCCTCCTTCCCGGACAAGGTCCATTCCGCACGCATCCCAATCTGGCTAAGCATATAAGAAACACTGTCACAGGTGTTAAAATCATCGTCCACTACAAGCGCCCGGCAATTCTTCAGTTCCGGTATTGTTTGGGGCTCTTTGGCCTCCGCATTCAGGCGGAAAGTGAACGAAACAAAAACCTCCGTTCCTGAACCGTGCTCACTCTTTACCTCAATGGAACCATTCATCATATCCACAATGTTTTTTGTGATCGCCATCCCCAAACCAGTCCCCTGGATACCGCTGATGGTAGAGGTATGTTCCCTCTCAAACGGTTCAAAAATATGGTCAACAAACTCTTTGCTCATGCCGATGCCGGTATCTTTGATGCAGAATTCGTAATTGGCCATGCCCTCCGGCGCCCCCGGCTTCTCCGTGACCCGGACACTTACAATCCCGCCTGCCGCTGTATATTTGACCGCATTGCTGAGCAGGTTCAAAAGCACCTGGTTCAGCCGCAGCTTGTCACAATAGATATCCTCGTCGAAGACATCCACCGCATCCATATATAATTCCAACTGCTTGGCGCGGACATCCGCCTGCAGGATATTGCGCAGCCCATGCAGGATATCCGGCAGCCGGCATGGCTTCTCCTCCAGATGCATCTTGCCGCTCTCGATACGGCTCATATCCAGGACATCATTGATCAGGCTCAGCAGATGGTTCCCCGAAGTCATTATCTTCTGCAGGTATTCCTCCACCTGTTCCTTATGTTCGATATGGGTGATCGCCAACGCCGTAAAGCCGACAATCGCATTCATCGGGGTACGGATATCATGCGACATATTGGACAGGAATACACTCTTGGCCTTGCTTGCCCGGTTCGCCTGTAAAAGGGCATCCTCCAAAAGGCTTTTCTGCTCCATCTCATGGCGGATCTCCTCGTCCACATTGCGGAAGCCTAAGACAATGCCATGTGTCTGGCTCCAGACCCCGGCACGGACCACCTTCATCTGGTAATATTCCATCCTGCCGTCCTTGTTGGTGCGATGGTTTACATAATACTGCTTATCCTCTGCCAGTTCTTTTTTCAGCCGTTCCCGTGAAGACGCCTCCAGCAGCATCTCCTTGTCTTCCTCATAGACAAAATTCTCAATATACAGGTTCATGCTTTCTTCCAAGGAAAGCCCTTTATTGAATACGGATCCAAACTGGCTGCCCGAATCCTCCGCAATTCGCAGCGCCTTGCCAGCACCGGTTTCAAGGTCAAAAAAGCAGACCACATTATAATCGATGCTAAGTGCCTGGATCAGTTCCTTCTGACGCCTTTCATTCTCCTTCTCCTGCAGCTTCTGGGCGGTACAATCCAACAGGAATCGTTGGTAAAACATCTGGCCGTTTTCCTTTAAAAGCTTGATGTTGCCCATGACATGGCGGATCTCCCCGTCTTTGCGGCGGACACGGTACTCGGCGCTGATGCTGTCCCCTTCTTTTTTTAATTCTTTGATGTCCGCCCTAAGCTTTTCCCTGTCCTCAGCTACCACCGACGCCGCCACCATATCAAAGCCATTCGCCACCAGTTCTGCCTGCGACTCATAGCCAAGAATCTCCAACGCCGCCCGGTTAATACTGATAATATCCATCCCATCCAGGGTATGGCACATCACCCCACAGTCCATAGTGGTGAAAATAGCTTCCAGCGTCTGGTTCTTCTGTATGATCTCCTGTTCATAGGCGCGTTCCTGGGTCACATCGATCGCCACGCCCACGGTTCCCATTACACTCCCGTCAAGGTCATATAGGGGGGATTTATATGTTGTAAGCAGCCGCATGCCGTCCCCGCTCTTCACAGACTCCTCGGAAACGCAGGTTTTCTGTGTGCTCATCACCTCCCGTTCCGATTCAATACAAGCCGGGTCATCGAACTCAACATCCCAAATATAAGCATGCCCTCGTCCTTCGACCTGTTTTTTCGTCTTGTTGACCGTCCTGCAAAAGCTGTCATTCACCTTTTCATGGATGCCGTTCTTATCTTTATACCAAACTAAGTTGGGCACATTATTGATGGTAGCCTCCAGGTAATGGCTGGTCTCCCAGAAATCCTTGCCCATCTTGCATGTCTGCTGCCAACGCAGAAAGCGGAAACGGGCTTCCCCCTCCGACATCGGCGCCACCCAAATGTCCGCCACCTCCGGCAGGATATCCTCTAACGGTTCTATCTGGTCCTTTCCTGCCAGCAGAATAAGTTCGGCTTCCCGGGATTTATTGGCAACCAGCATCTGTGCTTCTTTTCTTGCATCCATATCCCGCAAGTCAGCTAAAATCACATCCGCATTTGCTGCCATGGCACTGTCCGGCCTCTCGTTTTGCGAAAATCCATGTGTGAAATGCTCTAGCGGAGGCATCTCTTTTATAATTTCAAATACCCGGTTGGGATTCCCTGCCAAATAAAACCGCAGATGGCAATGATACATTTTTCTTCTCCCCCTATGCTTATTCTATTCTCCTTAATAATAATACTTTATTTCCCGAAGCATAGCAACCTTTTTCCACAAACCCGCCCCCGGATTTTGCGTTTTGTTACCTTTGCCTGGCGGCTCATTCTATGCAGCTTTTATATAGCTGCTCCATGATTTCATCGGCTTTCCCCATATCGATGCTGGAGTAATTCATGACATAGGTATTTTTCACCTGGCCGGGGCGCCCGTAATAGTATTTTGACAGCGGAGCCAGCTGAATGCCCTGCGATTTTGCACGGCTGCATACCTCCTCTTCCTCTAGCGGTGTATGGATGTCCATCAAAAAATGCAGCCCGGCCTCTTCCCCGGATATCGATACCACCGCTTTTAGCTTGCTCTTATGGACCGCCTCAAGCAAAGCATCCCGTTTCAAACGGTAATAGTTGCGCAGCCGGTTAATATGTGTCTCAAATTTCCCTTCCTCCATAAACCGCGCCAGGGTGTATTGCTCAAAGTTCGAGACCGTGCCGGAGTAAAACGACAGCCTCTCGTAAAAGCGCATCAGCAATTCCTGCGGAAGGACCATATAGCTGATCCGCACGGTAGAGCACAATGTCTTTGTAAATGTATTCATGTAAATCACCCGTTCTGAGATATCAATGCTCTGCAGGGTAGGGATCGGCTGCCCGCTCAGCCTCAGTTCACTGTCATAGTCGTCTTCAATGATATAGCGCCCGTCCCCCTTTGATGCCCATCCTAAAAGTTCATACCTCCTGCTGACCGGCATCACGATCCCTGTCGGGTAATGGTGCGACGGGGTTATGTGCACAATATCAACCTTCTTTTCCTCCAGCTGTTCTGTGCGGATCCCGGAACCATCCATGTCAACCCACTCACAGGCAACCCGGTAGCTTCCATATATCTTCGCCAGCTTAGGATAGCCCGGGTTCTCCACCGCATAAACCTTATCGCTGCCCAAAAGCTGAATCAGCAGGCCGTAGAGATATTCTGTCCCGGCTCCGACCAGAATCTGTTCCGGGCAGACGTTCATCCCCCTAAACTCCTTTAAGTATTTTGCAATGCTTTCGCGCAAAGGGAATATCCCTCCGCAGGGAGGGTTTGTCATCAGCTGGGCGCGGCTGTCGTTCAGCACCTCCCGGATCACCTTGGACCAGATCGTAAAAGGAAAAAGGTCTGACGGCGTCTGATTGCTGGAAAAATCCGCATAGCAGGGAGATTCCTCCCCTATAACCGGAACCGTACCCTTCTTAAAAGGCACTTTCTTTTCTTCGGTTGTGTTCTCAAAATCCGAAACATAGAACCCCCGCTTGGGCATAGAATAAATAAAACCTTCTGCCAAAAGCTGGGCATAAGCATTCTCAACGGTGATGACACTGACCCCCAGGTTTTTCGCAAACGGCCGCTTGGAAGGCAATCTGTCACCGATTTTTATCACTCCCTGGATAATATCATTTTTAATGCTTTTATACAGATGTTCATAGAGAGGCCCTGACCCCAAATCCGTTAAATTATAAGTAAGCATACTGCCATCTTCCTCCAAACTGGCCTTACCGGATACATAAAAACCAAGCCTTTTCAAGAGTTATTTTTCATTATACTCCCTGGGTACGAATAAGTAAACCTTTTACATAACAAAAAGGCCAGGCCTCCCATCATCTGGTCTTAGAAGATGGAAAACCTGGCTCTTATTTTTCTGTGCACTCCGGCATGCCCGCACATATGCTGCCAGGATCGGCACCAGGTTTATTGGCGCCTTACCAGCAAAGCACTGTCCCCCCTATATCTGTGCTTCCTTTATCAAACACAATCACGTTCCCATATCCCAGGCATCCGTCCACCTCTTCCAGATCTGTAGGCGAATTCACTTCCTGGTGGCAGATTATCACCACATACTGTTTGCCATTTACCATAATCCTCAGCCCTTCAGCCATAGAATACGGATAATAGATCCCTTTCAGGGCTGATTTCACAGGCACCCTTTCCACCTGGCATTCCGGCAGGCTTTTGCCGCCTCCTGTCTGGATCACTGTCAAAAAAGATGCAAATCCTTCTCCCTTTATACTTACCCGGAGTTTCTGCCGCATTTCCCGCTGGTTGTAATGGCGGGCAATCTTTCCGCAAAGTATTTCTGCACTGGACTTTGGTGTCAGAAAATAAAATTTAGCCTGAGACTTTTCTCCTGTAAACAGAGCCGTCTGCACTGCCCTGCTTCCAATCCCCCCTTCATCAAAGTGAGGGGTATCATCCCCGTCCAAATCCAGCTGCCCCAATTCACTGAAATTCCAATACTGCTCATAGCTATGCGAGTCTCCACTGTACATCTCATCCATAACCACATACAGATCCGGCTTGATCCAGACGATCTTCCGGTTCACAAAAACACCTCCTGCGGAATCCAAATACCCCAGGTGCCCGCCCTGGACAAACTCATAACGGCCTGTAAATTTATGGGGCTGCTTCACAGGCTGGCACAGTTTGCTGCATTCCCATGAATCCTTGCAGACCGTAAAATATTTCCCGTCCACCGTGATGGTATTATGAGCATCTGGGTTTTTAAAATCAAACCTCCCCTTATCAACTGCATAAGTACAACGTCCGGAATCGGTCAGCACATCTTCCCCCCGAACCACCAGGTCTATATGAAGTTTGTCAGAATGCCCGTGCCCGGCTCCCATGGTTCCGCAGTGGAAATGCAGCACATTAGCGTCCCGCCCCCAACCGCTGCGCAGATAATAGTTACCCGAATCTGCCAATGCCGCTGACACAAAATCCGGTTTTGCGCAATTCATGGCTGCATATTCCTCCGCCCCTGCCTTCCCGATATCCCAGGCACTCTCAAAATCCATCACCGCATGCCCTCCGAACTTGAGCACCGGATCCCCAAACAGCCAAGCCGCGACACCCAGGTAATCACGAAGATCCATGTCGTCACTATCCCCCGTCATAAACTCCCGCCCGTCTGGTTTCTGCCATGCAAGATCGGCATAGGCCATCTTTTTTACCGCATGCAAAACAGCCTCCGGCACCGGGATATTGTTGCGGAATGCCAGGATCAGTACATCCTGGAAACAGTGGAATACTTCATTGTGGTACATTGGGGACTGCTCCCACTGTACCCCGTCTCCCAGGATCTGCATCCGTGCCTGGATCTCCAGATTCTCCATGGCAATGGAGGTATACCTGCTTCTCCTCTCCTCATCCGGCATAGCGACACCAATCTCAAACAGCCCATGGTTTTCCAGCACACCCCAGTTGCTGATATACCGGTACGGTGAATGCATTTCTATGATATATTCCGCATGTTCTACCAGGCAATGGTAAAAAGCATCTATCACCTCATCTGTAAGCAGAGGGCTGTCCGCAAAATAGCGGATCGCCTTTGTCCAATATTCCCCCCGGAACCCCGCCTCCAGAATCCGCCAAGCCGTCTTCTCTGTCTCCCTGTTCCGCTTCACCCGTTTCATCCAATCCGTCAGCAGGCGCACAAAATGATGGACATAGTTTTCATCCTTTGTCAGCCAGTATGCCTGCCCCAGACAGATAAAAAAACGGTGCCGGTTGAACTGATAGCTGAATTCCGGATCACTGTCCGGCTGGTATCCCCAGTCTACCTGGCCCTCTGGTTCAAAGCAGATAGGTTCCCAGGTCTGTTCCAAGTCATGCGGCAGATCAAACAGAAATTCGTTCCTGCACACTGCCGATGCCGTCTTTATGATATGTTCGCAGTTCTCCGGCCAATGCTCCCAGCAATACTCTGCCGCTTCTGCCGGATCCTTCACAAAAAAATGTTCCTTCCCTCTTGCAAAAAACTCTTTCTTTGTCATCTTGCCCCTTTCATTGCCTGTGCCCCGTTTTCCCCTGGATATGGCTGCTTTCAGTCAATTATGCCGTCTGTATCGTTCACCAATATGCTTCCCAGTCCTTATGCATCCTGGTCAGCGCCTCCATGTAAAAATAGTCCCCCCAAATGTTGCACTCATCTACCCCGTAATGGTTGCATGTGTTAAAAGGCGAACGGTTGGAATATGTGCTATGCAGCAGCAGGCCGTTGGATAATTCCCTGTCTTTCACTGCATAAGAATCCACCAGGGATTTCATCAGCCGGCCAGCCAGCCCCTGATAATATGCTGCCCGCTCCCCATCCAGGCATTTAGCCATCTCCAGCATCCCACAGGCGGCAATCGCCGCTGAGGAGGAATCCCTGGGCTGTTCGTCCCCGTCCCCAAATTCCAAATCCCAAAACGGCACCAGGTCCTGGGGCAAATGGCGCAAAAAGTAATCCGTAACACCCTCAAATACCGAAATATATTTTTCCTGTTTCGTATAGCGGTAGCCAATAGCCGTCCCATACACTCCCCATGCCTGGCCTCTTGCCCAGGCCGAACCGTCCCGGTATCCCTGGCAGGTAGCCCCATGGTCTGGCTTCCCGGTTTCCCGGTCAAAGAAATAGGTATGCCAGGTAGAGAAATCCTCCCGGACCACATTCGCCAACGCTGTATGGATATGCCTTTCTGCCACTGCCCGGTACCGATCCGCCCCCGTCTCCTCCGATGCCCAATAAAGAAGCGGCAAATTCAGCAGGCAATCAATAATCAGCCGGTAATTATCCGCCGCATCCAGCGCCCCCCACGCCTGGATAAACTCCCCTTTCTCATGGAAACGCCCTGTCAGTTCTTCTGCTGCCATTAAAGCTGCTTTTCGCCCAACCTCACTCCCTGTGAGTTTATATCCCGCCACACAGGAAGGCGAATACAAAAAGCCCAGGTCATGGGTTTCGACATCCCGCTTTTCTTCAATCCGTTTCAAAAAGCTGTCCATCTGCACCATACCTGCTTCAAGCAGCCTTTTATCCTTTGTATGTTCATAAGCCAGCCACACCTCCCCGGTCCAAAACCCCGTAGTCCAGTCTACATTTTCAGTGGCAGCATAAAAGCCCCCTTCACTATAAGCCTTGGGGAAATGCCTGGTGAAGGCAGGCAGGTTCTGGATCACCAGATCTGATGCCAGATCCAGGGCCTGGCCTGCCTCCTCAGGTGCAATCTCCTGTTTTTTTAACAAATCCTGTTGTGCAATCCAACCCATAAGCCCTCCTCAGCCCTTTACTCCGGAAGCCGCCACACCCTCCACAAAATACTTCTGCAATGACAAGAACACAATCAGCACCGGAATCAGGCTCAATACGGATGCTGCCATAATGAGCCCATACTCAGACCCAAACTGGCTGATAAACATCCGCAGCCCCAGCTGCAGGGTTTTCTTCGACTCTGTAGTCAGGTAAATCAAAGGCCCCAGGAAATCATTCCATGTGTTTACGAAGGTAAATATCGTCAATGTGGAAAGCGATGGCTTCGACAGCGGCAGCATGATCTTGTACCAAATCTGGTACTCTGTCATGCCGTCTATTCTTGCCGCCTCGCACAGTTCTGTGGGAATCCCTTCATAAAACTGTTTCATCATAAATACACCAAATGCCGAAAATGCCTGTAAAAAGATAATTGCCAGATGTGTATCCGCCAATCCCATAGACCGCATCATCATGAACTGAGGCACCATATATACCTGCCACGGCACAGCAATCGTTGCGATGTAAGCCAAAAACAACAAATCCTTGCCCTTAAACTCTAACTTGGCAAAGGCATAAGCCGCAAAACTGCTGGTAAGAAGCTGTAAAAAGGTCACAATCAGGGTCAGTTTCACTGTGTTCAGCACAAAAACCATCAGAGGGATTTTACTCCAGATATCCACATAATTCTGCCACCGTGGGTTCTTGGGTATCCATTCAATAGGGAAAATAAATACATCTTTATCCAGCTTAAAAGATGCGGACAGCATCCACGCAAAGGGTACCAGCATCACTAATGCCAGGGTAACCAGCACCACATAGAGAAGCACCCGCAGAGCTCTTGTCTTTGTATTTTTAATCTTCATTTACAACCCCTCCCTAATTAGCATATTTCTTTTCCCCACGGAATTGAACCAGGGTGATAGCCAGTACCATAAGGAACAGCACCATGGCACAGGCGCTTGCATAGCCCAGGTTCCAGTTACGGAATGCTTCCTCGTATATGTGGTATACCAGCACAATCGCCGATTCGTTCAGCACTCCCGTATTGCCGCCCGCCAGCATATACACAATATCATAGACCTTGAAACAGTTGATGGTCAGTATGATGGTCACGAAAAAAGTGGTCGGCCTCAGCTGCGGAAGGGTGATATACCAGAAACGCTGCCAGGTGTTGGCGCCGTCCAGCCCACAGGCCTCATAAAGTTCTCCATTAATCCCCTGCAGCCCTGCCAGGTAAATCACCATATAATAACCCATATTTTTCCAGACGGAAAACATTACCACTGTGAACATCACCCAGTTTTTGTCCGCCGACCATTTGGGCAGGCTCTTGGCCGCCACGCCCAGGTTGTACAGGATCATATTGGCTGGCCCGCTTTTGGCCGGGGAAAACAGCATATTCCAGACAGCGGCCACTGCCACCAGGGATGCCACGTAGGGGAAAAAGCTGACGGTCCTAAAAAAGTTGCGCCCCTTGATTTTCTGGTTTAAAAGTACCGCCAGGGCCAACGCTGCCGCCAAGGTGAACGGCACTGTGGCCACACAATATACCACCGTATTTTTTAGGGCCGCCAGGAACCGCTTGTTACCAAACATCATGGCAAAATTTTTCAGCCCGGCAAATTCCATGGCATTGTTGCCGTCCCACCTTAAGAATGCCAGCACAAATGCAAAAATGACCGGCCCCAGGGTAAAAATTGCAAATCCAATAAAATTCGGTGCAATAAATGAATATGCCACCATATCCCTCTTCGCCTGGCGGCTGAAGCGCTCACCGGTTTTGGCCTGGCGGATCTTATCCCGTATCCGGTCAGCCTCCCGCCCCAGCTTCAGCCGCTTTTTCAGATCGGCCTCACCCTCCGCCTGCTTTTGGATTTTTTCCAGGCGCGGTTCCAGCACAGAAAGCTTTTTCTGAACCACAGCCGGGTCAACAGTCTTTGTCTTTCCCATAATACCTGCCTTTCTTCCGTCCGGGACGCCACACCTGTTTTGTAATGGCTCCCGGATTTTTCCGTCAGATCTCTTCGTAACAGCCTTTGTCTTTAATTAAGGCAGGCGTTTTCCCGCCTGCCCATCCTTTTGTATCCTGTTGTACCTTTCATGGCATACTGCCAGATAGCCTTTCTTACAAGGCCTGAATACCAGGAAGCATGCCATAGCCCAAAATCCTACTGGGCAAGGATTGCCCCTACCTTCTCATTCATGTCTGCAATCCCCTCATCGATCGTGGAATTGCCGGTCATAATATTATCATGGGCCTCATTTAGCACAATTTCTATCTCAGAACTCTTGTTGCTCACTGGCATTTCCAGATACAAATTGGCTGTCTGCAATGCCTCCTTGCTGCCCTCATCCCCAGGGAACCCTTCCATAGCAGAGATCATCCCCGCAATATCATCATTCATCAGAGCCGGGATATTGCCTGTGGAAGCCAAGATCTCCGCGCCCTCCTCACCGCATACAAATTTTACAAACTTCCAGGCATCTTCTTTGTGGGGCGCATTGGCCGGAATGGATAGCGCCGTGATAGTAGCCAGGGTAGAACCAGGCTCCACCCCATCGGCATGGGGATACTTTACAATCCCCCAGTTGGTGCAGTCTGTATATTCCCCTGTCTTAATTTTTTCAGCCAGGGTTGAAAGGAACCAGGTTCCCATATTCATCATAGCCACATTACCCTGGGAAAAAGCCCCCGAATAATGCAGGTTGGAAGTCTTTAAGGTGGCATAGTCCTGGCACACCCCATCCTCCTGCTCTGCCAATGCCATCTCATAGTAAGGCTTTAAGAAATCATAGCTGCCATCCAGAATCGTGTTCTTTCCATCCAAAATACCAAACAGCTGCACCGCGCTTCTCCAAGTGTGGTAATGGGCACCATATACCTCCTGCCCTGGGGTATCCACGGTCAGTTGCCTTGCCAAAGCGTCATACTGTTCAAAAGTCATATCATTAGTGGGATAGCCCACCCCTGCCCCGTCAAAAACGTCTTTATTATAATAAAGCACCCAAAAATCGCTTCTAAAAGGAAGTTCATATAATTTGCCGTCTACCAAAATCTGGTCAGTCAGGCCTTTATAGCCTTCCAAATCCACCCCATCAGCAGAAATGAACGCATCCAACGGTTCCAGCACACCCTTATTCACCAAGGTGGTATAGCCGGGAACATCCTTGATGGTAACAATATCAAAATCGGAACCAGAGCCTGTCAGCTGGGTTCCCAGTACCGTCTGATAGTCAGAACTTCCCAAATCTACCATTTCAATTTTCAAATCTGGGTTTTGTTTCTCAAATTCTTCAATTAATGGCTGATAGTAAAGGGTCAGATCCTTGTCCCAGATAGACCATTTCATTACTGTCTGCCCTTCGGCAGCAACTACCGATTCTGCTGCCGTGGCAGCCTCCCCGCTGCCTCCACCAGCTGCTGCCGTGGTGGAAACTGCCTCACTGCCGTTGCTGCCGCTTCCACAGGCAACCACCCCCCCTGCCATGGCTATTGTCATAATCAGGCTTGCCAAACGTTTTTTCTTCATCCCTTTTCCTCCTTCAATGCACTTTATCCTGTGCAATTTTTTAATATGCCGTTATTATAAAACTCTTTTTCCTTGTTCTGAATGTTCTTTTTACCAAAAAAGCTTTATTATCTTCCAATCTTTCTGGCATTATCACGACGCCAGGAAAAAAAATGTATTTTTCACCGCTAACCAGTAATTTTTAACAATTGTATTCATTTGACAAATCCAAAGCAAGGGCATATGATTAATAATATTCTACAACCAAGGAAAGGGGAGGGGATTTTTATGGGGAAGCTGCCAAAAACCATCCGGAGCAAAATTCTGCTCAGCACTGCAGCCGTTACGGCCATCATTACCACCATTACCGTATCGGTATGCTTTTCCCTGTTTCAATCCTTCTTAAGAAGGAATCAACTCCAGTCTGCAGAATATAGCCTGCAGATATTTTCCGAAAATGTATCCTCGGCCATGGAAAATATCCTGAATTTCAACCAATGGTGCTGCTCCAATATGGATATTGGACGGTATCTGGAAGCATTCCGCAGCCTGGAACAAATGCCTTCCATTTCGTCCAGCAATTCCGGCCTGCGGATCACCGCCTTAAATGCTTATGACCGGCTGAGGGAAGAATACCGCAACACCTATTCCCACGAATACCTGACCCGGGTTATCATAATCCCTGCCAACCAGCACAATTACCTACAGATATCCGACACCTCCTCGGCTGCCACATCCCGCTCCATAGAAAAATTATGTGAGGAAAATTTTTTTCAGGCCTTGCTTGCCTCATCCTCGGGAATGGAAACCTGCCTTATGGAGGATCCGCTCACCTTAGGCAGCGGCCAGATCCTTCCTGTGGTGCGTCCGATCCGCAGCCCTTACCGTTCCCAGGTGGTCGGATGGAGTTACCTGTCAATATCCGAGCGTATTTTCCTGGATTTCCTGGAGGCATTTCCTCTAGAATCGGATTCTCAGTTTTATATCCATATAGGAAACCACACATACCATCAGCAGGGAAACCGCCTTAAGGAAACCGCCTTTTCCTTCCAAATCCTCTCTGACCTCAGCCGCCAGGCCGTCAGCCGGGACAGCCTTGTCCGCAGGATTAAAACAGAAAACGGTAACCGCCGGATCATGGTTACCTGCCCTTTAGGGCCGGACGGCTGGTCTGTTTCCCTGATCCTGTCAGAGAAGGCATACCAGGCTCAGAGCCAGGCTTACTTTGCCTTGATTGCCGGGATTGCCTTCACTGTCTGCCTGATGGGCCTTATTCTTTACATATTGTTGAACCGTATCATCAACCGCCCAGTCCAGAAAATCCTGGAAAAGATCACTGCCATCTCCCTGGGGGATTTCACCAGGGAGCCTTCTATCGAATGGCAGGATGAACTGGGCTTGATTGGCCGGGGCATCAACCAAATGTCAGAAAACGTCGTCATGCTGATGAATAAAAAGGTTGAGGATGAAAAACAGAAAAAAGACCTGGAATACCAAATACTGCAAAGCCAGATCAACCCCCACTTCCTTTACAATACCTTAAACTCCATAAAATGGATGGCAACTATCCAAAATGCTACCGGAATCGCAGAGATGACCACCTCCCTCGCACGTCTTATGAAAAATGTGTCCAAAGGCACTACTGCCCAAATCACGTTAGAAGAAGAACTGGCTCTGGTAAAAGACTATTTCCTGATCCAAAAATACCGCTACGGCGGTAATATTTCCATAGAATACCTGATTGGGGATCCTGGGCTTTACCAGTGCCTTATCCACCGCTTCACCTTACAGCCTATTATTGAAAATGCCCTGTTCCATGGGATTGAGCCTAAAGGCTGTGCCGGCAAAGTCACCATCCAAGCCGAAGCGGTAAACCTCGACGGCTCACTGCAGGTTCTCCGGATCTGTGTAACAGACAATGGCATTGGCATGAGCCAGGAGACCATAGACAAAGTATTAAATGGAAATACCCAGACCTCCGCTGATTTCTTCCGCCATGTAGGGATCAGCAATGTGAACCAACGGATCAAATATGACTTTGGGGAAGAGTACGGCATTGCCATCCAGAGCCGTCCAGGCGAGTATACTACCATGGCTATTACCCTGCCCCTCCAGAAGCCTCTTCCCCCAAAAACCTGCACTAGTTCTTAACACCTGCCGGAAACTAAGCGCCAGATATATATAAAATATAAACCGGGAAAATATTTGAGAATTACAAGGGGAAAATGATGATAAAACTTTTAATTGCAGACGATGAGCCTCTGGTTTTGATTGGCATCAAATCCATGATACCATGGGCGGACTTTGGCATTGAAATATGTGGCACTGCCATGAATGGCCAGGCTGCCCTGGATATGATCCGGGAATATTCCCCGGAACTGGTAATCACGGACATCAAAATGCCTATCATGGATGGCCTGGAACTTGCCCGCACCTGCCGGGAGGAAATGGGATCCCTTCCCCTTTTCCTCATCCTCACCAGTTATGAGGAATTCCCCCTAATCAAGGAAGCCCTCTCCTATCAAGTGGCAGATTATTTAATCAAGCTGGAACTGGACGAGGATGCCTTAAGCACCTCTATCCGCCGTGCTCTGGAACGCCTGGAAGAATTAAAGGCCAGCAAAGCCTACAAACAGACCACTGGCCGCCCCATGCTCCAAAGCTACCAGGACAAATTTTTTATGCGCCTCCTCCACAACCTGTTTGACAGCCGGGAACAGTTTGAAATCCAGGCCAAAGACCTGCGGCTCGATTTTTCTGACACCTGCTATCTGGCATCCCATGGGGAAATCCACAGCGGCATTGTCCGCCAGATGGATTTTGCCAAAGAAATGAACCTCTATTCCAGCAGCCTGCAGATGATCCAGGAAATCCTGGGAAAACATGTCCCCTGCTATGTGATCTCACTGGACAAGATCCGTTTTGCTGTCATATACCATTTTCCTACCGCCGCCCGGATGGAATCGGGGCGCATCCGGGAAGCCTGGGAAAATACCTGTTCCATGGTATATAATTATTTTAATGTGTGGCTCTCCGTAGGAACCGGGAAACCGGTTGATGACCCTTTAAAAATCAGCGCCTCTTATCAAGAAGGGCGCCAGGCCTTTAACCTTGCAAGCCGCCAGGCTCCAATTGTATTCTTCTCCCGCTCTGACAAGGGGGCATGCCGTGACGCCTTTAATATTACAGTATTTAAAAATGCCCTGACCCGGGCTTTTGAAGAATTTGACACAGATATCCTATATAACACCCTGGCTGAGATTTCAGAACTGTTTTTGTCTTATCCCCAGCACTTCCTTCAGGCCATGGATGGCGCCTGCAATATTTTATACCTCGCCCTCTCCCTGCTGCCCGACGGCGAGGAGACCCTCCAGGAAGTGTTTGCTGCCTACCCGGAAGGTTATCGCTCCCTTTACAAACAGAAAAATGTGGTGCAGATTGCCCAGTGGCTATGCACTCTGCGGGATGGCCTGTGCCACGTTCTGAAAAACAAACATAAAACTTATAAGGACCATGTGGTTTCCAGTGTCCAGAAATATATTGGCAGCCACCTAGAAGACCGCCTGACCCTAAATGACGTGGCGGCCGTGTTTGGCTTAAGCCCAAATTACTTAAGCGCCCTTTTTAAAAAGAACTGCGGTATCGGCTTTTCCGAATATATCACCCAAAAGAAAATCACCCTGGCCAAATCCTTGCTCCTGGAACAGGGTATGAAAGTTTATGAGGTGGCAGACTGCCTCGGGTTTGAGAGCGCATTTTATTTCAGCAAAGTATTTAAAAAAGTAGAAGGGATGTCCCCCAGGGACTTTATCCAGTCCCGTACTTCCCTGGCCAAGCCTTAAATTCTGTACAAACCACCCAAGCGATGGAGAAACTGGGACTGCTCTTTCAGATCAGCCCCAGTTTCTCCATTGCCCAAGCTATCCCCCCATCTTCCACTCTTTTTGTCACAAAAGTGGCATAGGGTTCAAGTACCTTATCATGAACTTCCATCAACACTGCATTCTCTGCATATTCAAACATAGGCAAATCATTGCTGCTGTCGCCAAACACATAAGCATCTTTTTTCTCGATACCATAATGCCCCAATACCCAGTCAATTGCAGTGGCCTTGCTATAGCCTGCAGGGACACACTCATAAAAATCATTCCCCCTATCAATTACCCGGATATCCGGCAGCAGGAATCTAAAAAAACCTTCTCTGTCACTGTTCGCATCCGCAAAGACACAAAATTTGTCATACTCCAGGGTTTCCTCCTCCCAGCGGTCTTCAACCAGGAAATCCTCCCTGTCCCTCATCGCGTTCAGTGACGGCATCCAGGATCGTTCCTTCCTCACATACACGCCCTCTGTGCTTTCCAAAATCCCGTCAAAACCATACCTGAGTATGGCCTTACGGATCTCCAGCCCGCGTTCCAAGCTGATCCTGTGCTGAAAAATCACCTTGCCATTTTCCACCACACAGGTACCGCAGCCACATAGCAGCCCGTCGCATTCCACCATGCTTTCAATCTCTCCCAAGAACGAATATGTCCGCCCTGAGTTAATAAACACCAGGTTGCCGGCACGCCGGGTAGCTGCCAGCGCTTCTAAGGCACTGTCCGGAACGGTATGTGTAACTTCACTCAGCAAAGTCCCATCCACATCAAAAAACAACGCTTTTCTTCCCATGTTCTTTTCTCCCTTGTGTCTTCCCACAACAGCCCAGGCATGAGCCATTATGTGATCTCTACGGCAGTTTACCATAGAATGCACAAAAAAGAAACCTTTTCATCCCTTATATTCAAAATCAGGGATTCCTTTCCATCGTTTCCGGAAATAATGGGCAGCCATCTTCGGCCTCCGATCCCTGGTCAACAGGCCTTTTTTATTGCCATCTGCCCGCATGCATCCCTGAATTGTGGCAAAATCCGCAAAATTCCACACATGCTCCCCGATAAAAAATTTTCGTTTGTCAAACTCCGCGTTTTGCCGTTCGTAAAATTCCACCTGGAATTCCTCGCTGAACATTTCTGCCACACATTCATGGATCCCGGCAATAGCATCTGCACCATATTCCGTAATCATGACCGGCTTATTCTGTTTTTCCCAGAAATCCAGTTCCTGGTTCAGCCCATAACAAGCGGCATCCAGGTCACCGGACAAGTTATACCAACCATAATAACGGTTCAGGCACACCACATCCATCGTGCGTGTCACCAGGTCTTTCTCATAGTTATTCTGGCAGCACACAAAAGTCACCGGGCGCCCAGCGGGATCCAGCTGATGGGTCAATTCGTACAGGGAATGCCAATATTCATAGGCAGACTCTGGGAAGTGTTCGGTATCTGGTTCATTTCCCATGGACCACATGACCACACAAGGATGGTTCTTGTCCCGGCCAACCAGATCTCTCAATACCTGTTCGTGATGGGCACGGATTGAAAAGGTTTTGTAGGGATCCAGGCCATCCGCCGATGCAATCCCTACTGCAGGCGTTTCATCAATCACAACGATCCCTTCCTGGTCACACAGGTCATACATCTCTTCCGCATAAGGATAATGGCTTGTGCGGAAGGAATTGGCATGGAGCCAGTGGATCAGGTTCACATCCTTGACATCCAGGCAAAGATCCAACCCTCGCCCGTGAAATGCAGAATCCTCATGCTTCCCAAAGCCTTTAAAATAAAAAGGCTTCCCATTGATCAAAAACTGTGTCCCTTCTACCTTTACCGTGCGGATGCCAAAGGCCTGTTCATAACGGTCTTCCCCGCAGGTGACAACTGCCTGGTAAAGGTATGGCTCTCCTGGCCACGGCCACCATAGCCTTGCCTCTGGAACGGATAAGGTTCCTTCCTTCCCATCCCCGGAGGCCACCAGGTTCCCTCCGGCATCCAGGATCGACACCTGAACTGGCGGCATTTCCGGTTCCTGGCCGCCCTCCCCCCCTGTCTTCCCGGTACAGACCTTATATTTCACAATCCCATCTGAATTGCAGATATCTGTCACAAGGGTAATATCTTCAATATACACTTTTGGTGTCGTGTAAAGCCGAACCGGGCGGTTAATTCCGGCATAATTGAAAAAGTCAAAATTCGGCAGGTTCCTGGGCTTTCTCCACCGCTTAGCCGCCTCCACACCAGGCACACCTGGATTGTCCGAACCAAAAAATGCGGTACTTCCCTCATTGCCCACAGGAAGCGTACTATGGCCAACCCGGTTGTCCACTGCCACTACAAGTTCCCCATGGCTTCCCGCAGGCACTAAATCCGTGATATCCAGTTCAAAAGGCAGAAATCCTCCTTTATGCCGGGCTACCAGTTCCCTGTTTATATAAATCCTGGCCTGATGGGTCACCGCATCAAACCGCAGCACCACCCTCTGCCCCTGCCAGCAAAGAGGCACCGTCAGCTTTCTCCTATAATAGGCCCATCCATAATGCTCCCGGTATGCCCGCTCCTCTTTTTGGTCATTATAAGAAGCCGGAACTGCAATTCGTCCCATGTCGGAAAATTCCCCGCATCGCTCCCCTGGTTCCGTCTCATCCCCCAGCTGGAACTCCCAGATCCCGGATAAGTCTGATACCATACGTATTTCATTTGTCTTTGGATATAACATGCCTCTTCTCCTTTTTGGTTTTTGTCCTATTTCCATTTTACTGCAAAAACCCCGGAGAAAAACATGCTTTTTTTGATGAAATACCTGTTATCTCTTACAACTTATGTTTTAACTAAGCAATTCCCCCGCCAATGTTGGTTTCCGAAATCCTCAGCTTCTGAGTTTTTCCATCGGGTCTTTCCCGCGGATCCCCGGCTCTGTCATGGTATAGGGATTAAGGATGGTCTTTAGCTGATCCAGGTCCATCAGCTTCCTCTCCAGGATCAGATCCCTCACCAGGCGCCCTGTCCTCAAAGCTTCTTTCGCGATATTTGCGGCCGTCTCATAGCCCACATAGGGGCAGATGGCCGTGATTATGCCGATGCTGTTTTCCACCATCTTCCGGCAATGCTCTTCGTTGGCAGTGATCCCCACAATGCAGTTGTCAATCAGCGTCTTCACCGCGAAGGTCAATGTCTCAATGGACTGGAACAGGTTATAGAAAATAATCGGTTCAAATGCATTCAGTTCCAGCTGCCCCGCCTCTGCCGCCATGGCGATGGTCACATCATTGCCGATAATGTTAAATGCCACCTGGTTTACCACCTCCGGGATCACCGGGTTTACCTTGCCTGGCATGATGGAAGAGCCGTTCTGTTTGGCCGGGAGGTTGATCTCGCCAAAGCCGGTCCGGGGGCCGGAAGACATCAGGCGCAGGTCATTGGACATCTTTGATAAGGTGATGGCGCAGTTTTTCACAATGCCTGACACACTGGCATAGCTGTCTAAGTTCTGTGTGGCATCGATCATGTCATAGGACTGGATCAGATCCTGCCCGGTCAGGGTAGACATGTTCTTCACCACCCTTTTAAAGTATTGCACATCGGCATTCAGCCCCGTGCCGATGGCCGTCCCTCCCAGGTTCAGGCTCTTGATCTCGTCCTTGGCATTCTCAAAGCGCCGGATATCCCGTTTGATGGCAGATGCATAGGCATGGAATTCCTGGCCAAGGCGGATCGGAACCGCGTCCTGCAGCTGGGTCCTTCCCATTTTAATGACAGAATCAAATTCCACCGACTTCTCTGTCAGCGCCTTCTCCAGCCTTTTCAATTCGTCCTGCGCATGGTCTAACAGCTTTAAGGCCGCCATCTTCCCGCAGGAGGGAAACACATCGTTGGTGGACTGTCCAAAGTTCACATGGTCATTGGGGTTTACCAGCTTATAGTCCCCTTTTTGGCCGCCCAGAAGTTCGATGGCACGGTTGGCTATCACCTCATTGGCATTCATATTCAGGGATGTCCCTGCACCGCCCTGGATAGGGTCTACAATAAACTGGTCGTGGAGTTTCCCGGCTATGATCTCATCACAGGCACGGACAATGGCGTCTGCAATTTTTTTATCCAGTTCCCCTACTTCAAAGTTGGTGATGGCGGCGGCCTTTTTGATCTGCGCCACGCTGTTGATCAGTTCCGGGTGCATCTTGAGGCCGGTTATGTAAAAATTCTCATAAGCCCTGAGTGTCTGGATCCCATAGTAGGCCTCCTCCGGTACTTTCTTTTCCCCGATCGAATCGTGTTCCATGCGGTATTTTTTCGTTTTTCCCTTCATATTTTTATCCTCCTGGTTCAAAAACCATCCTTTTATTTTTCTTTCAGGCTGCCCTGGCAATTCCCGTCCCCTGCATGCCGGTATAGTATCCGTCATTTTCCTGAAAGCCTTCTTGACATCAGTATAATCCTGCTTTACAATATTTTCAAATACATATATTTTCATATTTGTTATAGATATTTATCTATATGTTGAAGGGTTGGGAGAAGCCATGTTCCAGGGAATGGGTTACGTTTACGAAGTTTATAAAGAACAAAGTTTTTCTAAAGCCGCCAAGAACCTCTATATCAGCCAGCCTTCCCTAAGTGCCGCGGTCAAAAAGGCAGAACGGAAGATAGGCTTCCCTATATTTGACCGCAGTTCCAACCCTATCCGGCTGACCGAATTGGGGAAAAAGTATATCCAGGCCATTGAAGCCATCATGGATGTGGAGAACGGTTTTCAGAATTATGTCCAGGATATGCAGGATATGCGCAACGGTTCTGTCTCCATCGGCGGCACCAATTTCTATGCCTCCTACGTGCTCCCTCCCCTTCTATCCCGTTTTGCAGAAAAATACCCGCATATCCAGGTCAACCTCATCGAGGCATATACTACCAAACTGACGGATATGCTTTTTTCCGGTGCGTTAGATCTTCTTATTGACAATAAAGCCATGGATCCGGCTGTTTACGGAAAACGCTTTTTTTGTAAGGAACACCTTCTTCTTGTAGTCCCCGCCCACTTTTCCTCCAATCTGGCAGTCCGAAACTATGCCCTGACTGCCCTGGATATCCGGGAAAACAGGCATTTGAATTCCAAGATCCCGCCGACTCCGCTGGCGGCCTTCCAAAACGACCCCTTCTTACTGTTAAAATCGGGAAATGACACCCGTACCCGGGCTGACAAGATCTGCCACCATGCCCGGTTTGCCCCCCATGTCCGGTTTGAACTGGAACAGCAGATCACAGCCTACAACCTTTCCCGGTGCGGAATCGGGATCTCCTTCTGCGGAGACACCCTGATCTGCCATGTTCCGGAAGACAAAAACCTGCTTTATTACAAGTTGGATAACCGGGATGCCGTCCGGGATGTGAATTTCTATTTTAAAAAGAACCGGTATATGACCAAGATTATCACAGAATTTCTTGATCTTGTCTAAACAAAAGCACCGGCCGGCAGACTAAACTGCCGGCCGGTGCTTTTGTTTCCCGGTCCGTCTGGCACATCCGCAATCAGGACATCCCTCCGTCCGTATTACATCTGTCCCCTGCCCCATATTCTTTAAGGGCTCCCACATACCTTTCCGTAATGATTTCCGGCCTGGTGATGGACGTGCCAACCACCACTGCATGGGCACCTGCCTTTAAGGCCATCACAGCCTCCTCTTCCCGGGCAATTTTCCCCTCCGCAATCACCGGGATATCGGTGATTGCGCAGATCCTGCGGATCAGTTCCAGGTTGACCGTTTTTACGCACTCGCTTTCTTTGGTATATCCGGACAATGTGGTGGAAATCAGGTCAAATCCCATCGGAATGACTGCTTCGGCCTCCTCGATGGTGGAAATCTCCCCCATCACCATAACATCCGGATAATCTTCCCGGATCCTGGCCAGGATCTGCCCCACCGTTTCCCCACCGGGGCGCTGCCGGGGCGTGGCATCTATGGCAACAATTTCAATCCCCGTTTCCAAAATCTCCCTGGCGCTCTCATAGGTTGGTGTTATGTAAACTTCATAATCATCCCGGAATTGTTTATTAATGCCGATGATCGGAAGAGAGACCCTCTCCTTGATCTTTGTAATATTATCCACACCTGTAGCCCGGATTCCTGCTGCTCCGCCCTGGCAGGCAGCTGCCGCGAAGGCAGCCATGATCTCTGCCCCATACATAGGCCAGCCTACCCTTGCCTGGCAGGATACGATCAGCTTTCCTTTCAGCTGCCGCAGCACCTCTTCCTTCCTCCGGCTGTTGTTTGTTGCTGCCTGGTTCATCAAAAGAGCCCCACCGCCTTTCCTGCGATACCCAACACAAAGCTTACGATCATGCAAGTATACATTCCTTTTTTCTGTTTCACAAGAATCCAGTAATAGGACAGCACCAATAGCAAGGGCAGGATGCTTGGCATCAGGGAATTGATGATATCCTGAAGAATGATCTCCTTTTCCCCAATCATCCATACACAGGCGACATCCAGCTTCACGAAGCCCACAATCATGGCTCCCACTGCCATCATGCCCACAATCGTGGCGCCTTCCACAAAGCGTTCGATCAGGTCACTGCTCTTCATCTTCACCACCAGGTTTGTCCCCAGCCCATAGCCATGCTTGATGAACAGCCACCGGGAACAGACATTGAGCGCCACATTGGGGATCAGGAACAAGAACGGCCCTGCCGGGTTCCCCTCCAGCGCAAGCGCCGCGCCGAGTGCGGCAAAAACAGTCATAAACGTAGCTTTGAACACCGAATCCCCGATGCTGGACAAAGGCCCCATCAGCGCAGCCTTTGTGGAAGAAATGGCTTCCGGGGAAATGGGCTTTCCTGCTGCCCTCTGCTCTTCCAATGCCAGGGATACGCCCAGCACTGCATTGCCTGTATAGGGATGGCAGTTGAAGAATTCATTGTGCCGCAGGATCGCTTCCTGGAAATCCTCCTGTTTGGGATACAACGCCCGCAAGGCCGGAATCATGGCATAGCAAAAACCCAGGGAGCAGTACCGCTCATAATTGATCGTTGTCATGGAGAAGAAGGAGCGCCGGAATACCTTTTTTAACACTTTGTTATCTAAAATCCTCTCGGAAGGAGCCTCTTCCTCCTCTTCCTCCAGATCAAAGCCACTGTCAAACCCGTCCTCTCCCTGCTGCCGCTTTTCCATGGTATGCATGGCAAACACAACTGCCACTGCAATAATCGCGGCCGCCAGCACATTCAGCCCCAGATACACGGAGCACACGAAGCCAAGGGCAAAAAACGGCCAGTATTTCTTGAAGTTCATCATTTTTAACAGCATGGCCATTCCCACCGCCGGAAGGATGCCGGATGCCACTTTCAGCCCGTCGGTCAGCACCACCGGCATAGAAGCAACCACCTGGTTGACAAACTCACTCCCAAACCGGATGGCCAGGAATGTCGGGATAAAAAATACCAGGAAAAACACGGCCAGGCCGCACATCTGCATCCTTTCCACCATCTTGTAATCCCCGGAACGCACATATTTGTCCGCACCATGGATCAGGATAATGTTCAGGTTCCACGCAAACATGATCAGCAGCTGGGCCAGCAGCCCGATCGGCAGTGCCAGGGCAATGCCGACTTCTGCGTTCCCTCCGTTTAGGACGGCAAATACCGTAGAGAGGATTCCCGCGATCTGGGCGTTCGGCGGCACGCTCCCGCCTACCGGGATAACCCCCATATACATCAGTTCCACGCTTCCCCCCACTAAAAGCCCGGTCTGGATATCCCCCAGCACCAGTCCGATTAGAGGTCCTGCAAAGATCGGCCGGGATATCATCCAATAGCCATAGCCGTAGTTTTCCAAAATCAGGATCGCAATAAATGCACTTAATATCAGCACCTGTACCATACTCATTAAAATACCCTCCTTGGTAAAAAACTCGTCACATCAGCTTCATCAGGTCTTCTTTAGAATCCGTGGGGGTCGTCCGGTTCTCCAGCTTTACCCCTAATTCACTCAGCCTTTGGAAAATTTCTTCCATTTCCGGATCCACATACACGGTTTTGGAAATCTGCCTCCGGCCTTCCTTAAAGTAAAGCCCGCCCACATTGATTTCCTTTAATTCAATCCCCTTCCTGCAAAGGGAAAGCAGGGCGGAAGGATGTTTTACTACCACGAAAATTTTCCGTTTCTCATACTTTTTCAGAAGTTCTGCCCCCTTTTCCTCATTGCAGACCATGCACTTCACACCCGCAGGGCATGCCATCTGGAGCAGGGATACCTGGAATTTGTCTTCTGCCACTTCATTGTCAATTACCATGATTGCCTCACTCTTATAAGCAACACTCCAGGCGTAAGCCACCTGGCCATGGATCAGGCGCTCATCAATTCTTGCTATGGTAATCATAATTTGTAACCCTCCTTTCTCATTTCCGAACTGCCAGAATGAAAAGTGATCTTGTTTCCAAACTATCCGAGCGGAAAGTAGTCCTGCCTCCAAACTACCAGAGCAGAAAGTAAATGTCAATATTAATGCTTAATTGCGAAATTTTATTTCAAATTATGAAACATTATTGGATGAAATCCGGGTTTGCTGAATCTTCTGGATGTTTTCATCATAATTTAGAGAACAATACAGGGCATACAGAAGGTCAATAATATAGAGTTGAGCCGTTCTCGAAGCCATAGCCCCGCTCCTGAAAACCGTCTCCTTCGCAGTCACAAACAGGTTGTAATCTGCAATCCGGTTCAGGGAATTTTCCCCGCTGGAGGTCACCGCCACCACGGGTGTCCCGTTCTTTTGCAGAATCCCCGCAATCTGTATCATCTCTTTGGTTTCCCCGGAGTAGGAAACGATAATCCCCACATGGGAGGCATCGGAATTCACGGCCTGGACATACTGCCGGTCGTAAAGCTGGTAGGTAATTACATTTTTCCCGATGCGCATGAATTTAAACTGCCCGTCCATAGCCACCATATTGGAGGCACCCGCCCCGTAAAAATCAATAATAGCTGCCTTCTCCATCAGGCGCACCACATCCATGAGCACCTTTTCATTGACCAGCACCCGGGTTTCCTCAATGGTCTTTACCGCAATGTTGGTAATCTTTTCTATGATGGCACGGGGGCTGTCATCCTTCTCAATAGTAGTGGTATCCAAAAGGTTCAGCTTCATATCCTGGAAATATTTGGTCTCCTCTGCCAGCAGTACCTTAAACCTGGCAAACCCTTTGATATCGATCTTCTTGCAGAGCCGCACGATTGTAGCCGGGGAGGTGAAGGATTCCCTGGCCAGGTCATATACGGTATACTCCATTACCTTTTTGGGATATTTTAAGATGTATTCCCTTACCTGGTTCTCTGCCACCGACAGGTTCCGATTGTCCCGCAGTTTAATTAAAACACTCATGTCTGTTTCCTCCTTTGCTCTGCACCGGGCTTCTGAATATTTCTGAATGTCACAGATAATATTTGTTTTGCCCTGATCCTCCTTTTTAGTATGCCTTAATTCTTTCAGGATGTAAAATAAAATTTCAATTTATTTATAAATATTTGATTTTTTATTTCAGGCATGTATAATGGAAGATGGGAACGGAAGGCAAAAGAAAGGAGCGCCTATGAATGCAGATCATTTAAGAAAACTGGAAACGGAATTGCCCAATCCTGATACCCGTGGGATTGACGGCATGGATACCCTGGAAATACTCGCCGCCATCAACAGGGAGGATGGGAAAATCGCGGCAGTGATACAAAATTGTCTGCCTGCCCTGGCAGAAATGGTTGACCACATTTATTCCTGCCTGGAAAACGGAGGCCGCCTTTTCTACATCGGAGCCGGAACCTCCGGCCGCTTAGGGGTATTGGATGCCTCGGAGTGCCCGCCCACTTACGGCGTCTCCCCGGACCTGGTCCAGGGAATCATTGCCGGTGGGGACAGTGCACTAAAAAAGTCCAGCGAGCAGGCAGAAGACAGCCCGGAAAACGGAAAAAATGACCTGATCCTCCACAACCTCACCGGACGGGATGCCGTCATCGGGCTGGCCGCGAGCGGACGTACCCCCTATGTGATCGGCGCGCTGGACTATGCCCGGTCTGTCGGCGCCTACACGGGAGCCATCTCCTGTGTATCCCATGCCAAGCTGTCCGGGCACGCCCAGACCGCCATAGAAGCCGTGACCGGCCCGGAAGCTATCACCGGCTCCACCAGGATGAAAGCCGGCACGGCACAGAAAATGATCCTCAATATGGTTTCCACCTCGGTTATGGTAAAAATGGGGAAGGTCTACCGCAACCTGATGGTAGATGTCCAGCCAACCAATGAAAAACTGGCTGTCCGCGCCTCCTCCATCCTCCAGGAATGCTTAGGATGCAGCAGCGAGCGAGCCAAAGACCTTCTAAGCGCATCCAAAAACCAGGTGAAGCTGGCTATCTTGATGGGCCTAACGGATCTTCCTGCCGAACCTGCACAGACATATCTGGAAAAAGCAAAGGGAAGGCTTAATAAGGCCGTTGCCCTCTGGCGGGCAGAAAATGAAGCAGCCCCCCTATAATATTTATAGAAAACACTTCAGCACCCATAGAATGGAGAAAAATATGACAGGAATATTACTGGTTTCTCACGGAAATTATGCCCAGGCCATGATGGAGACTGCCCAGATGGTCTTAGGCGCTCAGGAAAAACTCCTTGCCGTAGGGCTTACTCCTTCCAAAAGCCCCGAAATGCTAAAGGAAGAGATCTGCCAGGCCATCCAGGCACTAGGAGGGGACGGCCTGCTTGTCTTCACTGACATCACCTCCGGCACTCCCTTTAACACGGTTGCCTTGCTGTCACAAGAGCATTCCTTCCGCCACTTTACAGGAATCAACCTCCCTCTTCTCATAGAGACCCTAATCAGCCGCCCCTATTCCTCCTTAGGCACACTGGCCGACACCTTAAAAGAAAAAGCCGCCTCAACCTTTGTGGATGTAGACGAACGGTTAAAAGAAAGCAGCGGCACCCTTTGACCCTCCCCAGGATGCCCCTAAGGCAGCACCAAAAAAAGAGCCAGGGTTCTTCCTCCTGGCTCTTTAATCCCTCACTCTTTCCCTTTCCTGACCGACTCCTCCTGGATCCGGTCAAGTTCCGCCATGCACTCATCCACGGTAGCCCCTTGTAAGAGTTCCCGCACAATCAGGCAAAGGTTTCCCCATTGCTCCATCTTCATACTGGCATTGGAAGCCAGCACATAGACATTCTCCTCCATCTTTTTATTCAGGGGTTCTAACGCCGGGATACAGTCCACCTCCACGTTTTTCGTTGAAGGGATTACCCGGTTGGTCTCGCAGTAAAGCTTCATCGCCTCGTCAGACAGGATAATTTCAAAAACCCTCTTGGTATCCTCCAGATGCTTCGCATCCGCACAAATGGCATAACCCGTGATCGGAACCACCGGCATTTGCCCCCGGCTGCTGGGAAAGCCGATTACCTGCATCTCAAAATCAGGTTTTCCATAGGCTGTGTCCGCATTGGCGGCTGCCCAGTAGCCCACCACGATCGGTGTCTTCTGAGCCAAAAAATCCGGCCCTTCTCCCTCTATGGCCTCATAGGTATAAGCCGCTTCGGCATCAATATACCCTTTGTCAATCATCTCCTGCAAAAACTCAAAACCAGGACGCATATAATCGCTGTATTTGCTTTCCCCACTATTAAGCGCTTCAATTTCTGCCTGGGTATTCTCCCCGTTATACAAATCGGCAAATGCCTGGGCAAAGACAAACGTTTCCAGCCACCAGCGGTTGGCGCCAACCGGCGTCTCAATGCCGTTTTCTTTAAATACCCGGCAGCACTCCATAAATTCCTCCGGAGTATTCGGAAGATCCAGATTATATTGGTCAAACATATCCTTATTCACGAACAGGCCGTAAACCACAATCTCCTGCGGAATCGCTACCAGCTTCCCGTTTACCGTGTTCGCCGCCTTCACCACATCCCGCAGATTTTTCGTACACTCTAAGCCGGAGAGATCCAACAGTTCCCCCTCCTCGCCCAATACCTGAATACAGTCTGGGTTGAGCAGGTAAAAATCATCCATATTATTGCGCACCCGGTCCAGTGTCACATCGTCGTAAGTTTTTTCCTGATAGTTCTCCGCTGTATAGGTCCGGTATTCTACCGTCAGCCCCAGCTTCTCCTCTGCCATGATTACTGTCATGTCAAAAGCCGTCCTTGCGACATTATCCACCCCTGGCTTTGATTTTTCCATCGGCCCGAATACATTCACTATTTTATGGTTGCCCTCATCATCAGCTATCAGGTTCTGCGGCAAATCATGTTTTGCGGAACAGGCAGCCACAGCCGATATGGCAGATCCTACCAAGCAAACCGCCAATACCCTTCGGATTCCCCTTTTTATGACCTTCTCCATTTCTTACTCCATTCTTCGTATCCATTGATTTAAAGTTTTCTTTAAAAGAGCCATATCAATCGGCTTTGAGATATGGACATTCATGCCGGCATCCAACGCATCTTTTACGTCCTCCGCAAACGCATTGGCAGTCATAGCAATAATCGGGATTTCCCTTGCATCCCCGCGTTTGAGTTTCCGGATTGCCCTTGAAGCCTCATAGCCATTCATAACCGGCATCTGGACATCCATCAAAATGGCGTCAAACTCGCCTTCCAGCGCCCGTTCAAAGCGTTCTACCGCAAGCTGGCCGTTTTCCACGATTTCACATGTCGCCCCTTCCACGTCCAGGAGTTCGGACAAGATTTCTGCATTGATCTCATTGTCCTCCGCAACCAGAAGGGATAACCCCTCCAGGCTGTCATTTCCTGCCGCTTCCTCCGCCGGATTGCCTGTGTTCCCTCCGGCTTTCATTTCAAGAATCTTCTCCTTAAATGTAGATACAAAAAACGGTTTTGCAAGAATTCCGGCATTCTCCACATGATGGATCTCGTCTTCCACATCAGCGCCGTCATAAGCGGTCAGAAACAGGATCGGCAATGTGCCAGATATTGTGCCCCGGATCTGCTTTGCCGTCTCAACCCCATCCATATCAGGCATTTTCCAGTCCAGAAGAACCATCTGATATTCCTGGCCGGTATGGAAGGCTTCCCGGAGGCAAAGAAGAGCCTCTTCCCCGCTCAAAGCAGTATCCACCACCACATCCATATTCTTCATAAGCATCTGGATATTCTCACAGACCTCCTTATCATCATCTATCGCCAAGATCCGGGAAATCCCGCTCTTCTCCCAAAATTCACGGTCCGCCTGGCCGTCCGGTATGCGCAGTTCCAGTTCTACCCGGAAAATGCTCCCCTTGTCAACCTCACTGGATACCGTAATGCTCCCGCCCATCAATTCTACGATATTTTTGGTGATCGCCATGCCAAGGCCTGTTCCCTGCACTTTGTTTGTGGTACTGTTCTCCGCCCTGGTAAATGCCTCAAAGATTGTCTTTAAGTATTCCGGCGTCATTCCATATCCATCGTCCTCCACCTCAATCCGGATATGTTCATACTGGCCGGAACGTTGCGGCAGGCCGATAATCCGGAACCAGATATTGCCTCCCCTGGGGGTATATTTCACTGCATTAGAAAGCAGGTTAATCAGGATCTGGTTGATGCGGGTCTCATCCCCCACCAGGCATTCATGCTTGATGCCGGTCACCGTCACATCAAAGCTTTGGTTCCGTGCATTTGCCATCGGCCTGATAATGGCATCCACTGAGGATACCAGGTTGTTCAGCGTAAATTCCCCGATCGTCAAAACCACTTTTCCGCTCTCTATCTTTGAAACGTCCAGGACATCATTGATCAGGCTAAGCAGGTGCTGTCCCGATGCCATAATCTTTCTTGTATACTCCCGCACCTTCGCCGGGTTCTCCGCATCTTTAGCCAGCAAAGTTGTAAAGCCCAGGATGGCATTCATGGGCGTGCGGATATCATGGGACATGTTGGACAAAAATGTCGTCTTGGATTTACTTGCAATCTGCGCAGCCTGGAGCGCTTCCGCCAGCTGTTTGTTATGGATCTCCCGCTCCGCCTCCCTCTCCCTGCGGATCCGGTTCTGCTGCCTCTGGTTAAAATAATATAAAAGGCAGCAAAGAAAAAATGCTACCAGCATTACCAGGACAACAACTATGATATTCTGATTGACTGCCTTGCCCTCCTGCTGGATCGCCTCAATCGGGACATAGCCAATCAAATAAATCCCCCCGCCATTGACTGCCCACATATAGATCAGGGAGTCCTTATCCCGGATATCATGGTAAAACATGATGTTTTTCCCGCCATCGATAGCCGCTTCCACCTCTGCCTGCAGTTCCGGTTCCATAATATCATTTGCCCGGTAAAAATCCTGCAGGTTCAAATGGCCGGCAATCCGTTCCCCCATCCCTTTGGGCTTTAATACCAGCCTCTCACTCTTTGCATCCATGATGTAAAGCATTGCCTTGCCGTTATAAAAACTCCCCGGCAGTGCCTCGTCAAAAGAATCGTAGATATATTCCATATAAAGGGAGGCGATCTCTTTTTCATCCTTTAGCACCGGGCATTTGATCGTATATGCCCATGTCCCCAGGCTGTTCAGGTACGATTGGGACACTAAAAGCCCATCTACCCTTTTTCCCGCAGAAAAATCCAGGCTTTCTTCCGAGAAGGTTTCTCCCACATTGGAAACCCCCTCTGTCTCTCCTTCCAGGATCAGCGAAATCCTTACCATCGTCCCATTCTTTTTATAGGAACGAACGAATTCCTCCGGATCTTCAATCATAGTGAGTTCCTGGGCAATCAGCTTCTGGAAATCTGCCTCTTTGTTCAGAATCGCTTCTATCGTGCCCTTGATCAGCCCTAAACTTTCACTTAAATTGTGGATCGCAGAAGTGGACATCTCTGCTGAAATCCTCCTTGCCACTGAAAACACAACCATCCCCAAAATACAAAATACCAGAACAATGGAAAAAATCAAAGGAAACCCTCTGTCCTTCCTGTTTTCCTTTTGCTTCCTACTCATCCTCGTCTCCATCTCACAACTACAAAAACATTGCCGGTGCACTCTATATTTTATTTTTATAATATACCACGATTATATGCTAAAGTCAAAATATACGTTTATGATTTTTATGCCTGATTTTAAGCCTTCTGCCAATCTCCTTCACAGTTCTACACGCACCATTCGATACCCTATCCCCACATGTGTCTGGATATATTGCGGTGACCCGGAGGGCTTCTCCAGCTTTTTACGCAGGGTTGCCATATACACCCGCAGGGAGCCCACGTCATTTTCCCAGCTGCTGCCCCAGACACTCTGGGTAATGAATTTATGCGTCAGCACTTTGCCGGTGTTCTGAGCCAGCAGGCACAAAAGCCGGTATTCAATGGGAGTCAGGTGCATTTCCTCCTCACCCAGGTAAGCACAGCCGGATCCATAATCAATCCGCAGGCGGCCATTGGCAAACATGGCCTGGGCACTGCTGCCGGCCTGCATCAACGCCAGCCGCCGCTGGGTCACGCGCAGCCGCGCCAGCAACTCCTCCACGGAAAACGGCTTTGTCAGGTAATCATCGGCACCCGCGTCCAGTGCATCAATCTTGTCATTATCTTCGCTCCTGGCACTGATGACAATAATCGGCACATGGGACCAGCTGCGTACCCGCCGGATCACCTCCACCCCGTCGATGTCCGGCAGCCCCAAATCCAGCAGGATGATGTCCGGATTGCGGGAAGCCGCCTCCCTCACGGCATCCTCCCCGTTGGCGGCAACCGCAAAACGGTAGTCATGGGCTTTTAATGTTGTGGTAATCAGGTTGCGTACCGGCGCATCGTCCTCCACCACCAAAATCTGAAGCTTGCTCATTCTTATCCGACCTCCTCCAGCGGAAGCGTGAAACTGAAAACCGCTCCTTGGGGCTTGTTGTCTTTCACGTGGATGGTTCCGCCGTGCGCCTCAACAATCGCCCTGCAAAGATATAGCCCCAGCCCTAAGCTGCGGCGGTTATCCGCAATATTATCCGCGCCGCAGTAAAATTTATCAAAAATCTTTTCCTTCTCTTTGTCCAAAATCCCACTGCCCGTATCTGCAATCTGCACTACGGCCATAGGCCCGTTCCTCCTGGTAGTGACCGTAACCGAAGAACCGGGCGCCGTATATTTCAATGCATTATCCACGATATTCACAATGACCTGGACTACCAGTTTCGCATCCGTCCTGACCAGCAAAAGTTCCTCTCCGTCTTCCACGTGCACCTGGTGCCGCCCGGCCTTCCTGCTGACATGCGCCATCGCCTCCTCCACAATATCCCCAAGAAGTTCCGTGGAGGTGTGTAATACCATCCGCCCGTCCTCAATGCGGGTGGCATACAAAAGGTTTTCCACCAGGTTGATCAGCCACATGGAATCATCATAGATATCCTGGTAAAGCAGCCTTTTTGTCTCTTCGTCAAAATTCCGGCCATTGCTGAGCAAATTGTCCGCATTTCCGGATATAGTGGTCAGCGGAGTTCTCAGGTCATGGGAAATCGTCCGCAGCAGGTTGCCCCGCAGCCGCTCGTTCTCGACCAGGATCGCCGCTGCTTCCTTCTCACGGGCATTCTTTTCATTCTCCAGTGCAAGGGCACATTCCCCCAGGATGGACAATAATATGCCATGCTCCGAAGCATCCGGCGGATTGTCCTCTACCTCAATCCCCACCACGCCATAGACCTGCTCCTTGACCCTCAGAGCCAGATACAGATACCGGGCATCCGAGAGTGTATCCGTCGTCGCCCCTGCGGAATGATTATTCCTCAGCACCCATTCAGCTGCCTCCCGTTCCTTTTCCAAATCATAGCCGAAAGCCGACGCCGTTTCTGACAGAAACAGATAAGGGGCAGAAAGCTGCCCGCCCTCATTGGCAAAAATCACAAGATTCCTGCCTAAAAGCTTCCTAAGCTGCTGCGCCGCCGCATTCATAATCTCCGCCTTATCTCCTGCTTTTGACAGTTGCTGGTCTGTGTCAAACAGGATCTTTGCCCGATGGGCAATCCTCGCTGACTGCCCTGCCTGCCTTTTATAGCGGATGGCAAAGGTTCCCGTTATATATGCTGTCAGGAACATGACCACAAAAGTCACCGGATAGCCGGTCTCATAAGCTGTCAGTGAAAAACGCGGGGAAGTAAACAGGAAATTAAAGATAAACACACTGGCAATGGAAGAAACCAAGCTATATGCCGGGTGGGAAACCACAACCGAGGTCAGCAAAACCCCAAGAATATATACCATGATAATATTCGCTTCCGTAAAGCCCAGCCGGTAAAATCCCAGCCCCAGAACCGTCGCCCCGGCCAGAATCCCCACACTCCTGGCCGTATTTTCCACTATTTCCTCCCGGCGGGAATGCCTCACCCTCCGGGGGCGGTACCCTGTATCCGCACTCTTATCGGGAATAATATGGATATCCATCTCCGGGGCGTAGGAAATCAGCTGCTCTGTTAGTGTCGGCTTACCAAACAGGTGCTTGCGGGTCATGGCACTTCGCCCAAGGACGATTTTTGTAATACCAAAAATCCGGGCAAATTCCGCAATCTGATAGGGCACATCCTCTCCATATACCATTTCAATCTGTGCCCCCAGCTGGCTTGCCAGTTCCCGGTTATCCCGCAGCCGCTGCCGGTTCTCCGCCGATGCCGCGCCAAAGTCCGGAGTCTCCACAAAAAGGGCCGTGAACTGGCTGTTGAAAGCGCGCGCCATCCGGGCTGCCGTGCGTATAATCCGGGCATTGGAGGGGGCGGTAGAAAGGCAGACCAGGATATGCTCATCCGTGTGGAAACCGTTCTTCTCCTGGCGTTCATCCGCCAGGCGCCTTACACGGTCAGCACAACGCCGCAGGGCAATTTCCCGCAGGGCAGTCAGCTGCTCCACGGTAAAAAAGGAGTCTGCCGTACCGGACTCCTTTAACCGTTCCATCAATTCTTGAGGTTCTATATCGATCAATTCCACCTGGTCTGCCTGGTCAAAAACGGAATCCGGGATCCTGTCCCAGGCAGCTATGCCGGTAATCGAAGTCACTGTATCATGCAAACTCTCGATATTCCCCACATTGACCGTGGTATAGACATCAATCCCGGATTCCAGCAACTCGTTAATGTCCTGATAGCGCCGGCGGTGGCGGCTGCCTGCCCCATTTGAATGAGCCAGTTCATCCACCAAAATCAAATCCGGCCGTCTGGCCAGGGCCTGGTCTAAGTCAAACGCCGCCCTCCCTTCCTGTTCCAAGGGGGGCAGCAGTTCAAATTCCCCCAGCAGCGCCTCAGACTCTTTGGAGGAATGAACCATAACAGTACCAACCAAAACATCTACACCCTGCGCTTTTGCCCTCAACGCTGCTTTCAGCATGGCCTTTGTCTTGCCGATGCTCTCAGCGTAGCTGAAAAAAATCTTCAGATGTCCCCTTGCCGGCTGCTGCACTGCAATCACCCCCCTGCTGTAAATCCCCCTGTATGCTTCTTACTATGGATTTTATCACAGAACCGGAAAATGTTCAATCAAAGAAGGACGCAAAGCATCTTTCAATAAAGGCCTGGATTCTCCCCATCATAAAGTAGCCAAGGAAAAAAATCCCCAACGTGGAGCCGAGTAACAAAATTTCTTTCATTCGTAACACCTCCTCATGAAAAATGGTTCCCCAAATCTCCAAACCAGCCTGCATCAGATACGGAAACACTTCTGAACCGCTTTGGGCTTTCCCAAAACCAGTATCGACTGCCCCCTGCCGAAAACGGTATCCGGCACTACATTCATATTCAGCTTGCCATTCTCTCTGATCCCCAGGATATTAATCCCGTATTTTTTGCGTATATCCAGCTGGACAATGCTGTTCCCGCCCCACTCATCAGGGACAGACAATTCAAAAATGGAGCATTCTTTGTCCAATTCAATATAATCCAGGATATGTTCGGAAGTACAGCGGATCGCCGTCCAGGCTGCCAGCTGCTTTTCCGGATACACCACTTCATCCGCACCGTTCCGCAGCAGAAATTTCTCCTGCACCCCCCGGGATGCCCTGGCAATCACCTTTTTCGCCCCAAGTTCCTTAAGAAGGGACGCCGTTTCCAATGAATTCTGGAAATTGTCGCCAATCGTTACGATACAGGCATCAAAATTACGGATTCCCAGGGAAGAAAGGAACTCTTCGCTGGTACTGTCGCCAATCTGCGCGCTTGTCACAAAAGGCAGCGCGGCATTGACCCGTTCCTCGTCATGATCCACTGCCATGACCTGGTGGTTTAAATCGCTAAGCTTCCTGGCTATCTGCCTGCCAAATCTTCCCAGCCCAATCAACAATATCGCTTTCATCCCTGCCTCCTTCTGCTACCCTACCGTCATCTTCTCCTGTGGCAGCCTCGCCGTATTCCCTTTCCTATTGCCCGACAATGCCGCAAAAATCAATGTCAGGCCGCCAACCCTTCCTATGTACATCAGCAGAATCAGGATCATCCGGGACAACAGCCCCAGCTGCGGTGTCAGACCCAATGTCAGCCCCACCGTTGCCACTGCCGAGGAGGTTTCAAACAGGCACTCCAAAAGCCCAGCCCCCTCCACACGGCTGATTACCAGCCCTCCGCCCAGAAAAAGCACCAGGTACATCATCAGGATCGTCACCGCATTGCGTACCGTATCCCCATCCAGCCTCCGACCGAAAAAATGGGCGTGTTCCCTGTGCCGGAACACGGAAACCGCTGTGGACAGCAGCACGGCAAAGGTTGTCGTTTTCATGCCGCCGGCCGTGGAGCCAGGGGATCCCCCCACCAGCATCAGCAGGATCATAATGGCCAGGCCGGCCTCGCTCATGCCGGTTAATTCTATCGTATTGAACCCTGCCGTCCTCGCCGTAACAGACTGGAACAAAGAGCCTAATATACGTTCCCTTAAAGGGTACCCGGACAGTTCAAAGAAGAAGAAATATACTGCCGGAATTACCACCAGAAATGCCGTAACGCTCAGGACCACCTTGCTCTGCATCCGGTATTTCCGGATGTGATGCCGGTTGGACGTGATGTCCTCCCAGGTCAGAAAGCCGATCCCCCCGGTTACGATCAAAGCCATAACCGTGAAATTGACCACCTGGTTTGAGGCAAAGGATGTCAGTGACGAATAAGGCGACCTGCTGCCCATCAGGTCAAATCCGGCATTGCAGAAAGCAGATATGGAATGGAACAGGGCATACCAAATCCCCCGTCCGATTCCAAACTCCCGGCAAAAGGATGGAGCCATAAATGCAGCACCCAGTATTTCCAAGAAAACCGTCACCCTTATGATATAGCCGGTCAGCCTGACAATCCCCCCTACCTGATGGGCACTAATTGCCTCCTGCATGGTGCTTCGCTGTTTGAGGCTGATCTTTTTTCCGGAAATCACGGCAACCGCCACGGCAACCGTTATCACCCCCATGCCTCCGACCTGTATCAGCAGAAGAATCACCGCCTGCCCGAAACCGGTCCAGCAGGTTGCCGTATCCTTCACCACCAGCCCGGTGACACAGACCGCAGAGGTTGCCGTGAACAATGCATCCACAAAAGCCACTTCCTGTCCGTCCCGGACGGCGAAGGGAAGCATGAGCAGCAGGCTTCCGCCAAAAATCACTGTCGCAAAGCCAAGGATGATAATCTGTGACGAGGATAATCTCTTTTCCAGCGCTCCCATTCCCGCATCTCCTTCCGCCCTGTACTTTATATTACCATTATGCCACTTTAAACATGAAATGTGCATTAACATCCATTCTCTGGCATTAAGATTGTATTAAACCCCTTTTCCCTCTACTTTAAAGGTTCCCCTCCCCTGCTTTCTGCCGAAAGCCTCTACCCTTTCCACCAGCCCGCGCACCAGGTCTGCCGACACCACATCATATTGGCAGCCTCCCTCCCCGGGGGCAATGCTAAAGGATACATCCCCGCGCACTGTCGTCGGATCCATGTTCCAGGCTTTGCAGGAACTGTGAACCTGCCGGACCCCCGTCTTTTCCATCAATTCACAGGCATTGTTGCTGTTGACCCCGCTCCCCGCCAGGATCTGTATTTTTCCGCCAAAGCACCTTTGCAGCTCACCGATCCGTTCCATTCCCTGGATTGCCGTCGGCTTGCCCCCACTGGTCAGCACACGGTCCACCCCCATACGAATCAGCCGTTCCATGGCAATATAAGGGTTTTGGCAGCAGTCAAAGGCACGGTGGAACACGGCCTCTTTTCCGAAGCCTTTGATCTGTTCCACAAGCCTTTGGTTCTTCTCCTCATCCAGGGAGGCATCCTCCCTCAGGCAGCCGAAGGCAATTCCGTCTGCCCCTTGTTCCAGCAGGTTGCGGCATTCCCTTTCCATTGCCGCAAACTCCTCTTCCCTGTAACAGAACCCGGCGCCGCGGGGACGTAGCATGGCGATCACTGCCAAACCAGGAAACTGTTCCTTAACCAGGCCGAGCACCGCTGCCGTGGGGGTCAATCCCCCCATCATCAATGCACTGTTCAGTTCGATCCGCCCTGCCCCGCCCAAGGCCGCCTGTTTCGCATCATAATAGCTGCCGCAGCATATCTCTGCCATATAGTTTTCTGCCATCTTTGTATCCCTCCGCTCCTCTGTTTTGTTAACAGTGTAACCGAAAGAAGGCAAATCCACAAGCAAATCAAGCCTCCTTTCCCCCACGGTTCACATACCATAAATAAAGAATGTAAATTATAAATATCAAGTAACATTTGACTTGATTTTATTATGATCCTGCTTTAGAATATATCTTAATAGGGTTTGGGTAATCCCAAGAGTATAGAAGGAGGCTGCTGTTATGCGCAAACGGATTTTGGTAGTGGATGATGACGCAATGAATTTAAAAAGGACCCAGTTGATTCTCGAGAAGTTTTATAATGTACTTCTTGCAGAATCCGGAAGAGAGGCCCTTGAAAAAATTAAATATGAAAAAATCGACTTGATACTTCTTGATATTGCAATGCCGATCATGGATGGCCTTGAAACCTTTAAACGCATGAAAGATGCCGATGTGGATATTCCTGTTATTTTCCTGACAGCATCCGGATATGAAGATGATGTGCGGACTGCCATCAGTTTAGGCGCTGTCAATTACCTCAAAAAACCGTTTTTCCCGCAAGATCTGCTTAAAAGGGTCTCTATAGGATTGGAGGAGCAATGAGAACAAAAGGTCAGACAAGTATACATCTGCTTCTGGCCAGCATTGTTACCATGTTTGGGGTAATGCTGATTTTGATAACCCTTGCTTTATCGTGGGAGCTGTGGATGGTTCCTGTAATTATATTCGGCAATACCCTTGTATGGTGCCTTCATATCGGAAGGGCTGGTTCGGAAACATTTTATGAAAATTTATGTTCCGGGCTGATGATGATCGGTTTCTTCTTTTTTGGAGTACATAAGGTCACTCTCTTTGACATCCCTTATGTGGCCTGTATGATTATCCTTGTTTTTTCCATGTTTAATAAACGGCGGCTGTTGTATATGACAGCCGCCCTGTATATACTGGAACTGGTTTATCATATTTTTATCCTGCATACTATCACCTCTGACATGGGTACAGACAACATAGTCCGCCTGGGGATGGGCGCTACCGTGATCGCAGGTTCGATGTCAATTGCAATTTACCGGATCAACAGGCGGCGGGATGCAAGGGCACGCTATGACAAAACCCTTGCCCAGCTGGAGACCGCGGGGCGTCAGAATGCAGAGTTTTTGTCCAATGTATCCCACGAGCTTAGGACTCCGATCAATATGGTGCTTGGAATCAGTGAGGTTATACTGGAAAAGGACATTTCCCCGGAAATACGGACAGACATGCAATCCATACAGATGGCCGGGAAACGCCTGTCCAACCAGATCAACAATATGCTTGACTACACAGAAATCGTAGAGGGGACGCTGACTGCAGCAAATGAGCCATACCAGATCAATTCGCTGCTCAATGACATCGTTACCATGACCGCTATGCAAAACAGCAAGCATCAGCTGGAAATGGTATTTGACCTGGATCCCCAAATACCTTCTGTCCTGATCGGCGATGTGGAAAAACTTTCGCATATCCTTAAAATCCTTCTGGAAAATTCTATCAAATTTACAGAAGAAGGCGGGATCAATGTCTGCATCCAGTTCCGCCGGGAAACCTACGGCATTAATATGATCATAGACATCCATGATACCGGCATCGGCATGACGGCTTCCCAGCTTGCCCAGATGTGCGATGACTTTTATCAGGCAGATTCCGGAAGCAGCCGTTTTGCCGGAGGATTGGGTCTTGGCCTCCCCATTGCCCGCGGCCTTCTGCATGCCATGGGTGGGTTCATCCATTTTGACAGTAAGGAACAGCAGGGATTACAGGCTCAAATCACCATTCCCCAGGGAGTAGCGGATGAAACGCCTGCCATGATACTTTCCCGGCCGGATAAGCTATGTATCGCATGCTATTTCCATCCGGAGAAATATAACAGCGACGAAGTACGAAGATACTATGACAATATGATCCTGCACATGATAAAGGGGCTCCACCTTGAGGGATACCAGGCCCATAATTTTGAAGGCCTGCAAAAGCTTCAGAGCAGCTATCCGCTGACCCATATGTTCATCGCACAGGCGGAATATGAAGAGAATTCTTCTTACTATGAGAGCCTTTCTGACAAGCTTCAGGTTATCATAATCGCCGAACGTGAGTTCATGCTGAGCCGGAACAGCAGGCTCTTGGTCATCCACAAGCCATTCTTTGCCCTTTCCGTGGTGAACCTGCTAAACGGCGAGGTGAAGGCAAATGGGTTTGAAGAGGCGCAGGCTGCCGGCCGCAAGCCGTTCTCCTGTGAGGGTGTCCGGGTTCTGGCTGTTGACGATGAAGAGATGAACCTTGTGGTTGCCAAAGGGGTGTTAGGCAGCTATGGGATACAGGTAGATACCTGCCTCAGCGGAAGAGAGGCTGTGGAACGGTGTGCTACAACTCCCTATGATATTATTTTCCTGGATCATATGATGCCTGGCTTTGACGGTGTGGAAACCCTAAAGCAGATCCGCCAGCTCAACAATGGGGCTTTTGAGGAACTGCCCATCATCGCCCTGACTGCAAACACCATCAGCGGTGCCAGAGAAATGTTCCGCAACGAAGGGTTCACCGAATTTATACCAAAGCCCATCGAGCGTGCCCTCTTAGAACGTGTACTGCGCAAAGTGCTTCCGATGCATCAAGTCCAGTATGGCGAAGCACCTGTGGCCAATGAAGAACCTTTAGAAGAGGCCATTCCTCCTACTGCTGCTCCTGCCGCTAAAAAGAAAAGGAAGAAGCGGAAGAAGAATGCCGTACCGGCAAATTCCCCCTCCAGGGAAAACACTGCTTTAAAAACGGGTGCTCCAGAGAATAAAGCACCGGAGGAAAGCCGTTCTTTACAAGACAAAGCACCGGATGCTCCCCCCGCGGAAAAATCAAAAGGCAATGCCTCTGACCGGTTCCCGGCAGAGAACCGCAAAGATCCCGAAGATGCTGCCCCTGGCAGATCCTTTGCGGAGGGCAAAAAGGCTGCGAAGGATAGTACCCCTGACCCATTCTCCTCAGAGGATGAACGTTATCCGGAGGAGGCTCCCGGCAGTTCCTTCGCAGATGATGGAAGCGGTCAGGAAGATACCCTTTTGGCAAGCAGCTCTGCCCTGCCTTATGACTCTCTCTTCCACATCGGCATCAATGTACAGCTGGGCCTGGATTACTGCTGTGGCGAAGAAGAATTTTATCTGGAAATGCTGCGGATGTTTTTCTCCCAGGCTGCAGAAAAGAAGGCAGAAATCATTTCCTTGTATGACACTGCAAATTGGGAAGACTATACGGTCAAAGTGCACGCACTAAAAAGCACATCCCTGACCATTGGCGCAGAACGTCTGGCAGACCAGGCAAAATTGTTGGAATTAGCCGGCAAAGAGGGGAACCTTGGATATATCCGGCATAGCCACCCTGAACTGCTGCGCCTGTATGATGAACTCTGCGATACCCTTGCCGGATTATAAATGAAAAACAGGAGGAAGTACTGGTGTGTTAAAAAAGTGGAATGAAATAATCTTTGACCATAAGATCAGCCTTCAAGAACGTATGTTCCGTGTAACCACAGGCATCTGCACAGTTGCGCTGGTCATTATCCTGCTTATGGGAAGGAGTCTCTCTAATCTGGTGATTTTGGCCGTCAGTCTTGCCTGTATAGCCGCGATTGTGAAAATCAGCATCCATAAGGAATGTATCCATACAGGTTCCACGGCTATAGCGGTGCTGCTTCTTTTGCTTTTCCCGGTAAGCTTTTTTACCGCAGGCGGGTTTTTCAGCGGAGTCCCTGAGTGGTTCGTGCTTTGCTTTATCTATATCAGCATTACACTGCAAGGAAGACGCAAGGCAGTCTTTTTCCTGTTCTGTGCGGCAGAGACACTGCTATGTTATTACATGGCATATTTTTACCCGGAACTTACCTCGCACAATACATTGAGCCACTCCTATTTTTGTTCTGCCATCTCCGTTATCCTGGTCGGCATTATGGCCAGCATACTGCTTTTATTCGTAACCGGGCTTTATGAAAAGGAAAATGAGATTTCCAAGCAGCAAAAAAAGGAGATTGAGGAGTTAAACAAAGCGGAAAACAATTTCTTTTCCAGCATGAGCCACGAAATCCGTACACCCATCAACACCATCATCGGGCTGAATGAAATCATCCTTCGTGGAGACATCCCGGATGATGTCGCCGAAAATGCACGGAATATCCAAAGCGCCAGCAAAATGCTGCTTACACTTATCAACGATATTCTGGACTTGTCCAAAATCAAATCCGGAAAAATGGAGATTGTAAATGTCTCCTATGAGACAGGAGCCCTTTTTTCGGAAATCGTTAATATGATCTGGATCAAGGCCAGAGAAAAGGGGCTGGAATTCCAGCTGCATGTGGATTCCTCTATCCCCAGCATGCTCTGCGGCGATGAGATACGTATCAAACAAATCCTTATCAACCTGCTAAATAACGCGATCAAATATACCAGCAAAGGTTCTGTTTCCCTCTCTATCTGGTGTGAGCATTTAATGCTTAACCGGGTGCGTGTCTGGTATTCGGTGGAAGACACCGGGCAAGGGGTAAAAAAGGAAAATATCCCCTATATTTTCAATGCATTTAAAAGGGTGAATGAAGAAAAAAACCGCCACATAGAAGGCACTGGCTTAGGGCTCAGCATTGTCCATCAGCTAGTGGAACTGATGGGCGGGGAGATCAGTGTCAACAGCGTCTATACCAAGGGTTCCACATTCCTTGTCATGCTGGAGCAAGATATCGTCGATGATAAAGAATTAGGCACATTTACCCTCGCCTCCCGTGTGAGGGCAAAAGAAGGGGAGCAATACAAGCAAAGCTTTGAAGCGCCGGATTCCCATATTCTTGTTGTTGATGACAATGAAATGAACCTGATGGTGGTGCGGAAGCTGCTTTCGGCCACCAAGATCCACCTGGACACGGCACTAAGTGCTGTTGACTGCCTGAGGCTGACACAAATCCAGCACTACGACGCGATTTTGATGGATCACCTGATGCCGGAGATGGACGGAATCCAATGCCTCCATGCACTGCGCACGCAGCCGGCCGGTTTATGCCGGGATGTCCCTGTGATCGCGCTGACTGCCAACGCCGGAAGTGACAACCAGCTGCTCTACCGCAAAGAAGGCTTTAGCGGCTATCTGGCAAAACCGGTCAGCGGCGCCTTGCTCGAAGCCTCTGTCTTAAGCATCCTGCCAAAAGAACTGGTAAAGCTAAATGAAACCACCAATCAGTCGGAGATTGGAAAGGACGTTTTAATCTTTGAGCAGACGAAAAGAGTGTCTGTCATGGTAACGACAGACAGCGTATGCGACCTTCCGGAAGAACTAAGGAAAGAGTTCAACCTTCCTGTCTGCCCCTATTATGTCTGTGCGGACAGCGGGCGGTTCCTGGATGAACTGGAACTAAAAGCCGATGAACTGCTCTCACATGTAACCGCCGGGAAAAATGCTTTCTCCCAGCCGCCCAGCGTGGAAGACTATGAAAAATTCTTTGCCGAAAGGCTGACCGAAGCCCAAAATGTGATCCATATTACCATGGCAAAGCATGTCAGCCAGGGATACAACAACGCCCTGGAAGCAGCGAAATCCTTTGAAAATGTCACGGTCCTCGATTCCGGCCATCTTTCCAGCAGCATGGGTCTGGTTGTATTGTATGCTGCTTATAAAGCAGAAAACCATGCCACGAAGGCAGAAATCATCAGAACCGTAAAACGGCTGAGACGCTACATTTCATCTGCTTTTATTATTGACAATACCCATTTTATGTGCCAGTCCGGAAAAATATCCCGGCGTGTACAGGTTGTCTGCGATGCGCTGCTGCTGCATCCTATTATCGTACTCAAAAACAGCAAGATCGTGGTTGGCGGAATGGAGATGGGAAGCTTTTACCACGTTGCAAAACACTATGTCAAAAAAATATTTACGAATACCAGAAACATAGACCGCCGGATCCTGTTCATTACCTACGCCGGAATGGACACCAAAAAACTCCGCTATCTCCAGGCTCTGGTACAGCAACACTGTCCCTTTGAGCGTGTTTATGTGCAGAGGGCGTCTTCTGCCATCGCCATCAACTGCGGCCCCGGATCCTTTGGCCTGTTGTTCATGAGAAAGAACGAGGACACCCTTTCCCTCTCCGAAGCATCAAAGCCGGATGGAAATCCATAGGTATTTCTTTCTAAAATTAAAGCTGCTGCAATGCCGTCGCCGGTATCGCAGCAGCCCTTTATTCTTTTACATTTCCCAAAACCACCAATTCAAACGGCTCCATCGTATACGTTCCCTTTTCCAGGTTCGGTTTCCCGTTTTCGGCCGATAAGCAATAATTCCTCATCAGTACCGGATAGCGGCTCCACTCCCCGGACATCTTAATTCTTTGCTTTGTCCCGCCCATATTACAAAACACCGCCATCTGCTGTTTTCCCAGTTTCCTTTGGTAAGCCAGCACCATATCCGTCCCTGTCTCTAAAAATGAGATTTCGCCTTTTGCAATCACCGGATACTCTTTTCTCATAGCAATCAGCTTTTTATAAAATGCAAGGATAGAACCGTCGTCCTTTTGCTGCGCTTCTACCGTGATTTCCTTCCTAAATCCGGCAGACATCGGAATCCATGGCTCTGCCCCGGAAAATCCGCCGTACTCCCCTCCTCCCCACTGCATAGGAGTTCTGCTGTTGTCCCGTGACCTTGCCGATAAAACCTCAAGGGCTTCCTCTTCCGTCTTCCCTTCCTCCAGCAAAATCCGGTAATAATTCAGGCTTTCCACATCCCGGTATTGTTCTATGGAAGGGTAATGCGCATTCAGCATCCCGATTTCTTCCCCCTGATAGATATACGGGGTTCCCCGCATCAGGTGGATCATGCCTGCCAGCATTTTCGCCGACTCTCTCCAATAAACCTTTTCATCCCCCAGCCTGCTTACGATACGGGGCTGGTCATGGTTGCACCAAAACAAGGCATTCCAACCGCCCCCTTCCTGCATCCCCATCTGCCATTCCCTAAAAAGTTCTTTCAATTTCTTGTAATCTGCTTCCATAAGCGCCCATTTGTCCCCATCCTTATAGTCCACCTTCAGATGGTGGAAATTAAAGCACATGGAAAGTTCTTTTTCCTCTGGTGCAGAATACCGGATGCAATGCCCCAGCGATGTGGATGACATCTCCCCGACCGTTACAAAACCTTCAATGCCCGTATCCTTTACCAGTTCTTTCAGATACTCATGGATATGGGGCCCGTCACTGTAAAACCTCCTCCCGTCCCCCTCAAAGTCATCTTCCATCTTCCCTGGCTTGGACACCAGGTTGATCACGTCAAAGCGAAAACCCTGGATCCCCTTTTCCTTCCAGAACCGGATGATCTCCTTTAATTCTTCCCGGACCTCCGGGTTATCCCAATTTAAATCTGCCTGTGTCACATCGTATAACCGGAGATACCATTTTTTTAAACCGGGCACATATTCCCATGCCGATCCGCCGAATTTTGATTGCCAGTTTGTGGGGGCGCGGCCTGGCGTGCCCTCCTTGAAAATATAATACTTTTGGTATTTCTCATCTCCTGCCAGGGCTTTTTGGAACCATTCATGCTGCGTGGATGTATGGTTAAATACCATATCCAGCATAATCCCCATGCCACGCCCTTTGCTCTGGCGAACCAAATCCTCTAAGTCTTCCATGGTTCCAAACAGGGGGTTGATTCTCCGGTAATCTGCCACATCATATCCATTATCTCTCTGGGGGGAGATAAAAACCGGGGTCAGCCACAGATAATCCACCCCCAGTTCCTGCAGATAATCCAATTTCTCGATTATCCCGGGGATGTCTCCAAAGCCATCCCCGTTGGTATCCCGAAATGATTTCGGGTATATCTGATAAACTACTTTGCTGCTGAAATCTGCCATCTCGTGCCTCGCCTTCCTTGTGCCTGGATCTATTGAAATGTTACCACTGCTGTCTCTTTTTCTTTTACATCTATTCCTGTATGGAACCGGATATCCTGGGCATCCCCTTTGCTGCTGATAATGCATACGGTGACATCCCGGTAGCCCGCTTCCTTGATTTTTGCGCGGTCAAATTTGATTAGGGGGGTTCCTGCACTGACCTTCTGCCCTTCCTCCACCAGATATTCAAACCCGTCCCCCTTCATACTTACGGTATCAATTCCGATATGCAGCAGAACCTCCATGCCATTTGCTAACCTTAATCCGCAAGCATGGCGTGAATCCGGCATCAATGCCACAACCTGCGCATCCGCCGGTGCGTACAGTGTCTCTGTTTCCGGAATGACCGCCATGCCATCGCCCAAAACCCCTTGGGAAAAAACACCGTCTCCCACTTCTGCCAAGGGAATCGCCCTTCCAGATAAAAATGCAGTTAATTTTCCGTTTGCTGTGCCTGCACCTGCTTCGGGTACGATTTTGGCCGATTCTGCTTCCCCATTTGCCTGCCCCGACGCCGGAAGGCGTTTCTTCCCCACAATGGTCGTCATCAAAAACGGTATGGCAAAGGCAATCGCCATGCACAACGCAAAGGAAACCATAAACTGGGGCTGGATGGATAAGATGCCGGGAACCCCGCCTACACCGATGGCATTTGCCGTTGTCCCTGTGGCCACGCAGACAACTGCCGCGATACCAGAGCCGGCCATCCCGCAGGCAAAGGGGAAGCCTCTTTTTAAGTTCACACCGAAAATTGCCGGTTCTGTAACACCGAGGTAACAGGAAATGCACGCCGGAATATTTACCTCCTGTGCTTCGGGATCCTTTCTCTGCAGCCAGGCCATTCCCAGCACCGCGGAGCCCTGGGCGATATTTGACAAGGCAATCATCGGCCACAGCATCGTTCCGCCATAGTCTGCAATCAGCTGTAAATCAATGGCGTTTGACATATGATGGAGCCCTGTGATCACCAGCGGGGCATAGATCACACCAAATATAGCGCCGAATACTATCTTAAAGGAGCCCGTGATCCCGGCAAATACCAATGCGGAGACCGCCGCCCCCACCTTCCAGCCAACCGGCCCCAGCACAAAATGGGCAGCCATTACTGACAGCAGCAAGCTGCAGAAAGGAACCACAATCATGGAGACCACCTGGGGCGTAACCTTGCGGAAAAATTTTTCCAGGTACACCAGGGTGAATGCTGCCAAAACCGCAGGGATCACCTGCCCCTGATAACCGATCATATTGACCTTAAAACCGCCAAAATTCCATTGGGGAATCTCTGCTGCTGCCGTCCCTGCAACCGCATATGCGTTAAGCAGCTGCCCGGAGACCAATGTCAGGCCAAGGACAATGCCCAGCATCTGGGTGGTGCCCATCTTCTTTGTCACCGACCAGCAGATGCCAACCGGGAGCATATGGAAAACCGCCTCCCCGATCAGCCACAGAAAACTGTCAATGCCCGCCCAGAACTGGCTGATGTCACACAGGGTCTTCGTTCCGTTCTCAAACAAGTACAGGCTGTCAATGCAGTTCCTAAAGCCGAGAATCAAGCCGCCTGTAATAATCGCCGGAATAAGGGGTGCAAAAATCTCTGCCAAAGCAGTAATCACTCTCTGCAGCACGTTCTGGTTTTTCTTGGCCGCCTGCTTAACCGCATCCTTGGACACCCCTTCTATGCCTGCCTCCTTTACAAAATCATTGTAAAAATCAGCCACCGTGTTCCCGATAATCACCTGAAACTGTCCTGACTGTGTAAAACTCCCCTTTACCACCTTCATGGCTTCAATCGCCTTTACATCTGCTTTCCCCGGCTCTGCCAAGGCAAACCGCATCCTTGTCATGCAATGCGATACTGCCGCAATGTTCTCTCTTCCGCCCACCAGGCGCAGCAGCTGTTTTGCGTCCTCTGCATATCTTCCCATAGCTCAAACCCTCCGCTTGTTTTTACTTGTTTAAACATGTTGTTGATTCTGTTATATCATACTTGTTTGAACATGTCAATCTCTTTTTGAATATTTGTTCAAACAAGTTGTTGACTTTTTCTTTCTTTGTTCCTATAATAAAAATACGGGTTTTGCCCTAGAACCCGCAAAACACACGATCACCAGAGGGAAATAAAATGCCAAAAGCAAGATACGAAAATATTTATAAAGACTTAAAGCAGAAAATCGAAGCCAATGTTTTCACCTATCAGGAACTTTTACCGTCAGAAAACACTTTGATCCAAACCTATAGCTGTTCCCGCAATACCCTTCGCCGGGCAGTCAGCCGCTTAGTGACTGACGGTTACGTACAGACCATGCAGGGAAAAGGGGTGCGCAATATCTATCAGCCTATCGCGCAAGCGGCCTTCACTATCGGAGAAATCGAAAGTTTTCGTGAATCCGCCGCGCGGAACGGCCACCACCCCCTTACAGAAGTCCTTCTGTTTACGGAATTTGCAGTCAGCGAAAAACAGTCCCTGTACACCGGCTTTCCTGCAGGAACCGATATTTATTATATCCAGCGCCTCCATTACTTAGATGATATGCCATTGATCCTTAACCACAATTACTTCTTAAAAGAGGCCGTCCCCGGCCTCACTAAAGAAATTGCGGAAAATTCCATCTATCAATATCTGGAAAACACCTTGCATATGACGATTGTAAACAGCAAGCGGATTATGACGGTAGAAAAGATGACAGAAATAGATGAAAAGCACCTGATGATGAATGCCCAGGATTATAATTGTATGGCTGTGGTCACCAGCCATACCTACAACAGTGACGGTGTAATGTTTGAATATACGCAGTCCCGGCATCGCCCGGACTATTTCCGGTTTTATGAAAACGCGGTGAGGAAACCGACTTAAAATTCATGCCCGGCCTCCGCTGCCCGGTCTTTCAAACAGGCTGAGCTGTCCGTCCACCACGGACTTCATTTTCCGCACAGTCACTTTATCGCCCGGCTCCACTGCCCCGCACAAGAGCGGGGACAGAAGGTCATAGCGTTCCGTGCGCGAGCGGACTGCTGCCTTGCTGAAATTGGCATAGCAATAGAGGCAGCCGTTTCTGCAGGTGTTGTATGTTCCCACCTCTACGCTCTCTGCACACCCGCATTCCTTCCTCTGGTTTTTATCTTTCCCGGCCAGGACCCGGCAGCCGGTGATTTCCTCGATCAGCCGGGGATCAATGCAGCTTCCGTGGCGGATCCCCACCTCTTCTAAGCCTATGCCCTCTGCACAGGATTCCACCGCCATGCCGTGTTCCCTGGCGATAGCTGCCAGCTGCCCGGCAAAGGGTTTCAGTTCCCCATTGGGCAATTCCCTCACCTGCAAAGCATCCATGCTTTTTTGAATCTTGGCATACGAATCCACAAAGCTGACCACCACCCGCTCCGTATACCCTTCCAGCCCCTGGGCTATGGCCGCAAAAGCTCTCCGGTGGTAGTCCGGCGTGTAGGACGGATTGAACAGAATCGGGTCATACCGCCAAATCACCCGCTTTTTCCCAATCATCCGGGAAAGCTTCCGGAACCGTTCCATCAGCACGGCCTGCTTGCCGAAAAGCCCCGGCTCCACATCCCTGCCGTAACCGTTCATGGTAAACTGAACATAATAAGGATACTTCTCAATCAGTTCCAGCCTCTCCATCATGGCCGCAGGGTTTTTCGTCCAGAACACTATACAGTCAACTGCTTTCGGCGATAAATCGACCATGCTCACCTGCCGTTCATTCATGGGATTACGCACATACAAATACCCTTCCCGAAGCCGGTGGCAGAACCAGTCAAAATAGTAATTGGGGATATCGGTCCGTCTGCTGACACTTAAAATCATAGCTGGTGCCTCCCTTGCCCTCTGGCTTCCCATGAAATAAATCCTTTTGTTTTAAACTAACTGATACATCCCTTTTCCTAACTTTTTGACAAATCCGGAGGCTTCACTTTGGTTCAAAACCCTTTGCAGCTGCCTTGCACTGCAATGAAGATGAAAAGCAGTCTGTTCTATTCCTTTTAATGTTTTATCGTTGCATTTATACTTCATGTAGGATATGACCCGTTCTGTAAGAGAAGAAGGAATGGCATCCATAGCGGTTATTTCTCTAATTTTGGCAGAAAGGCTGCTGCATATGAGTATGAGAAACTGATTATTGGAAAACAACATTTCCTTATGTTTTTCTATCAAAAATGAGATACAAATCAGCTTTTCAGCCGCTTCCGCATAAATATTGCTGCTCCTGGGATAAAAAATCTCCATATCCCCGAGAAAGTAATCTGTAGTTCCGGTTGACAAGGAATAGCGCGTACCATCATCACGAATAAGGTAGATATTGATAGAACCCTGTTCCACAATTTGAAATAGTAATTCATTCTGAAAAGGCGAACTCACCAATTCGCCTTTTTCATATTTTATAAGGTAAAAATCTATATCCGACGAATCAAGTACTGCATGGTATTTACTCTTCGCAATGTAGCTAATAATCTTCTCTTTATCATAGATCCTTTCCATAAAACCACCTGCAACCGGACATATGTCTTGTTTTCTGAATTTATTTTATCTTATAATATTAAAAAAATCAAGGGAGGAAAAGAAAACATGACATCTGTTTTTGAAGAAAAGAATCTTTCCAAAGCAATTATGAGAGTTGGGCTGCCTGCTATGTTGGGGCAGCTTACAACACTGATTTATAATATCGCCGATACATTTTTTGTTTCTTTAACAAAAGAACCCGCGATGATTGCGGCTGTAACATTGTGTGCGCCAATATTGCTTATTATTATGTCTATTGCCTGTATTTTCGGAATGGGAGGCAGCAGTGTAATTGCCCGGTTACTGGGAGAAGAAAAACGGGAAGAATCTGGCACAACGATGAATTTCTGTGTATACGCAATAGGAATCGCAGGCATTATTACACTTGCTTTGGAGCTGGCTTTCTTGCAGCCATTGGCAAAACTATCCGGTGCAGATGCGGATAATGCGGCTTATACCTACGATTATCTGAAATGGATTTTTATCGGTGCTCCTTTTATTATGTTGGCAAATGGATTCGTCCACTTGTTCCGCTCGGTTGGCCTGATTAAAGAAAGCACTATGGGTCTGGTGCTTGGAAATGTAATTAATATGGTGCTGGATTATGTTTTTATTGCCATTCTTGGCTGGGGAACCGCAGGAGCCGCGCTTGCAACAGCTTTAGGATTTGTATGTGCAACGATATACTATATTATTTGCATGATCCGTGAAAAATATAAGGGAAATCAATTAGTGCCATTGACACTGAAACGTTTTTCACCAAATGCAGCAATGGTTCGGAATGTGATAAGTATCGGTATCCCCGGCGCTCTCATCACAGTGCTTATGAGTGTTTCCAATATTGTGCTGAACAATTATATCAGTATTTATGGGTCTGATGCAGTAGCTTCTTATGGAATTGCATACAAACTTGATATGGTTCCGATTTTGCTGTCAGTAGGATTATCACAGGGGGTTGCCCCTTTAGTGGGCTATTGTTATGGGGGGAATGAGCGAAAACGAATGTTTAATATCGTAAAGTATACGATACTATACGGAGGGTTCATGGGTGCAATCTTTACTGCCGCCTTTATCCTTCTGGGAAAACAGCTTGCCGCCATGTTCCTTCAAAATGATGTTTTAATTGAACAGACAGGATACTTTCTGAAAATCCTCTGCCTGTCGGCTCCCATGCTTGGTGTTATCAATATGATGACGAGTTATTTTCAGGCATTAGGAAAAGCAATCAAATCTCTGACCATTACCGTTCTAAGAAATGCCATACTGTTTATTCCAGGCGTCATCATTTTGAATTACTTTTGGAAACTGAATGGCGTGATTGCAGCACAGCCTGTTGTTGAAACTGCTTTAGCAATCATTTGCATCATTATGTATATTCAAGATACAAATTCGGTCAGCAACTAAAATTCTGGGCTATACAACCCGGCACTTCATCCCCCCGCATTAGCGCTGATATATCTTCCCCAGGCACATCTGGTCAATTTCCGCCTGGACGGTTGCCATTTGCTCTTTTACATCTTTCTGCGCGTCCTCATCATGGTTCTGTATAGCTAACAGCATCAGCATATTCAGGGTACAAAGCTGCTCCTTTAAGCTGTTCAGCGTTTTGCTGCGCTTGATCGAATTTGGCTTGGAATGATGTTCTTTCATTTTGTTCTCCTCATATCAGGGCTGGCGCTGTAGTTCGGTAAGCAGTTTCCATCGTATCGGTACAACTGAATCTGAACCTGGGGGAAATTTTCGTTATCCAGGTGAATGGTCAGGCCGATCTCTTCCTTTTTTGTGGGCTGCTCATCGGTAAACTCCTCAGCAGTCATATTTTGCAGTGAAGATTGAAGATTTCCGCCCCCTCATCCTCCTTCTGATTCGGAATAGGGTCATTATAGCAGGCAAACTTAAAAGCTAGTTAAAAAACGAACGCTTGCTATTGACGCTTTTTCAAAAGCATGCTATCATTATGATTGTCAGGAGGGACAGATAATGGAAAAACCACAGGACTGCGGAATGCTGATCAAGCAAATCAATGACGAACTGCTGAAAAACGCTAACAATGCATTGCGGTTACAGAATATAACTTTGGCGCAGTTAGAGGTTCTGGTTCAACTGAGCCAAGCCCCAAAGGGACAGTACTCCCTAAAGGAGTTGGAGCAGATTCTTCACGTAGCCCAGTCCACGGCAGCGGGAATCATTTCCCGGCTGGAGCAGAAAGGCTTTGTGGCGGGTCTGGGAGATGCAGCAGATCGGCGAATCAAACAGGTACAAATCACATCCGCAGGCGTGGAATGTGTCCGCAACGCCCTGCACCACCGGGTTAAAGCTGAGGAACTGCTTCTCTCCAACCTGACAGAAGCCGAGCGGGACATCTTTTATATGCTCTTAAAAAAAGTGCGGGATTCCCTGTAAAACTGCTGCCGCCATTTATCGGCGGCAGGCTTTCACTCAAATAAATAGCAAGCTATTAAAAGTATCCTATTGAATTAAGGAGGAATCACAATGAACAATACAAACACAATGGAAGTTTTTGAAAAGGCGCCTGTTCCGAAGGCAGTGCTGAAAAATACGCTCCCCGCCATGGCTGCTATGCTGATGGTGCTGATCTACAACTTGGCAGACACCTTTTTCATTGGTCAGACCCATAATGATATCCTGGTAGCAGCGGTATCCCTGGCCACGCCGGTCTTTCTCATCTTCATGGCAGTGGGAACGGTGTTTGGCATCGGCGGCACTTCGGTGATCTCCCGTGCCTTTGGACAGGGACGGCAAGAGTACGCAAAAAAGGTGTGCGCTTTCTGTCTGTGGAGCTGCATGGCGACAGGGTTTGTGATGTCTGCCGGATTCCTGCTCTTTATGGAGCAGATTCTGACCCTGATCGGAGCCAGCGCGGATACCTGGGAACCGGCGAAAACCTACTTAACCATCGTTGCCTTAGGCGGCCCTTTCGTTCTGATCTCCAACTGCTTCTCCAATATCCTCCGGGCAGAGGGTCAGCCCAACAAGGCAATGGCAGGTCAGGTTTTGGGAAATCTGCTCAATGTAGTCCTGGATCCCCTTATGATCCTGACCTTCCGCTGGGGGATTGCAGGTGCGGCGATTGCCACTGTCATTGGAAACGGAGTGGGAGCCGGGTACTATATCCTCTACTATCTCCGGGGGCAGTCGAATCTCAGCATTCACATCCGGGACTTTTCCGTGAAAGATCAGATTTGCGCCAATGTGCTGGCCATTGGCATTCCTGCCTCTCTTGGTTCTCTTCTGATGAGCGTGTCGCAGATCGTGGTCAACGCCCGGATGGCGGGCTACGGCGACATGGCTGTGGCGGGAATGGGGGTGGCCATGAAAGTTACCATGATTACCGGCATGGTCTGTATTGGCTTCGGCCAGGGAGTCCAGCCGCTTCTTGGCTACTGCGTGGGGGCAAAGCTGTGGGAGCGGTTCAGGAAGATCATGCGCTTCTCTGTCCTCTTTGCTCTGGCTCTCAGCGCTGTCATGACCGGGCTGTGCTATTTGCTCCGGGACGCTGTCATCCGGGTGTTCCTGACCGATACGGCCTCCTTTGGTTATGCAATCACCTTCACCAATATCCTGCTGACCACCAGTTTTCTGTTCGGCATATTCTACGTGATGACCAATGCGCTCCAGGCCATGGGGGCGGCAGTGCAGGCTCTCATTATCAATCTCAGCCGCCAGGGAATCGTTTATATCCCGGCTCTGTTCATTCTGCAAGCTGCCCTGGACATTAACGGGCTGGCCTGGGCGCAGCCCTTGGCTGATTTGCTCTCCACTGCGCTGGTGGCAGTACTCTACTTGTGGACTTCCCGAAAAAGGATGGCAGAACCGGGAACCTCCGGTGAAAAAAATTTGATTTCTGTTGGTTCCTTTTAAGTTGTTTTTGAGTTCGGTATCTATACTGATAGCAGGATTTTCATTAGAAAGTTCTGCCGGAAGGAGGTGCCTGTGATGGGGTTTCAAAAAATGGGATCCGGGCTGCTGTTACTGTTGCTGCTGCTGTTATCTGGCTGCGCCGGCATAGATACTGCGCCGCCTGAGGAGACGAGCGAAGAAGAACTTTCCCTTACGGCACTGTTTCAGACAGAAAGCGGGGATGCCCTCTATGGCAGCGCCGCCTGCTTTTCCACGGAGACAAGCAGCGATTGCTTCCCAGTGGACGATCATGGGATAGTCCGTGTTTCCGGTTTGCCGAGAAGCGGGGAACTGGTGCTGACTCTATTTGACCCACAGCAAAAGGTACAAGGCACTATGACCCTTTTCTTTGGCCAAGGCGCTGTGATCGATGCCACTACCAGCAAAGACGGCGCGGGATACATTACCATCAGAGAGGACACCGGCGAAGTGGCCATGATGTTTGTTCTGACGGAAAACGGCGCCTTACAATGCACGCTTTGGCTGGCAAAAACGATTCCGTCCCCTGCGGATTTCCCTTAGAAAAGGAGGATGCTCTATGCGAATTTTAGTGGCTGATGACGAACCGGAGATGGCCATGGTTCTGAAGGCTCTGCTCAAGCGGGAACACTATTTTGTGGATGTGGTTTACGATGGACAGGACGCTTTGGACTATGGTCTTTCAGAAAATTATGGCTGTATCATCCTGGACATTATGATGCCCCGGCTGGATGGTATCCAGGCTTTACAGGCTCTGCGAGCCAAAAATGTCGCCACGCCGGTGCTGCTTCTGACGGCAAAAAGCCAGGTGGAAGACCGGGTGGCCGGACTGGACAGCGGGGCGGACGACTACCTGCCCAAGCCCTTTGACAACCGGGAATTGCTTGCCAGGGTACGGGCCCTGACCCGCAGAGGCGGAGGGTACACCCCTCATGTTCTAACTGCCGGAAATGTCACATTGGACTGCTCCACCTTTGAACTGAAATGCGGTTCCTCCTGTATCCGGCTGGGCAACCGGGAGTTTCAAATGCTGGAACTGCTCATGCGGCAGGAGGGGCGGCTGATCTCCACCGGGCAGTTTATGGAGTATATCTGGGGCTACGACAGCGAGGCAGAGATCAATGTGGTATGGGCCTATATTTCCTATCTTCGCCGCAAGCTGGAGGCGATAGGCGGGAACGTCCGTATTACCGCCCGCCGGAGCCAGGGATACTTGCTGGAGGAAACCACATGATCTCCTCACTGCGCCGGAAATTTATTCTGATCGCCATGGCCTCCCTGGTGGGAACCATGGTCGTTCTCTGCACAGCCATTGCCATAGGCAATCACTGTATCGTCACCAATCGAGTCGATCATGTGATTTCCGTTCTGCGCCAGAATAACGGGAACTTTCTGCCGCCTGACCCCTGCTTTGACCCCTCAGATTTTGATTTTCAGATTACCCCGGAAACCCCTTTTGAGACACGGTATTTCCTTGTGGAATTGACCGCGCAAAGGGAAATCCAATCAGTCAACTTAGAGCACATCGCCGCATTAGACCGCCAGACAGTGGTGGACGCCATCAGCCAGATCATCCATACCGGGGCTGAACGGGGATATGTCGGCCATTACCGTTTTGGCGTGTTCCCAAATGAGGACGGAGGAAATACTATGATCGTTCTGGATTGTTTCCTCCAGCTTCAATCGGCGAATAATATGCTGCGCATCACAATCCTCATATTTTTGATTTATGTCCTGATTGTTTTTATCCTGCTGCTCTTTTTTTCCAGGCGGGCGATTCGGCCTTTTGTGGATAATCTGGAACGGCAGAGGCAGTTTATCACCGATGCCTCCCATGAACTCAAAACACCGTTGGCCATTCTGTCTGCGAATATCGGGCTGCTGGAAGATACCTGGGGAGCGGACAAATGGCTGGACAGCGCAAAAGCGCAGATCACCCGTCTGGACAGGCTGATTAAAAATCTGGTGGAACTGGCCCGCACAGAGGAGACCATCCGAGAAGATGCAGTGGAAATGTTTTCTGTCAGTGAGATTGCCCAGGCAAGCACAGACGCCTTTCAGCCATTGGCCGAAGCAGACGGAAAATCCTTATTGGCGGAAATTGCAGATGGAATCAGCACAAAGGGGGTTCAAAATAATTTCTTCCGTCTGTTTTCCATTCTGCTGGACAATGCAGTCAAATACTGTGACACGGCGGGGACAATCCGCCTGTCTGTGTCCATGCGGGGACGCAACATCTGTATTGCCGTATCCAACCCCTGCACAGGGGTGGATACGAACCAGCTATCCCGGTACTTTGACCGTTTCTACCGGGCAGATTCCTCCCGCGCCCGGTCTACCGGCGGTTATGGCATCGGCCTGTCTACTGCCAGAGCCATTGTCACCCGGCACAAAGGCCGTATTTCCAACCACTATGCAGACGGCGTAATCACCTTTACCGCAGTGATACCACAGGTGGGCTGACGCTTTGCGGCTGATTGTCACTGTCAGGTCTGGAAGCCACCGGACACTGTAACCAGAAAAATTTCCTGTTTCATGTTAAAGCTTTATTCTATCATCTCAGTCCCGTCAGCTTCCGTGATTTTGCTGCCATATAAGGAAAGCAATTTGAATTTATTCGTAAAATTTACAAATATTTATTTGACGCCCTCCTATAATCGTGTTAGGATAGAAGCGCAGAGGCACGCCAAAGATGCAAAATCCAAAATTTAAAGAAAGGTGCAGGAAAAGCATGAAGGAAGAAAGCAAGGCACGCAGGGAATTATTTTTTAATGATTCCGAGACAGCCGAGACAAATATCATTAAAAAATTTGAGAGATATGAAAAGAGCCTGCTGTGGAAGAAAGCAGAGAACTATCAAAAGAACCTGCTGTGCATCCAGGATATCGCAGACAGGCTCCTTGGATACATGAAAGGGCATCAAACCTCTTTTGAGCCGGAGATCACGGACGAGAACGGAAAATTCAGCCAGGAGAAGCTCTCCGGTTTTGTGGAAGGGCTTTTATCCCGTTGGGCAGCAAAGCAGCGGGAGGGCACATTCACGGATCCGTCCACAGAAGAAAGCATAGCGGAGCCCTATATCCGGGTGCGGCAGGAACTGTATGGCAGCTATCTCTATGTGGTCATGCGGTGCAGCCTGTGCAAGAAGGATTATGCCCTGGTGACAGGCAGAGAAATGGAGGAGAGGACGGATTTCGCTTTCCTGCTGGAGCAGGCGAAGCGGCTTTGGCAAAACTGGTGTGTCATGGAAAAACCGGAGGGGGGCAAAAGGAACGAACTGTTCTGGGGCTATGATGATCAGTTCGGCCTCCATCTTTACCGCGTCCTCTCATGTCCGAAAGCAGGTTACAACAATGGCCTTGATCTGGTTGGGCGTTTGCCTGTGGATCGCCCCGCTTTCCTGACAGATGAAGGCAATGTGAAACGGAATCGATTCAAAAGCATCTACCTGAACCGCAGACCCTCGTCATTGTCGAAGAAGGCGGAGGAAGCGGCACAGCCGGAGGAATACATCGCCGGGGACAGCCGCGAAGGTGAGGACAGCTATGGCACGGAAGACGGCTATGACGGTGAGGACGGTTATGACACCGAAAATAACTATGACGAAGAGGACGATTATGATATCGAGGACGACTATGACATCGAATACAGCTATGACGAAGAGGATGATTATCGCGATGATATGTACTTCTCGGAATACCGTGACGATGCATGGTATGAGGCAGAGGAGCGTGAGGTACAGAAGCAGGTGGATATCGAGTATCTGGCCTTGTCCTTTGAGTCCTCGGGTGAATATGTCCGGCACTGCAGACGCTTCGTGGAACTGTTTGAGCAGGCGGGACAGGATGTCCTGAGGGGCTTCTGCGAAGATCTGGAAGAGATCGTGGCTCTGTATCTGGCAGAGCAGGATATCCCGCCCGTGATGGATACGGATAAGGCACTGGACGTATACAGCGGCATCTACGATGGCCCTTACCGGCAGGCAGAGCGCTACTCAAGGGGGATACGATGGAAAAATCTATGAGGGGAATTCGTGAGACCTACTTCTATGACCTGATTGACGACTATCGGAAACAAGGGGAAAAATCTTTCCTGTACAGAAGCTTTTGGGCCGAGAACATCAGGGAACTGCTGAAAGAGAGCCTGCCGCCGCTTTCGAAGAAGAATTTCAGGAAACAGATGGAGAAACTGAGCAGAGGGTTCCTTGCGTTTCTGGCAGATGAAAAGAACGAACCGGAGCAGATGAGGGAACATTTCGCCCAGCTTCCGGAAGAGGTGAAAAAACTGCTGGAAGTGCATCTCCCACAGCTTCCGGAGAGCACCGTAAAGCTTTTGAAGGAACACTTTGGACAGCTTCCGGAAGAGATGAAAGAACGGTTGACGGGACGCTTTTCCTGGCTTTTGGAAGAAGAGACCTCATGGCTGAAGTACGGAGCCAAAATCAGGGGGCTTCTGAAAGAAAATATGCTGGAGCGCCCGGAGTGGGCACGTGAAGTGCTGATACGAAAACCACCCCAGAGGGCAGAGAACGGACAAGGGACAGAACAGGAAAAGGAGAAACAGAAGAAGGAGCGCCGGGATTTCTGGAAGGAACTTATGCAAAACGATGCCGGCTATGAAGCAGGCCTGATTACGGATGCGGAATATTACCTGTGGCTGACAGAGTATCTGGCAGTACGCGATATCTATTATAAAGATATCAGCATAGCTGACGGACACACATGGCTGTATAAGCTGCTGTGTATGGGGCTGGGACGGGAACTTGAGGAGTCTGTGAGGCTTGACGAAATCCGGAAGCTTGAAAAAGAGATTCAGAAACTGGAAAAAGAGACCCAAAAACTGGAAAAAGAAATTATGGAGAGGAAAGAATCTTTGGAGCGCGAAGGAGCCGAAATGCCTGAAATTCTTAAGAAGCTTGAAAAATCCCGGGCGCGCAAAGAATCCAGAAAACTCGAAAAAATCAGGGAACTTGAAACGCTTAAAAAGCCCAGAGAACCCGGGGAACCCAAAACACTTCAAAAGAGCGGCCAGAACATCCGCGATAAGGCGGGCGTAGAGCGAGATCTGGCAGAACTGGCAGAGAAGGTTTGGAGCGAGGCAAAAACAGGTGGCAAAGAAATTTCCAACCGTCTGCACGACCTGAAAATCAAAATAAGAACCAAAAAAGGCATCCGGACGGTGGACTACCTGCCATGGCTGACCGGAAAGCTGGAAAAGATGGCAGTTCACATTAAGATTAAGACCTGGCTGCAAGACAATGGGTATCCCCTCGGGGAGGAGGACGAGCTTAAGAATCTTTTGCAGGAACGCCGGAAGCAGGACTTCTCCCTGCGGCTTTTCGGAGCATACTGTGACAGTGAGAAAGGTTATGATTTCATCGGAAAGGGAGAAGGCGGCAAGGAATCCGATGAAGGCTGGACAGTGAGAAACGGGTTCTGTGTGTGGGAGCCGGATGGCTTTGAGAATTACCGCCAGGCACTTTTGCAGGCTTTGGAGCAGGAAGGCAAGGAAAATTTCTACTTTCCGCTGGCCATGGATCTGCATAGCGGCTGTGTCTTTTTCCTGGCAGGGAAGGAATACTACGCGAAAGTGTATGAGGAGAGCGAAAAGGCGGAACTGAAAAAGAAATATGATAAGGAAGATGCCTTTTTCTGCTACGACTTTCTGCGTCTGGACAAGAAAAACTCCGATGATCCGGAAGTGGCATTCCAGCTGCAGCCCACCTTTCACGAAAATGCCGGAAAAAGCTATGAAGATGTTCTGAGCAAATTCAAATGGTACTGCGGAAGCGGACGTGGCATACAGATGGAGTCCCAGAATATAGACAACGGAATCGGATATTACTATGAGGATATGGACAAGATTCCCCGCCAAAAAATCAAGGCATGTAATGAAGAGGGTTTCATTGGTATCCCGAAAGCGTTTTGGTGGGCTTTTGATGGCTTGGAGGACGTGGAGCCAAGTCCAATGGCGAAGAACGACTTCCAACGGACACAGAGAAAGTTTGCTAAAGACATCCTGCGCCGCTGAGGTGAAGGAAATCTTACGGCAGGCTGGCAAAGCGGATGTATTTACTGTTGACGGGGCGTTCTGTTAAAATACAATGATTCAGACAAAAATGTGGCTATCCCAAAAGGTGTCAGAGAGACTGACATGAAAGCCTTTGCGGGATAGCCTTTTTCTGTACTGCTGTGCATTGGGGAAGGATGGCAGACTGGCCATTCCGGGGAGCGTCACTAAAATCGCTGACAGTGCCTTTAGAAGTTACATTGGTCTGGCCAGCGAGCCGCGTTGGCGGACAGTTTCATGTTGTGTCCTCCCCTGTTCTGGGGTTGATTGGAGTATGGCCTGGTTTGTTGTCTGTTATATCCTCCCCTATCTGCCGCATCCTTGGGGTTGGCTCCATAGTTTCCTTTAATTTTATCTGTAATAATTACGAACTCTACTTTAAAAACCTACTATACTATTCACTGTAAGGCAAACACCTTGATAAGAAATTGAAAAAGGCAACCAATTCTACCCAAAAGAAAGGATGGACGTTTATGAAAACCTTCAACAGCAGCGAAAAAAGTTACCGCAAGCAGCGCGCTTTAGCCTACATTGTATATATGATGGCGGGAAGTTACTTTTCCTTGGGCAGTTCCAACCGCAGGCCCTCAAACCTGTATCTGCATTATGCGGAAATGCCCCGGGAAAAGCAATATCAATACGAATCCCGCGTCATCTCTTCCATGGAGGCACTCGGCAAGGAATTTTTGCAGAGCATCGCCACTCTCCGCTGCAATGTCCGCTGCAAATTCTGCGGCGATGACATCCTCCTGGAGTTTTGCACCGGTGGCTTTGAAGGCCTCCAGTGCCGCATCCAAAAAAACTGCACTTTTCAGCTTGCCCCCATAGGGGGGTGAGTTGTTGTATCCATATGAAAATTGCGGATCAGCCTATGTAGGCTTACCCGCCGTCAGGTATTGAAAGAAGGCCGCTGTGCAGGCATCCTGTAAACGGATAAGGCGATATCCACCCTGAAAGGCAGGGACGGAAGATATGACGCGGTTTTGATAGATTTGCCGCACCAAAATAACTCATGTAAAATTTACAAACAGCAATTTGCATACTCACTATAATGTGATTTGTAAGGCAGGTCTCCTGGAAACCAGAACCTGCGGAAAAAGAAAAGGAGGATCAACATGTACAACCCAAACGAAGCAAGCATCATCAAGGAATCATCCTACGGCTACCACCTCATCCCCATCCGGGACGAGATGCTGTCCCACCGGGAAGTGGAACTGGTGGGGGAAGTGGACGCGGCCACAGTGAACGCCCTGATCCGCCAGCTGCGCCACTTACAGCGTCAGGATCCAGAGGCTCCCGTCACCCTGTATATCAACAGCCCCGGAGGAAGCGTGGACAGCGGCATGGCGCTTTACGACGTGATGCAGGCAGTGAGCTGCCCCATCCGGACGGTCTGTGTGGGGCTGGCGGCCTCCATGGCAGCCCTGCTCTTTGTCTCAGGCGCAGAACGCGACATGCTGCCCCACAGCCGCCTTATGATCCACGACCCGCTGATTGTCCAGACCGGCGGCAGCGCCCTGAGGCTGAAAGCAGTCAGCGATGACCTGATGGAGACGAGACAGATTATCGCCAAAGTCATCGCGGACCACTCCGGCAAGAGCATGGAGGAGATCCTGGCCAAGACCGCCAACGACAGCTACTTCCGGGCAAAGGATGCCATCGAGTTCGGCCTTGCGGACAGAATCATCACAAGCCTTGCGGACAGCAGATGACTCCGCAGCACATGGGAATCCAATGCAGCGCCTCCCGGCAGCCGCCGGATGGCAGCCGGAGGCTGCCAATCTTAGCAACAGCATCTGCCGCACCCCTGTACTGTATGGGCTATGGGCGGAACTTTATATAATACAAAACAAACTTTTGCTACCATGAATAGGAGGGAATAAAATGTATAACAACATCAAAACCAAACGTATCCTTGCGAAGAACATCCTCGCCAGCAACGACACCTGGGCCACAGGCATCAACAACAACGATCTGCTGATAGGCCCGCCTGGAGGCGGCAAGACCAGGGGCTATGTGGTGCCCAACATCCTCCACGCCCAGGACAGCCTGATCGTGGCCGACACCAAAGGGAACCTCCGCAGGCTGTATGGAGACCATCTGGAGAGGAACGGCTACAAGGTCATGCATCTGGACTTCACGGACGTGGCTGAGACCCCCTGGGGCTACAACCCCCTGTCCTATATCCGGAAGTGCCGGGATGCCGAACTCAACCGGAACGGGGACTACTACAATGAACAGGACATAAAAAAACTGGCTCAGGCTCTCTGCCCGTGCATGAACAGCAAAGAACCCTTCTGGGACCAGGTGGCTCAGATGTATTTGGAGGCGATCGTCCTCTTTGTAATGAACCTGCTGCCCCAGGAGCAGCATAACCTGTACGAAGTGTACACCTTCCTTTCAAAGATGGGAACCGAGGGGCTGGAAAACATAATAGAGGAGGAGTGCACCACCCATCCCGACAGCGCCTTTGCACGCAAAATCGGGATGATCCGGCAGAACACAAAGGCAGAGAAAATGGATGCCAGCATCAAGGGAATCCTGGCTCAGCACCTGAACGTGGTGACCTACTCCGGCGTGAAGCGGATGTTCCGCATGAAAGAGCAGGTGGACATGAATGCCTTCCTGGAAGGAAAAACGGCTCTGTTCCTGTCCGTCAGCGACTCCGACCGCAGCCAGGATGCCCTGATAAACCTCTTCTACACCCAGGCATTGCAGTACCTCATGTCCGCCGCCGACAAACAGCCGGACAGCCGCCTCCCCATTCCGGTGCGCTTCATCCTGGATGACTTCAGCACCAACACCGTGATTCCGGATTTCGACAAAATCATAGCAGTAATCCGCTCCCGGGAAATCTATGTCAGCATAGTCATCCAGAGCCTCTCCCAGCTGGAAGGGCTCTACGGCCACGCGAAGTCCCAGACCATCATCAACAGCTGCGACCACTGCCTGTACCTGGGCGGCACGGACACCCAGACAGCCAAGTACTTTGCCGAAAAGTTCAACTGCCAGGTCTCCACGGTTCTGAACCTGCCCCTGGACACCATGTTCATCTTCGAGAGGGGCACCGAGCCACGCAGGACACAGAAGTATGAACTGGCTCAGGATGAAGTCTACCGCAGCCTGATGGAATGCATAGAACGGATGCCAACAGGAGCAGGAGCAGAACCCAGAAAGGAGGCTATATGAAAAACGAAGGCAGGATGCTCCTGACAATGGAGGAGCGTCTGGAGCGGTCGGCAGGGTCTTTGGCGGCTTCGCCCGAGGCCGCTGCCAAGCTGGTGGAACGGTTCTCCCGGATTCCCGCATTCCAGGTCTTCTTCGGGAAGCCCGATGTGGATGCCATGTATGGGCTGACCGGGGAGTTCTGGGATCATCCGGCTGTGGACATGGGCAGCTACTACGGCTTCAGCCATAGCTTCCGTCTTGCAATTGAACACGACAACGGTTCCTTTCAGCTATCCCCGCCAGGCATGCCCATGGCGGAGAACCGGAATCCCTATAAGCCGGTTTGGGGCGTCAGGACGAACAACTCCATAGCCCTGCTGGGGCTGATGCTGCTGGACCATGCAAAGGGCAGCCTAAGACCCAAGAATATCTACCACTGCATGCGGATGACACTGGGACAGTACCTGGATGCCCTGGCGGATCTGGACTTTCAAAAAAACGCAAGACAGGATTCAAGCCAGGAGGAGTCTCGGAGTTGGAGGGAATCGCTCCTAAAGGGTTATGACGGCTCCATCCCCCTGGTGAAGGCGCTGTCAGGCATCCTTGGGCGTTACATCACCGCCTGGCAGGAGTTCGACCATCTGGATCATATCATCCGCTGCATAGGCGCCCTCTCCTGCTATCTGGAACAGGAAGAGGCAGGGAGAACCCTCCCTTTGGAGGAGGCGGGCAGGGTTCGGCATTTCCGGGAGGCACTCTGCCAGTACAGCCCTGATCTGGAGGGGTGGGAACTGGTGGAAATGAACAAGCGATACCTGGATCCCCGCGGGTATTATTTCAGCTTGGCCTATGAGTATCCGGAAAATGTGCCGGATCCCGGCAGCAAAGACGTCGCCCCGGGAACCCTGCGCAGCCAGATTTTCCTCTCCGAGCGGGATTACAGCCCCAAGTCTCTTCTGAAACTGGCCGCCAAGTCGCCTTCCCCGGATCTGCAGGCACTTCTGGAGAAGTACGTCTGCGGCGAACGGCTGGCATCCGCTATGAGGGAGATCAATATAGCGGTGGCAGATTTGTATGTCCTGTTTGTGGAGCCCTATCTGCGGATGGGGGCATACTGCTGCAAAAACCATTGAGGATAAGGAGCCAATAACTTCCCGGCAACAGCCGCAGCATGTGTGCTGCTGCGGCTGTTTCTGCCAGCTTCCATTGCCTCTTCCGGCCCATCCTTATTGCTGTTCCACCATTTTTCCCATTCCTCTGGTGATACATCCCCCGCCACAACGTGCAGAAACATCTGTTTCATCTCGCCCTGAAATCCCATCTCTATCCCCCTCTTCCCCTGCTCGTTCCGCCATTGCATACTGAAGCCTGCAACCATGCTGCCTATCCCGTTTCTCTCTGCAATATAAGCTGCTTCCCTGTCCCCTGCTGTTTGTTCCGCTGCATGGTAAATATAGCCAATTCCCGGCGGGCTTCCGTGCCGAAACACCTCTTTGCTTACGGCAGAAAATACCCCGCCATCCCTGTAAGCACTTCTGTCCTTTCTCCACATTCCGGGCATGTATAAGTCCCGAAATAGTAGCAAAGACGTTCCACGCCTTCCGTATCATCAAGAAGCATAAATAGGTTGAACAGCCAGGAGTTTACATCCGCCAGGCTTTCACCATCCCACTTCTTTACCGGTACATCCGCCTTTTCAATCCGCTTAGAAGGATCAAAGTAACCGAATTCAATCTCTTCATCGCAGCTTTCACAGCCAGGGCAGACGATATAGCACGATTCTAGTTCCGACATGGCCAGCAGAAACGCAAGCCTTCTCTCCCCCATGATTGCCGTTACGGCAAAAGCAAACCCACGTCTTAAGCTGATATGTTTTTCCCGTACAACATCCATATGTCCTGCCAGGAAATTGGTGGCCATGCCCCGGATCTGCAGGATGGCATTCTCATAGTTCTCCCCCACATCGTCCTCCTCGGGCCTGCTGCCAAACACATCTGTGGTCAGGCAGCTTCCGACCGCCAAAATCCCCCGAAACATCCACTCTGTATCATTCTCCTTTTCCCAGCCCTCCATCAGTCTGGCAAGATAAGGGACAGCCAGCCAGGTGGCGGGGTAAAAACTCATCTGATGCCACAGGCTTTCACAGAGATTATCAAAGGCCAATTCATAATTTGTCTTCGGCGCATTGTCCAGGCGGCGAAGCTTAAAGGTTTCATGGGCGTCTTCCCGCTCTCCCATCAGAATAGCCAGGTACTCCCTCACATCTCCATAAGCGCCCCTGTAAGTTTCCCATAAAATGGAATCGAGTTCCTGGAGCGTATAAGGATGCTGCCCCGCCTTCCGCCTAACTGCCTGAAAAGGCACACCCATACAGGGATGCCCGCCTGCCCTCTTTGATTTGGATACTGCCTTCTTTTCCGGTTCCTTTGCCTTAAGGCAATGTTCCGGTAAATGAACCTCTTTGATCCCGCAATCCAAAAATAAGCTGGCATCAAAAATTTCGCTGCCTTCCAGCGAAAGCCGGGTCAGACGGAACAGCTTCCGGATATCCTCCATATGTAAAAGTTTAGGACAGTGGAGCAGGCTGAGGCTTCTTAAATTTACCAGATTTTTAAAGAATGCACAGTCAATCACTCCGCAGGCCGAAATCTCCAGGCTTTCCAGGGCAGTGCAGGCCGTTAAAAAGGAGAAATCATTAACCTGCATGGCGGAAATGGCCAGCTTTTTCAGCCGTGACATTTTTCCGATCACATGAAAGTCTCCCCTTGCGATCTCAAGCCGCTCCGGAAGCGGATCGCGAAGGGGATCAATCAGCTTCTGGTAAACCGGGCGTCCGCCACAGGCCAGATTCTTTATTTTCTGGAAGTCATAAAGATTCTCCGGCACCCTGCCAAGGATCTGGGCAACGTAAGTGAGCAGAACCGGGTCAATTGTTATTTTATTTTGTTCCATATCGTCTACCTCCTCAAAATGGTTTTGATGTATTCTCCTGCTGCAATCGCCAGTTTGCAATATCATCCATTAATCTTTTCCTCCTTTTGTTGCTCCATTATTCGGCTACACGAATACTATATCTCAATAGCCTGGATGGTACACACAAAACCTGCAATCATCCCAAATAGCATTGCGCTGCCCATAGGCCTCACTGCCTCGTCTGCTCACTTGGCTCACTCAGAATCATTGGGGGTAAGGGAAATTTCATAAGCCTTTTTCTCCAGGTACTCCCAGTTCTCATTATCAACCGGTTCATAGGATGTCCATGCCACTTGAAGCTGGTTTTCCGATATATAAAATCTAATACGGGTTTCCACCCCATCACTTGTATCAATATCCGGTTCCGTCACATAATCAAAAGTGTAAAACGCATGTTTCTGCGTCCAGTCCAACGTGTCCCGGTAATAAATCGCCGCATTTTCCGCAGGTATCTTTATCAGTCCGAACAGCTTCTCGCTTTCTTCTTTTCCAGGAACATAGAAATAACATCTTGTCTCATTTGAGGCGATGTAAAATTCATTTTCTCCTGCCTTGTCCTGAAACAGTATCTCGCCATCACTCAGATCGATCAAGAGCAGATCGCTTTCTTCCAGCCATCCTTCCACATAGCCATTGTGATGGGGAGCCGTCCAATGCTCCGCACAAACCCAGGTTTTCCCCTCTTCCTGTACGCTCCCGCGCATCGCTTTGCTCCCCACATCGGGATAACTGTACAATACCGAACCATTTTCATCCAGGATATGCATATCGTAGTCATAGGTTTTCTTGTAATCATCCGCTTTTTCCCACTGAAGATAGCAGGAACTTCCCTCAATGGGAGATTTTTCATCATAAGTATAGCAATCCCTGTTATCGCCGGACGGATATATTACTTCATACTTTATGGCACCTGCTGTTGGGTCACAACCGGTCAGCATCAGAGCAAATATTACGGCACAGCATAAAGAAAAAATACGGCACACAGCTTTTCTTTTCATATCTATCCCCTCTCCTTTTCATGCCGCCTGTCACGTATACAGCAGGACATAAAATCCTGCCAGCACAAGGACAGTGATGTACAAATCCCCACAATCCAATCTTTTCCTTATTGTTGATAACTCTTTTTCATTACAAAAAGACGCTCTTTGCCATACAGTTTCCTGCGGGCATAAGAGCGCCTTTTTTGATGGTATAAAATTGAGCATAACAAAATTGTGGGGCTGCATCGTCATAGTGCTCCCTTGCTTGGGAATGGCACAGATCATCATATTTGTCAAATTCTCTTTCTAAAAAATCGCTCAAAATATTAATGTAATTATAGCAGAAATTTGTCTGTCACACAAGGGGAGTAATATGTCGGTTCAGAACGGAATGTCCCCCGCCGGTATATTCAAGAATCCGATCGCGGCAAAAATTACCGCGTATCGGATTCACAGGGCTTTCCATTGCAGTTCCCTCCCATAAGATTTCGCCAGCCGAAGGGATCCTCCACAGACGCGGCTGTACACATCCAGCGCCTTATCCATATCCGCCAGGGGGGCGATCTTACGCTGACCCAGATACAAATTCACGATCTCTTCCAGTTCCTCACAGAAATCCCGGGAGATCTGTGCCCCTGCCTTCTGAAAGAGTTCCACAAAGCGCCGGCAGGCAGAGCAATACTCGTCCATCCCCTCAAAATGCTGAACCAGAAACAGCAGATACATGTTCCTGGTCTCCAACTCTCCCTCCTGCTCATACTCAGCTTCCCACCATGCGATGCGATCCTCCTCATCCAACTCATCCAGAGGGCTCCAGAAATCGTCTTCTCCGGGGTCAGGGAAGGCATTGGCAAAGCTGTAGTCATCATCCCAATCCTCATAAAAAAGGCCATCGCTGTCCATATCTGACACATCCGTTTCCTCCGGCTGCCCTGTCATAACCGGCTCATCCGCTTTCTCCGGCTGTTTTGTCTCCCCAGACCCTTCTATTTCTTCTAGCTGTTCCGCCTCTCTTGGCTGTTCTATTTCTTCCAGCTGTTCTGTCCCCCCTGGCTCTTCTATTCCCTCTGGCTTTTCTGTCTCCCCTGGCTCTTCTATTCCCTCTGGCTGTTCTGTTTTCCCCGGCTCTTCTATTCCCTCTAACCCTTCTGTCTCCCCCGGTTCTGCCGTCTGGCTGTAGAGCCAGTTTTCGGCTCTCAGATGCGGAGGGGTCAGAGCCCAGTCGTCATCCAGGGTTCTTACGTTCAGTTCCATAAAGGTAAGGTAATGGTTAATGGGAGAATAGAGGTGGAAGCCGAAATGCCCGTCATAGCCCCCGCACGGTTCGTTCCGGCTGGTTCCGTCCGGCCCGTCTATCATACACCAGCTTCGGGAGAACCGCTTTGCCTGCTCCAGCAGAAAGGCGAAATCCGTCCGTTCCTTTTGCTCAATGCCCCGGGCGTAGAAGTAGCCCTCCTGGCACAGGCTGCACCGCATGACCAGATAGAGGTACAGGCCGTACAGTTCCCGCCGCGTCCGCAGGTAGGACTTCACCCAGCTTTCCTTAGCATAGGGATTCGCGCGCAGTTTCTCTTCCCAAAGGGAAAGCATCTCCTCCACCAGGCCGCGGAGTTTTTCCGGACAAAACTCCCCCTTCCTATCTGTAATCTCCCGCCGAAAGGAGTAATCGTAGCCCTTCATGTGGCGCATAAGTTCATCCGCCGCCTCCTGCAGGCTTTGAAGGTTTTTTTCATAGATTTCCAGCTTTTCCTTAGACAGTTCCATACGTATTCACCGTTCCTTTCCTGAAATATGGATGGCGCGCGGGATTTCCCTCCACGGCCATCCTAATACAATACTAGCAACACACAAAAAATCATTTGTAAAATTTACAAATGATTTTTTGTGTCCCGGTATACTGATATTTGTAAGACGCACATGGACAACCCCAAATTCAGAAATGATAAAAACAGGAGGCAGAATATATGAAACAGAATCCGGATATCATCGCCCGGCACAGAGCGTACTATGCCAAAAATGGAATGGAACTCTCCGAAGACCTGAACACAATCCGTATCACGGCCAGGTTCCTGCCCGATAAATGGAACGATCTGACGGACGAAGAAATGGAGGACATGACACTTAAAGAAGTGGAACAGGAACGAAGGCGGAGGCAGGAGGACAGCTGGAAGTGGTTTGTCTCACGCCTGACTGGCCGGCTTCGGGAGGCCGGACTGCATGAGGCCGTCTATCTGAGCAACCCCATGTATCAGGACGTGGAGTACAGAGATTTTTCGGACTTCGCAGAAGCATACCTGGTTCAGTGTGACGAATCGGGAGCCGGTTTCGGAGAGTCTGAATGGGACGAGACCATGGGGGTCAGGCTGGTCAGCAGGCTTCCAAAGGAGATCATTGTGGACGAAGACCACCCTTATCTCTCCGCCCGGGACGGCGTGCTTTTTAATAAGGAACAGACAGAGCTGCTCTGGTATCCTTACGGGAGGGAAGGGGAGACCTATACGGTGCCTGATGGCGTCACAAAAATCGGCTACCGGGCATTTGCAGGGTATATGGCCACTGTCGCCATGAGAAAGCAGGACGGGAGCAGGGTGGAACACCTCTGGCGCAGGGTATTTGGCAATTCCACAGACAGCGGCATGGATGCAGAGTATGAGATAAGACCGGCCTCCGTGGCAAAATACGTGTTCAACAGAAACCTGCGCCATGTGATCATGCCCGACACGGTGACAGTGATCGGGGAAAGTGCATTCGACCACTGCATTTTCCTGAACTCCGTAAAACTGTCCAATACCCTGGCGGAGATCGGCTCCAACGCATTCAAGGGCTGTAAAGAGATGAGGGAGATCAGCCTTCCTGACAGTCTGGAGCGTCTCATTGCGAAACGGCAGTATGAGTATGGCAGCAGGTACAAAACGGACTTCTTTCCTGACAATCTGGAACGGGTGAATTTCCTGGGCACCCGGTGCCGGCTCCAGCCGATTATAACACATAAAACATGGAAATTGGGCGTGCCGTCTATAACCGAACCCTACACCCCACAGTTTTTTTCTAAAATTTTCGGAAGCAAAAAAGACGTCACAATCACATTTGAAGCCGGGAACGAGCGGTTTTCCTCGGAAGGCGGCGTGATCTTTAATAAGGACAGGACAGAATTGATCTACTGTCCCCGGTGGAAAAGCGGCGTCTATACTGTCCCGAAGTCCGTTGTACGGATTGGGGAAGAAGCGTTTGGGACGCTCGCGTATGGAGCCTGCAACAAACTGACCCGGGTCATCTTCGCAGGCAGCGCGGTGACGGACATCGGGGACAGAGCGTTTTCCTACTGCAAGGCTCTGCGGGATATCGACCTTTGCAGCGTGGAGCATATCGGGGATAAGGCGTTTTCCTGCTGCCAGGCTCTGACGCTTATTGATCTTGGCAGCGTGAAACACATCGGGGATAAGGCGTTTTTCGGCTGCAAGGCTCTGACGCATATCGGCCTTGGCAGCGTGGAGTACATCGGAGATGACGCATTCTCAGACTGTATTGCCCTGGAATCCACAGTCACAATCCCCAGAAGCTGCAGGCGCATGGGTTCCTTCACGTTTTCATGTTTTAAAAAGCTGACACCATCCTTAGAAACGCTGCGGGTTCCCCAGGGCACGAAGGTCATCCAGCCAGAAAACGCAATTTCCCGCATATGGAGCGGCGAATCCGTCCCCGGAATCGAACGCTATTGACAGGTGCAGGCGCCATGAAGAACATGCCGGACAGCGGCAGCGCTGCCGTCCGAAAGAATATCATAGTTCCGATCTGCCTGAGCCGATGGGCGGCTTTTATGTCGTCAAAGGATAACTGCGCAGCGGCTTATTTTTCCGGACAATGAGAAATGATATGATTTGTAAAATTTACAAACTGTTTTTTCAGGACTGATATAATAGTATCTACAAGGCGCTCATGAAAAACTGAATGACCGTCCGAAGGAAATCTTCTCCAGGGAAATACGCCGTAATGCCCGGATGGGGCTAGCGTATCAAAGGGAAGGGAAACGCCGTGAAGCGACAGCGGCGGCTTCGGGGAGAACGGCACAAAACAACTGACAGAAACAGAACAACCCCAAATTCAGAAATGGTAAAAACAGGAGGTAAAATATATGAAACAGAATCAGGATGCTATCACCCAAAAAAGGGCGTACTTTGCCGAAAATGGAATGGAACTCTCCGAAGACCTGAACACAATCCGCATCACGGCCAGGTTCCTGCCTGATGAATGGGACGATCTGACGGACGAGGAAACGGAGGACATGACACTTAAAGAAGTGGAACAGGAACGAAAGCGGAAGCGGGAATATAGCTGGAAGTGGTTTGTCTCGCGCCTGACCTACCTGCTTCAGAGAGCCGGACTGCATAAGGCCGTCTATCTGAGCAATCCCATGTATCAGGATATGGAGTACAGAGATTTTTCGGATTTTGAGGAAGCATACCTGGTTCACTGCGATGAATCGGGAGCCGCCTTCGGAGAATCGGAATGGGACGAAACCATGGGAGTCAGGCTGGTCAGCTGGGTTCCAAAGGAGATCATTGTGGATGAAGATCACCCTTATCTCTCCGCCCGGGACGGCGTGCTTTTTAATAAAGATCAGACAGAACTGCTCTGGTATCCTTACGGGAAGGAAGAAGAAACCTATACGGTTCCCAACGGCGTCACAAAAATAAGCTACCGGGCATTCGCAGGGTATATGACCACCGTTGCCATGAGAAAGCAGGACGGGAGCAGAGTGGAGCGCCTCTGGCGCAGGGTATTTCACAATCTCATAGACGGCGGCATGGATACGGAGTATGAGATAAGGCCGGCTTCCGTGGTGAAATACGTGTTCAACAGAAACCTGCGCCATGTGATCATGCCCGACACGGTGACGGTGATTGGAGAAAGTGCATTTGATCACTGCATTTTCCTCAACTCCGTAAAACTGTCCAATACGCTGGAGGAGATCGGCTCCGAGGCGTTCAAGGGCTGCAGGAAGATGAGGGAGATCAGCCTGCCTGACAGTCTGGAGCGTCTTATTGCACAGCAGCAGTATTATTACCACAGGTACAGAGCAAACTTCTTCCCTGACAATCTGGAACGGGTGAATTTCCTGGGTACCCGGTGCCGGCTCCAGCCGATTATAACCAATAGAGCATGGAAATCGGGCTGGCCGGATATAACCGAGCCCTACACCACAAAGTTTTTTTCCGAGATATTCAGAAGCAGAAAAGACGTCACGATCACATTTGAGGCCGGGAACGAGCGGTTTTCCTCGGAAAGCGGCGTAATCTTTAATAAGGACAAGACGGAACTGATCTACTGCCCCAAGTGGAAAAGTGGTGTCTATACCGTTCCAAAGACCGTTATACGGTTCGGAAGAGAAGCGTTTGCCGGATGTAGCGGGCTGACCCGGGTCATCTTTGCGGGCAGCGCGGTGACAGACATTGGGGACAAGGCGTTTTTCTACTGCAAGGCTCTGTGGGATATTGACCTGCGCAGCATAAAACACATCGGGGACAGGGCGTTTACCGGCTGCAAGGCTCTGACACGTATTAATCTGCACAGCGTGGAGCACATCGGAAACGAGGCATTTTCAGACTGCACCGCTCTGGATCCCACAATCACAATCCCCAGAAGCTGCAGGTGTATGAGTTCCTTTGCATTTTCACATTGGAAAAGACTGACAACCTCCTTAAAAACGCTGCGCGTTCCCCGGGAGACGGAGGTCATCTGTCTAGATAACGCATCTTCCCGCAGATGGGACGATAAACTCCTCCCCGAGATCGACCTCTATTGACAGGTGCAGGCGCCATAAAGAACATGCCGGACGGCGGCAGCGCTGCCGTCCGAAAGAATACTTCTACAAGGAAACCAGCGCTTGAGGCGGAGGCTGCGCAGCGGCTTATTTTTCCAAACGATGAGGAATGATATGATTTGTAAAATTTACAAACTGTTTTTTCAGAACTGCTATAATAGTATCTACAAGACGCACATAGAAAATTGAATGACCGTCCGAAGGGGAACTTCTTCAGGGAAATACGCCGTAATGCCCGGATGGGGCTAGCGTGTCAAAGGGAAGGGAAACGCCGTAAAGCGACAGCGGCGGCTTCGGGGAGAACGGCACAAAACAACTGACAGAAGCAGAACAACCCCAAATTCAGAAATGATAAAAACAGGAGGTAGAATATATGAAACAGAATCAGGACGCTATCACCCAAAAGAGGGCGTACTTTGCCGAAAATGGAATGGAACTCTCCGAAGACCTGAACACAATCCGCATCACAGCCAGGTTCCTGCCCGATAAACGGGACGATCTGACGGACGAGGAAATGGAGGACATGACACTTAAGCAAGTGGAACAGGAACAAAAGCGGAAGTGGGAACATAGCTGGAAGTGGTTTGTCTGGCGCCTGATCATCCAGCTTCAGTCGGCCGGACTGCATGAGGCCGTCTATCTGAGCAATCCCAGGTATCAGGATGTGGAGTACAGGGATTTTTCGGACTTCGAGGAAGCGTACCTGGTTCACTGTGAAGAATCGGGAGCCGGCTTCGGAAAGTCCGAATGGGACAAGACCATGGGAGTCAGGCTGGTCAGCAGGCTTCCAAAGGAACTCATTGTAGACGAAGATCACCCTTATCTCTCTGTCCGGGACGGCGTACTCTTTAACAAAGAACAGACAGAACTGCTCTGGTATCCCTACTGGAAGGAAGGGGAAACCTATACGGTGCCCGATGGCGTCACAAAAATCGGCTACCAGGCGTTCGCAGGGTATATGACCACCGTTGCAAAGAGAAAGCAGGACGGAAGCAGAGTGGACTACCTCTGGCGCAGGGTATTTGCCAATGTCACAGACAGCGGCATGGATACAGAGTATGAGATAAGGCCGGCCTCTGTGGTGAAATACGTGTTCAACAGAAACCTGCGTCATGTGATCATGCCCGACACGGTGACGGTAATCGAGGAAAATGCATTCGATCACTGCATTTTCCTGAACTCCGTAAAATTGTCCAATGCGCTGGAAGAGATCAGATCCTACGCGTTTAAGGGATGCAAGGAGATGAGAGAGATCAGCCTTCCTGACAGTCTGGAGCGTCTCATTGCAGAGCAGCGATATGGCAACAGGTACAGGGCAAGCTTCTTCCCTGATAATCTGGAACGGGTGAACTTCCTGGGTACCCGGTGCCGGCTCCAGCCGATTATAACACATAAAACATGGAAATTGGGCGTGCCGTATATAACCGAGCCGTACACTCCGCAGTTTTTTTATGATATATTCAGAAGTAAAAAAGACGTCACGATCACATTTGAGGCCGGAAACGAGCGGTTTTCCTCGGAGGGCGGCGTGATCTTTAATAAGGACAGGACGGAACTGATCTACTGTCCCCAGTGGAAAAGCGGCGTCTATACTGTCCCAAAGACCGTTGTACGGATCGGGAAAGGAGCGTTTGCGAGAGTCAGCAGCGGGCCGACCCGGGTCATCTTCGCGGGCAGCGCGGTGACGGACATCGGGGATGAGGCATTTTCCTACTGCAAGGATCTGACGCATATCGACCTGCGCAGCATAAAACACATCGGGGACAGGGCGTTTGCCGGCTGCAAGGCTCTGACGCGCATCGATCTGCACAGCGTGGAGCACATCGGAAACGGGGCATTTTCAGACTGCACCGCTCTGGGTTCCACAGTCACAATCCCCAGAAGCTGCAGGTCTATGAGTTCCTATGCGTTTTCACATTCTAAAAGGCTGGCAACATCCTTAGAAACACTGCGCGTTTCCCAGGACACAAAGATCGTCCGTCCGGATAACATATTTTTACGCAGCTGGGGCGCTGAATTCGTTCCCAGAATCGACCGCTATTGACGGACGCAGACACCATGAAGAACATTTCGGACGGCAATGCTGCTGCCGTCCGAAAGAACACTTCCACAAGGAAACAACACAAACAAAAAGCGAAACAAAAAAGGAAAGGAAATTACATATGTCTATGTCAGATATCAAGCGGAGCATTTTAAAAAATCAATTTGATGATTATGAAGAGCCGGAAGATTATGATTCCGAGCCGCCCAAGCCAGTGGATGATTTTTATATCATCGGAAAATGCCTGGGCAGATACAATGGCCCGGGAGGAAATGTGACCGTTCCGGAAGGCATCACAGAAATCGAGTACGGGACTTTTCAGAGCCGTGACAGCGTAACAGGCATCACCATCCCAAAGAGCGTTATCAGGATCTCCCCCGGAACCCTTCAGGATTGCATGAATCTGAGTGAAATCCGGGTGGACGCGGAAAATCCGTGCTATTGTGTCATCAACGGCCTGCTGCTGGAACGGGATGGCACGGTACTGCACAGCTGTCCTCCGACAACGTCAGGCGTGCTAAAGATCCCAAAGAGCGTCACTGAGATCGGTGAAAAAGCCTTTGCATTCTGCAGTGGCCTGACCGATATCATCATCCCGGAAAGCGTCACCAGGATCGGTGACGAGGCCTTTGCGTCCTGCAGTGGCCTGACCGATATCATCATTCCGGAAAGTGTCACCAGGATCGGTGACGGAGCCTTTGCCCACTGCAGCGGCCTGACGAGCGTGGCAATTCCAAAGTACACCACGCATATCGGCTGGCTTGCTTTTTGGGGTACGAATCTGACCCGCATTGTGATTCCGGAGAACGTTGCCAAAATTGCTGACGGAGCCTTTAACGGCTGCACAACTCTGAGTGAAATTCAGGTAGACGCAGGAAATTCGTTTTATTGCATCATCAATGGCCTGCTGCTGAGTCGGGACGGTTCCGTTCTGTATCAATGTCCGCCGGCAACGTCAGGCGTACTGACGATCCCGGAAAGTGTCGTTAAAATTGCTGACGGAGCCTTTTCCGCCTGCAAAGGCCTGACCGGGGTGATTATCCCGGAAGGGGTTACACGGATCGGCGAATATGCCTTTGCCGACTGCACAGGCCTGACTCATGTGAATATCCCGGAGGGGGTTACATGGATCAGCGAAGATGCCTTTGCCGGCTGCACGAGCCTGATCAATGTGACAGTTCCCAAAAGCGTTGTATATATCGGTGACGGAGCTTTTGAAAACACGGGCCTGGCGGAAGAAACCATTCAGGCCGCATATGACCAGGCAGAAGAGACAGATCTGGAGTCTATGACGTGGAATGATTTTCCAGACTGGGAGCCTCTTGCGGAGTCTATGATGCAGAATGATCTTTCGGACAACGAGGATGAAGATTATTCGTAAAATTTACAGACTGTTTTTTTCAGACCTGATATAGTAGTATCTGTAAAGCCCGCATGGAAAACGGAATGACCATCCGAAGAGAATCTTCTTCAGGAAAATACGCCGTAATGCCTGAACCGGGCAGACGTGTCAAGGACAACGGAAACGCCGTGAAACGACAGCGGCGGCTTCGGAGGAGAACGGCACGGAAAAACCTATAGAAACAAAGGAATGAAAAACTCAAAAATTAGGAAAACAGGAGGAAATGAAAAATGGCTATTGATTGGGAATATTACCTTGACGCAGAGGGAGATGAACTTCAGGACGCATATGACCGGGCGGTGGAAGAGGCAGAGGAAATGCTCGGCTGGGACGAGGATTGGGACAACGATTGATGGAATTGAGAAATGCAATCCTGTAAAACAAGCAGAAACCTATGTACAATCCAAACGAGGCAAGAATCATCAGGGAATCATCCTACGGCTACCACCTCATCCCGATTCAGGACGAGATGCTGTCCCACCGGGAGGCGGAACTGGTCGGGGAGGTGGACGCGAACACAGTGAATGCTCTCATCCGGCGGCTGCGCCCTGAAGCTGAAAGCAATCAGCGATGATCTGATGGAAACCAGGCAGATCATTGCCAGGGTCATCGCAGAGCACTCCGGCAAGAACATGGAGGAAATTCTGGCAAAGACCGCAAACGATTGCTACTTCCGGGCGGAGGAAGCGGTCAAATTCGGGCTTGCTGACCGCATTATCACAAGCCTTGCGGACAAATAACTCCGCGGCAGACAAAAATCCGATACAGCACATCCCGGCAGCCGCAGATGGCTGCCGGGAAAACAGGAGAAGCCCGCAACCGGAGCGGAATATGGAAAGGAGGCTTTATGAGAAACATGGAAAGAACGATTCTGCCGCTGGATGAGCGGCTGAAGATGGCGGCAAAATCTCAGGCGACCTCGCCTGAGGCCGCCGCAAGGCTGGTACAGCGGCTTTATGGGATACATACAGCGTATCTTTTTTGCGGAAATGCGAACTGTGACATCATGGAAGGGCTAACCGGCGAGTTCTGGGAGTGCCTGGAGAATAATCTTCTTCATTACGGCGGCTTCTGCCACAGCTTTCGTCTGGCAATCGAGCACGATAACGACTTTTTTGCGGCAATCTCATCTGATGCATCTGAGGAGGAAGCCTTTGACCCGTACCGGCCCGTCTGGGGCGTCCGGGCAAATAATGCCTTGGTTTTACTGGGACTGCTCCTGCTGGATCACGCAAAGGGCGGGATGAAATATCGAAATATATACTACTGTACGCGGATGACTCTGAAGCAGTATCTGGACGCCCTGGTGGATCTGAGTTTTCAGGAGGACGGAACGCAAGATGGAGATCGGGCGGAGAGTTTCTGGATTTGGCGGGAATCGTTTCTGAAAGGCAAAGACAAAGCCTGGAGCCTGAAAGAGGCTTTGGCCGACATCCTCAGGCGTTATATCGCCGCGTGGCAGGAATTTGATCATCTGAATCATATTCTCCGCTGCATGGGCGCTCTCTCCTGCTATCTGGAACAGGAAGAGGCAGAAAGAGTTCTCCCCCAGGAGGAAGAGGAGCGCATCCGGCGCTTCCGGAAGGCTCTCTGCCGGTATGGCACTGACCTGGAGGGATGGGAACTGGTGGAGACAGATAAGCGATACCTGGATCCGCTTGGGTATTATTTCTCTCTGGCCTGTGAATATCCGGAGGATGTGCCGGATCCCGGCAGCAAAGATGTCGCCCCGGGAACCCTGCGCAGCCAGATTTTCCTCTCTGATCGGAACTACAGGCCCAAAGCCTTAAGAAACCTTGCCGAAAAATCCCCCTCCCAGGATCTGCGGGAACTTTTGGAAAAGAGTATCTCCGAGGAGCGGCTGGCCCGTGCCATGCAGGAAATCAATATAGCGGTAACCGATCTGTACATGCTGTTCGTGGAGCCCTATCTGCGCATGGGGGAATACCATTATGAGAGGCATCTGGAATAGGATTTGTCAGAAAGACACCAGAACCGGAAAAGAACATAACAAAATAAACTTTTCAATCATCCGGTTCTGATACAGAACGCGGCGGAAAGCAGAACCGCCTTTTTTCTATACCTCAAAGCCAAAATTTTTTGCGGAAAGCTTTATAACATAATTGGGACGATAGATGTCCATATAAATTTTCAGGCTCTTTGCTGCAAAAAGTTTGGAATTGGAGGTGATTGTAATGTCTTTATCCATCAATGATGCCAAAATTTTCCGTTGATGCGTTCCACTGCGGCAGCATCCACGGCTTCCGTGCCATACTGGATCACGCCCCACCCATTACGCATCTTTTGAAAATATTCTCCCTGGCTGATATGGCCCGGTAAGCCTAAGATTCCGTATTGTATGGCATAGATAGGACAGAGATAACAGATCATGGCCTCATATCCGCCGCCCCTGAAATAACCGATAAACTGATTCTTTCCACTGTTCGGTTGTCCTTACGTTCTTATAGCTGAAAACTTTCGCCGGTTTCTGGCCGGGCGGCGTTCCCAGCAGGCTCTTCCAGCCAAAAGAAATGGATTCTGTCGGATGTTTCTCCAGATATTCCTCCCAAGGATGCCTGGCAGGCGCCGTTTTCCTGTGGCAGGCTTCCATGGCTTTCTGCCTGTCACGGATCTCCTCTTCCTGTGCTTTTTCCTCATAATAATCGGACGTCTTCACCGGGCGCCCCTGGGTATGGAAATAATAGGCAGCACAGCCCTGTGTCTTTGTCATCCAGTAATAGTTTGCACTCCATAAAGCGGGCATAATCCGCCCCCGGTCTCCCCGGTTCAAAACCTCTTCCAGCTTAAGCCTATTGCTGTTCCACCATTTTTCCCACTCCTCCGGTTCTACTTCCCCCGCCGCAACGCGCAGAAACATCTGTTTCATCACGTTCTGAAATTCTATCCTTATTCTTCCTCTCCATTTCTTTCCGCCACTGCATACTGAAAGCCTGCGCTCATGCCGCATGTCCCATTGGAATGTACCTTATAATCTCTGTTAAATTCATCCTCCGGCAGTAAATCCAGCTCTTCCTTTGGCAAGATGCCTTTCACGAACTTTACTTCCCCTGTTTCCTGGTTCCGACTGAGCAGGAACACGGTACCTCCGCTGTTTTTTCTGCCGCATGGTAGATATGGTCAATTTCCTGTCGTGTCTCATCTGTTCCCGTTTTTCCCTTCATACCCTGCTCAAATTCCGTCCTCTTTTATATCGCTTCTCCAAGCCCTTCCATGACTTCCATAAGCTTCTTATACCCTGCCTCGCTGGCGGCTCCATAAAGCACTTCCAGGTCACCGCATTCCATGACCACAGCTATATTGTCAGAGGCATTACTGTAAAAACTCATATCCATACCCAACCAGCCAGAAAGCCCAAAGGGTTGTTTTTCAAGGCCTGACCGGACGGTTTCCAGTTCTTCCTCTGTAAGCCAGTACATAAGCCCCTCCCCATGAAAAGCAAAGGCAAATACCGATTCATAAGCAAGGGCAGCCCTCAGAAATCCGCTGAGCGTTCCGGCGCACAAGGTCCATCTGTGGTCATTTATCTGATCCGCAGCCACATAAACCGGCGGGTCTGCTTTGGTCAGGTCTTTTCTTCGGATTCCCGCCCGGCAGCACCCTTGATTTTCAATCAGGATTACCAGATAATCGCTGTCCTTTAACCAGTCCCATTGATCGAAATCTTCCGGCCTGATCCACTTATCCTGTACCCTGTGTATCGCCTCCGTGCGCGCCGCCCTATTCCAAAACTCTTCCAGCACGGGAGGAAGGGGATTAAAATATTTTTTCACAACAGCCAGTTCTTCTGTGTATCCCTGCAGTTCTTCCACTCCATACAACTGCCGAATCATTTCCATATAATCTCTCTGATTCTGTCCCTGAGCGCTCGCATCCTGCGGCTCTGCTTCCTGTTCTTCCGTAAACAGGTAAGGGATCCCCTGCCACATAAGCTTTGGCATTTCTTCCAGCCTGTTGAAATAGAGGCAGATGATCTGGTCGTCTCCCCAGTAGCCGGATTCCGGCTTTCTGGTGCAGGCTGTGATATGATAATAACCGTCCGGCAGAGACAGCACCTGATCCTGTGGGAAATCCGGATTCCAGTCACTCAGCCACAGGTCTCCAAACTGCAGGGAACCGCCCCTTACCTCCACCGCCAGCCGGATCATCACCGGAAACTCTTTCTCCGCATTGGAATCCGGATAGCCGGGTCGGAACCAGAGAATAAAATCGCCTCCCGTACCCGTACAGAACGCCGTGATATCCCCTTTTCGGATATGCTCCCCCACCTGTTTCGGATTCGTGAATTCTGCTGTCAAAAAGTCGCTCCCCGGAACAACATATCTCATAACCTCTGGGGAAAACAGGACAATCCCCATGCCATCAATGCTCAAATGCGCTATATCTCCCAGATGCAGCGGCTCCTCTGATGCCGGGCTGCCCTCAGAAAGAGCCCCCTCCCCACAGGGCTGCCCTGCCGCCTTTGGTTCTTCTGTTTTTTCTTCTTTTATCTCCTGGAGGCAAGACAGCTGTTCCAGCACCTCCCTATGTTTCAGCTGGCTATAAGGAGGCAGGAGGACTTTTTTCAGCGCCGGAAGTTCTGCCAGCAGGCGGCAGTCTGAAAAGTTGGTATCCTGCAGATCCAGGGTATTTAGACTTTTGCATCCGGCCAGAAAAGAATAGTCGTCGATTGCCACATCGTGAAGGGACAGCTGCTTTAGCTTTGCCATTTCCCCAATCAGAGAAAAATCATTTTCCTTTACTATGAGCCAGGAAGGAAGACGTATGTCCTCTACTTTTTTAACAGCCGAAAAATTTCTCCTTCTGCTGTCCAGGCTTTTCATTTTCGTCAGATCGCTGAATGTCTGCAGGTCATGTCCTGTGTTTCTCTGAATCCAGATCACAAGTCTCGGATCGATCCCATACTGTTTCATCACTTTAAAAGTTCCTCCTAATTAAAAATCCTTGCTCACAACCGGCTCCGTTTCCCTGCTTATTCGACTTTCAGGTCATATTCTTCCGGCGACTTTATGTTGATTGTACAGAACCTGTATGTTTCTTTGTCTTCATATGCCCCTTTACAAATAAAACAGCCGTTCACAGTTTTGACAGACTGCCTTCGCACGATTTTTTTCAGTCCGTCAAACAGCTTCTTTGCCGCTGCATTGTCATAATGCATCGTTGCTGTCTCCGTGGGGAAGATTGCCGTTTCCTGGTACACGCCGTTTAAGTCTATATCTATCCGTTCTATATTTTCGTCACAAAGGGAAGTATATCGTATCCCTCCCCTCTCGTGGTCGCTCCATCTGTATTCTTTCCAGGAGCAGGCAGTTGTTCCTGAAAATGCAAGAATCTGCTTATTGCCCTGATGGGAGCCGAAAAAATTAGTTCCCAGGTCTGGCAGGCTGGCAGCGTCCTTGAAAAAGACAGGGCCTTCATCTGAATATGTGGGCACATAATAAACATCAAACTTACTCTGAAATTCTTCCAGGATAGCCTGCAGATCCTCTCGTTTGGCATAAAAGCGAAATCTCCGTACCTTCATATGCATCTGCCTCCTTTCCAAACATTCCATGTCTGGACACCGATTACCAGTTCTCCCGCACCTCATCCATTACATCCCAAATTTCCGAAAGCGTCACAGGCGCCGTATTTCCCCAGCATTTCCACATAAAAGGCATATATCTCTCCCGGCTTTGCAGTTCTTTGTTTTAATATAGCCAAGCATTGATCCTTTTTCATGGCTTCATTCCTCCCCAATGCCATAGATGGTCTTATCAATGTCTAATAGATGCGTTTCCACATTCATCTTTTCTATAAATGAATCTCCTCGCTGATTATCTTTTTCATAAAATCCTCAAAAGAGCCGGCAACTGTCTGACATTCCTCAATTCCAGTTTTCATATTCGTTCCTCCTGCTATTGTGCCGAGAATGTAATGGGTTCCGAATCAGCGATGGTAGAATAGGAATCCGCATCATAAATATGGAATTTCAATTCCACTTCTTCAATTGCCTTAATTCCGTTTTCTTCCAAATCATTAGAAAATACCGTAATATCATCTATGGATTTCTTCCCATCATATACAGCAGCGGAAAAGAATGGGCTCATCATAAATCCATTGATGGACATATCATCCACGGAAATACCCACATTTTTCCCGGAATTATTTTCGACATACAGGAGAATAGCCGTTCCCCAAAAGCTGTTTTCGTCAACAGTCTTTCCAACAATTCTAATACCGTTTTGATTATACAATTCTGTTCCTGCATCATCTGGCATTGTATCCATATTGGCATACTCTGATGTCTGGACGACCACGCATTCCGGTTCAAAAATGGTATCATATGTAGAGGAATCGTATACATGGAAATATATCTCGATTTTTCCTACATTCTCAATCCCCGCCGCCTTTAGCTGCATGCTGGAAAAATACATTGTTTCATTGGATTTTTTTCCTGCTGCAATTCCTGAAGAAAACAGGTCTGTAATCATATAATCATTGACAATCAATGCATTACAACCAACCGTGACATCCTTGTCTGAATTATTTTCCAGCAGCAGCTTAATACCATCGCCCCAGATACTGTCAGTAACATATTCTGTTGCAGTGACGACAATACCGTCCTGATCAACGAGTACCTGCTCGTCAATTGTGACCGCTGCGCCTGATGAATCCCCTGAATCCTTTGAACCCTCTGAATCATTAGAATCGCTTTTGTCAGCATCTTGCTTTTCCGTTCCTTCATTTGAAACAACCTGCTTGGTTTCCCCCGGATCTGACTGACCGCTCCCCAGTGCCATTGCCGCAAACACAGCCAAACACAGCACTGCGGCAATCCATTTCATGTTTCTTTTCATCTTAAAATTCCTCCCTAGAGTATAATTTATATATAATACATACGGCAATCGTTTCAGCCAGAAATTCAGCGAAAATATCAAAAACATCAAATGTTCCCAGAATGAAAGACATTTTCTGAATCATTTCCATCGCCACTGAGAAAGGAAAAGCCATACCAAAGACCTTCCATACGCTTGCCGCATTATTACCAATGATACAAAATAACGCAAAAACCAGCGAATATCCCCACATCATATCCGGAAGATAATTTCTGACAAGTTGTAAAAAGACACTGTCTGTCGGTAACACAGGCATACGGACTGTCCCACCAATGAAATCCGCTGCTTTTTTGATAAATATCACATCCGGCTAGTTCTGAAAACCGCTTGTCCTCAAAGATTCCATTCTATGTTCTTTCAGTATTTCATTGACTTCAATGATATCACCTGGGCGTTCATTGAAGATAATCATCAGCAGGGCATCCCTTGGAAGTTTCGCATACAGTTCCGGCATTTCATATTTCTTCAGCGCCCGCTGTGTTTGTGCCAAAGACATTTCGGCAGCATAACATATCCGCAGAATGACATCTCTTTGTCTTGTTCTTTTTTCTCCGGACAGAAGCTTGTAGCCATACCTTTCCGGAACATCCGCCCGCAAAAAAACAAGCTGCTGCGTGAGATTTTTTTCGCTGAAAATATCTTTCATATATATGGCAAACTCCTCATCAGCCGGGCTTCCTGTATTTTCCCTGCAATAAGAGTCAAAATTTTTTATATGCGTGCTTTGCAGCACCTTTTCCAATTCGTCTGTATTTTTCTCTCCCATAAGTCTCTCCCATCTGATATAATGTAGTAACAAAGCATTGAAAGGAATGATAGCATGGATTATGCCCGCCGCCTTGAAATTTCTTACTATAATACCATTGCGACTATAAACGATGCGCATAAAATATATCTGGTTCAGCACCGGGAAACAAATAAAATATACATCAAAAAAATATTGGATATTTACAATCCGCATATATACGAATATTTAATGGAACACCATATAACCGGCATCCCTAAGCTGTATAACATATATGAAGAAAGCGGACAACTCGTATTGATTGAAGAATTTATTTCAGGCATATCGCTGCAGGAAATGATTGACGTGCGGACGCTCACGCTTGACTTGATTGTCCGGTTTATGGGAGAACTGTGCAGCATTCTGGAAAAACTGCATTTTCTCAACCCGCCTATCATCCACAGGGACATTAAGCCTTCAAACATTATTATCACGCCCTGCGCTCATGCCGTCTTGATTGATTTTAACGCTGCAAAACATTCAACTGATATAGCTGACCATGATACCGTACTTCTTGGGACAAAAGGCTATGCCGCCCCTGAACAGTATGGCTTTGGTTCCTCCACGTCCCAGACCGATATCTATGCGCTGGGTATTTTGTTAAAGGAACTTTCCCATGCCCTGCCTGTCCCGACAAATATATTTGATGCCGTCATCAGCAAATGCACCGAGATGAATCCGTCTGACAGGATGAAAACTGTACAGGAACTGAAAACCGAGATCGAAAAATTGCAGAACCACAATAACGATAACCGCAGCACAGTGGGAACGCCGCAGAAAGATTTTGCCCCGCCCGGTTTCAGGACAAAAACTCCGTGGAAAATGTTTACTGCATCTGTCATATATTTATTTATCTTTTGGATATGTCTTTCAATGGAAGTAAAAGATGCAACGGTTTTTCATCTTTGGCTGGAGAGAATCACCGCTTTATTCATAATGCTCGCCTTTGTCTTTTGCTGTTTTAACTACCGCAATATACAACGATTCATTCCTTTATGTACGAATAAACATAAGATTGTTCGCTGTTTAGGTGTGTTGGTTTTAAATTTCGCAGCAGCTTTTTCGCTGTTATTTGCAATGCTTCTGTTGGAATCCATCTTTTGACTTCTGCCTTTTCATTGTAACACATTTTTCCTTTTCCGTTGCCACCTGTATGGTGGCAATTTTCTTTTAATTTTCCAACGTGGATATTATATCATTTATTGCGTTCTCGTGCAATTACTTCAAGGGATCTTTTCTTAAAATATTGCGTAGAGGTGCAATATCATGAAAAATGAAGGAAGTATCGACAGAATCATTCAGATCAACAATATCAATATCGGGAAAAACATAGCTACGCTGCGCAAAGCAGCACATATCAAACAGACAGATATGGTTGCCAGACTCCAAACAAAAGGAATAGACATTTCAATTTATTCGTACAACAGGATAGAAAAGGGGACGCAGAATCCGACAGTATCGCTTTTGTATGCCTGCTGCTATATTCTCAATTGTGATATGAACAGGCTTTTTGGATTCGGAACTAAACCGTAATTCCTATGACAAGAATATCCGTCATATCGATGCAAAATTCTTTATTTTGCATCTCCATTCATCCTTTAAATATGGTACAATGTCGTTAGACATTATGTGTGCCCATTTGGGAGAAAAGCGTAATAGGATTCGGGAAACCACGGAATCATGGATCATACAGTATATGAAAGGATTTTGTCTATGGGAAAACTAAATGTTGACGGAACAGAGATACAGGTCTTACAGATTGAAGAAGATGATTATATCTCTTTAACCGATATGGTAAGGAAAATTGACAACGGATCTGCTTTGATAGAAAAATGGTTACGCAACAAGAATACAATAGAATTTCTTGGCATATGGTAAGAAATGTATAATGCAGACTTCAATACTGCCGCTTATGAAGAAATCATGTTGGAGGTGGGATTAAACCGTTTTATTATGTCTGTTAAGCAATGGGTATCACGCACAAATTCAAAGGGCATTGTAGCAAAGGCTGGACGGTATGGCGGGACATACGCATATAAGGATATTGCGTTTGAATTTGCAAGCTGGGTATCTCCGCAATTCAAATTATATCTTATCAAAGAATTTGAGCGGCTAAAGAAAGAAGAACAGGCTTTACTTGGATGGAGCGCCAAAAGAGAATTGGCAAAAATCAACTATCGGATACATACAGATGCGATCAAAGTTAATCTTATTCCGCCGGAACTTACACCACAGCAAACCTCTATTATTTATGCATCTGAAGCTGATGTGCTGAATATGGCATTATTTGGTATGACCGCCAAGCAGTGGCGAGATAAAAATCCTGATAAAAAGGGGATATCAGGGATTATGCGAGCATAAATGAACTGATATGCCTATCTAATATGGAAAATATCAATGCTGTGCTGATTGAAGATGGACTGAGTCAAAAAGAACGCTTAATAAAACTCAATAAAATTGCAATACATCAGATGTCTATTTTGGAAGAGCAGACGACAAAGGTCTTGAAATTAAAAATATTACTGCTTGTGTCGAGTTACCACAATTCTAAGCCATCCTCTGCATCCACCCACATCTGCAAGTTACCGTCAAGTGCCAATCGTGCATATTCAAGCGGTTCGTCTATTGCAAAAGCATCTAGCGCACATTGGGAACAAGGGGTGGTTTGTAACCCATCTTCCGCTACATTACAGTCAATCCGTAAGATATATCCGTCAAAGGTTGTTACATCAACACTGTTGTGGTACCTATTGTATTCTGCATATATGAATTTCATATCTTATCTGTCCTTTCTTTGCTAATTGAGTTTTCGGAGAAATTTTAGAAAGCATTTCAATCAGTTCTTCCTGCCCAATTTATTCTGTGTTATAATTTGTTACAGGTTTTTCTTTCCCTTATTTTTGCCCTTATGAGGGTTCGTAACATGAGGGAAAAGGATATAACATTTGCTGACGCAAACTGCTCGCAAACGCTTCGCTTTTTGCTCGTATCGCCGCTTGAAATGCAGCGGCTCAATTCCGGTTCACTGCCATAAACAATACTGCCTTCTTTTATGGAGATTGCATAATAAGCATACCGCCTTCTAAGGATAAAAAGACAGGTAAATGTCCGTCCCAGAACTTTCTGATCTCATCCTTCCATGCCGCATCATTTTCTGCGGCCTCCAGGCTGAGCAGTTCCCATTCATTCCATTGCCTTGCCTTGTCTCCCTGCATATCATAATCTTCCGAACATAAAAACCAGGCTCTCTCATCATCTCGTATCATACTTTTTACAATCGAAACAAATTCCACCCAGCTTTCCGGGTAGCCAGTATATCAGCTTTTCATTGGTTCAGGCAGACAGAATCTCTGTATTCATTCCTCTCTACTGTCCAGCCCTGTTCTTTCATACAGCTTATAAATTTATCAATCATTTTGAGTTTTCCTCCAGAAATAAAAGCGCATCCTCATGAGCAATAGCAAGAACCCATTTCATCTCTCTGTTAAAAACACATGCATCCACCTGATCCCATGGTTCAAACTCCAAAATATTAGTGACAACTTCTTCCATCTTTGTAGCATACAAGGTTTTGTCTCTCTCATCATAAAAAAATACCCTGTCATCTATCTCCGGAAACGTTTTGTAAAGGACTTTTTGAATCTTTCCAAAGTTAGTTGAAATAAAACTTTTATCAAATGGTAAAACATGGTAT